>CP079860.1:600000-1200000 GCA_019339365.1 Vibrio neptunius | reverse complement strand
ACTATGTGGGGAGCAACAATGGGCGAGAAGCTCTATTTGAGTCACTGAATTTGCTATTCAAAGCTGTATTGGAAAGGAACGAGGCAAATTTGCTTTAAAAAAGCTAGCGGGCGATACACTGTTCTAAATGATGAAAGTTACCTAGGCATTCGCCTAGGTAACTTGAATTTATTGTTAGCTTAGAGGCAAGATATTAACTAAAGGTCCCTTTTCTGTATAACTCTGAGCCATTCTCCCCAATGACCAAAAATCGGTGACTTTCAGTTGGCCACGGCCATTCAAGTTTGGTCAGTTGGCTAGAGATTACCTCATCACCCACCGCATATTGGCGATTGCGGTTATTCACACGGAGGCTACTTTCCTTAAGTTGGAAAACAACCATAGTGATTAACGCTCCATAGTTCTCACCCAGTTCACAGATAGTATTTCTGAAATCTTTGCGGATATTGGTAGCATCCCAAACCACGTTGCGCTTATTTGCCAACGCTTTTTTCAATCGAGTTTTGGCCAGCTGTAAAACTTGCCCTCGATTCTTTTGGCAGTCACGTTTTCCGTTTAGCTCTTTGCGAATTTCATCAAGAGAGATCACGTCGTAGCCCTCTAAGTTCTTCTCGATCCAAGTAGATTTACCACTGCCACTCATGCCGCACATCAGGTATAAATGACTGTAATGCTGGCATGACTCATAGTTTTTCGCTATTGCCTGTTCAACCGTACTAATATACCCATGCGAAAGCTGATGGATGGCATAACCATCTAGAAAAGCCTGCTCAGATTGACAAGATTTAAGCTGTATTTTTCTTAGATGAAACTCGATAGGATCCTCGATACCCCAAAGCTGATAGTCTTCTGCAAACAATCGAAACTGTTCAAGTAAATCAATTTGTTTATCTAAATCAGAGCACGTTCGCCCTTTCATATCAGCCTGTTCAAGCCAATATAAGAGCTCCAAATTAGCATTTAAAGATAAACGAAAGTAATCACTATAGCCTTGGTTTTTAACCACCAAAAGTTTCGGTACTTGATGAAAGCCGACCAACCCCATAATTTGCATTACAGACTTGTAAGCAAGGGGTAACTCCATTAAACGCGTTGCCAAATAGCTAGCGCCTATTTCTTCATGCCCAGACGCTACCACTCGTTCAACACCTGCAATGTCTCTCCGTCGAGTCGTGAGTGGTTTAGCAATATCATGAAGCAAGGCCGACAAAATTAGGACTTGTCTTTCTGCTCCTTGGATATGCGTGGCCCTTGAAGATAGCAAGGCATACAGCGCCTGTAGCACCATGTCTGTATGAATAGCAACATTGCCTTCCGCGTGCCATTCCTTATCTTGCTCTGTGTTTTTAAACTCATTCAACAACGGAAAATAGCTCGCTAAAAATGACCTGCACTCTGCGAAATCAGGCGAATGATCTAAGGCTAAGCTTTCTAGCCATCTATTCAATCTTTTCACCTTCGCCTCCTGTCGTATCTTTTAGTCCGTTAGGTATCACTTCAGCATGCATCCAGTGTTGATCCGTGACCACATGATCAGTTCTCACCCATTTCGACACACACTGAGGAAACTCATTAAAGTGAAAGCGGTCAGCAATTCGCACCACATAACCTTCTTGATGTTCAATATCCAAATCAATATTGCGGATCGTCTCTTCACACCAAAGCCCCAGGTAGAGTTCTTTTGGTGTTTCCAGCCCTAGCTGTTCGAAAAATAGTTTGCTCTCTTGCCAACTTAAACATTCATTTCTGTCATTCCATGCTGAAAAAGCCATGAAATAGCTAGTCAACGCGTCATAAGCAATTGAATGTCTTGCATAGAGGTTTTCACCACAAATACGCCATCCAATTGGAATCCGATATCCGATTTTAGCTTGCAAAGCCTTAACCCACGTTCTCGATGGGTGAAAGCGGCTATCGATAGAGCGAGCATGCACGTAATCTGAATACAAGGTGGTGTTTTCGCCGTCCATTTTTTCAGTAACAACGACTGTCTTACCTTCAAAGTGACCTAAAACGCCTTGGTAGATATCATCCTTTGTAGCACCCGGTGACCAAGGTAAATGAGGGGTGCGAGGATATTTAAATCTCATGTTATAACTCCATGTCTATTTAACTAACACTAAGCCACTTGCTTAGCTGTCATTGAAATAGGCACAGCACGTTCTCCCGCATTTTTGTGGCTTGCGAGATTACTCATTTGCTGTGCTTTGATGGAATTACATTGTTCTATCCTCTAATAATTTGTGGGTTTTATGGTGCAGCTATTCCTAAATAGCTGCTAACCGATTGCTTCATAGTTTCAATTAACTCTTCATCCATATACTGATACTCGTCTGGAACATCGAGCACATGAATGTCTTTGTAGTCTAAAAGTCGAGTGAACTGAGACTTTAAGCGACTTCTGTGTTTTTCTTCCATCACAAAAATAATGTCAGACCATTGAATGTCTTTAACAGATACAGTCTTGCGTGCTTTAGGACTCGTGCCAGCTGACCTTACGGAGACTTTGGGGTGGTTTCTCCACACTTGTTCTCCTGTCGGGCTACGCCATTGATTTCGACTGCATATAAAAAGTAAGTTTGTCATATTCAATCCTTGTTGATTTGGGCTTAGCGACTTTTTCTTGTCACAGCGACAAACTTTTCGCCTTTAAATGTCTTTACAGGGTTGCCCCGTTCAAGCTCCCGATGTTGTTGCCAACGTGCTTTTTCTTGAGAAGTCATTTGCTCTTGCTTCATCATTTCTAGTTTTTGAAACAATAAGGCTCTGGCTAGCCGTTTGTTGGCATGTTGGCTACGTTCACTTTCAACCCGCACGGAAACACCTGTTTCCGTGTGAGTGGCACGCACCGCCGAATTGGTTGTATTGACATGCTGACCACCAGCCCCCGATGCCCGGCACGTTTGATACGTTACACCGCTATCTAGGCTTGACTCATCGACTTCGAACATTTGGCCACTGAAAAACCAATTCTTACGCTTATGTTTAGGTCGAAAGGCACTTTGACACACCCACAACATGGCGCCCTGCCAAGAGAAAGCCAATTGCTTGGCTCTCTCCTCAAATGGTGAATCCAGCTTTAGCAATACGGATCTGAAACAATCCTTATCATCGGCAGCAAGGATATCCACGACATCCAGCTCTATGTTTTCAGCGCGACATTCTTTTTCAATCGCTTTTAGCGCTAAACCAATGGCCTTACAACATTCGATAGGACCTTGTCCTGACGATAATTGGAGTAATATCATGATGAACACTCTCCATTGGTTTTAAACGTTAACACGGGGCGTAATTTTGCTACGACCTCGATTAACCCCGCATCAACCATATCGTTAATGACGGTTTCACAATTTTTATACGCTTGCGGTGCTTCATCATAAAGAAGTTCCTTATTACCACACACCACACGGCTGCCAAGAGCGGTACGATATAAGTCCTCGCGCTTGTATTTATGCCCCAACCGGCCATGACATTCCCCGCGTTTCCACTTTCTGCCAGCGCCATGGGCGAGTGAATAAAGGCTGACTGCCATATTTTTATCTGCACCTTCAATGGGCTTGACTAAATAGCTGTAATCTCCGCGTGAACCTGGAATGACGACATAGCCTTTGTCGCTTGGAGTCGCTCCTTTTCTGTGTAACCAACCTTGCTGGCCCTCAATTTCTTTGGCTGAAACTAGATTGTGATTCACATCCAGAGCGCACTCTCCTTTGGCACGAATAGCGTCAAGAAATCGCTTGGCAATAAGTTCTCGATTTAGCTCAGCCCAACGCACCGCTTCATCATGCTTTTGCAGGTAATCTGCGAAATTACCAATCGCGTCTCCGACTTCGATGCCGTCATGATTATGGGTGGTTATATGGTTGACTAAAATCGATTGCCCTAGACCTCTAGAGCCAGAGTGCACAAGTAGCTGTAGATGCTTTTTGTTTAACCCAAGTTCATCTAAAGCTTGTTGTTGGTACACTTCTTCAATCGCCTGAAACTCGGCAAAATGGTTACCGCCACCGATAGTGCCTAGTGCATAGTCATACGCATTCGTGGTAATGCTTTTTTCTGATTTTCTCGCGGCAACGTGCTCTGCCCAGCTATCGTCTAGAGGCTGTTCGACATGCCCAAACTTCTTCGCTAACTTATCTAAGTTAACCTTGGATACTTTTGCTGACGTTTGCCAAAGCGACATACCACAACCAATATCATTGCCCACTAATGCCGGGTAAATTTTGCTGGTTGTAAAGAATGCTGCACCAATTGGATAACCTCTTCCAGGGTGCAAGTCCGGCATACCAGCAACTTGCTGCATGCCTGCTAATTTTGATGTTTTAATCAGTTGTTGTATTGCTAGCCCTTCAATCCACGTATCAGTAGACGCAATAAGGCTAACGTTTTCAGTGATCTTTTGGACGGATTTGCCCATAGTACCAATACCTTTAAATAGGATTTAAAACGAAAAACGTATTGGCAGGTCAGTTGACTAGGGCGTAGCTTTATAAGAAAGCGAATACCTTAAAAAAGGGGTTTATGAGAGAGCTTCCTGCTACTTATAGGACAAGACCTGCAAAGGATAATGATGTATTTGTCATGATTTTTTACTCCTTTACAGTTAGTTGATAGTTGAATAAGCGGGCGCATAATACGCAAACGGGACTCACAAAGCAATAATAAAAATGCCGTTCAACGGTTAACCTTATCATCAGCAACCAGCTCGATAGTGGTCTTGCTTGCAAATTTTGCTATCACCTCCTTCACTATAAGAGTCAATCTGGAAGGGGTAACATTTATGAATACAGTACGTACGTTGATAGCCTGTTCGCTTGCAGGGTTATCTTTCAGCTCACACAGCGGTGAACCCGTAAGGCTTCTTTCTCTTGACTGGACCAGCCAGCAAGTATTGACCAAAGTGCTGGGGATCTACTCAGTCAAAAGGGCGTTCCCATCGAGTATGTTGATGCGAATGCGCGAGCGCAGTGGTACAAACTTTCTCACGATGAAGCTGATGTACAAGTTGAAGTGTGGGAAGGCTCAATGGCATCAAAATTTTATCAACTCATCGACAAGGGCAACATTGTTGATGGAGGGACTCATACAGCAACCACACGAGAGGATTGGTGGTACCCTGATTATGTTGAGCAGAGCTGCCCCGGGCTACCGGATTGGAATGCCCTGAAAAGCTGCCATGAACAGTTTGCGGAAGGTGGAAAACTAGGGCTTTACTATACAGGGCCTTGGGAGAAGCCAGATGCAGCGCGGATCAGAGCACTTGGCCTCAAGTTTGATGTCGTAACACTGAAAGATGGGGCAGAAATCAATGCCAAGATTGATGAATATATTGCCGCGAAAAAACCGCTACTCATTTTTAACTGGTCTCCTAACTGGGTTGAAGCAAAATATCCTGGAAAGTTTGTTGAGTTCCCCAAATACGATGAACAGTGCGAGCAAAAAGCCTCATGGGGTGTTAACCCAAATTTCAAATGGGACTGTGGCAACCCAGCTGGCGGGTGGCTGAAAATCGCCATTTCAAATAAACTCAATCAAAAATCTCAATGTGCAACGGATATTATTAACTCGTTCAAACTGGATAACGGACAAATCGCTCTGGCCGCGATGTTAGTTGACTATCAAAAAATGTCGGTTGATGACGCAGCAAAAAGCTGGTTGGAGCAAAATCAGGGGCAAGTGGATAAATGGTTGACGCACAATTCTTGTAGTTAACCTATCCTTGCTTAACAACCAACCCAGTAGCTAATTGTTTGGTCTACACGCCATAAACCACATCGCTATACATGTTTACAATGCCGTGTGGTTTTATGGCCCATCTAATGCGCTTCACTGGGGACAAATACGGCTCCGAAGAGCCGTATTTGTATTAAAAACGAGTACATCGTTATTTAGGGCTTTGATAGATAAACATTTTGTAACTTATCTAAAAACTCGTGTAATTTTTGGTTCATTTCTTCATAGTCGTGGCTGAGTAATACGTCTGGTTCCTCGACAAATCGATACCTTGCCGCTTGACTGAGATCATCGTTGTCAATCAACAATGCGACGACATCTTTAGTCAATTCCATATGACACTGAAAACCAAAGACTCGCTCACTATACGCCACAATTTGTCTCGGACACCCTTCACTATGGGCAATGATTTGTGCATCAGTGGTCACACCTGGCATGTCGTTATGCCAATGACCTACTTCTAGCTCCTTGCCAAAATGGTCAAATAGCGGGTGTGCCAAGCCAGCATCGGTTAGCGTGATCGGGAACTTACCAATTTCAGGCTCTGGGCTGTGGTTGTATTGGGCTCCTAAAGCTTCACCTATCAATTGCGCCCCTAAACAGACACCAATGACCACTTTTTCAGCGTCAATGGCGTTTCGAATCACTTCCTGTTCCCTTTTAGAATCAAAATGAGCACATTGTTCAGTGGTTGTCACTGGATCTTGAGGCCCGCCCATCACAATCAGAAAATCGATATCTTGGACATCATTAACAAGCGTTTCACCTTGGTATAACCGAGAATAGGTAATGGTGTGAGCGTGACTTTTTGCCCAAACCTCATAGGCACCTGGGGGTTCGAAATATTCATGAATAATAAAGTGAATATGCATCTTTCAGCCTTGTGTTTGACGATTGGCTGACGATGTTATATCAAATCGATATGGTGCACTTTATACTACCCGACGACCGATATAGATAAACAGACAACTATGCAAGCCAACGATCTGATATTAGAATTTCCTGAGAAGCAATTCATTACCAAAACAACGGCGATGAGTTCAGGCTACGTTGATGACTTTCATACCCACTCATGGCATCAAATCATCTTTCCTATTGAAGGGTTATTGCAATCGGATATAGGGGGAAGTGTGTGGTAGTGCCTCACAATGGCATGCTTTACATCCCTGCTAACACAGTTCACAAGTCCATCGCCATTACCGATACTCAATTTCTAGCGATTTATCTTAACCCAGACAAATTCATTCAGTATGGCGCTCAACCGAAATCTTGTTTTGTCAGCCCATTCATAAAAGAGTTGATACTCGTTTTGTTTGACAACGGTACTCGCGCACAGTCCGAATCCAACATCACCCATTTGCTGATGGTATTGCAAGATCAAATAGCATTGGCAAGCTGCTACGAGATACCCCTGCTCATTCCTACAGATAAACGTCTTTTATCTATTTTTGTCCAGCTTAAACAGCAACCTGATTTGTCATTCACACTGCGAGATTGGGCAACAAAAGTAGGGGCTTCTGAGCGAACTCTGTCGCGACTATGCGCAAAAGAGTTTGCCCAATCCTTTGCAATGTGGCGAAGAAACATTCGGTTGGTTTTATCTCTGCAATTGTTGAGTTCAAACAAGAGTATTCAAGAAATTGCTATCGAATTAGGTTACGCGTCTGACTCCGCCTACATATACGCTTTCAAGAAAATGTTTAATCAGACACCAAGCAAATACCGCACTGACAGCTTAGAGCGTGGTTTGACACTCAGTCATCACTCAAATTAGTCAGTACGCGGTCTTTAAGCCCCTTGAAAATCAACTCACAACTAGGGAGCGAACTGGCTTTTTTGATTAAACCCTTAAACATCTCAACATCAGATGGTTACCTCTCGCGCTGTTGACGCGGTTCACCCAGAGCGCGGTTTGAGCCTTCTTCTCTCCTCCTAGAGTATATGCCTCTATACGTGCGCGAAAACCACAATTGACAACTTTGACATAAAGAATTTGTTGACTAGGTTTTATAGTGTTCAAACAAAAAAGGAATGTCTGATGAGTACACTATTTCGCAACGGACTTTATGCTGTCTTGATGCTGTTTTCGGCAACAAGTATCTCGGCAGTTGAAATTGTTCACCCGATCCCACGTGATGGTTCAGATCTCGACAAATACGCCATCGAACTGATTGGCTTTCTTGCCAACAAATCAGGGCAGCAAGTGACCATCAAGCCCTATTCTCGCCCAGTCGATTCCCAATCGAGAAAAGTACAGTTGCTCAAAGAGGGGAAAATGACCATTGATTGGTTGGGAGCCGATAAGAAACTCGAAAGCCAACTTGTGCCAATTCGTTACCCGGTTTTTCGAGGCTTACTAGGACATCGAATCTTCATTACCAATAAAACCACACAAGCCAAGTTATCGAATGTAGCAACCAAAGCGGAACTTGAACAACTTAGCATGATTCAAGGCGAAGGTTGGGCAGATGTCGGCGTACTTTCAGCCGGAGGGTTTAAGGTAAAAGAAGTCCCCAGTTTTGAGAGCATCTTTAAAATCGTCGACGCTGGCCGCGCGGACTTGTTTCCTCGAGCCGTCATTGAACCCTACAGTGAATTGGCACAACGAAAGCAGTATCCAAACTTAGTCGTCGATAGTGAGTTGATGCTGGTTTACAAATTCCCGATGTTCTTGTTCGTCTCACCGACCGCAGAGAACAAAGCCGTTGTTGATCTCCTGAATTCTGGTTTTGAAAAAGCTTATCAAGATGGATCTTTTGTGGAATTTTTCAACAACTCAGACTTAGTAAAGAAAACCTTTGAACAAGCACAAATGAAACAGCGTCGCGTGTTCAATATCCCCAACCCCAATTTATCCGATGACACGCGAAATATTCCGGATAAATATTGGCTGAAATTTTGATTCAATTTGAGTCTAAAATGCTTTAAAGGAGCGTAAGTGGCGTTTGTTGACCACTTGGCATCCGCTGCCGTGGTTTGCTATCCAGTAGGAGAGACAAGTAAACCACGGCAATTACCCTTCTGAGAAGAACAGCGCTGTGTTGTTCCCCCTATATGTTTCCGCCGAGGCGTAAAGACCAACTTGCTCGTTGTGAAGCAGTCTTGTTTTAGCAAATGCGACATTAAAAGGTAGGTTTCGAATCAAGCTTAGCGCGTTTCTTGGCATAAAAATGCTATCTTGTACTCCAATGTATTTGCATCACTAGACACTATCTGTTCAAAGCCCAATTTCTTTAGCACTGAAGCGCTTCGAATATTCCAGCCATGAACACCTGCCCAAATACTGCCTCGATAACCTGAACGGCCAAGATGTGCGAATAGTGATTTGCACATTTGTGTTGCGCAACCTTGCCCCCAGAATTGCGGATTAACCCAATAGGCTAAAGCCAAACGATCCCCCTGAGGAAGCAGCGTAACCTGGCCAATAACTTGGGAATGAGACAATCGGCGACAGCTCCAAACATAACATTTGCCCCTCTCCCATTCTAAAGCACGTTTTGAGCACCAAGCTTCAGCTTGATGCAGTGTTTTAATCCTTGCTAAAGGCAGCGCCTTAGGAAATTGTTTTGAGTCGACTGCTGCTAGCAAACACCTAGCATCACCAATGTCTATTGGGGTGAATGAAAAACTTGAACATTCGAATTCTCTTGCGAATTTCAAACCAGCCTCCTGTATACAGCAATCCAGTTCAACAGCCAGCTAAGCGAGCACTATCCGTTTTCCTGAGTATCATAGCGTATTTGCTTGTCTACGCTCTTCATCCGGACGCCAACCTTATTGAATGCATTTTGAATAGTGAGTGAGACATGCTGCGGGCCTTCTCCCACTAAGAAGTTAGCTCTATTTTGCTTCGTGTCGAATACGCACACAACTTCTAAGCTCTGAGGAAAAGAAGCGTATTTGACCGTATGGGTCACCCAAAGAAAGCCATCGTAGCTTTTTAACGTATCTTCACAAACTTCGGTTAACACTTCTCTAATTTGATTTTCAGTCTTCTTATCTGATTTACGCATCAAGCACATTCCTATTTAACACTTATGACAATGGCTCTTTGGCCAGATTGTCTCAATCAATATCGGGCATTATGACGGTTTTCAACGCAAAGTCGCCACGTGATTCCCTGAAATCTTACTGCGTGAGGCATGGTAGCAGGTAAAAATCAGGTATCTAGCTAATATTGCGAGAAGTCTTTCGATCAGTTCATCAGTGGTTACAAAACAACCATTGCAAATACCATCAATAAGAGGAACATGGGTTTAGACGCGACGAACAGGAGATGGTTTTATGACTTTAATTCTGACGATCATGATTTTTCTGAGTTGTATTGCGATGCTGGCTATTGGCATTATTTTTTCCCGCAAGCCTCTAAAAGGAGGTGGATGCTGCAAAGTATCGGACGCAGAGAATATTGAAGCAAGCAGCATAAAAAAAACAACGGACACTTAATCGAGTCGATGTGTCTTGTACAAAGAACCCAACGAATTTTAGCCTATGATGCTTGTTTTAATGGTTCAACGATGTCGGCGGTTAACACGATTGAATTTGTGTAAAGCAAACCGCTGACTCTTTTTGAAGGCAGTGGGTATAAGTGGTCGCCATTTATACCCTTACGACCCGAAGTTGCCCCTCTATGACAATGGTCTTGGATCTAACGACCAGTAAAATCGCCTTTAATTTAAAGGCAGTTGGAATGTACTTTTAATCTCTTTAACCGATACGTTGGACTGAATGGCGCTCACGCCTTTAACTCGTCGTATAGAACTGATCCGTTCAAAGTATTCATCTAAGTCTTTTGCTACTACCTGTACGATGTAATCTGCCCCACCAGCAATGCAGTGGCACATGGTAATCCAGTCTGATTCCGCCACATAGTCCTCAAACGGGTCCGTGTTTTCTACTTCATGACTTCCCAGTGTGACCAAAGTGAAACCCGAAACCTGAAAACCAAGTTTTTTACGGTTGAGTCTTGCAGCATAACCTTCGATGTAGCCTTCTTGCTCCATTTTTTTCCAACGTCGCCAACATGGTGTTTCGCTGAGGTTGACCTCTTCAGCTAATTTGCTGTTGCTGATGCGACCATCTCGCTGGATACGTTCAAGAATGGAAAAATCAGTACTATCTAACTCAACATTGGTGAATTCTTTCTTTTTCATAGTATTTTCAGAAATTACTTGCTCAAATTGATTATTACCATAACCCAAATAGCAATTTTATTCCTACCAATATCGTTAGACTGAGTCTCATATTGAAACCATGACTTTACGGGAGTGAGCAATGAGTGCTCAGTTGATGACAGCGTTTCTGCTGTTCGCAGTATCAATTTCTATGACACCAGGCGCGGGTAATATCGCTTTGATTGGTCTTTCCAGCCGCTATGGAGTGAGCGCGACCTTACCTTTTATTGTCGGTAACGCCGTTGGTGTGATCGCCATTCTGACGGGAGCGAGTGTCGGACTGGCTGGGCTACTGGCTCTCTATCCGACTCTTTATTTGGCCCTCAAGTGGCTTGGTGCGGCTTATTTACTCTATATGGCGTGGGGGATTGCGAATATGGATCTCGACAACAAGGCCAGTGTGAAAAAGTCCGGCTTTTTGTCTGGCATAATGGTACAAATCCTTAATCCAAAAGGTTGGGTCGCTTCCATCACGGTGTTTTCCCAATTCGTTTCGCCAGCCAGCAACTATGTCGTTCAGGTCGTCTTTATTATTGGGGTGATGGTAATAACAGGTGTTATTGGTATGTTGATCTGGGCCTACTTCGGCTCAATGCTGACTCGCTTTATTGAGTCGCCGAGGAAGATGGTGGCAATCAATCGTAGCTTTGGAGCGAGTTTGGCTGCGGTCGCGATTTTTCTGGTTATTCAACCGAGCTAACGATACTTGAGCCATGACCTAGTGGATAGCGAAAATGGGATTGGCTACTGACAAACCTTGTCACCCGCATTGGTTATATTTCTAGTCAGCTAAACCGTTACCTGCCTAAAGATTTGCTGAGTAACGCTGAAGACATCCAACCAAAGTGGGAATATTTACATGACGAACTGGACCATACAACACCGGAAAAATCTCCAAATTGACGATGCACTCATTTACTTCGATATTGTCGGAGATAACACTAAACCTCCCCTAGTGATGCTCCATGGAGGAATCGGTAGCATTGAGGATTTTGATCAATTGGTGCCCTTATTATCGCAGCACTTTCAATTAATCAGAATTGACAGTCGCGGCCATGGTCGCTCTACGATGGGCAGTCGAGAGCTGACATATCAACGCTTAGAACAAGATGTGATTGCGGTTCTCGCCTATTTGAATATTCATCAAACCGCTGTACTTGGGTTCAGTGACGGTGGTGTCATTGGCTATCGATTGATGGCATCGAACTCGGTAAGCATCAGTAAGCTTGTCACAATTGGAGCAGATTTTCAGTTAAAGGCGGGATCCACTCTCTACAATTTATTGTCTGGTGTCACAGGACAGAGGTGGAGGGACAAATTCCCTGATTCGTCCCGCCTGTTTACTCAGTTAAAACCCGATGCAAACTTTGACTTGTTCGTCGCAGACATTGTCAAAATGTGGACAGATACCAGTGTGTCGGGCTACCCAGGTGACACTATCGATTACATCGAAGGAGACGTGCTAATCATTCGAGGTGACGATGATTTCCTTTTCCCTCATTCGTCGGCATTGGAACTCGTAAGTCGACTAAAGCACCCATCGTTTGCTAACTTACCATTTGCGGGCCATGAAGCTCATAAAGATCAGCCAGATCTTGTATACAAGGTCATGCAGCAGTTTTTCATTCGCCAATGAGTTAGAGCACTAAAGTCTCCTTAATGTTTACCATAGAGTTTTATGCTATGCCGCTGATGTATCCTAGTTTGAAGGATTTGTTGTGCTATTTTTCAACGCTGAACATTAACATACTTGGCGTGGACTGTATTTAACGTGAGAAGTTAGCAAGGCAAATAGCACAGCCATGATGCCAAGTTAAATGGTGGAAAGTGCGCAATGAGCACGCTCAAACAACTAAAACGAACGTGACAATAAATGTGAATATTCATAAATATGAATTTAAGTTTAAAGCACCTCTTAAAATGAGGGTTTGGTACAACCTTAGTCCCAAGGCCCTCAAAACACTGACTAACTTGGCCTGCGTCATAACAACATGGTTATTTATTCGAATCTTGTGCGAAGACCACTTCGCTCACCCAGGTAGGCATTGAGTCTATGCCTCCTGCGGCAATACCGCGACACAAACCCGTGTTCCTATCGCTTGAACGAACCATTTTTTCGCCATCATACAACCAACTTTCAAAACTCCAACAATCACCCAACCCGCGGCCTTTATGAGCGGAAGATACGATGCCTTGCGAATACTCATTGCCGGAGATGTTGAGATATTTAGGTAGCGCCTCGTTACCTTCAGCCAACAACCAATAACTTGAACCATAGTTATAAGCGGCCAACCAACAGGATGCCTCAATTAACGACTGACCGTTGTTAAGCTTGGCAATCGAGATAGACGGGGTCTCTTCAAACAGCCTATGGCAACCGAGCTCATCTTCCACAACCTGATAGCTAGCGCGCAGTTGTGGCAGTAATCTTTCATACTGCTCAGACTCAGGATCAAGCGATTTCATTTCTGCATCGCCGCCAACACTGACCAGTTTGGGAGCAGCCTCAGCTCGACTGACCTTAGACTCAGCACGCTGACCTTTTGCGACAATGGCAAATGGAGTCTTGAGTCGGCCCTGATATTCATCCATTCTGCGAAACACAGCGCTGGCACCGCTACTAGACAACACCCAGTTAGATTGCCCATCACCAATTTCGATAAGTGCGTCTTTGGTCACCACCGCAAGAATCGCCTGAACCTGCATCGCGGTTAGGATGTCATGCTTTATCGGCCCCAAATCTTGAGAATCGATATAAAGATTGATCTGCTCGGGCCAATGTTCGAAATCATAATAGTCCCCCAGAAACACCTTGGCCGTTATCGGAGTTGCAGGACCGGCTTCACGGGTAAACATCACCGCTACAGGGTTCAGGCTCCCAATGTCTGAATAACCCGCCGCCCTACAGGTGCCTGTATTATCGCAAGCTAGATACCAGTCTTTATGTTGAAAACTCTCTCCTTCAAAAGCGTTTGCAGAAAAAACTACCAAACCTAATGAATAGATAGCACGGCGAATATAGCGCATGATCTGATTTTCCTTATTACAACCTTTATCATTCAGTCAATGAGTGCTTGGCTCTGTACCATTATTACCAATACCCTATTCCTGTGACTATTAGGTATTTTTCAATCCTCGGCCGAGACGTACTTTAACAAATTGTACTGATGTTAGAAGGGCTTATTGAAAATAATCACAGCGTTCAAACCTTGTGTTGAACAAGCGAGAACAAACTATAGACAACCATTAAATGTAGATTGATTGATCTAGCGAGAAGATAAAGAGAGAATTAAGTTTCAGCCAGTCCTGGCTGAAACATAGTTAGGCTAGGCAAACAATGCTTCAAAAGACTGTTCGCTTTTAATTGAGAGTAAGATAGAAGATAAAGACGTAAGCATAGCCTCATGGACAAAATTGCCCATACTTATCCGTTTTACACCTAGTGCTTTCAGTTGTGAAAAATTAGGTAATCCCGGTAAACACATCACATTTATGGGTAGTGAGGTGGTATCGACAACCGCTTTAATATCGTCTTTTTTATTCATGCCTGGTAGGAAAATACCATCAGCCCCCGCCTGTTCATATCGCTTAATTCTCTCAATACTTGCTGAGACCGGCTGTTCAACATCGAGTAGGAACACGTCACTCCTAACATTAATAAAAACATCAACACCCTCTTTGCGAATGCATTCTCTAACTGTTTGTAACGTTTTACCAAATAGAGCGCTATCACGCAGACTTCTTACACCATCTATCACGACACTGTCTTCTATATTGACGCCAACCACACCAGCATTAACTAACTGAATAATATTGTTTGCTACGATTTCAGGCGTCGCTCCATAACCAGATTCAAGGTCGACGGTCAACGGCAATTTTGTCGCGGTGACCATTGCTTTTACAAGCGATAAAAGGTGTTCGAAACTGATGTTTTCTCCATCCTCTTTACCGAGATTTTTAGCGATTGCTGCACTCGACGTGCCTATGGCAGAAAACCCGACGTTCTCGGCGATCTTCGCACTGGGTACATCCCACACATTGCCGATAACAAGTGGCTCTACCATTTCATGCAGATTCTTGAACATGTCTTATACTCCCGTTGCTTTTGTATGATTAAGTTCAAGTCGATGCTAACAACGGAAGACAAATAAGATGCGTCATTTTCGGAACTGAATGTTAAATGTCGACCGTGCTTGAGTTCAAACGCTCTGCGCAGAATGTTATCCAATAGGTTTATGTTTGTTTTCGTCGTTGGTCTATAGGCATGGGAGTCAACGAGTGAAGTAGAAATGAGCTAGCCAAGGCCGCTAGCACCATTGAGAAAGAAGTGGTTAGATAGGATGACGAGAGCAAGCATTGTGAACCTTTAAATGCTTGCTGGCTTTGAATGAGTATTACGGATTTAAGAAAACTCTGCTGCTACCATCACTTTTTTCAGTTCGGGTTGATAGAAGACAATGCCCTCACCAACACCATCTAAGTAGGTATCAAAACTGAATGTGCCCAAGAAAACAAACTCCTTACCGAGTTCCTCATCAAAATATGTCATTTCTCTTGTGCTCATTCGCTCGAAATCAGGACCACTTTCGTCATCCATAACATCATGATAGTGATCTAACTCTGGGTTATCTTCCATTTCATCGTAGAGCATCGCATCCCAATTCTCACCCAGTGGTGGCTGCCCTCCTAGCTCGAACAACGGCACTTTAGCCCCAGAAGCCAAGTCATGAGTTAGATATGCATTTTCTCTATAAAACACCGCCGATTTCCGGTAGTAGTCAGAGTAGTGTTCTTCAAGGTTATACTCTAGTGCATCTGAATAGTCGTCATCTAGCACCCAACCGCCACTCGTCAACGAATAAGTGACAAAAGGGTAGTCACCATCAAATATCCCTTGAATATTAGGCATCGCGATTAATATTTCATCCGTGCTCTCATCATCAAATCTACTGTACGACAATAAGCCGATTGGCAACAAAGATTCTTGATCGAAGATAATATTATCTTGCACTGGAAATGGGATATAGCCTGCTACTTGTTGTGCGACCGTTGTTGGAAATACTTTTAACTGTGTATCTTTTATTATAAATGACATCTGGTGTTATACCTGATTTCATGGCTTTATTTTAATATACATTTAAGTTAATTTAAGTTTAAATTAAGTTTAAATTAACGCATTTTTATGATGAAGTTGACGTTTAGGTATCACCTAAAAATAAAACTTTAAACATATAATACCTTGACTGCCGCACACCAGTTTAATCACAACAAATAAAAGAGAGTAGAATTGGAAAGCATTGTTAAACAGTGGCTGATTTTCAGTTAGTTACATTGAGTTTCGATTGCCTCAAACCATTGGGATGGAAAGCAATACATCTTCAGTTACTGCCTGAGCAATTTACTCACTATGTATTCGATCAAAGAAAATAAAATCAAAACTATCAATAAAGGCTAATTCTATGTAGAGGAAAATAATATTCGACATGTACTCAAATAAACTCCGCAGAAAATCACGTTTATTGCAATAAATCCTACAACACAGGCCAAACAGTGAGATTATACATAGCAAATTTTTTTGATTAGTCATTTGGACTGCAACTCGATAACAGTCAAGGTTTACCTTTCATGCAAGAGTTTTTAATAATAGTTAAAATCGGTCTACTTTTGTACGCCATCACGACTTTTTTTCTCATATCAGAACCAAAAAAACCTTATAAAAGAGCAAAGAGCAAAGCTATTTAGCAATAGACGAGATACCGTTCTCTCTGAAGAAGAGCGCTCCGCTATCTCCGAACTTTGGGAATTGGAAGTCACTTCTTCAGAGGTATATTGCATTGATGAACCGTTTGAAATTCATGCGATTCCCTCTGAAGATAGCAAAGGCGAGAATATGTATGCTTTAGCACTGGCTAATTATCCCATCATGATGAGTGAAAAAGCGATAGACTATATCGAAGAGGGGAAAATATGTGCCGACGTAGTTTTGTTCGACGATATACTCATTGTACTTGGTCTGAACGATTATCGCATTGCCGATGAGGTTAATGACACCCTGACCGAAGCGCCAAATACAGAGGTAAGTAACGCTCGCTCAGAAAACCAATTAGCTTCAGAGCAAACCGTTTTGGATCAATCATCGAACTCCGATAAACAAGATAGCCTTCTAGATGGGCAAGTAAAGCCTGAGACATTAATACAAACATCAGAAGACAATGCGCCAATAGAACCTGCGGTATTCAAATCTGAACGCCCTGTGACGCCCACTGAAGCGCGCTATCTCCATCTTGCTAAGCCTTTTTACAACTTGCTTGTGCCAGTGCTGCTGATCGCTGCCATCGGTATTTTCTTACGCATCACTGATCTTGGCTTCACCCTGTGGCCAAATTGGGTTTCTGCCGTGATTCTCGCTGCCTTTTGTAGTGCGACACTACTCTTGCTCATAATGGAAAGGCCCAAACCCGATCCTACCACTCTGTCAGTGAAACGATATTTTGGTAAAATCATCGCAACAACCACGAAAGAGAATAAAACATGGATCGTGTTCATCGCGCCAAATGGCGAATCCAAGGAGGCTTGGATACCAAACCAATGGCAAAACACAGTAGCTTTAGATTGTGATGTTCAATTTGAAATAGAGCAGAGCCAATCTGCTGTTATGCGTATCGGTTTGAACACCATTTCGGAGCAAGATTCCGTTAAGAAAAAACCACGATACATCGCTGCAGCGATAGGCCTGTTATTTGGTACCTTTTTCATTGGCGCCAATACCCATTTTGAATGGCGAGAGGCTAGCCTAGCAATCTTAGACAATCATTCTTCCTATCAGATTAACAGCGCTTCTGACTGGCCAACAAACGAGCTTAGACTTGGTGATCACCTATCTATTACTCAGCCGCGCCTATGTTTGGATAGCCACGATAAAAACAACAGGTTGGTGTACTGCAAACAATTCGCATACCCTTTAGCTGAAGGAGATTTTAAATTTACCCCTAATGCTTCGGTCATAGATGCGTATATAGAGTTTGTTACCAACGCACCTGACTTTGCACCCGAGATGCCGCAAAATGTATACAACTATCTGGTATCACTGGCAGAAATAAGTAAAGGATTAGGTCTCCGCTACGGATATAATTATAATATTGGAGGCTATGACCGTATTCGCGAGCGCAGAGAAATGAATATGTTTACGCCTGAAAGTTTACAAAAGATCGCCAAGCACATCACACAGTATTGCCCCCTCGACGCTCCATCGACAGAAAGTCATCAAGCTGGAAATCCATCATTCAATAGCCCTAAATTAACTGATATCTGCACCGATTTTAAACAACAATTTGGGGTGCTATGGCAGGAAGCAACAACCAGTACCTGTGATACCTCATTGTGCTGGCAAGAAGCACTTCAAGGGGTAGTACTGGTCAAGGATAAGGCCGTAACAAACAGAGAAGATGATTACTTTTCAAGCTTGCACCATTTGAAAAATGAGATATGGCAATTAGCCAAAGCATCATTAGCACTTTCCCCTCTTGAACAAGCGTCTATCACTCTTGATTGGGTTGGACAGAATAATCAGGACATGACCAAGGTGATCACACTGCGCTCTAAGCTAGACCGAGACTATGCAAACAACCGCATCGAGCAGCTAAAAGAACTGCTGGTATTACAAACCGCAGCCGCACAGCAAAATATCGAAGTGACCATTTTAGGCGTGGCTCACAACGACGGTCGTATTACGCTGACAGTCACCAACAAAATCAGCGCAAAGCAAGCATTAGATACCATTATCCACCTGAGTTTAATCGCGTTTTTTGGCTTACTGGTAGCGCTATTGTGCCTTGCTTACTACCTGAGTGGTCAACCTCGCAAAGGCAAACCGGCTAAAGCACAAGATGCATGGATTAGATAGGGACGTCTGTTATTTCATCTAGCAGATAGAATCAATACTAAAAGGCCCTTTCTGTAGCGAAAGGGCCTTTTCATTTAAATAAAACGCGTGCAAAGTTACTGCTGAATAACTGGCTCTACCAATTATCCCTTCTAATCTTCGAAGCAGGTGTAGTTCTTATTGATCATATCTACGCCCGAAAGTAATAAGGTTGAATCTGGAAAATAGACGTCACGAATGCCTGAGCCAAACATCACTTCTCTAAATGCTCGAAGTTCCACATTCGTGTAGCCGCCATCAGATGGTCCGAATAATTGGACAATCGCAATAGGTGCTTTATCAAAGATAGATTTTGAGAACACTTCTTTAGACATCACTTTCACACAATGGTCAATTTCATAAAAATTACCCATTAATGTCCTCGGATGTGCCAATGCTTCGCACCGTTTAGTGACCGATTTATTGGTTTGGAGGTGAGTGGCAATCACTTCCCCTTTCTTAAATTGATAATGAATGTGGTTATTTCTAAACATTCACTCTCCTTGTCCATACAAGATGACATTAAGTCGATGAAATACTTCCTCGACCATTTAATATGGCGATGAGCCCTGCGTCAGCTCCATTCAATATGGCTAGAATCCTGACTCAACAAACATCATCGCCATCGACTTATCAAAACATCATTTTTTCGAAACCCATCATAGCGGAAAGCGTCTCAATCGTAAAAACTGCAAACTCATAAGCGACTTAAACAGAAAAGGCTTTAACACGTGCTGTACAAAAAGCAGAAATCTTTATCCTTCCATACTTTCACCATCGCTTTATAACTGAATTGTTTCGTTCTGGGCAAAATATCCGCACAGGTTAAGAGTTGTTAGACCACTCAGATGTAGCGACGACACCAATCTATACACATGTCATTATGTGAATACTTTGCTACTACAGTAAGCCCACTAAATAAAATCGGTCTTAAGAACTACAAGGCCAGTCGATAACGCTTGTTATAGACTCACATTCACCAAGTTGGCGTTGAACAATGCGCCTTATATCTAGTCAGTCACTCTAGATAGGGTTGAGTCTGAAAGTGATAGTCACAAAAGCGTATTAAAAATAACCAACAAAAGTCTAGTAAGTGTGTTAACTTGGGTTCTCTCCCTACCGCTTAGTAGGGGCTTCTTTTCTTTTCCGAACTTGCATCTCGGCACTCCTTAGTCGCCCTCCTAGGCCTCAATACAAGGCTTTAATTATGTCAATTTCAAAACAAAAGTTAAGAAATCTCTTCAAGTCTACTAGAGCTGAAGAGATCGAAACCAAGAGTCAAACAACATCACTTGTTCATATAATTAAACCCGTTATCCCCTCGGCGATTATATATTGTGAAGGTAATTTCGGTAGGATTGATGGCAAAACCGCTAATGGGCTAGTAAGACATTCACTTGGTTATCGTATCTTATCAGTTATCGATAGTGAACTGGCAGGTCTGGACGCTGGTGAAGTACTGGATAACAAAGCCAATGGTATTCCCATCGTGAGTAGCATCGAGGAAGCTTTAATTCAGGCGGACACAATCCCTGACTACTTTATATTTGGCATCGCCCCTTCAAATGGTTTTTTATCTGACCTAGATAAAAGTGTCCTTTTGAACGCTATGTCGCTGAAAATGCATGTTGTGAATGGGTTGCATGAGTTTCTTAGCGACGACCCTGTATTTTTGGCGGCAAGTATCAAGCACAACGTTCGAATATTGGATACTCGTAAACCCAAGGATAAAGCCGAACTACAAACGTTTAGCGGGAAGATACACAGAGTTAAATGTCCAAGAATTGCCGTGATGGGCACGGATTGCGCGCTAGGAAAACGAACAACTGCCACCATTCTGGCTAATGAATTGACTAAAAAGGGGCTAAATGTCGTTTTGATAGCGACTGGCCAGACCGGTATTATACAAGGAGCGCAGTACGGTGTGGCACTTGACGCTGTTCCTGCTCAATTTTGCGCTGGTGAGTTGGAATCAGTCATTGTGCAAGCCTATGACACGGAAAGTCCGGATATAATTATCATCGAGGGGCAAGGGGCTTTAAGTCACCCTGCCTTTTCTACCAGCGCTTTTATCTTGCGGGGTAGCTGCCCAACTGGCGTCATCTTACAACATGCCCCTAATCGCTTATATCGCAGTGACTTTCCTGATTGCCCAATGCCTTCGGTTGCCTCTGAAATAAACCTTATCGAAACCTTTTCTAATACCAGTGTTATTGGACTGACACTAAATCATGAAGGCATGTCTCGGGATGAAACACTCAATGCTATAGACTGGTACACCACTGAATTTGATCTACCCGTTACTGATGCGTTATCACAGCCTGCCAAACATCTAGTGCAAATCGTATTGGCAGCTTTCCCTCCGTTAGCAAGTAAACTGGCCGAAGAAGGGTGAACTACCCTAGACTCGATATCGATTGTGGGAAAATTCACCATAACGCTCAGTTCCTGATTACTCAGCTATCGCTGAAAAATATCTCAGTGACGCCTGTAACAAAAGTTTTCCTAGGCCATCCCGTCATTGCTCAAGTGCTACTTGATGCAGGAGCAACAATGTTAGCCGATTCAAGAATCGAAAACCTGCAAAAGATGACGAGAGCATGTATTGCTGCCCCTAAAATGCTGATACGTACTCCTATGCAGGACCAAATTGTCAGCGTGATAAAGTACTGCGACGTGAGTTTAATCTCTGAAGTAGGCGTAGTGGAAAGGCTTTCGCATATAGCGAAACGACAGAGTCGCTATCATGAGATCATTATAATGGTTGAACTAGGTGACCTCAGGGAAGGTTTGATGCCGAATCGCGTTGCTGATTTTATCCGTGAGATTATCTCTTTACCGAACATCACAATATTAGGGATTGGTGGGAACTTAGCCTGCAGGTATGGTGTGGCTCCTGATCATCAAAATATGAAGGTTCTTTCTGATCTTGCAGATGGAATTGAAGCGGTATTTGGAATAAATCTCGCCATTGTCTCAGGAGGGAATTCAGCTTCTATCAATTGGGCGCTGAATAACACCGCACGAACTCGAATAAACAACCTACGTATAGGCGAGGCAATTTTCCTAGGTTGTGAGCCTTTAGAGCAAGAAAAGATTGAAGGTTTGTATACCGATACAGTCCTTTTGACCGCTGAAGTGATTGAATCCAAAATCAAACCAACTTTACCTTGGGGAACCAGAGGAGCTAATGCATTTGGTGAAAAGATAAACTTTCAAGACAGAGGGACGACCTCGCAAGCTATTCTTGCATTAGGTCGTCAAGATGTTTGTGTCTCTGGGCTTCAAGCTCTGGAAGGAGAAAACATCATCTCTTCAACCAGCGACCATATGGTTATTGAATCCTCGAATAGATCATTATTCGTGGGGAAAAGTTAAATTTAATCTCAATTACAGTGCTCTTTTATCCTGTATGAATTCAGGCTATGTCCATAAATATTTTAATACATCTTGTGAGGTAGCCAAGCCAAAAGGGAGGCACAATGCTTAGAGCAACTGCAATATTTTCGTTAGTGTCCATGCTTAACGGTTGCCAGACAAACCCAATACAATCTCATTGGCTCGCCGATTATAGAGCGACCGTTATCTCAAGCCAACTACCAATTGAGTTAGGCTCACTCACACTCGTTGAGGCTCAGTCGGAAGCTAATATCGTCACTCTTATTTTTGCTAAAAGGAAAAAATTAAATATTGACAGCCTAGTGGATAAGGTCGCTGTTAGTTTTTGTAACAGCATTGAGCTAAGGCCTTTATTGGAGAGCAAGATTTCTTATAAAATCATGACATTAGATAAAAATGAGGACGTAGAAAGCCTCTACGTTATTTCTCTAACCAAGTGTTCTAATTGAATGCGAAGCCCTCGAATGGATAAAAATCAATACGAGCTGTTTAATATACTCAATGACATTGTTTTATTGAAGTTCGACTGCCTTACACCTTGGGAAAAAAATTTTATCACGGACTTACACCACAAAGCTTTAACTAAGCAGATCATTTCAACTAAACAAAAACAGCTTGTTGTTAAAATTTCAATGAAAGCCCGAAAATCGAAGAAGAAAAACGTATATCTCAACGTTTGATTTAAGCCTCTGTATACCTAAGATGTTCAAGGTAAACCATTTTTTCTCTAAATCATAATGGGCGTGTTCCAAGAATTAATAAGGGCAACATAATTGTTGCCCTTACTTATTTTCTGCCGACGCTAAACACTTTAGATGCGTTAGCCACTGACACACATTTACTTTAATGGGTCATCATCAGGCAATGCACTATGAATCCAAAGCGCAAGTCTGTGCTTGATATTGGCACCATCAAGTTTACTGTCAGGTAGTGGCGTGATTTGCTTGGCACCAACCAAAAACAGATATACGGCTTTCACTCTGACTGGCTGCGGTGACTTCGGCAGATCAAAACCTTGCATCTTGGCCATTTTCTCACCGATTTCCAACGCTTTCTTGACCAGTTTGTCTTCATTGTGAAGCTTTGCGCTTTTTGACATGAATTATATCCTCTTTACTGACTTCACCTAGAATACATCAAGCTTTGCACTCAGCGTGTTAGCGTACTCTCAGATCAAACAATAAAGAATGAGATGTACGCCTAGTTTAACGCTGTACTCGCTGACGCAACTCAGTAAAGAACGCCCTTAATTCGTTATCGTCCGTGTTGAGCAGACTATCGGTCAATCGGCTTAAACTGCAACTCAACCAAACGCTGGTAAAGTTCACAACTTTGCATTAGCTCATTGTGGTCACCCACATCCACCAGCTTACCCTGATCTAACACGGCAATCTGATCGGCGTGCTTAATGGTCGACAAGCGATGAGCAATAATGAGAGTGGTTCGATTACGCATAAGTGCTTCCAGCGCCTGTTGAACATGGTGTTCACTTTCGCTGTCCAGTGCACTGGTCGCTTCATCCAGTAGCAAGATATTGGGGTCTTTAAGAATCGCCCGTGCGATGGCGATGCGTTGACGTTGACCGCCTGACAATCGCACTCCCCGTTCACCAAGGAAGCTATCGTAACCCTGTGGTAGCTGCATAATGAAATCATGAGCGTGGGCTTTTTTCGCCGCTTCAACTACCTGTTCGTCTGTCGCTGCTGGGTTGCCATAACGGATGTTGTGCAACACGTTGTTACTGAACAAGGCAGGTTGTTGAGGTACCAGAGCCATTTGTTGTCGCAGTGCACTGGGCGACATTTGACGAATGTCAGCGCCACCCAAAGTGACTTGCCCTGATTGCGGGTCATAGAAACGTTGCAGAAGCTCGAACAGCGTCGTTTTGCCTGCGCCAGAAGGGCCAACCAAAGCCAACACTTTTCCTTCCTCAGCCTTGAGTGTTAAGCGCTCAATCGCCGCATGTTCGGGTCTGGATGGATAATGAAAAGTCACATCATCAAACATGACTTCGCTGGCGAGCTGCTCGGTCGATACCACCTTATCCGCTGGTGCAATAATATGGCTTTCAACCTGCAGGATTTCAATCAGTCTTTCGGTCGCTCCTGCCGCGCGTTGCAACTCTCCCATCACTTCAGAAATATTCGCTAGGGAAGAAGCCACCATAATGGCATAGAAGACAAACGCCCCCAGATCACCACCAGACATGGTGCCATTAATGACGTCACTCCCCCGACCCAGAGCATACCTGCTATTGCGCTGAAGACGATAACAATCACCCCAGAAATCAATATCGCTCGTTGCTTGACTCTTTGTCGTCCAATCTCAAATGCTTTTTCAACTTCCTTAGCAAATGCGGCTCTTTCCTGAGCTTCATAACTGTAACTCTGAACGGTTTTGATGTGCTCAATCGCTTCACCAGCATAGCTACCCACATCGGCCATCGAGTCCTGACTTTGACGGGACAACGCTCTTACCCGTCGACCATAAAACAAAATAGGGACCAGGATAAAAGGGACAGAGATTAGAACGATCAATGTCAGTTTGATGTTAGTGGCAAACAGCATGATCACCGCGCCAACGCACAACAAAGCGCTACGCATCGCCATTGAAAACGATGAACCAATAATGCTTTGCAGCAACGTGGTATCGGTCGTAATACGCGACATAATGTCGCCACTACCATTGGTTTCAAAATAACTAGGGTGCAAGTTAATGACATGGTTGAAGACCGCCAACCTGATATCAGCACTCACCCTCTCCCCTACCGAAGAAACGAGATAAAAGCGAAAGAATGTCCCGATTGAAATCATCACTGTCAACGCCACAATGAGTTGAATGGCGCTACTCAGCTCTTGTGTCGACTGCTGAGCAAAACCTTGATCGATCAACAGACGCACTCCTTGACCGACAGAGAGGGTTAATGACGCTGTGACAATCAACGCCACCAGCGCCGCAAGGACCTTCCACCGATACGGCCTGATAAATGTCATCAACTCTAGAAGAATACTAAGATTGTTACTTTTCCTTTGAGAAGATAAAAGGCTCTGTTGGGTAGAATTGGGGTCGGTCTGATGCTGTTCAGCTCTTTGCATAAATACGCCTTGAATGAGTGGGCAGTTCAGGTCAAAAGCAAGGGCCTACTTTCACCATACTCTGCGAGAGAACTGTCTCTGAGACTACCACTTGGGCTTGGTGGCATTCAATACCTTTCACCTAGGTGACCAAGTTCAGCGCCAGCTCTCCAACCTCTCCGATTAACCACCATTTATTCGCGTACCCCGTATTATTTTGTTACATCCTGTCTGAAAATTTAGCCATTTTTTGCATAAAAGCCGTTGGAATATGGATGCAACTCACTGAGTGAGAACAACTATCATTTCTCTCATAGGCCGTTACAATTCTAGGCTGGTAGACCCTATGCAGCATTGGCTAATATTTATCCAATACCAAGGAGGTATGTATGAAACGATTCGAGAACATACTTTTTGCTACACAGGGATTCCCCGGCCACAGTGACGCCTTAGGTCAAGCTCTTCGTATTGCCGCCAGTAACCAGGTATCTGTTTCAGGGTTAGTAGCCTGCCCTGAATTCCCAGATGAAATGCAACAATACCAACAAACTTACCAGCACTCTTTGCGCAGTTCTGTACAACAGAGCATTGAGGAACTTCGAGACCAACACGATATTTCCGCTCAGCAAGTGCCTTTTCCACTCACGATCAGAAGCAGCGAACAACCCGCGGTTTGTGTGATCAAAGAAGCCATTGCCGCTCATCACGATCTGGTTATTAAGGAAGCGGAACCGCTCAACGAAGGCGCTGAAGGTTTCAAAGCCATAGACATGACACTTCTGCGTAAGTGCCCCTGTCCGGTCTGGCTACAAAGGCCAAGTGAAAAACCAAGGGGCACACGCCGTGTTGCCGTCGCTATCGACCCTATGACCGCAGATGAGGAGCATCACGCCCTCTCACTAAGGCTACTGGAACTCTCTCGTTCCATTGCAGACACCTGCGATAGTCGACTTCATATCATTTCTTGTTGGGAACATTACTTAGAAAGTTACCTCGACAACCATGTCTGGATCCAAGTCGACGAAGCACAACTCGCCAACGATGTCCTGAGCGCAAGAAGAAATCACGAGCAGGCGCTTCAGGTTTTGATAGACGAAGCCGGTATATCAGGCGACATAGTGATACACCACATTCACGGTAAACCAGACGAGAAAATACCAGAAAGTGTCGATGAGCAAGAAATCGATGTATTGGTCATGGGTACATTAGCAAGAACCGGTATCTCAGGCTTTGTGATTGGCAATACTGCAGAAAACATATTGCAATCCATCAATTGCTCTTTGGTGGCACTGAAGCCTGAAGGTTTCGTTTCACCAATCAGTTAGAACGCAACCACTCATTGTTGATGAAAGCGACTAATCGTAAGTTTTTAAGGTGAGCTTACAAAAGCTCCTCAGGAGGAAGATATGAAACCACTGTGCCCTCTTTGCCACACGGAAATGCTTGAACGCTCAAACATCCACATCTGTCCAAGGAATGACATCGGTGATTGCTCTTACGATGCGCTAGGTGTGGGAGAAGAAGATCCATCGGCTATACTCAATCAAGAACGAACCATGACTGAATTACGCTCTTATACGGTATCAGACTACCAGTAATTCTTGTTGCTGGACGGCGTAATAGCCGTCAGGCGGTTTGGGCCGCATGTACTTCGGTAGTGCGGTCCTAACACGATGCAGTGTGACTATTTCCTTGACCTGCACTGCTAACTCAATGGGTGGTGCTATTGAATAAGCTAATTGACGGTAATCGTGCTTGGAGTTCGACAGGTCATTCTCTCGCCTGGTTGCTATTCCCCCTTTTTCCAATGTTGATTCTCGCTGCGCTGATCAGCGCCTATCAACCAGGGGGAGTCAGTTGGCATGCAAGTTGGGTTCCCGGATTGGATGTCAACTTAAATTTCAAATTGGACGGGCTCTCCTTCTTATTCGCAGGCTTGATTAGCGGTATCGGTGCCTTGATCCAGATATACGCACTGGCTTACCTCAAGGACAACCCTAGTCGGTTTTCTTTCCACGTCTATCTGACGCTATTTATGCTCGCGATGTTGGGCGTGGTGACGAGCGATAACATTCTTCTCCTTTTTGTGTTCTGGGAACTGACAACGATCACCTCTTATCTCCTGATTGGCTTTAATCATGAGCGAGATAAATCTAGGAAGAACGCACTACAATCTCTCATCGTTACAGGCGCAGGAGGCCTTGTCCTATTAGCTGGCTTGATCCTGCTCGGAGAAATGGCAGATAGCTATGAAATAAGTGTGATTGTGAAAAACAGTGCGGCGATTGCACAACATGAGTGGTTCATTGCTTCACTCTCGCTGATTTTGCTCGGTGCGTTCACTAAATCGGCACAATTCCCATTTCATTTTTGGCTACCCAATGCCATGGCAGCTCCCACTCCGGTGAGCGCCTATCTGCATTCCGCCACCATGGTCAAAGCCGGTGTATACCTTCTTGCCCGTGTATCGCCCATTTATTCACACAGTGATATTTGGTTTTATACGCTGGGCATAGTTGGAGGATTCACTGCCATTTGGTGTGCGTTACTTGCGCTAAAGCAAACCGATTTGAAGCTAATGTTAGCGTACAGCACCAATGTTGCACTGGGCAAATTAGTGCTTTTAATTGGTATGGGGACGGAGTTTGCTATCACCACTGCATTGCTGTTCATCCTGGCACATTCTTTCTATAAAGCGGCGCTGTTTATGGTCGTGGGGAATATAGACAAAGCGACGGGAACTCGCGACATTAGACAACTCCATAGTTTGAAAGCACTATTGTTTTTTAGTCTCATCGCAGCCTGCGTTGCAGCACTCTCAAAATCAGGCGTTCCACCCTTGCTTGGTTTTCTTAGTAAAGAGTACATGTACAAGTCAGGTCTAGAGGTCAATATCCTCATCACCTCGGTATTTTTTATCGTCAATATTACGATGGTGGCACTTGCATTTGCGCTGATCATCAAGCCCTTCTTCCGCCAGCATGAACTACCCCCTATTTCAGTAAAAAATGTAGAAGTAAGTAAAGGGCTTTGGCTACCAGCTATGCTACTTGCCATAGGCAGTGTGCTTCTACCTGTATTGGGTTTGAATTGGATCAACAACAACATCGTTATACCCGGTGTTTTATCGAGTTTACCCAGTGCTACACCAGAGGCGGCTAAACTCTGGCAAGGGGTTAACCTTCCTTTGGCTCTGAGCGTGTTCACGTTATTGCTTGGCTATGTTTTATATCGTATCTACCCAATTTTATTGGTTACTTGGCAGCATAAGACAACGCCATTGCCCACTGCAGAGTCTATTTTTGACCACACAATGGCGGCGATGATCCGTTTCGCCACTTGGCAAACTCAGTTGCTGCAGCAAAAGCGGCTAAGTCACTACGTACTGCTGTTCTTTTTCGTATTGGCGATTGTCTTGGTCAGCAGTCCACTGTCATTGTCACAGGATCGCTTCGCCGTTTTGGGTGATGTCAATTTTTATGAGGCCAGCATTGCGTTGCTACTCATTTTGGCGGCCCTAGTATGTACCATCACCACTTCTCGCTTGTTGGCCGTTTCAGCGCTCGGTGTGGTGGGCTTTATGACCACTTTGGTATTCATGCTTTATAGTGCACCAGACGTAGCTAAAACCTTACTTCTGGTCGAAACCTTGATGGTCATTTTTGTGCTGCTCTTGATACGCCATATTCCAGGCTTACTTACGGTTGCCCAACACTCGATGCCTCGCAAGCTACTGCACGGGACGATTGCGAGTGTTATAGGTTTATCAGTGACAGCCCTACTCATCCAAATCACATCACAACCTCTCGATTCCACACTCGCCGACTTCTTTGCGCAGAATAGCGTACCAGGTGGGCATGGTCGTAACATAGTTAACGTCATTCTGGTGGATTTTCGTGCCTTTGATACATTGGGGGAAGTGATCGTCGTCGTCATGGCTGGTATTGCCGCCGTGAGTCTAGTGAAGACGCACTATCACAAACGCAACCGTATCCACTCTCTGATCTTTGCAACCACTGCGCATATTGTGGCAGCGTTGATGTTGGTATTCTCCTTGTATCTCTTGTTACGTGGCCACAATGAACCCGGCGGCGGCTTTATCGGCGCGCTTATTGCCGTCATTGGTTTTGCGCTTTTGATGTTTGCAGAGTCTCCTCAATACGTGCGAGACCGCTTGTATTACTCACCATTTAGGATTGCTCTATTTGGTGTTTTTCTGAGCTTTGTTGCTGGTTTGATAAGCTTTGTTTTCAATTTGCCATTCTTAACTGGTTTGTGGTGGAAAGACATTTTGCCGCTCGGCACACCTTTAATATTCGATGTGGGCATTTACCTCGCCATCTTTGGTGGTGTCATTGGTATGTTGTTGCGCGTGAATGAGGAGCTTGAGTGATGGAAATATTGTGGAGTCTCGTTGTAGGTGTGTTTGTTGCCGCCAGCATTTACCTGATGCTGGAACGACACATTCTGCGCTTACTGTTCGGTTTGATCTTATTAAGCAGCGCTATCAACATCGCCATTTTCACTGCTGGGCGATTAACGCCAGGATTGCCTCCGCTGATAGATGCGCATTCCATACTACCACCAGAAGGAGCCGCTAATCCTCTTCCTCAAGCCTTGATTCTGACAGCGATTGTGATTGGTTTCGGGTTGTTGGTTTTTGCATTGATGCTGTTTTATCGCGCGTATTCAGAGGCGGGGTCGGCGGATATTGACGCTATGAGACGCTCAGAGGAGGATGAATGACGACAATTTGGCTGACATTACCCGTCGTAGCTTCACTCCTCACTGCTGTCGCTGTTTTTTGCGCACAACGCAAAAACGATCGGGTTGATGCGATAAGTGGCACAAGCGCAGTCGCCATTCTAGTGATTGCCGCCTTGCTAACACATGACGTGATTCAAAGTGGACCTCAAGCAGTGGCTTTTGGTCAGTGGGCGGCGCCATTTGGTATCGTCTTTGTCGCAGATAACCTCGCTGCTGCTCTGGTGATGGTGACAGCCATCATCGGTGTGCTCAGCGTATTTTATGCCAAGGCAGATCTACAAGAGAAGCGATCATACGGCACTTTTCATGCGCTCATACATGTATTGCTTGCGGGTATTTATGGCGCGTTTCTAACCGGCGATATCTTCAATCTCTATGTCTGGTTCGAGGTGATGTTGATTGCATCATTTGGCTTAATGGTTTTGGACGGTTCAAAGAAACAAGTGGATGGAGCCGTCAAATACGTGATGCTCAACTTGATTTCAACGTTAGTTTTTTTACTGGCGATCGGCTTACTTTATGGCGCAACAGGCACACTGAACCTCGCCGATTTACACGCCAAAGCTGGGCTTATACCATCAGATACAAAAACCTTACTCGCGGCACTATTTTTGTTTGCATTTGCCATAAAAGCCGCTTTGTTCCCCGTTTTCGCTTGGCTTCCAGCCTCTTACCATACCTTGCCGAGTGCTATTGTCGCGCTATTTGCAGCCTTGCTGACCAAGGTTGGTGTATACGCGCTGATCCGCACCTTTACTTTAGTTTTCCCATTATCAGAAAGCGGGTGGCAGCCGACGTTGATTTGGGTCGCAGGGCTGACCATGTTGACTGGCGTTTTAGGCGCAGCGAGTCAGCACAACATCAAAAGAATTCTATCGTTCCATATAATCAGTCAGATCGGTTATATGATCATGGGCTTGGCCGTCTACACACCGATTGCCATCGCAGGTGCTGTTTTCTACATCATTCACCACATACTTGTTAAAGCTAACTTGTTTTTGATTGGTGGATTTATAGAGCGTAAACATGGATCTGACAATCTGAGGCAATTGGGCGGCGTCTATAAAGCCATGCCATGGCTGGCCTTCCTATTTCTAGTACCCGCATTTTCTCTGGCGGGTTTTCCGCCGCTTTCGGGATTCTGGGGTAAGTTCCTTGTCATCAAAGCCAGCTTGCAAACCGAGCATTATTGGCTGGCAGGGACAGCACTCTTGGTTGGCCTTCTAACGGTATACTCGATGACCAAGATCTGGAACGAAGTGTTTTGGAAAGCGGCGCCGCAAGAGATAGAGCATTCCGCCCTTACCATTAGCACGCAATGGCTGTACTGCACACCAATCGCAATATTGACTGCATTGAGTGTCATCATTGGTTTGGCTGCTGAGCCATTGTATCAGTTTGCTGTTGAGGCCGCAGAGCAACTTCTTAACCCGCAAGAGTACATTCAGGCAGTCTTGGGAGAGAGTCGAGTCGAACGTGGTTCAGGGCTGAAAAGTGTCGTCGAGAATATGAAGGGAGGAAGCCAATGATTTACCTTTTCTTGAATCTTTTCCTTGCCTTGGCGTGGATGTTACTTAATGGTGACTATACCAGCCTTAACTTTATTATCGGGTTTGTGGTCGGCTTCGTCGCGTTGAGACTGAGCCAACCTTTTGGTGTAAAAACTGGCTACTTCCGACGCTTTCGAGCCTTGCTCAGTTTGCTTGTCTACTTCTGCTATGAAATGGTGATATCCGTCGCCAGAGTATGCTGGGATGTCATCACACCGACGCATCTAAGCGACCCCGATATTGTTCACGTACCGCTGGATGTTTCCACTGATTTGGAAATATCTTTACTGGCGAATATGGTCTCATTGACGCCGGGAAGTTTGAGCCTAGATGTCACACTAGATAAAAAACATATGGTAGTGCACGCCATGTTCGCACCGGAACATGACAAGGTGATCAGGGAGATTAAGGATGGCCTAGAAAAACGGATTCTGGAGGTGACTCGTGGCTGAATGGTTGCAAATTGATGGCTTACTCCAAGTGAGCACGACGATAGCGTATGTCGGATTGCTGTTCAGCATCGTGATGGCCTTAATCCGTTTGATTCTAGGCCCAACACTGGCAGACCGAGTTATCGCACTTGATTTGATTGCTTTTATCACTGTGGGGTTCATCGCCGTCTATACCCTGGATAGCGGACAATCGTCATTGTTGGATGTTGCTATCACACTCGGTCTGGTTGCGTTTCTTGGAACGATTGCGTTTGCAAGGCTGATTTTCAAAAGAAAGGGAGAGGTATCATGACCATTGTTGTGAGTATACTGCTCTGTCTAGGCACCCTGTTTATTCTCATCGCGAGCCTCGGGATTTTGCGCATGCCAGACCTTTATATGAGAATGCATGCCGCTACCAAAGCTGGGACCGTCGGCTTAGCCTCGCTTCTACTGGCTGTGGCGATAGCGATTCCCGATATCACTGTCATTTCAAGAGTCATTGGCACCATGTTATTCATCTTTATCACTGCCCCTGTCGCCGCACATTTGCTTGGAAAAGCAACCAAAGAAAGCGGTTATCAAATCTGGCGCAAGAGGAAATAGACGATGAATCTATCGCAACCGCTTTGGCAATCGGATGGTAAAACTCACGCCTTGGCTGGAGGCAAACTCCAATGTTCCTTTGAGCTTCTGGGTCACCAAGTTAAACACCAAATTTAAGCCTATCCCCGTCCCGCCGCGTGCTCTTCGACTGGTATAGAAAGGCTCAAATATTTTTTTGTGTAGCTCTGGTTCCACACCGCAACCATTGTCTTCGAACCGAAACACTACCTCATCCTCTTCAAGCCGGACGTCGATAAGGATCTTTGGATCAGCTTGCTGATCAAATGCATGGTGGACACTATTCAGGATCAGATGGGAAAATACCTGTGTTAACGCACCAGATAAACTGAACATCGTAAGACCTGGTTCAACAATCAATCTTGGCTCGACCCCAGCTTTATGAGTCTCGGGATGCAGGCTTGCGAGCAATGCCTGAAGCACGTCGTTGACGTCGAAGTCCGTGCAATTTTCAGATACCTGATTCACTGCCGTTTGCTTAAAGCTTTGGACTAATTTAGATGCACGATTCAGGTTATCCGTCAGCAATTCGATGGCCTGTGCCTGTTGAGTCACATAGTTATCAAACTGTTCACTGGTCAGCGACTGAGCTTCAAAAGCGGATTTGAGCTTGGTATTCGATTCATGAATAAGTGACGAGGACGTGATCGCAATGCCCAATGGCGTATTGACTTCATGAGCAATCCCCGCCACTAATCCGCCCAGCGCCGACAGCTTTTCCGATTCGATCAACTGTTCTTGGGTTCTCTTCAATTGTTCCATACTCTGTTCGAGCGCCAGGGTTCGCTGAGCGACTTTATCTTCTAGTGTCTCATTGAGATTTTCCAGCTTACTCTGAGCATTGACTCTTTCTTGGATCTCCTGATAAAGCTCTTGGTTTGATTTTTCCAGCTCCGAGAGAAAGTGATTAAAGTAATTTGCCAGCTGAGCTAATTCATCATTCGACCCTGAATGATCTTCTACTCTCACGCTGTAGTTGCCATTGGAGGCCTTGCCTATCCACTGCATCACATTTTTCAGTGGTAATACGATAGAACGACTGAGAAGTAAGTTAGACGGAACGATGAGCAAAATGGAGACTAACAGTACAATGGCATGAATAACCTTAAGGTCGAACAGGGGCTGGTTAAGTTCTTGAACATAAGTTGAGGAAACGATGTACCATTTGTACTCAGGTAAATAGCGAAAAACAGCGATTTTCTCACGATGCTCCGGCTCTTGTGGGTTCTTCCACGTATACTTGATGGTGCCGTTTTTTTCTCTAAGCATCTGTTGAACAAACAACTGACCTCTGGAATCACGTATGTTGTAGAAGTTGCCATCGTAGTATGGGTGAACAATGGCATCTCCTTGGTCGTTGAGCACGTAAGAATACCCAGTTTCATCAAAGTGAAGCTTGGATATCGACTCGCTAAAATCTTCGATATCCACCAAACTGGCAAACTCTTCACGATAAGAAGATGACGTGATGATCCAATCCCACGGCTCAAAATAGACCATGTACAGCGCCTTTGGTCGCTCAACGAGCTCATCAGGGTTTTTCCACTGATATTCAAGATAACCTTGTCTGGCTGCTACTTGCTTCTGAATAAACTCGTACTTCATCAAGCTCACATCAAGTAAAGGATCCTTTGGGTGGACCCGTATTATCCCTCCAGAGTCGACCACATAAGAATACCCTGTCACACCAATTTTTTGCTCTAGTAGGAAATTCGTGGCTCTTTGCTTCGCCTCTTGCTCGGAGAGCTTTCCTAACTGAAATTGGCGATACTGCTGCTCGACATATTGGAGGCTGAGCTCAGAAATACCTCGTAAGTAATTCCTAATGGTGATGTCGACGGTTGTCGCAATATTATCAGTGATGGACTCTGTTGCTGTGGTGAGTTCTTTCTCTACGCCTTTCTCTATTAGATCCCGCATCAATACATAATTTGCTAGATTGGCGATGTTGAGAACAAGCAGAAAAAGTAGCAGATAACCGAACATCAATCGGTTTCTGATAGAAAGCTGTCGGAAAAGAGTCTGGAGCAGGTTCATAACCATTCGCTATTGACGCATCGGTTAATAAAGCATAGACCTGAATCTAAAAGGTCGTGCACACAAGTCCATCGCAAAAGACAACCACTAGGTCAGCGATGCTCTCCTGCAAAGATCCCGAAAGTAAGGATATTGAGTGTATCAGTGACACTTTCCAATGAACTGAGAATTTGCCTAGTCGGCTCATTGTCTATCAGTGCTTGCCCATCAATACCTTTACTTTTCGGTTCAGAGTGGTTGTCGGTTGGTGTAACCGTGACCGCACGCGTTTCTTCAACAGCACATTCTTGGGCCTTGTTGTCTGAAGACATATTGGCTGTACTCGTACACGCTGTTGCGGTGAAGCTGAGGCTACATAGTAGGAAAAGCTGAGTACGAAACATCGCCGCTCCCTTAAAAAATAAAACACCGTTCAATTATATTGCAATACAGACTGTCAATCCAGTAATCATTGCCACAAACATCAAAGCAGTTGTTGCAAAAAGGCCATTTGTTGCCTTTCCTGCTCTGTCATTTGGTATTCTTCGTCAGTCAAGGCAGCAGAATCAAAACGACCTATCGGGTAACTCTCTGCGCCACTCTGCCCATAAGCTGTTTTTTCTCCGGGGTATCCTGACATTCTCTCAATCACCACATCGCGTAACTCTAAATCCGTCGCCCCCTCTGGCAAGACTCGTTTGAACGCTTTTAATTCCAGTGTTTGCTCGCCCTCCGACAACCGTTGCTTTTTGACCAAAGAGGCAATGGCATTCCCGCCTTGTTGAAACAGGTTTGCACGCAGTCTGAATATACCTTCTTTGTCGATTTGCAGCGTCACCGGAACCGCCATATCAGGCCCCTGAGCGTAACCCTGAGACACTGAAACAACGCTCGCCACAGAGTGATACAAACGAACATCAGCACTGATCACATCTTCACCTTTCTCAAAATCAATACGCGCTATCAATCTCAGCTCTTCTGGCCAATCAGCCCCGGGCGTGATTTGCCACTTCATATCATCCATTGGCAGTGTCGCTAAAGTTTGCTGGTTAGCAACAGAAACGACATCCAATGACGCACTAACTACTGCTTCCTGTGTTACAAGCGCGACCAATATCTGCTCAGGATAGAAATGCCGAAACTTTTCAACGCTCAACGAAGCCGTTGATTTACCGTCCAACACCGGAGTTTCAACCACTGCAAACGCATTCCAACTCAGATAGAGGCTGTTTTCACTGTTTATTGGCTGAGAGTAGGATGGGTATTGGAGGATCTGCTGATGCTGAATTGCGATTTGCTTCAATTTCAGTGTGACCTCTTCAGACTCCAAAGGCGTTTTCAGCTCAACAGCACGGTTTGATGTTTCACGCTCAAAGTGCATGGCAGGGACAGGAGAAATAGCGTTTGAAGGATGTTCACTACGCTTCGATTTTGCATATTCAGACGTCTCGACAGGGCTTGGCCAAAACATGACACTAAGCGTTGTCAAGGCTGCACAAAGGCTCAATATCCATAACTTTTTCTTCATTCCTTCCTCCAGAACGCAAAGGGCTGGAAGCTCTGTCCAGCCCAATATCTGATCAGTTTAGACCAACGGCAATTTCAGACATGGTGTCTTTGTTGGAGCCTTGTACATACAGATATTTTTTACCCCACCAACCACGCTCTTGGTAGGTTGTGACACCGACTGACTGCCCATTGGCTAATGTCACGCCAGTGATACTGGAAGTCACTTTACCTTTATGTTTAGCCCCCACAACATCACTATGACTGTAATCATCTCCCATGATTAAAGGATAATGTTCAGGCATAAAGCTGGACACACCTTTACGTTGTGAGGCTATTTTGCCATTCATCGCTAAGCTCGTTGAGCAACTGTCATAACTGCCTGCTTCTGCGGCACCACATGCCGAATGCGCGGCGACAACCCCATCATCATTACCCGGAAGGAAAACGGATGTGGTTTTGAAATAGTCAGTTCCGTTACCGATAAATCGAATACGAGGAATTCGATGTTCTGACAGACGAGCGATTTGCCTCGCATTAGAAACTCTCAGGTCATTGAGGACTCCAGAGTTGAGTTGATTGGGCATTTCACCCAGCCACAATGAAATGGCATAGCGCATAGCACTATTCGCCAAGCCTCCCCCTTCAATGACGTTCATGATAATATCGCTAAGCTCAGAGCCACCACCAGCCCCCGCAAAATCATAGGTAGCGACAATGTTGAGCGGCGCTAACCCGGCATTTGTGAGCCAGTTTTCCTGATTATCCAGTAGATAGCGCGCAACGAGGTCTCCTGTAGAATGGGTGACAAAAATACAACCTGGCTGGCAAGTACCGTTGCGTGAAAGTTCTTGAAGTTTAGGCCAAGCATATTCGCTGGAGATCTTACCTTCGACACGCTCATAAGCGGGCCAGTCGATTCGTGTATCCGCGTATTGAAGCCAGTATTCTTTCCAGTAATCTTCACCCTCTAGATCGACCTGCGCGGCATCTGGTTTGGATTTCAACTGATCAGATTGCAAGCCGTGAATCAGTACAACTTTGTAGTTTCCTATGGCAGCATGTGTGAAACTAGAAAATGCAATTGCCACTGCAATGGAGGCAATTTTTGTCATTATATTCATGATGTTATTAACCTTTTCGTCCTGAAATTAGCGTTATTTTATTTGTCATCAGCGAGCAAAAATTCCAAACATCGAAAGCACTTTTGCCCATAAAATAGGAATAGTCAGTGAATAAACTTTATTCAACTCATCCGATGAGAGCCTTTGCACTAGGTTAAAAAAACAGCACATCAAGTTGCACAAAACGAGATCTAAGGCATATTTTTTGACATGTTAGATACGATTTCTATTGTTTATCGTTTAAGTGTCACCTAAATGACATATTTTATTGATATGAGGATCAGCCATAGTTTCACGTAACCATCCGGAATAATTGATTTTTTATCCGTTGCAGACAAAAAGGTCACTTTGCGAAGATGCACCGTTATCACGTACACTGATGGAGAAACAACTCACTTGAATTTGCAATGATTACGTGGAAGCAACCACTACAAGAATTTGAATGGCTAATACACCAAGTTTGGTATCTCGAATTGGGCGTTGGTGAAATGCTAGAACGAAAACCTAAACTGATCCCTAACCCAAGACCTCACTTGTTGTTTACCCCTGATGAACAGCAGTATTGCTATGAAAATGACTTGCTTAAACTCGAAGGTCGAGGCAGTCATCTACTCTCGATTAGTCAGCAGTTGCTAACCTTGGAAGACAAAGCCCCATTGAAACGTATCGGTGTCACATTTAGACCTGAAGGGCTCTACCTTCTTGATCCCTCTGGCAACCTGAATACAAATCACTGTGACTGGCCCGATTGGCTGGCCACAATGTTTGGCCCCTCATTACAAAACCAGTTGTGGAGTTCAAACGATAAGTCACACTTGCTTGATGTGCTCCATCATCACTTCCTCCAGCTCAACCTTCATAAGAGAAAAGACCGCGCTTTTTCTATCACACAGAAAGTCACCACAATGGTAGAAAGTCGCCTATCTGATTGGAACATCGATCAGATTGCAGACCAGTGTGCATGTTCTAGGCGCACATTAGAAAGGCACTTTAAGCAAGTGACTGGGCTTAGCGTAAAGCAATATCTCATGATGATGAAACTGGAAGAGATGGTGCTGTCTATCTATGCTCAGGATACCGAGCCCGACTGGGCTGAATTTGCACAAGCATTTGGTTTTAGTGATCAATCCCATTTAATTCGCCAGCTCAAAAATCAGCTCAATCGGACACCAGCTAAGTATCTCAAAAATCGAGACCTGACCATCGACATCTACGGGGATTTCCAATAGCACTTGTCGCAAATATCCAATTTTCGGTACAGATCCTGATCTACCATGCTGAGCAAATGGAGAGGTACACAATGACATACAAAAAACTAAAACGTGGTGACTCAATCTCTTTTGGCGACTCACTGAACATCAAACTGATTCAACGCGAAGACCTCAACGATATAATCGCTATGCTCAACGATCATAAGGTGAATGCCTATTTGTTCTTCGCACCTGCTGCGGACAGCATGTATCAGGCGTTTTTTGAGCCCATTATTGAAAACACGAAGCAAGCGGTTGAAAAAGGAAGTTGGCCAGACAGCCCAACATTTGTCATTCGAGACCAACAAGGCCACTACATGGGCATGTGCGGATTGTCTAAAGTCATGTTTCTCGAAGGTAACTACGAAGTTGGGTATCAACTTCCCGTCCACGCATGGGGCAAAGGGATCGCTACTCGCGCCTGTCGCTTGCTCACCGACATTGCATTCACCGAGTTAGGTTGCCACAAAGTCAGTGCAGACTGCTATGGCGCTAACATAGGTTCATACAAAACGATGGAGAAATGCGGTTTTACATTTGAAGGTCGCCAAGTTGACTACTACAAAGTTGAGTCAGGATTCGACGACAAAGTGTATTACGGTATCACCGCTAAGCAATACTTCAAAGTGTTGAGCACATAACACGACTTCAAGATGGGCCACAAATATTGCCAACTGTGCAACGTTTCCAAATACTGAACCTAGACCAACAGCAGTGCATTCCCTTACACTCTCGTCACTGGGCCCATCAATGAAAATAAGGAGGAACCCCATGACTAAGTGTGAATTGCATTTCGCACGCTTCTTCACCGAGCGTGCAAGCTCAAGTTTTACTGGTATCGTGCTGCGATAACCTTTGCTTGAGCGAAGATTAATACATACAGACTAGAGTCTCTTCTCTCTGGCTTACAGGGTTATCGTCAGCAATGTTTGACGAAAGGCATCTTCATGCCTGTAATTCTTGAGTAAGTTATGAGCACTTTACTATCTGCACAATCTATTTCTTATCAAACAACTTCAGCTCCTTTGCTTGAAGATATCTCATTCACCCTAAAAAAAGGCGACCGAATCGGCTTAGTCGGTCACAACGGTTGCGGTAAAAGTACCCTTCTGAATCTGCTTCATGGTGGAATTCAAGCAAATGCCGGAACCATTACAACAGCAAGCCATTGCCAATTAGAATGCGTGGAGCAACACCTTCCACAATCTTTGCTGCCCCAGTCAATGATGGATGCTGTACTTGATCGTTTACCTGACAGTGAACGACTCAGTCAACGTTGGCGAGCTGAACTCATTCTTTCAGAAATGGGGTTCGATTCATCACAATGGTCATTAGCCGCTTCTGGCTTAAGTGGCGGTCAGCATACTCGCTTGCTGTTAGCCAGAGCATTGATCGTGGAACCCGACCTACTCTTACTGGATGAACCAAGTAATCACCTTGATCTGACAACACTCCTTTGGTTGGAGCAGTTCTTGCTGAACTGGAATGGGAGTTTCGTTCTCGTATCACACGACCGAAGGTTGCTGGACAACACCACCAATTGCACTTGGATACTGCGTGACAATAGCCTGCACTTCTTTCAACTGCCCTGCTCCCAAGCTTTGGAAATGCTTGAGGCACGTGATGACGCTGACATGCAACGTCATCAAGCGGAGCAAAAAAGAAATCGACCGTATTGAGAAAAGTGCGAAACGCCTCGCTGTTTGGGGACATGTTTACGACAATGAAGACTTATCGCGAAAAGCCAAGAACATGGAAAAACGCGTTGAGAAGCTAAAAGGCGACCAGACGATACTCACGTCTGGGACACCATGGAAGTTGGAGTTAAAAGGCGAACGTTTAAAAGCGGACCGCTTACTGCAAATATCCGATCTGGATGTTTCGCCATCGCCTAAAGCTCCATGCTTATTCAATATCGTGGCTAACCAATTGAAAAGTGGCGATCGGGTAGCCATTGTTGGCAAAAATGGAGGGGGAAATCAACCTTGTTGAAAACGCTATGGCAAAGCTACCATCAGGAAGGCGCGGTAAAACAAGGTATTGTGTTTCATCCTAGGGCGAACGTTGGCTTTTACGATCAGAGCCTTAAGCAACTGGACGATAACAAAACCTTATTGGACGCTCTGGCGAGCTTCACTTCTGCACCAGAAGAAAAGCGTAAGATGGCGTTGATCAGCGCCGGATTCCCGTACCTTAGACACAATCAGAAAGTTCATCAACTGAGTGGTGGTGAACGATCTCGCTTGCTGCTTATCGGGTTAACTCTAGCAAACTACCACCTTCTCCTGCTCGATGAGCCAACCAATCATTTGGATCTCAAAGGCAAAGAAGAACTGGCAGAAACGCTAACTAATTTTGTAGGCGGGCTATTACTCGTCACGCATGACAGAGAGTTAATCGAAGCAAGCTGCAATCGCTTTTGGTATATCAAGGGGAATTCTCTGGAGGAATGGTTAGACCCGCAACAGCTGTACCAAGCAATGAGTTCAGAGTCATCTCTTGCCTCAAATGAAACAGCAATCGAAGAAGCTCAAGTAGCGTCTCCTTTATCTCAAACGGACGGGCTTGCTGATGAAGAGCAGTTAATTGAAAAACTCTATGACCTCGAAACGAAACTGGAGGAAGATGTATCGAGAAAAGCCAAGCACCAAAAGCCAAAGCTTCAGGCTATGTGGCGCAATGAGATTGCTCTCATCAATCAACAACTCGGTATTGAGTGATACACCGTTTGGTGAATTACAACCTAATGCAAGGCCGCCGACACCGGCGGCTTTCTCATTCAGTTCAACCACTTCTATTTGACGTAAACCCGTGCTCATCGCTAGTATCAGCCTCACAAATACCAGAATGATAAAAATTAATATGACAGAACAAAAAGTACGTTGGGGCATTGCCGGGCTGGGTAAAATTGCACATCGATTTACCGCCGATCTCACTCAGCATGTCGACAACGCTTGTCTATATGCCGTCTCAGCCAGAGATGAACAACGCGCTGATGCTTTTGCGCAGCACTATCAGGCTGCGCACGCTTACTCTTCTTACCAAGCCATGGCGGAAGACCCAAATGTTGATGTCGTCTACATTGCGACTATCCATCCATTTCACAAAAGCATGGTTGAGCTGTTCTTGAAACACGGCAAGCATGTTCTGGTTGAAAAGCCAGCGTTCACTAACACCCAAGACTGGGACGACATGAAGGCACTGGCAGATAAACAAGGCCTAGTGCTCATGGAAGCAATGAAGTCAGTGACTTTCCCAGCTTACCGAGCGCTACGGGATTTCATTCAAAAAAACAGTATTGAGATAGAATCAATCGAAGCGGCGTTCGGCAACTGGCATGAATTTGATGTTCAACAGCAGATTTTCAAACCTAATTTATGCGGCGGTGCGACTTTAGATGTCGGTGTTTATGCGCTCTGGCTATACGCTGATCTTTGTCAGCTCAAACAGAGTGAGATCCAACCGCCATCAGTGACCTATCAAAAACACAATACTGAATCCAAGGTCGATGAAACCGTGGAGTTTACGTTTAATCACGGTATCAAGGGCAAGATTGGCGCTTCAATCAGCCAAGACCTAAAACGTGTTGCGACAATACGTGGTCCCGAAGTTGAAATTGTTATCCAAGATAAGTGGTGGAATCCAACCGTCATTGATATCACATACAAAGATGAACATACCCAGATCTCACACATACCTGCAGGCGGTGGATTTGAGTTTGAAGCTGCTCACTTATCCCAGCTTATCATTGATGGTAAATCGAGCTCGGACTTCGTTCCTCATCAAACCAGTCGCCAGGTGATTGCTCTCATGGAGCGAAGCCTGAAAGACAATGGGTTCTCGCACTTGCTTCACGCCTCTCATCAATAACACTAATCATAGCGCCGAACTTTTCGCTTGGCGCTTTTCATTCATAATTGCCTAACGATCTCTCCAACAACAGGTAAGACAGAGACGACGAGCAGCAACGCCATCAGCCTATTGAAGGCTTTCAAATAGGCTGGTTTGTCTATGTATCGGCGTAACGAAGAACCAAACACCAACCACACGCCAACACAAGGAAACGAGGCAATAAAAAACATTGAAGCGATGGTGAGGTTTTGAGTCATATACCCTTCGCCTATTGTCGTAAATGCGGATATCGCACCAATTGCCACAACCCAAGCTTTGGCATTGACCCACTGAAACAGAGCTCCATTTAGAAAACCAAGCGGTCGATTTCGGCCTTTCTCAGCACTCACACTGTCAGCTATGGCGATCTGCAATGCAAGATACAAGAGGTAAAGTGTTCCCATAACTTTGACCGCCAAAGAGAGCTGCGGGAACAAAGAAAAAAGCTCACCAAAGCCCAACCCTACCAATAGCAACATCAAAGTAAATCCAACACAAATACCGGTTAACAGCGGCAGGCTGCGTTTGACTCCAAAATTCAGTCCAGATGTCATCACCATGATGTTGTTTGGCCCCGGTGTCACCGAAGATGAAACGGCAAACAAAGCGACGGAGAGTAGGTATTCCATAATAAAAGCCTCGACGTTTAGTGGTGACTGTCACCGATTGCAACCGAAGTTAAACATTATAATGAACGATAGAATTTTATAATGAACACCAGAAAAACGTTTGTCAAATCATGTCATCGTTTTTTATAATGAACGGAAACACACTGACTAGAGAGAGCATTGTGGATCAAAGTAAACCGCCAATCGAACAAATCGCTGCCACTCTGAATGCTGAAAGGTTGAATGCTGGCTTAAGTATCGCCGAGGTCGCAAGACGCGCTAACATCGCAAAATCGACGCTCTCGCAACTCGAAAATGGCGTTGGAAATCCGAGTATTGAGACGCTCTGGTCCATCTGCGTTGTCCTTGATATTCCTTTTTCTCGTCTAATTGAAACACCAACACCAACGACCAAAGTTATTCGCTATGGTAAAGGAGTGAGCGTATTTTCAGAGCAAAAGGATTACCAAGCCATTTTACTGGCTGCCAGTCCAGCAAATGTTTGTCGAGACATCTACTGGATTGAAGTTAAACCCGGTCAGCCATTTATCTCGGAACCTCATCATCCGGGTGTGGTAGAGCACGTGGTTATTGTCAAAGGCCGAGCGAAACTCGGGTTGCAATCGGATCCTCATGAACTAGAGGAAGGGGACTACATTTCGTACCCTGGAGACTTACCGCATATGTTTGAAGCGCTGGAAGAAGATACACGGGCAATGTTGATTTCAGAATATCGGTAGAAATGAAAAGGCGAGCAACATTGCTCGCCTTTCGCATTAGCCATCAGTTCGATATCAAATTTCATAGAACCAAGAATCTTGCTGCAAATCTAGGAGTTCTGGCTCGCCACCCTCAAGCTGATACAAATGGAACTGTTGTAACGGCGGAGAGTAGACATGCAGCGTAACCAGAGGCTCATCATCAGCCTGCAAATTGGATATCTGGTGAATATCGTTGTCTTTGCTGACAGTCACGCTACCTTGCTGGTAATGGGAGGATTGAGACGCGTAAATATGACCGTTCGCTGCCGTTTCAAATAAGGTCTCTGTCGCTTCACCATGCAGCACACGTACGCCACAGGCGGTATTTAAATGATCATGAATTTTGCTTCTCTGGCCATTTAGCCAACTCAATATAAGCACTTCACAGTGGTCGTTTTTGAACAGTCTCCTGCGACAATAGTTGTCTTGATCAAAACTGGATAACGCCTTTATCTCAGTGTCATCCAATGCCACGTTTTCAAGTATGAATCTGATCGTTGCAAGCGACAATGGTTTATTGGACAACTTAATTTGCTCTATAAACCCCTGAAAATTAAGTCGATAGTCACTATCAAGTAATGCCGATAGTGCTGGTGCTTGCTCTTGAGTTATCGCAGAGTGTCGCAAATTGTCCTCCTCACACATCCTGTTATGTTTTGGCAAATACACCTAGTTGTCTTTAGATGTTGCATGAATAGACAATGAGCTGCATAAAAAGTGTCACATAGAAATGTCATTCAGAGAAGGCCATCACCATTTTACAAGTAATTAACAAACGAAAAAAATTACCTCACAACCTTGAATGCTGTAAACATCTGCTACGACCTCTTATACATCGCTTACGCCACAATGAGAATCGCTGTAGAGTATGCATAAACTCAAAAGGACAACATTCAATGACCAAAACGGCTTTAATCACAGGTGCCAGTCGGGGGATTGGCAAAGCGCTATCTCACTACTTTGCTAACCAAGGCTACAACTTAGTGCTGATTGCCAAGCAAGAAGCCAACCTCAACCGTGTGTTTGATGATTTGAAGGACCAGTATCCTCATCTCAGCATAAAAACTCACCATCTAGATTTTGCACAGCCCGAAATCGCTGTGAAATCTTTTGAGGCGATTATCAATCAGTTGAAAACCATTGATGTTTTAGTAAACAGTGCGGGCGTGCTGAAAGCAGGCCATATAGATCTGACATTTGAACAATTATCTGAGTTAATCAACGTCAACTTACTTTCCACTATCGCAGTGTGCAATGCCGTGGCAGCAAAAATGAAGCATCAGGGGTTTGGAGCAATTTACAATCTAGGGTCGACTGCTGGGCTATCTCCGGTACCAAAAATTGCGGCTTACTCAGCCACTAAGTCAGCATTGGTAAGCTATAGCCAGTCCCTCTATCAGGAACTACTACCGCACAATGTTCAAGTGTGTTGCTTATGTCCAAGCGTTGTCGATACCGATATGACCAATGATGGGCGAATCAAAAACGAACTAAAAATACAACCTCAAGACTTATCAAAAGCAATAGATTTTGCCCGTAGCCTGTCCACAGGAGCAGCAATGTCTGTTTTACCTATTCGCTGTAAAGTCATCGACTTGGAAAATAGTTGATCCGTAATGAAGCAATAAAAAAGGGCTACCACTGTAGCCCTTAGCATTTTCACATTAAGTTATTTGCGACTTTCTAACTCTTCAAAAATCGCTTCCGCATCAACAACACCACCAGAGATTGACAGTGTGCTGAACGGTACAAGTTCTTCAGGAGTAGAAGGCTTCTTAACCAATAGTTCTGGGTAAGTGCGCGCCTTGCTCTTCAGCAGCTCTTTAAGCTCAACGGCAGACAGGTCTGGATAGTGTGACCATACCATAGCAGCGACACCAGAAACGACTGGCGCTGCCATACTTGTACCGCTGTATGCAGCGTAGTTGTTGTCTGGAGTTGAAGACAGAACACGGTAACCTGGGGCAAAGACATCAACCGTCTCTTGACCAAAGTTACTGAAGCTCGCAACCAATGAATCATCCGCATATTTCGCTGATGCACCGATGTCCATCCATGTTGAGATTGGCTTAGACCAAGAGTGCTTAGCAAAACGGTTCGGGAAACTAGGTTTAATATCGTTGTCGTTACGACTGTTACCTGCAGAGTGTACAATCAGTACGCCTTTACGCGCTGCGTAACGGAATGCGTGGTCTACGATGTACTTACGTGGCGAGTAGCTCTTACCAAAACTCATGTTGATGATCTTCGCACCGTTATCAACAGCGTAGCGAACCGCGTTAGCGATATCTTTATCCCTTTCGTCACCGTTTGGTACCATACGTACCGCCATGATTTGCGCATGATCAGCAAGGCCATCGATACCAATGCCATTGCGACGTTCAGCAGCAATAATACCAGCTACGTGAGTACCGTGAGCGCCAACAGGGCCTTTCACATCATTGTTGCCATACCCTTTCTCCCAAGGGTTATTGATGTTATCCATCACGATGTCACGACGTGTATCAAGCTCTAGGTTGTAGTGATAATCTAGAGACTCTTGATAACGACTTCTGCGTGATTCTAGGTAATCAAAAGAATACCAAGATTCAAATACGCCAAGTAACCCTTTAGCGGCTTCAACGACTTCGGTATTTGAGTGGTCAAGCAAGACTTGTAGACCGTCTACCGTAAAGTCTTTGTGATCGGTTAATTGAGTGATCTTATCTTTGTACTGATTCGCTTGCTCAGTTGCTGCCGTCACTTGATTAAGAGAAGTCTGGTTGTACTCAACTGATTCAAGATAGTCCGCTTCCACGCCCTTGTAGTATTCGCGTTTTTTGCGCGGAATCCAGTGATTACCCTCTTTTAACTTAAGGTATTTTTTGTACTCACGAGTCACTTCTAGCGTGTCTTGATCAACATTGACACCTAAAGAGTTACCAAGGAAGTTCCAACCGTGAACGTCATCGATGTAGCCGTTACCATCATCATCGATACCATTACCTGGAATTTCGTCTTCATTGGTCCAAAGTTTGTTTTTAAGATCTTCGTGGTCAATATCAACACCAGAGTCAAGAACCGCAACAATAACAGGTTGTGGCTTTAATGGTGGAAGCAATGACTCATAAACATAGTCGGCACCCACACCTTGAAGGCTGGAATAATTTGCTGAAGCATTGAACCAGTCTCCACGATCGGCTGATGGGTTGCTCATCATACGCATTGAGAACAAGGCGAAAGGTTGTACTGGCTTAGGCGAGTAATCTTCAACAATGTTGCCTTTCACATCTTTGATGAAAGGTGAGTTTGTTGGAACTGTTTCAGCACTAACGCTGACTGAAACCGACGCTGAAGCCATCATAGCGACAGCAAGTGCGGAAAGCTTATATCCGTTTATCATTCTGTTACATCCTATTTAATTATACGCTTACAAAGCGTTCAAAAGATAAAATGCAACTCAATCAAGATCATTCACAAAATCAATTAAATGAGTTTAAGATCTCACTAAGCGAGATATTTATCGCTCAAAATTTGAGATAAATTCTATTAATAATATTAACATTTATATAACGCACGATATCTATTTTATTATCCTTTTAATTCATGAACTTAATAGATAAATTCATTTAAAAACATTAGTTCAAAAATTGTCTAAATTTAACATCAGAATAGTCAATAAGGTTGATATTCGATGCTGACTCATATTGTTAAATCATTAAAAAAACCAATGTATAGAAAGGGTCATTTAATGTAGATAATGAAATTTTTTAGCACTAATGAGATTGCCTATCTATGACATGTGGTAATCGAACGAAGATTCAATTATTTTGGCTATTTGTCATCACCAATAGGTAATAGATATGCCTCATAGACAGCCTGTACCAAACCTCAATTTATCCAACCTACCACTTCAGCAAGCTCTAGTCGATTCGATCGTTGACGCTTTTATCGACGACGAAGACGTGCTTGCTGCAGTATTGTTGGGCTCCTTGGCCGCTGAGACAGGCGACAGGGTTTCTGATGCCGATGTTGTTGTCTTCACGACCAACGGTTTCCATCGGAGATCTGAACGAGCTTACCAAGCCTTTGAAAATAACAAAGACATTTTTTATTGTCTCGATGGCTTCCACAATGACCGTGCTTTTTTTAAAAAATATATCTTCAGTGATATGACCAGCGCTGAAATTCATTGCCTCGATCTTGAAGAGCCTTTCATGCTCTCAAAACCTTTCAAGGTATTATTTGATAAATCAGATATCGTCACCTCCCGCCTTACTGATGCGCCGGCACCCAAGCATAAAGACTTCCCGGCTTATACTAGCGGCGATCAAGGGCTTATTTGGGAGTTATTCGATTGCATCAAATGGTTGAGTCGTGATGACACTACCTTGGCAAAAGATTACATTAAGAAGCTGGCTAACAAGCTTTAAGTGATTTTAGGTATGGTAACGCTTTGAACCATGGGCTGATGACGTCATCAGGATTGATACCGCTGGAAAAAGCATTGAGCAAGCCTTCACAGAATTGCTAGATAAGCTTGAAGTCTGGTCATCTCCTGCTTAACTAGACTGTGTATAACTCTTTGAAATCTAAAAACACTAACGTCTCAGGAGCAGGTATGGAGCAGAATAACGCCTTTCAGGAACAGATCCCCAATAACCATTGTTTTGGCTGTGGAGCCGACAATGCGATGGGGCTACAAATCAAAAGCTACTGGAATGGAGACAATGAATCTGTCTGTACTTTTACTCCTTCTGCTCATCACAGTGCTGGGCCTTTGCATTTCCTCAATGGTGGGATCATCTCAACCATCATTGATTGCCACTGTGTCTGCACCGCCATAGCGAAAGGCTATGAAATGCAAGGCAGAGAAATAGGAGCAGGAGAGATGATTTGGTTTGCAACCGGAAGTTTGGATGTCAAATTCCTCAGACCGGTTCCCATAGACGATGACGTTCAACTTATCGCTTCTATCATTGACGCGAAAGACAACAAAATAGAGCTCCAATGCGAACTGTTTTCTGGTAACACACTTTGCTGTCAAAGCCGGGTTGTAGCCGTCAAAGTCCCCAATGAGTGGTTTGAAGGCAGATAAACACGACTAAAAAGCCAGTGACTCACGTCACCGGCTTTACTTAATCCATCCGACTTATTATGTCGAACCAGTCATTAGAACTTGTAACCGCCACCAATCATAAATACCCATGGGTCGATTTGTACGTCTGTTGAGTACTCAGTAGAACCAGCTTTGTACGTCGCTGTTGTATCAATATCGGCATACCAAACAGAAGCGTTCAGGAACCAGTCTTCGTTAAGCATGTAGTCCACACCAAGGTTTGCAGCTAGGCCCCAAGAGTCATCCAACGAAAGATCGCTCAAGCCCGCGCCAGTACCTGTGCCATTTAGCTCTTCATCAAAGAAAACCGTGTAGTTGATACCTGCACCAACATATGGACGAATGTCACTGCTTGCATCACCGAAGTAGTACTGAACCATAAAAGTTGGTGGCAGATGTTTTGTCTCAGCAATGTCACCTAAGTTACCAAAGTTAGTTGAAATTTTGTGTGAGAAAGGGGTTGCTGCAAGGACTTCTAGGCTGATGTTGTCAGTCAACATATAACCAAAAGTCAGGCCAAGCTGAGTGTTGGAGTCTACACCAAACTCAGAGCCTGCATTATTTAGTACATCACCACTGCTGTCATTTGGCGCTACGGTTGCAATACCCGCGCGGACAATAAAATCACCTTCTTGGTGAGCTAGAACATTACCGGAAACAAGGGCAGCAACGACTGCCAAACCACATACTGTTTTTTTCATTGTTGATTTCCTTACGTAGGGCTTTCTTTTAATTAATGATTGAGGGAATCTTATGTATTGTGGCCTGCAAGTTATCACACAAAGACCCTACTCTTTTGATGGAAATCAATTTGTGAATTTTATTGATTAGCGATTTACATTTGTTTCGACTTGATCACCTTTTCAATGCAATATGATGACATTTATGTAATGCAGCCTTTGTGTGTATCACAGACAAAAAAAGCTCCCGAAGGAGCTTTTTTTAGATAGGTTTGCAGTTAGCCTGTGGTTTCGGGCTCACCTTGTTTGGCAAGTTGAATTTCTTGCTGTCGCAACATCGCATCAAGTTCATCTCGACGTACCTTAAATGCAGTCAGTTCACTTTTTGGAACAGAACTCGCCATGGGTATGTTAGCCGTCATGGCATTAACAGGCCTGCCACGGTCAATCAATTCATAGTGAATATGAGGGCCAGTCACTCGACCCGTTGCACCGGACAAACCAATTCTTTCACCACGTGATACTTTCTGCCCTTTTCGAACGAGGATTTTACTCAGGTGCAGATAACGCGTTTTGTAGCGGCTACCGTGCTGAATCACAACATAGTTACCCGCATAGGGGTGTTTACGCGTCATCACAACGACACCATCACCCGTTGATACAATCGGCGTGCCTGTTGGCGCAGCCCAGTCAGTACCATTGTGCGGCGCAATTCGACCAGTGACTGGGTGTTTCCGGGTTGGGTTAAAGTTAGAACTTAGTCGGTAATTTGCATTGATCGGTTTACGTTGGAATGCGCGTTGCAGGCTATTACCATTCTTATCGTAGTACTGCCCATCAGAGTGCAGGTAAGCCGTCACTTCTTTACCGCGGTTATAGATTTTCACCGCTTGAAGCTCTTTGTTACCCGTCAGCTGTTCACCAACATATTGTTTCGACAGAACCACTTCAAACACATCCCCAGCACGGAGATCGCGGGCAAAGTTGAGCTTGTCTTTGAGTAGCGACACAATCTGCTCGTTCTCACTGCTTCCCAGCCCCAAACGGTGCAGAGATTGAGAGAAGCTGCCTGCAATTTCTCCCACCAGCGCCTGTTCTTTCCATGTGCCGGGGATCTTCACATCCTCAAACGTATAACTACCATCATCGTGGCGCTTATACACGGCGCGTTCGACGATGCTGAACTCTAGCTCCATTTTCGCTAAGTTCTTAGTTTCTGCATCTCGCCAAAATCTTAGGGTATTTCCCGGTTTTAAAGTATCCAGCGCAAGATAGTTAAGATCCGTTTCCATAATCTTCATCAGTTCGCTGTAACCAAAGCCCAACTGACTGAAAATGGAACTCAGATTATCGCCTTTCTGAATCACGTACTCGTAATTTGGCATGTCATGAACCACTTCAACGTCAGTAAACAAGCCGTTCACAATGCTGGATTCAGGCAGCGAAAGATCAATAGTGCGCTGATACTGGTTGCTTTTGTTTGTTGCAGATAAAACCAATGCAGCAACAACAGGAAGGCTCAAAAGCATCATTTTTCTCGACTTGGAGAGTTCTTGAAAGCGAGACATCAATCTTTTGGATTGCACAATTTGACCTTATTGCTTGATTTTCAGAAAGGCCTAAGGGTACGAATTTATGCCTAGCTTGTCACCTATGGAATGTCATGATTGGATCAAAAAAGGCGCAAACGCGCCTGTATCAGTATGACTTATGAATGATAGTAATCACCCACTTTCACATGCATTCAGATTACTGATAAGTGGAAATCAATCCGTTATCTGAACCAAAACCATTAGGCTGATATTGATCTGCATTGGGGTCATTAATCCACTTCTCATTATCCACTAAGTAGCGAAATTCGAATTGGCGGTCTTTCGGTAAACGTGTTTTGAATTTATATGATTTTGATTTAGCGCCTTTTTTCATCTGTGTTGGCTGCCAGTCCAAAAAATCGGCTACGATAGCGACAGACTGTCCGACCTGCTCTTCTGAAAGTTCGAACGTCACTTCTACTTCATCTTTGGTTTTAAAGAATCGCTTATTGATCATGTTTAACTCCATTAACGACAAAAACAAATCCATCTCATCACTTGTTAGGCTAAAGAATCAGCAATCTGTACCCTATGCACAATACCGTATTGAACACCGATTACTCGACACGTTCTAGGCTATCTTGCCCATTCAACTTGAAAAGTATAGTCGTTGAAATGATAGGCTCTTGTGACATTGATTGATCAGCATCACGTTGTTTAATTCTTACACTTATATTGTGCTGCTGTTTTTCTAGCAAATCTACGATGATTCGGTCCCCTAGGAATTGAGCTTCTTTTGAAATCATGCGTTTTCTAAACTCATCATAGTGAAACGTTACCAAATAGTAGAACACGCCAGATCCTTGGTTTGAGACGGTCATAATCGAGGCATAAATAGTGGGGGTAACCTGAAGCAACTTACTGGTATCAACAGTAACGACACCACGTTCTTCACCGTCTTCATACGTGCCACTTGCTAGCCCTGTCGTTGGGTTTAGCTCTTCCATAAACGTATAAGCTTGGCTTTCGGGTACTTTCACCGTCCAAGGATTCATAGTCGAAAGACCAAAAACAGACTTCATCACAGCGTCACTGCTCGCCATTTGATTAGGAAACTTTGCCATGATCTCCTCATCAGAAAGGCTGAATCGGTAGAGGCCAGCGATCGTGACTACTATTAATAAGAAGATCGGAATCAAAAGAATCAGAGGAATAGGTAAAAGGCGCTTTTTCATCTTGTAGTATGTCTTATCAAATACATGAACACAGTGGCGTCATGTTAGCAGCAAGGACAAGGAGATAAAATGGAACACGAGCAGAAAATACGTATGGCCGATTGCAGTTGTGGGCAGGTCAATCTGGTTTGCCGAGGTGAGCCAGTCAGAACGTCAGTGTGTCACTGCTTTGAATGCCAAAAGCGAACGGGGAGCGTTTTCGGAGTTCAAGCTAGATTCGAGCAAGAGCAAGTTTCTTTCAGCGGTGATCTTGTCGAATACACTCGTATCAGTGATTCAGGCAATGAAGTCACCTATTCGTTTTGTCCTAGATGCAGTACGACAATGTCACTCAAACTCAGTGCCGCCCGAAATTTTATTGTTATACCTGTTGGTATTTTTCAAGAGCAAGATTTTCATACCCCAAGCTTCTCTGTTTACGAAGAAAGGCAACACGGCTGGGTGAAATTTGACTGCCAGATGGAACACCATCACTAACTGAATGAAGTGTTGAACGACAAACCTTGTCTTGATTTAGGCTTGACTGTGAATGTGAACAAGGCTGGGTTTTGATATCTACTGACGAACGGACTATTGAATAACCTTAGTAAGGGACGCCCTTGACCAGAAGCTGAGCCAGCTTGGTGGCTGGCTCAATCCTATTTACACGCGAGCGTGTTTACAACGCGTGATCCAGTTGGTATTTGCCAATCATTTCCCCTTCGCTATTTAGGAAGCGTTGGTAAGAAAAAGGCGAGATATCAACGCAAGTCGGCAAACTTCTCACAAGCTCATCAAGAATTTGCCCAGTGATCGCTGACGTCAACATCCCCGTGCGGAAATGTCCGCATGCATTGAGGTAGCCCTCGACACCCGGAACAGGGCCAATAATCGGTAGCTCATCTGGAGACCCCGGACGCAAGCCCGCCCAACAACGCTTGATGTTCATATCTTTTAGCGCTGGTATGGATTTCATCGCACCTTGACCTAACTGCTTGATGTACTTGATGTCGTTACTGGTATCAAACCCGCGCTCTTCAGTCGTTGAACCAATCAAGATTTCACCATTGTCTTTTTGCGCGATGTAACAGTCACTGGTTGTCAGACAACCATTCAGTAGCTTAGGCAGTTTCTCTGTGATGATCACTTGTCCTTTCACCGGGAACACGGGCAATTTATAACCGGTTGCCCACTGACTAATGGTCTCTGCCCAAGCACCTGCAGCATTGACCATCATTTTACATGGCAACACACCCTGCTCGGTTTTTACCGCAGTCACTCGATTGCCTTGTCTTTCAATGCCTGTCACTTTGGTATTCAGATACAGCTCAGCCCCATTTTGGCGTGCGGCTTCCAAATACGCTTCATTGAGACGATACGGATTAATTTGATGGTCACAGTCAAACTCCATCGCCCCAATGGCTTCCTTGGAAACATTCGGCTCTTCAGCGTGTAGCTCATCTTGAGTTACCCAGCGGACGTGATCATGACGATCCGGTACTGCTGCTGCGATTTGCTCAGCGTACATACGATCGTACTTATCGAACAGCAAAAACTTAAGCCCAGTGCGTTCAAACTTGAAGTCAACACCGTGGTTTTCAACTAACTCTTCGTATAGAGCGGGATACATAGCGTTCGACATCATCGCCATATCAAAAAAAGGTTTTGGCATTATATGAGGATTCATTTCCGGCGCTTCGCTAACCCCAGACTCCTGCATTTGTTTCGACAACGTCTTAAAAAGGATGACACCACAACCAAGTCCAGTCGATTCGCCCATCGCCCACAGCCCACCTGCCGATGCTCGAGACGCATTCCCAGGATATTTGAAGTCAACAACGGCAATCTTTAGATCTTTCTGTCGGCTCAGGAAATAAGCAATGGACGCACCAATAACACCGCCACCACAAATGACTACATCATACGCTTTCATTATTCTTCCTCCAGCGCTGCAAATGGGATTGGATCAAGTGGGAATCTAGGACGTACTAAGCCTTGTTCCTGACTGAACCCTTCTTTCTTCAATCTGTCGTAGCAATAGTGAGCGCAGGTTTTGCCCTGACAGTCACCCATAGTGACGCGGGTACGCATTTTTAGAGTCACAATATCGCGGCAGCCTTGAGCTATCGCCTCATCTATCGCTTTTTTCTTAACCTGTTCACAGCGACATATCACCGTCTCTTCTTCTGGTAGAGAAAGCAGGCCTAACTCACGGAAACCCGCATTGTCGAATGCCTGACGAAAACGATAGAGACGAGATAACTGACGTCGTATCGCAACTATGTATTGCTCTGCATCCGCGCTACCCAGTTTTCCCATTTCACAAGCAATGGCTTTTGCGGCAATCTTGCCTTCAAGCATGGCAGCGTCTGCACCTGCAATTTTAGCGCTGTCACCGGCGCAGAAAATGTTTTCCTGGCTGCTCTTTTGCCATTTATCAACGGCGGGGATCGCCCCACTCATGTGGTCATACTCTATATTAAGACCGATGAGCTGGGCCAGTTGTGAGCGAGCAGCAAAGCCATAGCCCACACCCAGAGTATCAACAACATGAGTCACAGCCTGAGAGTGATCTGGGAACCAATTATTATCATAAGGAGCAACAGTGACTTCATTGAGTTGGTCGGTACCTTCTGCTTTTACAAGTCCCCAACCGTAATGGAGAGGGATATTGTGTTGCTTGAGGTACCACATCATTGATAGCCCGTCTAACGCTTGCTGAGGGCGATTGAGCATTGCAAATGTTTCCTTGGCTATTGACGAAAACTTTGCCGCTTCATAAATCGCTTCAACCTGACAACCCGCTTTGTGTAACTGACAAGCGACGAGCACCAACAGTGGTCCACTGCCCGCGATCACAACCTTATTCCCAGGACGAACTAAACCACTCTTGATTTGAAGCTGTATAGCACCTAGTAGCATCACTCCAGGAAGCTGCCATCCCGGAAAAGGGATACTTCTTTCCTGACACCCAGTGGCCAATATCAGGTGGTCATAGTCAATGCGAGAAAGCTTGTGATCATGCGTCAGCAACAAGCTGTTTTCTCCCAAAGGCCCAAGTACTCTTGTCTGAGTTCTTAAATCGATAGAAGACGCGTTACTCTGGTAATCTTCTTGAAGCTTATCCATCGCCTTGGTGAGTTTTTCATCTAAGTGGGGCATGTCCGCTGTTTTGCGCCACGGCCCACGATAGATCACCCCTCCTGCTTTCGGTGCTTCGTCAATGACGGTGGTATGAATACCAAAGCGTGCCAGCTCGGTTGCCGCCGACATACCTGCCGGTCCACCCCCTACAATCACGACTTTATTAGTCATATCTCACCCCCTTGTTCCATCACCAAATTGCGGCTAGTTTCCACCTTCATATCTGGCTTAACGATCGTCTGACAGGCTCTTTGCTTGTGACGACCATCAATGTGCAGCAAGCAACAATGGCACACTCCCATTCCGCAGTATGCGCCTGATTCAGCGCCATAATCATTCTTCATTAATTGACGAATGTTTGAAGCTAACAAAGCACTGAGTACACTCTCACCTTCAACAGCCGGAATGGTTTTTCCGTCAACATTGATGGTGAAGGGCTTATCGAGCACCTTAGTAATATCTTGGTTTCTTTTTGTTATAGAATTCATATACCTCTCCAATGCAACAAAGCGCACACGCATCATACCCATAAAAAAATTAAGGGAAATGATCAAAAAAGACGCATTTTCAATTTAAAAAGAGCCATCACAATTATTGTGGGAAATACTTGTGCTACTACTCAATATCTCATCAGACCACTACAAAACTGGAGTTTGGCAGAATAATCTGTTCGAAAAACACAAGGATTCATACAGAAAATTTATGACCACGACTCATAATAGTGAATTAGAAAAATTAATTTTCGATGACATGAGATAGGTTTCGAGCGTTAAGCTCTTTAAGATAAAACCTATCTCCAGTGTCTCCTAATTCAGCTCTCAGCCTCTTCTCGTTAGAACTTATAGATACCTTTCCACTGGTCGGCATTGCATATCATCAGTCACCTAATGCTTAGCGAGGGTAACTCGCCAGAAAGATATCTACTTCGAAGCTAGCGATCACGAGCCCTTGAACACACCTGTTCAGGATTCTTTGCACCTGTATATAGGCAGAGTAAAATGACGAATGTTAGTCGCCAGATATCCTATTGGTTTGCCTTAAACCAAAATTCAGTGACGACTCATCATCAAAAAGTCCACCAAATGGTGGACTTCTTTCAGTTATTGCTTCTGATCCTGTGCATTTTCTGGGCTAAAACTAGCCACAATATCTACTTCATCAAAGTTACGGTAACCACGAATCATAATGTTGAACTCACCGGCTGGTTTGTTAAACACACACTGTTCGTTACTGCCATTCTGGAACGGACGACAGTCATATTCTGTTTTCGAAACCGGACCTTCATAGGTCACATATAAATCAGCATCACCACTGCGTGGCCCTGTAATGGAAATCGTCACCTCACCTGGCTCTGTGGTGCGGAAAACGAAGAACTGTTCATCAAAATAACCAGACGTCAGATTCTCCACTGGCGTACCGTTTTCCAGCTCCTTCACTGGCGACTCAACATCATCCAAACTGGTTTCCACCAAGTACGCGATCGCTAACTTAGCAAATTTAGTCGCATGGCTTGCAGTTGGATCAGAATTCTCCAGCGTGTCGTGCTCAGTATGGATATGCGGGTTGTAATCATTGAACATGGTTTCAAACGGCATTGCTGACGGGTAACCAGCGTTATGCCATGAAGCGTGGTCAGAACAGGCGTAGCCACAGCGGTCAAAATCATAAGTAATTTCACTCGCGTAGGTATCAATCAGCTCGCTGAGAAATTGCGTTAAATTCGCGTCAGTGTAATCGTTGATGAAAGTAATATCATGAGCCGAACCGTTGTAGTTGGTCATATCCAGTTGCAAGGCAGAGACAACATTCGCCTGCTCGCCTTTCAATGTTTGAGCAATGTCTTGAGAACCTCGCAAGCCCACTTCTTCTGCCGCATAGCCGTAGAACTTGATGGTGCGATCTGGCTGGATACCGCTGGCGATCATCAGGCGAAGTGCTTCCGTCACCGTCGCTATACCGGAAGCGTCATCATCGGCTCCCGGTGATATTGTACCTTCGGTTGTCCATGACCCAACTGTTGAATCTAGGTGACCACCCACCACAACGATCTCGTCTGGATGCTTTGCACCAACTAAAGTGACTTCAACCGATTTTTGTGGGTAATCACTGTGTGAGATTTGCTGAGCTGAGGCATAAGGTACATCCTTAATTTCTTCTTGCCAGCGCTCTAGCAACCAGTCCGAAGCAGCAATACCCGTAGAAGTGGTATAAAAACGGTTAGTAAAGCTGGTTAGGTTTTCAATGGTAGTAACCATGTTGTTTGGTTCAACTTGCGCAATCAACGACTCGACCGTATCGTGGTGGCTGATCACCGGCTTCTCAAACGTACTCATCGACAGTGGCATACCCGCCGCTTTCATTGCGCTTGCCTTGTCTGCATGCACCATGTAACCACCACAACGGTGTTTTGCTTCGTGCATATGACTGGAAAGCGCCGCCAACTGCTTCTCATTAATTTTGGCTACAACAGCATTTGGATTCGCGGCAAAGCCATTGACTACCGCAGCCCCATGCTGCGTGACCAAATGTTGCGCATCTGCATCTGTGGTAATCCATACTTCTCCATCTTTCAGTATGTTGGCATCTGATGCAGCAAAGGCGGAAGCGCTCCCAAATAGAGCTAAAGCTAGTAATGTCTTTTTCATAGCAGAACTGAGTTCCTTATAAATTCTGTAGGCTTGATAAAAAGCAGGGCCCCATTTGGAGCCCTGTCGTTTTTAGAATGGACTAGTTGGCTTTGATGAAGCGGTAACGCTTCGTTTCAGAACAAACGTCACCTGAGGTACATACCTGGTACTCAACATCAATCGTGCCGTTGTGACGGAACTTGTCGACGTAAGAGGTAAATTCAGTTGCACCCACCACTTTGCCATTGCGTTTCACAACAAAGTAATCGTCTGTTAGGTATTCCCAAGCCAGCTTAACGCGGGCCTTACCATTAGGCTGCTTGTTACCAAATTGCAGTTTAAGTGGGAACGCGTCTGTTGCCGTATCTTCAATTGTGATGGTCTTATTAGTCGACGTCGCAGAACCAGCATTGTCTGTTACCGTCAGAGTCACAACGTAATCACCAGCTGCCGCGTAAGTGTGGCTAACCACAGCACCTGACTGAGAGTTACCGTCACCAAGATTCCACTGGTAAGAAACAATCTCACCATCGCTATCACTGCTCGTGCTGGTTAGGTCAACTTTCTTGCCCGTGACAACGTGGTCGAATGAAGCCACTGGTGGAACGTTAGTGCTACCAGAATCAAACGATGCTTTAAGGCTTGCATCTGCATATTCAGAGTAGCCAAATACATTGACGGTATAACGGCCAGCCGTTGGGTTCTCGATGACACAGATTTCATCAGTCACCGACTCACTCTTACAGATGTTTTCCTGAGAGCTCGGTGCGTAGTCAAGACCAACATAGATATCTGGGTCGCCAGTTGACACGCCAAGTTCTACCGTTAGTTTCTCTTTACCTTCTGGCACTTCGATATCGAAGTAAGTTTTCGAGCCTGTACCACCAGCAACCGTCACTGCTTGAGCGTTTTCGAGACGTTGATACTCCGGCTCAGGTGGTAAAGGTGGCTCAGCACATGGCTCAACACCAACCAGACCAAATGCCGCCACAACATCTTCAGAGTTGTAACCTAGGTCATTTGCAGCGTTTTTCACACCACAGGCACCTTGCCAGAAATCACTGTCTTCTGCCCAATAGATCTGGTTGGCCAGAACAAACAATTCAAATGCTTTCTTAGTATCCCAACCCTGTGTGGTCGCGATGTGGTAGAAGGCTTTATTGAATACGCCAGAACTGTAGTGAACGTTAAGACCATCGTAGTAGTCAGAAGCGTGATTGATAGAAGAGCCGTCACGTGAAGGATCATCCATGTAACGCAATGCACCGTCTGCTTTAAAGATGTCACGACCGACCATCCAGTCGTTAGTCCCTTTCATGTAGTATTCAGCGGCTTCACCAGCGATATCTGAGAAGGCTTCATTCATACCACCAGACTGATTTGCGTAAATAAGACCTGAGTTTTGCTCAGTAAAACCGTGGCTGACTTCGTGCGCGGATACATCCAAACTCACTAGAGGGTAGAAGTAACTTTCACCGTCACCGAAGGTCATTGCCTGACCATCCCAGAAGGCGTTCTCGTAACCGTTTCCATAGTGAACACGCATCATCAGTTTGAACGTCAACGGTGCCGTATCAAACCAGTCTTTATACATGTCGAATACAACGTTACCGAAGTAATGTGCATCGTTCAGCGGTGAAAAAGCACCATTGATTTCTTTGTGCGCATTACGCGGACATTCATAGGAATAAGGCGTAGAGCCTGATGTCGCACCGTTTAGATCCACAGTGACAACGTTATCGGATTCCATTACACACTCAGTGCCGTTTTCCGTCACATCAAGGTAGTGGTAATCAGTACCGTACTCATACTGGCCTGTTTTCTCGTTACCGCCAGGGCCAGTACCAATTTGGGCGTGGGCAATCCCCTCCCAACGTTCAATAATTTCACCGCTGTGGGCATCCAACATGGTAAACGGACGCGACGGATGAGCTTTGCCTTCGATTAGGTAAGAAATCACATAAATCAAACGAGTTTTATCACCGTCTTGATATACGTAAAGGTCGTCTTTGGCGTTCGCTAAAGATGGACTGGCTGCGACACCAGCTTTAAGATCTTTGCTCGCCAGCTCTAGTGCTTGTGCACGGTTGAGAGAAGGTTTTACGAACTTACGATCAACGCCGGCCATCTTAACGTATTTACCCTGAACGGCTTTTAGGGCACCACCTTTGGCACTTTGCGTTGCATTTAGGTAGTGACCCCAAACAGGCACTCCCCAGATATTTTGCTGGACTTTGACTTTGTAGATACCGCGCTTCTTCAGGTTGACTTCTTTTACCATTTTGAAGCTGGAGGCATTGTCTACACCAAGCTGAGAGTTCAGCCCGGAAAATGATGTAAAGTTGATTGGTTTGCTTAAATAAACTGACTCACCGGCATGTGCAGATAGTGACATCGCACTCGCTACGGCTACTGCCAAAAAATGCTTGGCTATTTTCATTATGATTCTCCTTATCGTGGCATTTTATAAATGCCGGAGATAAACATAACATTAACAATTTAAATTAATGCAAACCATTTTTAACAATTATTTAATAAACCAAACAAGTGCACAATATCAACAGTATTTATTTTATCAATCATAAATTAAACCAATTTATTTCAAACAAAATCAGTTAGTGTCAAATATAAAACCTATTAATTGATAGAAACTATAGGGGTATTTGTATTATACAAATACCCCTATAGATAGAATTAACTATTTTTATAATAATCAATAGAAACAGTAATTTATGGAACAACACACTTCATTGTAATGAAGAAAACATCATGCATAGTCATTTTTTAAAATATTTTAAATTTAAAAAATGAGCAAAGTAATATTTATACTCTTCTATTTTATGACAAGTTTCAAAATATAAAGCCGTTCAATAGTGATGATTACTGAATAAATCGAACTCGGCTTAATACCAATATTATCGCGACCAGAAACTGAAGTATAAAGCATGTAACGAATACCGCTTGCTCACCAAAGCTAACAACTATATATGGCACAACCCAAACTAGCCACGAGGCTCAAACAGTTTGAAAAGATTGAGAAAAACTTAATCAAAAAAGGCATTTATCAACCACTCTTTCATGTAGAACAGGATCTCAAAATCTCAGACACCGTAACAGCACCGGCACTGCTTGCTAACGGTTGGATAGACTTCAATCAGGTGGTGATGAAATAGGTGGCTCGACTAACGTCACTTTACCCTGTTTGTCGATTCGATAGCGCAGTAAGTCTTGTGCAAGGAATAAGTTGCCAGAGTATACCTGCTCAGCCTCTGAGCGAATAATCTCGACTGACAGCTCCGCTTGAGGGTGTAGCTGATAACGTGGGCTGAAATGGGTAAGAATCAAGTTAGGGATACCAGCGACTTCGGCAAACTCCGCAACCAACTTTCCGTAGCTGTGGCCAAACGCTTTCGCCTGTTTGGCAAAAGCTTCGGCATAAGTCGACTCATGAACCAGCAAATGGCATTCTTCACATAAGTGTTTGAGCAACTCAGGCTCGGCATTATCACCAGCGATAACAAGCTTTCTTGGCCCGTGTTCCAAATAAGTGAACTCTTCGCTGATCAGCGTTTTGCCTTGATGTTCGACATTTTGCCCTTTGACTAACTGACCCCATAACGGGCCTCGTGGTACACCTTGCTGTGCCAGCTTGTCAAAATTTAGATAAGCTTTGATCGTACTTTCGGTAAAACAATAGGCGAAGGAAGGCACACGATGCTCTAATTCACACAACGAAATAGTGAATTGGCCTATAGTCATTGAGGGCAAAGATTCAGCAGAAATAAACTGAAGCTCGTAAGGCAAGTGAAGCTTAGTAAATTGCATTGTCGCTTCAAGCCATTCTCGGATCCCTTTCGGCGCAATAATGATTAAAGGATCTGAACGACGATTCATTCCAGCGCTGGCAAGTAAGCCCGGCAAACCAAAGCAATGGTCACCATGTAAGTGAGTAATGAAAATCGCCTTGAGGTAATTGAGCGATAAGGGCGTATGCAGCAACTGGTGTTGGGTCGCTTCACCACAATCAACCAGAAACCAGCCTTTACCCTTGCTTTCCATTACAGCCGTGGCAGAGACATTTCTTGCTTTGGTTGGAGTCCCTGATGACGTCCCTAATAAACAGATTTCCATAACTTACCTTATTGTTGCTCCAGCCAGTCAGATAAGGCTTTGACCGATTCATTCGGCTCTTGATTGGCGGAAAGCAGAAAGTAACTATTGCCAGAGCGGATACGTTTATCAAACGGGCAGAGCAAGCGATTTGACTTTATGTCCTGCTCCGCCAAGGTCACGTCCCCCACTGTCATCCCAAACCCCTGTTGAGCGGCATTCATGGCCTGATCTAACGTAGCAAACGTCTGATTCCCTTTCCCTTTAAGTGTAGATTCGTCACAACTGTTGCACCATAGCATCCAGTCAGACTGCTCAGGGTTTGCATGTAACCAAGTAAAGCGATTGACCAAAACGTCTTGTAAGGGTTCATTCTGCTCGACGCACTGTGACCACAACTGAGGTGAACAAATGGGCGCCAGAATTTCATCAAACAACAGGGTTTGGGAAACCTGTTTACTTCGCACTGGCTTACCATAAACGATCACCATATCAAAACTGTCAAAATCTGGATGAAACTGGTGCTTAGTGGTTGAAGTCAGTTCGACATTCACATCTGGGCTGGTCTGCTGAAAATTGGCTAAGCGCGCCAGTAACCAGGTGGTAATACAGCTGGGTGCTAGTAGCTTTACACGGTTGGCACTTTCAGACACTTCTCTGACTGAGCGTTGTAAGCGCTTGATAATATCTTGCGCGAGTGGCACGAACATACTCCCTTCAGGCGTCAAGGCGAGTCCTCGAGCACGGCGATAAAACAAGCTCACTCCCATCAAAGATTCGAGAGACTGAATCTGCCGGCTGACCGCGCCTTGCGTCATGTTGAGCGACTCGGCGGCATGGGTCAGGTTAAGGTATTCGGCGGTTGCCAAGAATGCCTGTAAGTTTTTCGTCGAAGGTAAGCGCATCATTACCACCCCACTAGCTATGCGTTTTTGCATAGCTAGTATGCCTTTATTTCGATTCTACTCAAATGGATTTTTGACTATGTTTTTATCAAATAAGAAATTCTACTTATTAATTGGTTTTATTATTGATTTATTATGCAGTAAAGGAATATTAAAATGACGTCACTGGCAGACAAGATCGCACCAGATAACATAAAAAAATTAATACCTTATCAATCTGCACGACGTATTGGAGGGTCTGGTCGGTTGTGGCTCAACGCCAACGAGTTAGAGCAACCACTGCATTTCAGTGACCAACAAAATGCTTACCATCGTTATCCTGACTTTTTGCCCCAGGACATCGCTTACGCTTATCAGGATTACTGCCACACCCAACAGCCCGTTTTGGCAGTGAGAGGCGCTGATGAAGCGATTGATCTTCTCGTGCGCACTTTCTGCCAACCGGGAAAAAGTCGCATCGCTATCTGTAGCCCTACGTATGCGATGTATGAATTTTGTGCTGATTCACTTGCCGTTGAAACCATCGACGCCCCTTTGCTTACGCCGAATTTTGCTCTGGATGTAGACGGTGTTGTGAAGGCGGCGGAGTCTGCAAACTTGGTGTTTCTTTGTTCACCCAATAACCCAACAGGCCAGATGCTGAATCGACAAGATGTACTGTCTGTGCTCGAACAAACACAAGATCAGGCATTGATTGTCGTGGACGAGGCATACATTGATTTTGAACTTGAAGAAAGCGTTATCAGCTTAATCGAGCGATACCCACATCTGGTCGTTATTCGTACTCTCTCTAAAGCCTTTGGCCTTGCTGCTGTACGATGTGGCTTCATCATCGCTGATACATCCGTGATGGACTACCTATATAAAATGGTCCCCCCTTACCCAATGCCGGACAGTTCAGCCGAAATCGTGTTAAACGCACTGAGCCCAGAAGGGTTGGCCAAAGTGACACAAAGTACCCAGAAGTTGATCGCCACTAAACGTTGGTTCGTTGACCAGATCCAGTCATTAGGTTGGATCGAGCAGATCTACCCTTCTTCCACCAACTTCGTACTGATTCGCACCCGACCGGATATCGAGCTGTTCAACTATTTGCTTAACGCTGGAATCGTCACCCGCAACCAATCACACGAACCGAGCCTGAATCACTGCGTGAGAATCACGATTGGCTCACAAGAATCTATGCAGGAAGTCGCTACCATCATGAGCCACTTCGCTGACCCAGTATCCATGAAAAACGAAGATAAGGATTTCGAACATGAAAAAAGTGCTTAGTGTCATTGCTTGTACTGCAGCTCTTCTGTCTACACCTACTTTTGCAAAGCAAGTACGTCTGGCATCCGACTTCACTTACCCGCCGTTTAACTACAAAGATCAAAGCGGCAACCCAACTGGATTCGATATCGAAATTGCCGATGCACTGTGTGCTGAAGCCAAACTGGACTGTACCTGGGTCGCTCAGAACTGGGATTCACTCATCCCTAGCCTGTTGGCACGAAAGTCGGATGTCATCATGGCTTCAATGCGTATCACCGAAGAGCGCAAAAAGCGTGTATTGTTTACCAACAAGTATTACCAAACTCCGGCTCGTTTTGTCACAGCGATGGACGCTAAAGTCGACATTTCAGCGCAAGGGATGAAAGACAAAGTCATTGGTGTTCAAGGGGGTACAATTCACGATCGTTATGTAACGGACAAATTCGGCGACGTCGCAGAGATCAAACGCTATACCGGTCAGGATGAAGTCTACATTGACATGGTTAACGGCCGCTTGGATCTGACTTTTGGTAATTCTGATCAGCTAGCGTTAGCATTTCTAGCCAAAGAGATTGGTCAGGGGTTCAAGTTTGTCGGCAATCCTGTGACCGACAAAGCCTACATAGGCGAAGGGACAGCGTTAGCATTACGCCAGAGTGACAAAGCACTGACTGAGAAATTCAATAAAGCGATTGTCGCTATTCGCGCCAACGGTACGTATGACAAGATTGCGAAAAAATACTTCTCTTTTGACATCTACGGTGAAGAACTGTAAATCCATTTGGGCCTGCCATCAGGCCCACTTTTATTGCTTAGCCACCTGTTTTCGATAACGAAGCATCACGGCGCTATCCGGTTGATAAGCGTCAATCAAAGCTGCGAGCTTGCCTTGTTTTTTCAACGTATCAAAGCTTTGAGTTAAAGCATGAACTATCTCCGGAGACGTTTGCTTGCCCGTAACTAACCACAATGCTTTACACAATGGCTTTACCTTCATCACTTCAACAAAATTTTCAGGCTCAAAGCCGTATTGTTCCATCCGATAGGGGTAGCTGACCGTCACCAAAGGCGCGTAGTCGACCCGATTCGCACGCAGCAAGCGAATCGCATCCTTACCGTAGTTAACTGGTATAATCCGATCAAAACCCAGAGACTGAATCAACTCTTCAAACGACCCCTCAGTTTGTGCACCAAAACGAAAGCCTTTGAGCGCCTGCAGTTGATCCGTTTCTAATTTAGGCCCAGTAATATGACGATAGATCCCGACTTCGTAGGGTGAGACTTCACCAATCCAATGAAATTTATCCTCTCTCACTGGCGTACGCGATACAGAGAAGAACAAGGCGTTCGGGCGATTCTGCGTAATTCGCATTGCCCGCTTCCAAGGAGTGAAGTGCACCTGATGAACTTCCATCGGCAGGGATTGAGCAGCGTCTTGTACCACAGCTTCGACAAATTTGATCACATAGCCTTCTGCTACACCATCCACTTTGACTTGGAGCGGCGGAAATTCCTGAGTGTAGAGTTCCAGTTCCACGGGGTGGGGATGCGCGTCACTGGCAGTGGATACGATCAAGCTTGACGCGCAGAGGAAGGTTTTTATCTTTGTTATCCAGCGCAGCATTAAGGGTTATTCTATTTTCTAAGTAGCTAATTTAGCGCATTACTATAAATGACATTTATATCCGGTCAATGTCATACAGGTCCAAACTGTCGGGTTAAGCCATCTCTTTTATTAGACAACTGAACGAGGAGCTTACTAGCGCTTCTAATATAGGCGGGCGTCACTTAATCTTTGACTGAAAGCAGAAAAGCCCCAATTGGGGCTTTCATTATTTAGAATATCTTGCCATCGCCGCTTGCTCTTTCGGCACCACGGTTTTACCAATCGGAGCCAGCGAGATGTACGCCAGTTTGAGGTGCTGAATAGCAAATGGAATACCAATGATGGTCACAAAACACGCCACCGCTGACAGGATGTGGCCTATCGCTAACCAGATACCTGCAAACACAAACCAAATGACGTTGCCGACCAGACCGAGCGGGCTGGTTCCAATATCCATTTCATTGGTCAGCTCATCTCGGGCAATGGCTTCCTGACCAAATGGGAAGAAGGAAAAATTACCCATCACGAAACAGGCGCGCCCCCAAGGAATACCCACGATGCTGATAAAAGCCAGTAGGCCGAAGAACCACCACATCAGGCCCATGACAACGCCGCCCAGCAAAAACCAAATTATATTACCTATCGTTCTCATAACCTGTTGTTTCTCCTTTTAGAAAACCTTAATCGGACACACTCTCATAGTGTTCTACGGTCGGGAATGGATCATAAAAATGATGTAAAAGTGCTTTCCATTCCTGGTACTCAGCAGATTGCCTGAACCCGATTTCATGGTCTTCCAATGTTTGCCAGTTCACTAACAAAATATAGCGCCCCGGATTCTCAATACAACGTTGCAGCTGGTGTGAAACATAGCCTTTCATACTTGAGATGATGGCCTGAGCTTTTGCAAAGTTTTGCTCAAAATCTTTCTCCATATCTGGCTTCACATCCAAGATGGCGACTTCTAGTATCATGTTTTTTCCTTAACCTAAGATGAACGTCAATAAAATGAGTTATACCAAGCCCTGCCAGACTGCCGTAGCACCACTGACGGTACACAGCATCAATGCTCCAAGGCGAATCTTTTCTTTGGGCAGAGATTGAGTCGTTGCTAAGGCGAGTTTATAACCCAACCACGCAGCAGGAAGAAGTGGAATACTGATCCACAGATGATGCGTCGTTAAAAAGCCCGCAGGCATTTGGATAATCAATGAAATGATTGAGCTGAATACAAAAAAGGCCGACAAATTTCCTCGCAGCTGATTCGCTTCCTGATGTTGTAACAACAAAGCCATCGGCGGCCCTCCAATACCAGAGCTAGTGCCGAAAAAACCAGAAAAGAAACCGGCTACGCTCATGCGGGCTGGTGTAGGCTCAATGCGAAAAGGAAGTAGACTCACTGCGACTGCAAACAATACCAGCAAGCCAAGCCATAGCGCCAGCAAATCGGTCGATACCATCACCAATAGCACACCACCCGCGATAGAGCCCGGCACTCGACCAATTAATGCCATCTTAAGCCCCCCGATCTCTACGCTATCTCTATGCTTCAGTGCATTGAGAATTGAGATATAAAGCGCTACCAAGCAGATAGGGGCGGGAACATAATCTGGCGAGATGAGAAATAGCAGCGGTGCGGCAACAATCGCTAAGCCAAAACCAATCGCCGTCTGTACGAAAGAGCCAAGAAAAATCAGGAAAGCAGCGAGTAACGCTTCTGTGGTTATCCATTCCGCATACATATAAACAAAGACCGTTGGGAGCAAAGGTCTTAATCATAATCCATTTTATTCTCAAGCGGTTCCCAAAATACTCTCTGGCACATTTTTATTTTCCATCACGCTAGAGATTGAATTACAAGTTTTCAATATGCGCCAAATAATACTCTGCCTTTTGCAAAATCTCACTTTGTGCCTGTTCCTCAAGATTGTCCCAAGACCGATAAATAACGCCAATACGCGGGTTTTGCGTTAGCATTTCTCTGTGTTTGTGCATGAAACGCCAATACAAGCTATTCAATGGACAAGCATCGTCCTGCGTTTTTTTGCTGTGGTTATAATGGCACCCTTTGCAGTAATCACTCATTCGATTGATGTACGAACCACTCGCAGCGTAAGGTTTCGTTCCCACAATGCCACCATCCGCGAATAGAGCCATACCTCGGGTGTTAGGCATTTCTACCCATTCAATCGCGTCCACATAGATACCGAGATACCATTCATCAACCTGGGCTGGGTCAATCTCTGTCAACAAACAAAAGTTGCCTGTCACCATGAGTCTTTGAATATGATGCGCATAGGCGAAATCCAACGATTGCCCGATGGCTTCCTTCATACATGCCATTTTCGTCTCTCCAGACCAAAAATATTCAGGCAAGTGGCGTTTAGCGTCGAAGTGGTTGTGCTCAGCATAATCTGGCATATTGGCCCAGTACACGCCTCGGATGTATTCCCTCCAACCGAGAATTTGACGTATGAAGCCTTCAGCCTGAGAAATATCTATGTCTGGGTTCGACTCATACGCTGACAATGCACTATCAATCACTTCGAGAGGGTGAAGCATTTTGCTGTTTAAGGCGAAGGATAATCGACTATGGTAAAGCGACCATTTTGATGCATGCGCCTGGGTCATTGCATCTTGAAACCGGCCAAAGTTAGGTAGGCATACGGAGCAAAAGTGGGCAAGTAGCGTCAGACTTTGATTGCGGTTGATCGGCCACAACAATGGGCCTTCAAGTTGCCCTATAGTGCTGATATTGTGCCGCTCAAGCGACGCTTTAATCTCAGTGACATCATTGCCAAACAATAGCGGGGTTGGCAAACGCTCTATATCCGCTATTTTGAGTTTGTTGCGATTGTTCGCATCGTAATTCCACTTTCCACCTTTGGGCTTTCCATCTTCCATTAAGATGCTGAAATTTTTTCGCATTTTACGATAGAAATGCTCCATCATAATATGCTTTCCTTGAGGAAAATGCTGTTCAATCTGCTCAAAAGGAAGGAGGAAGTGTTCGCTCTCTGTACGTTGAATACGGCAGCCTTGTATCTCTATTTCATCGAGGAGCGTTGCTAAACGAAACTCATCCGGTCTTTGATACTCGAACACGGTTGCACCAGATTCTTTGACATAGTGACGGACGAGTTGCGAGACATCAGAGAATGCCAAAGTTTGGTCCAGATTGAGGTGCAGCACTTCGTGCCCATCTTGCTGAAGATCATGCGCAAAAGCCTGCATTGCTGCGAAAAATGCACACACTTTTTGTATGTGATGTTTAACATAAGTCGCCTCGGGATGGAGCTCTGCAATCAAGTACAACACAGATTTGTCTGATTCTTTAAACCAAGAGTGACGCATATTGAGCTGATCGCCGAGAATAAGGCGGATAGTGTTAAACGTCATCTTACTCATCTCCTTTTGAACAAGAGAGTGGCCAGTCGACCATATCAACATGATCACTTGGCGTAATTGCTTTATTTCCGCGCCACCGCTCTATGAAAATCTTATCTGGATCGTACATTTCAGTTTGTTTCGCTAAATTAAAATGACGAGAACCTCTGGGGTCCGCGCCCACGCCCGCCAAATATTGCCAATTCCCCCAGTTCGAAGCGACATCATAATCAACGAGTTGAGTCTCGAAGTAGGCGGCCCCGTAGCGCCAATCCAAACCAAGTTCATGAATCAAACAGCTTGCTACGAGTTGCCTGCCTCTATTAGACATGTACCCCGTCGCTTTAAGCTGTTTCATGCACGCATTGACGATTGGATATTGCGTTTCACCATGTTTCCATTGCTGAAACCGGTAGCTATAAAAGCTTGTCAATGGTGCGATATCTTTAACGCCAGAAAACTTAAACAAACGTCTTCCCCACTGCTTTCCATACCAATGAAAATACTCCCGCCACAGCACCTCAAAGAAAATCCAGTAAGTCGAGTCGTTGGCTCCTTCCCTCTGCTCATATTCTTGAAGCAATACAAAGATCCTCTTCGGACTCAGGCATCCTAGGGCTAACCACGGAGAAAACTTAGTCGAAAAATCAAAACCATCGAGCTCGTTGCGAGTTTGTTTGTAGTGACTTGCTAAAGATGTAGCAAAGTAACCAGAACAATGAGCGAGCCCCTGAGTTTCTCCCCCAGCGAATAGCTGACATGGTACCTTTTCTATGTTTAATGTGCTGATTACCTGCACAGGTTGTTCAGGTAACAAAGACAGGCTTGATTCTACACCGATAGGAAGGTGCTCGACTTGCTTTCTGAATTGGGTAAAGGTGCCGGGCAATTCGCCTAACGTAAAAGGGAGAAGGCGCTGACTGAAGAGTGTGTTAACTGGCTCTTGAATACAGGTGAGATCCGAGTGCAACTGAGACAACCTGTCGACTACGCTTTGCTCATTGACACCGGAAAATAGGTCACAGTACAAATGCGTGACATCATAATCTCGGATAAAACGATGGAGGACATCCAGAGGGCGGTCATCACAGACGATCAAATGCTGTCCCATATTTTCGAGAGATATCGATAAACAGGCCACGGATTGCTGAAGAAATGCCATTCGCTCAGAGCCTAAACTCTGTTCTTGTGAATAACGAATCAGATAACTGTCCATCTGAGGCAAGCAATAGATGCATAGCAGGCTATCAACTTCACAACTCGCCTGCCATAGCAATGGGTTATCTTGGGTGCGAAGATCGCAAGTGAACCAGTAAAGACCAACTTTTTGTTTCAAGCCTCAGCTCCTGACTTTTCTCTTTTACATTAGTACGTGAGAAACAGGAACTAAGACTTGTGGCGAATGAATTTATTGCGCTACCGCAAAGCGTCGAACAGGCTTGTCGTTGATTGGCAGATGAATAATCGCCGCAGCAAACGCGAGAACAACCGTCGACCACCAAATGGGCTCATAAGAACCGTAGTAATCATAAATACGACCACCAGCCCAAGCCCCTAAGAAACTGCCGACCTGATGAGTGAAAAAGACCAGCCCATAAAGCGTCGACAGATACTTAGCGCCAAAGATCTGCCTCACTAAGCCAGACGTCAATGGCACGGTACCTAGCCAACAAAAACCAATAACTGCACCAAATATCGCTGCTGTGTGCTCAGTAACTGGCAATGTCACAAATGCACCAATCACCATGGTACGCATCAGATACAGCGCAGACATCACATGGCGTTTGCTGAATTTATCGCCCATCACTCCCCAAAAATAAGAGCCGAAGATATTGAAAACCCCGACGTAAGCGAGTGCCATCGCAGCCGTTGAAGCAGGTAACTGTTTGTCGGCTAAATAGCTAGGTAAATGGGTAGCAATAAACATCACGTGGAAGCCACAAACGAAGAAACCAAGATGGATCAGCCAATAACCTTTATGAGAAAACGCCTCTTTTAACGCCTGACTAAGCGTTAAATTGTCTTCTTTCATCTCACTAGCAGAGTTTTCATTTTTGGCTGCGGTTTTCGGCGCTCGCATAAACAATGCAAATGCAATCATTGTTGAGCAAAGCATAGCAAAGCCCTGAAGCGCCCCTTGCCATCCCAAATCACTCAGTAGCATCTGCGCTCCGGGAATCATAGCAAACATACCAAAAGAGCCAGCAGCAGTGGCCAAGCCAAATGCTTTTGCTGCGTGCTCCGCAGGGACAACTTTAGCAACGGTGCCAAGAACGATGACATAACTGGTTGCGCTCAGGCCTAAGCCAACGAGAACACCAAGCGTCCAATAAAGTGTTGAAGGCTCGACAGCGATAGAGGTCAAATACAGGCCAACACCATATGCCATAGCGCCTGCAATGATGATGCGTTTTGCGCCGAATCGGTCAGCAGCCATACCGACAAACGGCTGAAAGACACCAAACAGCAAATTTTGCAGCGCAATAGCAAAGCTGAAAAATTCACGTCCGGTTTGAAAGTAATCTGAAACCGGCATCATGAAAATACCAAAAGATTGCCTGATACCTAGGCAGATAACCAGAATGGCGATACCTAACCAGACCATTGCTGGAAAACGGAAAATGCTCATGAACTGACCTTAATGATGGTGATGATGAGAATGGTCACCGGACATATCGTGACTTTGCTGGTGGCAACCGCTATTGATCGCCTGCTCCGCTAACAGTTCCATCAGACGCGGTGACTGATGGACGGCCAACAGAGTTAGGCAAAGCAATATCGTCATTCTCACGAGCTGAGCAAAAAGTGATTGAGAAAACATGATTCATAGTCTCAGCAAGAAAATAAAGAGCGCGAAGTGTATTGAGCCTCTTGTAATGACTCAAATGACATTTTCACAATGACTCTATGCATGTTAGTCATAGAGTTATTGTGGATTCTTCAATCACCCGTTACGCCACTGTTTGGCTGCTTCAATCGCATCAGTTAACCCGTGCCACTCAAGCAAGCTTCTTTGGTATTCCGCCGCTTTGCCTTGAAGAGAAAGGCCGTAACGTTCGAGGCGATAAGCTAAGATCGCATAGAAGGCGTCAACCATGGTCGGCTCATCGTACATAAACGGCAGCCGAGCCTTGGCAAAAATGGTATTGATACGCGTAAGATCAGAGGACAGCTCTTGCATAGGAAGTGAGTCAACCTCCGGCTTATCCAGAGTAAACGAGCAATGCGTTCTCAGTGCGACAAAACCTGAGTGCATTTCACAGCATAAACTCCGTGCTTCTGCTCGTTGAAAATCACTTCGAGGTAACAATTTTCCTTCCGATAGCTCGTTTAAATACTCACTAATGGCCAGCGAATCATGGATCACGCTGTTGTTATCAATAATGAGTGCTGGGACGAGCCCTGTCGGAGAAACCAATTTAAGCTGTTCTTTCGCCTCAGGTTTCGTTAGATCGATCACCTGAGTTTCCATCTCTACCCCTGCAATGTACGCACATATCCAAGCGCGCAAAGACCAAGTAGAATCTGTTCCAACCACTAAGCGCATGCTTCAGCCTCCTGTTTGACCAGCTCAAACCCTTCATCGAGCCAGCCTGTGACACCACCAATCATTTTTTTCACAGGTCGACCAAGTTTTGCCAAACGAATAGCCGCCTTCTCGGTACCATTACAGTGTGGCCCGGCACAATACACCACAAACTGTGTGTCTGGTGGAAAAGCGCTCAGGCTCTTTTCATTCAACCTCGGGTGAGGAATGTTGATCGCTCCCTTCACGTGTCCTTGTGCAAACAGCTCATCCCCTCTGACATCAAGCAACACAAAGTCCATACGATCATTGGTGATGGCATGATGAACATCCCAGCAATCTGTTTCAAACTCCAATAGTCGACTGAAATATTCCAGCGCGCGCTCACTACTGGCGGCTGGAACTCTAGTTACTGCACTTGTCATAACGTCTCCTTGCTTGTCTTTTGAAACATTATTGCGTTCAAATAAGCAACTCAACACTGGCCTAAAAGTCAATATTCGATAATAATCAGCCAAAGACTATCCCTCACTAACGAGTTTCTAGATGATCAAAGTTGCCATTCTTGCCCACTCTCACATCACCTTGTTTGAAATGTCCTGCGCTGCGGAACTGTTTGCCTTGCCTCGACCAGAGTTCGATCCTTGGTATGACTGCGAGATCATTAATATGGAGAATAAAGATTTTGAAAGCACAGGCGGTGTTACGCTCAAGACGAAATTCGTCGAGAGTTTAAAGAATTACCACACATTGATCATTCCCGGCTGGCCGACTGGAGACTACGAGATTCCTCCCCTGATTCAGCGCGAAATTCGTCAGTTTGTCAGCGATGGTAAACGCGTTTTGTCACTTTGTTCAGGCTCTTTTTACTAGGGAAACTCGGGCTGCTTAGAGGGCGCAAAGCCACCACACACTGGATGTATGAAAATGCATTTCGAGAGCAATTTCCTGATGTCGAATACCAGAAAGATGTACTGTACGTAGTCGATGGACAAATTGGGTGCTCAGCCGGAAGCGCTTCAGCACTTGACCTTGGTCTGGCAATTATCCGTCACGATTACGGTTATCAGATTGCCAATCAGGTCGCGAAAAGGCTGGTCATATCTTCCCACCGAACAGGCGGACAAGCGCAGTTTGTTGAAACCCCCATGCTCAAAGTTCCGGGGACATTTTCACAAGCGATCGCCTGGGCATCTGAGAATCTGGATAAAGCCATCACGGTTGAAGACTGGGCGCAGCAAGCCAGCATGTCTCGACGTACTTTTGATCGTAAATTTCGCGCCAGTTTTAGCCTTTCCCCTAAAGAGTGGCTGATCCAACAGCGCATCGAAAGAGCAAAAGGGCTGCTGGAAACCGAGTCCTTACCTATCGAACAATTGGCTAATCAAGCAGGGTTTGAAAACGCCGTCACCATGCGCCATCATTTTCGTCGCTTGGTGGGCGTTTCCCCGCAGAAGTACAGAGCGCAGTTTGGTAAGGTGAATAGTAAAAATCTAGGCGTTGAAGCCTAAGTCAAGCAATACAAAAGTAGGCCTGTTGGCCTACCTCATTTGTCACTGTTATCGACCAAAACTAAGCCAAAGACAGTGCCGCCTCCGAACGGGCCCCTATCTAGCAGGCTTGACTGAGTTTTTCCTTGAGATAAATAATGAGTTCATCCACTGCTACCTGAACAATTGTTCCATCCTCACGGCATTTTATCGCCAGACTGTTGTTGGCTCGCTCCTTGTCTCCCACTACCAGCACATAGGGTATCCTGAGCTTATGGAATCGCTTGAGCTTACGTCCCACTGAGCTTGGACTCAAATCGACCGATACAGGGATATCATGCTCGATGCAAAGTGCTTCAAGCTGGCGAGTGAAGTCATGGTCAGACTCACTCACCGAGGCAATGGCGACTGGCATAGGATGCAGCCAGTCAGGAAGATGCCCTTGAGACGATTCCAGCAACACGCCAATCCAACGTTCAATAGAGCCATACATTGCTTGGTGCATAATGACGGGCGCTTCAAACTGACCTTGCTCGTTCGTGTACTGAACATCAAACCGCTCAGCTAAGTTGAAGTCGAATTGAATTGTACCGCATTGCCAGCTGCGCCCCATAGAATCCATCAATGACAGTTCGATCTTAGGCCCATAGAAAGCCCCTTCTCCAGGCTGAAACTCTGCTTGTAGCCCCTCATGCTCACACGCGGAGGCTAACAGCGCTTGTGCTCTCGACCAATACTCATCTGACCCTAGTGCTTTTTCTGGCTTAGTCGACACTTTTACTCCCAACTCTTGGTAGCCATAATCGCCATAGACTTGCTTTGCACGTTGCAAAAATCGACAAATTTCCTCTTCCGCTTGCGTCCATCGACAGAAGACGTGTGCGTCATCCTGAGTGAACTGACGAGCTCGTAAACAGCCATTCAGTGAACCCGAAGCTTCATTTCGATGCACCAATCCAAACTCAAACAGCTTCAGCGGCAAGTCTCTGTGGCTATGAACACCTCGTTTGTACATCAGAATATGTGCAGGGCATGACATTGGCTTTAACACATACTCGTTGTTATCGTCCGAGCCACCACCGAAAAACATATTGTCAGCGAACATGTCAATGTGGCCTGAAGTCTGCCACAATTCTTGCTTCATAAAGATTGGCGTATTGACCTCTTGAAAGCCATTTTGGCGATATACACGACGCATATGGTGTTGAATAGTCTGAAACAATCGCCAACCACTAGGATGCCAGAAGATCATCCCCGGCGCTTGAGGTTCGGAATGAAATAAATCGAGTTGTTCTGCAATTTCGCGATGAGTATTCATATCGTTTTCCTTGTGTGTGTTCTGAGCGAAAAGCAAAACCAAGGTATAAAAAAACCTCTGGCGGAGAATTCGCTCAGAGGTTTTTTATAGACGTTAAAAACTACCCCCCGAGCAATCTCGTGGTGGTGGTAGTTTGGTTAGCGTTTGAGTAAATCAGTTTCATATCTAATTTTTAACAAGTTTCAAAACACACTGCAAGCACATATTTCAACCGATTGATAATCGTGTACTTCGACCAAGCCCAATGGCCCCGTTTAACTGTAACGCCCAAATTTATGGAAGAAATCACCAACAGTATGTTGGTGAGTGTTGGAGGTAAACTCCCTTAGCGTTAGACATTGAGAAAACACAAAAATGCCACCTATGTAACTGATTTCATTAAATCAGTTATGTGATAATAGTACTTCATACCCACATTTTATGGACTGAAATGACTGCCACTCAATACCTCAAAGATCTCAACCAGCGTTACCTAGACGTTCATCGAACCAAAGAAGATTTGTTCTGGGACACCTATATGGGGATCAGCAACGAACATGATCGTTATACGACTGCGCAAACCGCATGGACGCATTTCCTAAGTAATGCCGAGCAGATTGCTACTATCGAACAACAGCTCAGTACACTCAATGAAATAGCCGATACAGAAGAACGCAACCAAACTCAAATCGGGCTTGAAGGCTGGCTAGCCACTTTTCGCTCACATGCTATCGAAGGAGATAAAGCTCAGGCCCTTAAGACGGAACTGATCGAATTTGAAACTGCACTGTTTGAGAAAAAACAAAACCATGCGCTGGTTTACGTCAACGAACAGGGAGATCACGTTGACGCTTCTTTACCGGCACTGCGCTCAACCATAATGGCAAACGATAATGAAGCCGTACGCCAGTCAGCACATCAAGCATTGCTAGATCTTGAGCAATGGCTCCTCGGTAATGGCTTTATCGATTTAGTCAAACTGCGCAACCAGTTTGCTCGCTCGTTAGGGTACGACAATTTCTTCGATTACTCTGTACTGAAAAACGAAAAAATGACCACCTCTGAGTTGTTTGCCATTCTGGATGATTTCGAGCAGCGGACCAGACAAGTTAATCTCACCAGCTTAGATAAACTCGCTAGTGAGAAAGGTCAAAACGCACTTACGGGCTATAACTTCAATTACTCCTTTTCTGGCGATTCAATGCGTGAGTTGGATCCATACGTACCGTTTTCCAAGTCACTCAGACGCTGGGTAGAATCTTTTAGCCGGCTAAACATTGATTACTCTGGTGCAGAGCTCACTTTGGACTTGCTGGATCGTCAAGGAAAATACCAAAATGGTTTTTGCCACGGCCCTATTCCTTCGTTTTATGACGATGGGCGATGGGTCGCGGCCAAGGTCAATTTCACCAGTAATGCAAAACCCGATCAGATTGGCAGCGGTTATGATGGTATCAACACCCTTTTCCATGAAGGTGGTCATGCCGCGCACTTTGCCAACGTCAAGATGAACTCGCCTTGTTTTTCTCAAGAGTTTGCACCGACGTCGATGGCTTACGCCGAAACTCAATCCATGTTCTGTGACAGCCTGCTGAATGATGCCGACTGGCTGAAACAATACGCTCTGGATGTGGACGGTAATCCAGTTCCAGACGAGATCATTCAATCGATGATCAATTGTAGCCAGCCGTTTAAGGCGTATCAGGAGCGCAGCATTTTAGTGGTGCCTTACTTCGAAAAAGCCTTGTATCAACTTAGCGATGAGGAACTGACGGCGGAACACATTACGGCTTTAGCACGTCAGTGTGAGAAGCAGATTCTGGGACTAGAGTGCAGTCCTCGCCCATTGATGGCGATTCCTCACTTACTTTCTGATGAGGCATCCTGTGCATATCACGGTTACTTGCTAGCCAACATGGCAGTGTATCAAACACGAGCTTACTTCCTCGACAGGTTTGGGTATCTGACTGACAACCCTGAAATCGGTCCCTTACTGGCAGAACATTATTGGCGTGCAGGCAATCAATTATCTCACAATGACACCATCAAGAGTCTGACGGGAGAAGGCTTCAATGCCAAATATCTTGCCGAGGCATGCAGCCTCACTGCCGATCAAGCGTGGGAAATTCAAAAGCAAAAAATTGCCGACTTAAATGATCGTGAACAAATCGATGCCGCACCGTTAAATGCAAAGATCAGCATCGTTGATGGCGCCAATTGTTTAGCTGATAACGATACCTCTGACGATCTGATGTGTAAGCAGTTTGAGCTCTATATAGAAAAAACATACGGCTGTTGATCATCCATAATGAGTCAGTCTAAGAGCTGGCTCAAGCCGATGCGCATAATACAGATGTCAATAAACATCGTATACCCTAGCTCTCGGGCATGAGCTTATACCAGCTTTGATGATAAATAGCCCATAAACAAATTAGCCCGCTAAGTCAGACGTAGCGGGCTAGTTCATTAGGCAGTGTCAATCAACGCATTAGAAGATCCAATGTGCGACCAACACAATGATTGGCAGCGTAACTAGCGTTCTTAGCAGGAAGATAGCGACCAACTCCAAAAAGTTCACAGGGACTTTACTGCTTAGAATCACAGAACCAGTCTCTGACATGAAAATCAGCTGAGTTACGGACAATGCTGCCACAACAAACTTGGTCAGATCGGCATTAATCGTCGACGCTGCGATGATCGAAGGTACGTACATATCAGCAAAACCAACTAGCATGGTTTCCGCAGCGACTGCTGCTTCCGGAACATTCAACGCGTTTAGCAGTGGAATGAACGGTGCACCCAGTAATGAGAATAATGGCGTCGTTTCAGCAACAACCAGACCTAAAGTACCGATTGCCATAACCACAGGCAGCACGCTGATTACCATGTCCAGTGCATTGTGCACACCTTCTTTAGCAACCGCCCCAAGGCTTTTCACTTTGCTTGCTCTGTACAACGCCAACTTCAGGCCAAAGCCCATAACCGATTGACCCGCTGGCACCAATTCATCATTACGATTAGGCTCAGTACCATCAATGTACAGGTCTTTCTTATACGATAACGGTGGCAGGTACTGAATCACCATCGCGGCAATCACACCGGACAAACAGATAGAGAAGTAGAACGGGACAAAGAAATTCTCTAAGCCAACCTGAGTTAATACCACCAGCGAGAAAGAAATCCCAACCGGAGAAAACATAGTCGCGACAACCGCTGCTTCACGCGCAGTGTATTTTTTATCTTCATATTGCTTACTGGTCAGAATCACCCCAACGGTGCCATCACCTAGCCAGGAGGACATACAGTCAATCGCAGCACGACCTGGCAAACGGAAAACCGGGCGCATAAAACGGCTCAGAACAGTACCGAGCAACTCAAGCAAACCAAAGTTGAGTAACAGTGGCAGCAGCAAACCAGCCAGGAAGAAAGTCACCAGTAAAGAAGGCAGAAGGTCATTAAGAACCAGACCACCCGTGTTGCCGTTCCAAATCACTTCAGGCCCGATCTGGTGTAATGCCATAAGAGTGAATACTGCACCTAAAACTCGAACGACTAGCCAAACTGGCGTCAGAACAAACAGTCTTGTCATCAATGCAGATTGAGTCACAAAAGTTGGCTTGATGAGACTGGCAAGAATAGAAATGACAGCAGAAAAACAAATCACAGCGGTGACAGTTGGTAAAATCGCATCTCCAAGGATCGCTTTGACGCCTTTCGCCATAAGCGCTAGCGGAAAGGTGAAGTTGCCATCAATGGTTAACGGTGCAAGGAAAAAGAAAAGACCCAACAAAGACGGAATGGCGAACATCAATATGTTGCGACTGTTTTTGTGGTTCTCTTCGGCTAAAAGTGTATCACTCATCTGACTGCTCCCTAGATGACTATAATTTCACAATTAGTGAATAAGTTATCGTTGCCGCAATTATAACGACAAAGATTTCACACTCAAGCAAATAATGAAAAGTAATTCACCAAAAACGCATAATAATATAAATCAATACGTTATGGAGCTAAGCAAATTGGTGGCATTTTGTACATATAAACTTTAACAATAAACACAGACTCTTTAATCCCTCTCTTTTATACCGAGCGATAATATGACTATTTATGCAACAACCACAAGAGAAGTTATTCGAATGAACCCGATGAATAGAGTTAGCGGATAATAGGTATCTGAAATGAAAACGTTGCCCCTCCTGTTAAGGTCAACTCAATATCACAAACCATTTCAATCAAAAAAGCGTTGCCATCAATTTCCAACTTCTGTTCGTCTACGATCTCAAACAGCGCTTCTACAGCAGCACTGTAAGCAACATCAGAAATCAGATACACCTCAGCGCACAGGTAGTACCCTTCAGGAATCACAAAATCGTAGATAGCTTCGTCGACTTGCCAATCACCAATGAAGGTCTCAATTTGGTCCCATACTTTTTCAAGTTGGTTAATAGGTGTTGCGCCGAGTAAATTGACTGTTTTTTTGCCATAGATTTCGATCACCGAATCCCAGTCAGGATCTTCCAGAGCGATCTTTTTCATCCCTCGCTGAGGGTACCAAATCAACTCAGTTGGCATAGACTTGGCCAGCTCGCTTTCAATCGACTGCTGAGCGCCGGGATGAGCAAGCTTAGCAATAAAATCAGCCGTCTCTCGCGGTGTGGATTCATAACCCATTTTGCGAATTTGTTTCGCCGTCACACCAAGCTCTCTCTTTAAAGCCTTACCTAAGGCTTGCGAAGAAGAGAAACCACAATAGTGAGCTACCTCCATCACACTCCAAGGTTCATCATTAAGCAGCAGATTCACCGCAACTTGCAGTCGTAATCGGCTGAGATACTGCCCCGGGGTCTCATGGAACAATTCGCTAAACTGGCGATGGAAATGATACGGCGATATTGCGCTCTCAGTAGCAATTTGCTCCCACGTTCTGTGTTCTGCCAGCTCGTCATGCATCAACTTCAATGCGTGGGCAAAGCGGTTTCTCAGATGCTCTGGCAGCGGTTCTAATAACGCAATTTCAGGCACCAGTTTAAATGCAGGTTTCTCTTGTTGTGACATAGATACGGGCCTCACTGGAGCGACAGAATCACTATCGCCCGTCAACCGGATAAAATCAATCACGCTCAGCATTAAGCTCCCTCCAATGCCAATTCATCTTCGACAGGCTTTGGCGCTTTACGACTGGTCATCCCCAGCAGTATTGGTATCAGAAGCAGGGTTACAGCCGTAGCAAATAGCTCACCAAACACCAATGAAACCGCTGCAGGTTTTAAGTACTGCGCTTGCTCTGCGGTCTCACTGAGTAGCGGCAGCAAACCACATACCGTTGTAATAGTCGTGAGGAAAATCGCCCTCAATCGACTGGTACCAGCCGTGATCAAGGCCTGTTTAAGCGGCACACCGCTACGATACTCAGCATTAAAGCGCGTGATCAGTACCAATGAGTCATTGATCACTATTCCCGTCATTGCCATCATGCCGAACATAGACAGCAAACTGATTGGCAGATCCATCAAGTAGTGACCGAAAATAGCGCCAGCAAAACCAAATGGAATCACTGCCATGATAATGAACGGCTGCCAGTAAGATTTCAGCGGAACCGCCAACAAGATGTAAATCAGCAGAATGGTCAAAATCATCGCAGAGCGGAAGCCGTCTGAAACTTCACCAATCTCTTCAAATTCGCCGCCTGCTTTGATCTGAACCCCTGGATACTGCTGATGCAGCGTTTTGATCTCAGGGCTAAGCTGAGCCATAGTCTGCTCAGGCGCCTGAACGTCTCGGTTCTGCTTCCAATAGAGGTTTACCACTTGCTCACGATTACGTCGGTAGAGGATCTGAGGCTCCTGCTCATGACGAAATTCAGCAATATCACCGAGTAAGACACTCTTTCCTTTAGGCAGCAATACCATAGTCTGCTCAAGCTGAGCGAGGGTTTTACGCTCTGAACGAGGGTATTGCAGCAGCACCTTGGTTTCTTGGCCTTGTTCCAACAAGCGATGAATTTCTCGCTCACCAAATGCCTCACCCGCCAATCGCGCCAATTTGTCTTGCGTCAATCCGAGCTGCTGACCGTATTTATTCAACACTAACCGCACCTGAGGCTGGCCGCTTTTACCGTCATCATAAATATCCGCTACGCCAGGCAAAGCGGCCAGTTTGTCCGCCAATTGACGACTGACGCGCTTAGCGAGCTCTAGGTCGCTGGACGATATCGAGATGAATGTTCCACCAGCAGGCGCCTCAGCCGCACTAAACTGAACTGAATATGCTCCTTCAATACTTCCAGTATGAGTACGCCAACTATCGGTCAGTAAATTACCCGGCAAGAGGCTCAGGGCTTCACTGGTTAGCTCAGCGGTCACTTCCACCTCTCCATAACCATCGGACCACGCAAGCAGGTTGACCAAGGGTGACTGGCTCAACGGATAGTCTCGCATCAGCTCGTCTTCGACGTTGATCATCGCCTGTTCGATTTGATCTAAAGCTTTCTTTTGTAGAGGTAAAGGGGCACCGTCTTCTAGCTCAACTTTCGCGGTAACGTATCGACCCGGTATTTCGGGGAAAATGGCACTTCGGATCGTCCCAGTAGACCACATGCCATACGCCAGTACGATCGCGGCGACAAAAACCAGCAGTGACGCCAGTTTGTAATCCAGTACCTTCTCCAAAGTAGGTTTGTACACTCTGAAATTGAACCACTCCAAACCGCCTTGAGCGACAGACTGAATGCGAGAGAAAATGCCATTAGGTTTTTTATTCAGGGACAACTGCGCTAGGTGCGATGGCAGAATGAATTTACTTTCAATCAGAGAGAAGATCAGCGCAAATATCACCACAGCGGAGAACCCAGCCAGAATCTTGGCAAAATCGTTGTTAATCCAAAGCATTGGCGAAAATGCCGCGATGGTGGTCAAAACACCGAATACCGTTGCAACGGAAACCGAGTGCACGCCGTGCCACGCTGCTTTGCGCCCACTCGCATGTTTACCTCGTTGCTCGTGAATGGCCTCGCCTACGACAACGGCATCGTCAACTAAAATCCCCAACACCAGAATAAAGCCAAACAACGTGATGTCATTGATGCTGTAGTTAGCCAATTGCATCGCCCCTAAGGTACCTGCGATAGCGACTGGTATACCTACGGCTACCCAAAATGCCAATTTCAGCTCTAGAAAAATGCCTAGTAGCACCACAACAATCAAAAGGCCTTGCCACGCATTATCACCGAGCCTGAACAGTTGCTCTTCAATATAGGGCGCCATGTCTGCCATGGTATTCAGCTCAATGTCTGAAGGCAGGATTTTGCGTTGCTGAGCCAAGGTATCCTTAATTGCATCGCTCACTTTCAGCAGGTTGTCAGTCTGGCTGGTGCTGATCAGCAGAGCGATTGCGTTGATGCCATTATTACGGACGATGGAGCCACTGCGCTCATAGCCACGACTCAGCGTAGCGATGTCACCTAAATAGACGGTACCGGATGGACGAGAGACGATCGCCAGACGACGCAGCTTCTGTACGTCATCGGCGTAGCCATCACCACGGATGACCATGCGGCCCTTGTCACTGATCAGCTCACCCGTGCGAGACTCAAGTGACATCTGTCCGATGCTGGTGGCTAAATCTTCCAGACTCAAACCCAGTTTCTTGAGCTGTGCTGGATCTGGCTCAATAATAAGTTGTGGCTTGCGACTTCCCCAGTTGGATACTTTAGAAATCTTGGGATTACTTTTTAGCGCTTGCTCGACCTGTCTTGCGATGGGTTGAAGTTGCTCATCGCTGCGTGGCCCCGAAACGACAACAAAGGCGGCCAAGTTAGTAAATTCATTTCTAACCACCTGCGGCTTTTCAGCTTGAACAGGAAAACCATTGATCGCATTCACTCGGTTACGTACATCATCCAGCAGCTTATTGAGGTCGGCGCTGCTGGTTTTGCGTATAACAACACTCGACATACCAGCGCTAGACTGACTGGTCACCTGTTTAATACCTGAAATGCCACTGATGGACTCTTCAATTCGCTGCGTAACACTCTCATCAATCTGTTTAGCTGTACCTCCCGGGTAGGCAACATTGATCACAACCGATGACGGCGCAATCTGCGGAAAAGACTCCACACGGAGTTGACCAAACGCCATAACACCACTGGCGATGATTGCAAGCATCAACAGATTCGCACCTACTGAGTTGTTGATAAACCACTTAGTCAGCCAGCTCATTGATTACCCTCCTGCTTCGCGACCAATATCTGCGCAGCTTGAGGAGCGACTTGCTTCCCCGGTAGCATCGACAGCAGTGGGTACACCACCACCTGACGTGCCTTAGCGCTATCCTGATCAAAGCGGACATAAACCTGATTACGCGCTTGCCCTATTTGCGTAATCCACTCTTTCTGCAATCGGTTCTGCTCATCAAGTGTCCAGACGTATCCATCTCGTGTGATCGCACTGAGTGGCAAGGTCACAATTTCTGGCCGTAGCCCGAGACTAACGATGACTTTCACCTGCTGATTAGGCAGTAAACGAGTCATTCCCTGATAAGGCTCGCGAACAGACAAAACCACTTGTCGCTGACGTGTGGTTGGATCAGCTTGGGGCGAGACATATCGAACCTGTGCCTGCCACTCGCTACCATCTCGATTCACAATTGTGATCTCAGGTTGACTGAGCGCCGATTGGACCTGCTGCCAATGAAGTTCCGAAACAGGCAATTCGACATCCAGCGAGTCGCTGGCGGCGAGTTCAAAAGTCACCTGACTGGCTTCCAACCATTCACCGGGGCTGATGTTACGACGCATGATCACAGCATCAAACGGCGCTGCAATACTTGCTTCCTCAAGCAACTTTGCTGCACTGGTGTACGCCTGTTTTGCCTGCACCAACTCTGCCTTGGCTGCCAACACCTGTGGCTCACGGCGAGCAAACGGTGAGCTTTTGGTCGGTGATAGCATTTTTAACGCGACCGTTTGTTCGTGCTGTGCCTGTTTAAGGTTTAGCTCTGCCTGCTTAACGCTGCTGTTCGCCTGAGCCAGATTAGACTCTAAAGCGCTGGTGTTGAGCTTCGCCAACAAGGTCCCTTTTTTCACCAGTACGCCCGGTTCGATATCGGGATTCAACCACGCTAATTGAGCGCTACTTGAAGCCTTAAGCTGAATCGGCCAACGCGCAGTGGTGGTTGCCAGCAAAGTCAATTTGGAATCGTGATCTTCCGGCGTCACTTGCAGTACCGAAACGGGGGTTTTGCTCGGCGCTTTTTGCTCAATCACAACTGGCTGAGGCTCTAAAACATCTACAACCACCAATGCCGCGAAAATTGCCCCACAGCCAGCTAATATTGCAAGAGTCTTTTTAAATTTCATAAGGCTTCTCCTCTACAGCCAATTGAGCGGGGTTTTGATTGAGTCGTTGGCTGATCTCCATCAGGCGCGACAAGGTTTGCAGTGTGATAGGCAGCATCACTGCCGTTTCCACGAATTCCAGTGAGTAAGTTACGATGGAAAAAACCTGACCCACAGTAGGATCAGTAAGAATGCTCACCATCCAAAGGTTGGTTAGGACTGCGGCAAATAAGACTATAAAGATCAGCCCATACACCAGCGCTTCGGTATCGGACAATTTGATTTCACAGCGTTTCAAGCGTTCAAAGTGCGTTCTAATCGCCGCGAAAGGCTGACCGCTAAGCACGCGAACCTGTTGCTCTAACTGATCGTTTAACGCGCCATTAAGTCGCGTAAATGTTTGATGAAACAGAGCATAAATCAGCAGCATACTCAGCCCTGCGACCAACACGCATAATGCAAGTTTGATGTGAAAAGTGGCGAGAATGACAACCGTAGCGACCAACTGCACAACGGCAGTAATCAGCGATGGTAAATCTTCCTCTAGAAAATCCACCAGCTCGCGGGACATGGACAGTCGGGCATCTTTGACTGAGATTGATTGACCGCGCAAATTACGCTCAACCAAATTGGACAACCGCACTCGGATCCCGCCATAAACACGAGTATCGTAAAAACGACGGGCAACACTGAGTACCACCAGTACAAATAAGATCGCGGCAAACATAAGTAACGGCTGCAAGTTTTGTTTGAGCACACCATCAATAGCAAAGCCAATAAACAGCGGCAGCAAAATCATAAATACGTTCTCAGCCAGTACCATCAGCCAAGTCAGCATGACTTTAATGGGACTCAGCCGGATAACGGACCGAAGTGTGATGGGTTGATTGAACAGCATTATTGACCCCACAAATAAATGTGATGCCAGTATTACCAATTATTAATCAGAAAAAGTGTCCCAAATTGCTGTTTTGGTCGCCCCGCTTAGAAAACCACTTTATTTTCGTCACTAATAGACTTCATCATAGTGATAGCATTGTCATTATATCGCGTCACATATTTGATACCTTAACAGGCAAACAAGAAATGGTAATATATACACAGCTCTCTAAGAATTAACTTCGCTTAAATTTTACTTTCACTTGCCGGTCAACTTAATGGGTAATATGGCGTACACTAAAATTAAAAATATCACCAAAAATGCTGCTCACGTCGCTTTTCTTAGCATGGCAACACGCACACCCTCATGATATATTTGAAAATTATAAAACAAATAAAAATTATCAATATTATCAATAAGGTACGTCATGACGCTTGATTTTAATCTGGATGTTCTATCGAATAAAAATTTGCCCATTAAAGAAAAGAAACAAAGTCTGATTGACCTTGTTCTTACTCATTGTAGCAAAAAACAAAGAGCTGAAATTTTTCTTAGCGTAACTAACATGCGTAAAAAGCAGTTGGTTACTCTGTTCCCAAAATATAGATTGCGAAGCCTTTCAACACTATTTGAATTAATGGACTATCATGACTTAATAACACAGTATCCTAGTTCATTTCCTGAAAATATCCGTAATTTAGAATATCAAGCTTCATGTTGTTTCTCTCACTGGCTAGACTTTTGGTGTCAATGTGAAATAGAAGCGATAAAAAAAGATTCTACGGCTATCAATCAAGTTAATTCAGATAACAAAATATCATTCGACGATAATGATTATGCTTGTATGTTAGTTGACAAAATCGAGAATTCAGGACTAATCGTCAAAATGCCCGGTTATGCCAACATTATGTCGCTTAAAGATGCAATTACCCTTAGTAACCTAGAACAATTTGTAAAGGGTGAGAAGTGGTATGAGATGCTGCCTCTACTTTCCTTATCACAAAAAGGAAAACACTTTATCCTCTATAAAGACAACCCTAATGAACCATACCCTACTCTGGTCGCTTCTGCACTCGTACAAGATTGGGACAATCAAACCAACTGGCTAAGTTACACTCCTCAATTTACTAATAACAAATGGACATTTTGCTTACCCAATCAAGCATACTATGAATTTTATCACTACCGGCTATTTGACAACCAATCCTTACCATCTTGTGACTCTCTTTCAGAGTTTGACCATTACTTTAAGCGTACGCTATCAAACACAGAGCAAGTATGTGAAGTTTTACGTTTAGCCGTCAATGGAAGCACCCAGCAAAAGCTCTACTTTTTATACTTAGCACAGAAAAAACTCATGAACTTAATGCATAAGAGTGGATATAAATTTGGCTTTACAGTTATAGAGCAGGTTTTTATGCTAAACTATTACCAATCAATTAGTGAAAATGCATACTTCCATGCGGGTTATTGTGATATAAATGACGACCATAGAATCACTTACCGTGGTTTCTGGAATTTTGAGAAGATGGCGGAAGCATTAAACAATACTCAATTCCGTGAATATAAACGAGCCGTGTTTTCACAGAAGCAACTATGTTCCTTAAATGAATGATATGTCTGACTTAGATTCAATTGTTATACTTTACCCTAAATCAATAACCCTGATTATTGTAATAGCAGCAGTGCTACTATGGATTATTTATTATTGCTTTAGAGTCAAAAATAATGAAAAAATCATAGGCTCATATCATGCCTCTTATATTGCCTATTCTCTATGTATTATTTCTTGGATAGGCTGTAATTTTTACTTTCATACCGGACTTCTTCCTTATCTAGGTCATGATATGGGTGTTTTCATGGCTAAACTGGCGAACCTCGCCTCTTTTTTCGCCTTCGCCTTTGCTTACTATCTATCATGCCAACTAGTCGCAGATAAGAAGAAGTCCAAAGTACCACTGTGGCAAAAAACCACTTTCATGATTGCTTCTGCATATGCCATATATATTAATGTTCAATCAGGACTAACCGTAAAAAACATACAAATCGAGGGGCCAAGTCAGTTTGTCTTAATTTTTGGACCTCATACCTTTTACTTTTTTATTATTCTAGTGCTCTTTGTGTTACTTACGCTAGTAAACCTGATGGCAATGAGAAGCAATATAGGTAGAATCGCGCAGGCCAAAAACAGCTACATGATTGCTGGTATTTTAATCTTTATGATATCTACCGTAATCATACACCTTGGTGTTACCTATTTCTTTGGCGATTTTTCTCTAACGTGGCTACCTCCAGTGTTGTCTATTAGTGAAACTCTACTCTTTGGCTATGCCTTATTAACAACCCGCTTCTACAGCTTCAAATATCTGGTATACACAACAACAAGTGCGCTTTTAGTCAGCGGAATTTTCGCCGTTTTTTTAAGCTATGTTTTCGCCCCATTAGTGCACAAAGATGCCTTATTCTTGATCCCAGCGATTGCATTTATTGGTACGACTTGGCATTTACTTTACAAGCACATCAGTCGCTATGTCTCTCTGCTTATCTATGGAAACAAGAATACTCTAGTACAGCAAATTCTCGCATTAGAGGAAGACTTCAAGTTATCCATTGATGATGCGATGGAACGTTTGAGTTGTTTACTCAATATTCCTAACGATAAGTTACGATTGGTCACCAGTGATGATGCTGATTCCAGCTACAAAGGTTTTATCTCTTCCAATGACTCAATATTGTTGTTAGATGAACTGTCTGAAATCAATGAAAATAGACGTGATTTAAAGAGCCCGGTAAAAGCACTATGTGATGAGATGACTTCCAATAATATCGCTTTGGTTATGCCCCTGTCCGATCAGTGTCAATCGATAACGCACTTGCTCATTTCATCGCACAAAATCAACAAACAACTTTTCTCCAGTGAAGAGATTTCAGCCCTAAAAATACTTTTAAGTCGCATACAAAGCTCGATTGAAGCCGATCAAAAAATTAACCAAAACCGGGTACTCGCTCATTCTATCGCTCATGAGATGCGTAATCCTCTCGCACAAGTGCAATTGAAGTTAGAGGCACTAAAACAGCGTATTTATAACAATGGACCAATAGAACAGACCCAGATTGATATAGAGGATAGCTTACAAGCGATACTCCGAGGTCGACAGTTGATCGACCTGATTCTTCGAGAGGTCAACAGCTCTGTCACAGAACATGATTTAACAACATTTACTTCTATTCACACAGCGGTTAAGTATGCCGTAGATCAATACGGCTTTGAAAATAGTGTGCTCATGGAAAGAATCCAACTCCCTGAACACACTGATTTTGTAATTAAAGTGAACGAAACACTCTTCAACTTCGTTATCTTTAATCTGATCCGCAATGCGGTTTACTATTTTGAAGAATACCCAAATAGCTGCATTGAGATGAGCACCCATACAGAGTTGTATGGAAATGTACTTGTTTTTCGGGATACAGGACCAGGAATCGATGAGTCGGTTGCAGATAAGATCTTCGATGATTTCTTCTCTTACCAAAAGAGTGGCGGAAGTGGCCTCGGTCTGGGTTATTGTCAGCGCGTCATGCGCTCATTTGGAGGCAAAATCGAGTGTCGATCAAAGCTAGGAGAATTTACAGAATTTCATTTGTATTTTCCTATCGCACCAAATGCTCCTGCTTTAGACACATTCGATATACCTGACTTGGCAAACAACCCTAAAACTCAACACAATTCCCAACAGTCACACGAGGCAAACGTTGATGTTCACAACGATGGACCGACCGTACTTATCGTTGATGATCAAAAAGTCCAACGCTCCCTTGCACAAATGTACTTGAATCAGCTTGGAATCAATAGCATACAAGCAAATAACGGTAAAAATGCTATTGACGTATTTAAAACGACCCAAGTCGATCTTGTTTTAATGGACATTCAGATGCCTGTGATGAACGGGTTTGATGCAAGTCGGCAAATCAAACAGCTTTCGCCCGAGACTCCCATTATCGCTTTGTCTGGTGAAACAGGAGACATAGAACTGGAGAAGATTTACCACCTAATGGATGGTCGCTTGGATAAGCCTACAACGCTACCCGCACTGAGACATGTTTTGGCGGACCGATTCGAAGCCATAACTTAACCTTACGGACCCCGTTTAACAACAAGTTATGCTCCGACTGACGATGACTGATTGCACACCACAATCTAAGGTCAACACTCAGTACCGCAATATTTATTCAGGTATCAGCGCTAATGTTTAACAGTTGAAGCCTTTTTTACCAAGTAGCCATTATCATACGAGCAAAGACGATGATGTTTTCACCGCTCAATCTCACTGTCCATGGGACGATAATCATGGCAAGTCATAATCAATCTATAAGACGAACAATCAATGAACCAGGCGCTCGCACGGATTCGACATTGTGACTAATGACTGTCGCTCTTATTGGAGAGTAATAGATCTGAATTTCATCACCAAAACTGTTGTACTGAGTTGCCAAAATCTGCCCCTGCTCGACTAACTCCATCAACTCAACATGGCACACAACAAACCCTCCCTGCTCCGCCCGAACACTGGTAATTCGCACTCCTTCAAGACAAGGGAAGTCGGCAATAGCAAGGTCGCCGTCAATCAGCGCGTAATCTTTAAAAATGTTAAGGACACCATTAGTGGCACGCTGAATCATCTCCAAGTCCGTGTATCGTCCTATCCCCACTTCAATGGTGATGGATGGAATATCAGCTCGGTTATACACTGTTTCTAAAATGCCAGGATCTCCAGGGTCATTGAGAATCACATCAGAGTTGATAAGCCTTGCCATACGAATCGAATCATCCAAGCGATAGTCAGCAAAAACATATAAGGGATAAGCAGAGCCACTAGTTTGAGAATGAAGATCGATAGCCAGATCCGCATTGGGTTTCAGCAAGTTCTCCCAAAGACTATTCGCATAACGGCTAGCATCATCGCCATGTGGGTTACCAGGGAACACACGGTTAAGGTTGGCCGAAGAGCTATCGGGGGCAGCAGAGTGAAAATCTCGACTATGCCTTGCGATGCCAGAAAGGTTAACGGTAGGCACTATGGTAATACAGCCGCAAATAGATTGACCTTCCAGCTCACGTGCTAATTTTTGTGCTGTTAGAATTCCATTTTGCTCGTCACCATGAACTCCTGCGGTAATCATGATACGTTTACCCGGCTTATCACCTTTAAACACACGTACAGGCAATGTCTGCGGATGGCCAATAGCATCTGTGGCAACCGCAAACCAGAACTTGTGCTCCCCAGGTTCCAATGCATTCACGTCCAACGCTTGTATTGTTGGATACATAGGGACAATGCATTCATTTAGTGGCTTAGTCATTAATTCCTCTCCCTCAAACAGCAACAACCATTTTTTGCAGCAGGCGAATGATTTCACCACGTTCTTCAGGTTCAAGTATGCTAAGCAACTTTTGATTAATCGCAATAGGGATAGGGACCAAGGTATCCTTTAACGCTCTTCCCTCATTGGTCAAATAAATACGAAAAGCGCGACGACTGTTGGGGTCAGGGTGACGCTCAACCAAGCCTAAACTTTCCAACTTATCAAGAGTGCGAGTTGTCGTTGAATTTTCCACTTTAGATTTCTGAGCGATATCGCGTTGAGTCACGCCTTCTTCTTCCCACAAACACATAAGAGTCGGCCAAAGGGCAAGTGTTAACCCATGCTTCTTTAGTTCCGTGTCCAAGGTTTTTGCTGCATCATTCGCCACTACATTGATCAGCCAACCAAAGCTGCTTTGTCTATCAAACGTCTCACTCATTGATGAGTTCTCTCAACCAGTAAATTTATAAAGAAAAGGCAATAATTGTCATGGTAACTGATGTCGCTATAACTAGCACTAGCAAAGCTTAAAGTTGAGAAACAAACACATGACCATAAGACGCGAGCACGTCCTTCTGAACACCACTGTATCGTCGATAAGAGGCATAACTGGGTTCAACTGCTGTTGAAAATCAGCCCATAGGACTTGATTAGCTTAAGTCGGTAGTAAAAAGCGGACCCAATAGTCCGCTTTGCTTTAAGATTCCTTTGTCGAGGTAACCACCACACTAAATAGAATCAGAGCCCCGCCTAAGATTTGTATCGTACTGAGCGATTCTTGCAACCAAACCATGGCGAAAATGGCGCCGAAAAGCGGCTCACTGCCCATCAGCAAGGAAACGCGCGTTGGAGACGTGCGGCGCACTGCGTAGTTCTGAACATAAAATGCAAACAAGGTACAGAACAAGACGAGGTAGGTGACTGTCAGCCAAAACTCAAATGAAGCAGGAATAGCAAATTCAGATGCGGGCAAATACGTCACTGCACAGACAATAGCCACCAATGCCACCACTAAAGATTGAAGTGACGTTAACGTTGATGTGGTGATCGCCTTACCTTCCGTAAACCGCTTGGTCATAGTGACCATCAATGCACGAAGGAAAGCTGCCGTGAGAATAAAGTAATCGCCACTGTTTAGAGAAAACTCTACCGTCTCTTTGCTAGTGAGTAACAAAACACCAACCACACTACAAACCGTTAAACCCCATAAGGTGTTGCTGATCTTCTTCTTATTAATAAACAGCTCGGCGAAAGCGGTCAGAATGACAGATAGACTGATCAAAAACGCAGCGTTAGATGCTGAGGTCTGGGAAACCCCAAACACTTCACAGAAAAAAATCGCCGATAGAATAAAACCGGTGGGAATCGCTATCTTCCAGTCTTTATTCAATCCTCGGCGAAAGTCTCGAATCACCACAGGTAGCATACACAAAAAGGTGATCGAAAATCGTATCGAGATAAACAACAAAACACTCGTATAGACCAAAGCACTTTTAGTCAGGCCGTAACTCGTTCCCCAAAATACCGCTACGAGTAGAAGTAGCAACTCTGTGAGGGGAAACCTCACACTTCCTTTTTTTAACGAATCAGCAGCCGTTGTCATCTCAATCCTCCATCCGTGTGAATGCTATTACGAGTACGTCCCTATACGCGCACTTTTCCAAATCAACGGGTGTAATCGGCGAGACTTCATGCATCGTCTGCTTATCATCCGCCAACACTAAATCAAAAGTTTTATCCAACATGAGCTCTTCGCGCAAACATCGGTTCGCGTCGGTAATTTTGGTCACTCCCCCATAACGTTCACTCGATTGATCATCAGAGAAGCAATAAAGGTCACACCGTCACGATGAAGCCCTTCAGGTGTCGGCTGCCCTTGTTGCGAACCATTAGTGACAATTCGATACGGGTGTAGACGAATGTTCCAGTTAACGGATGTATTTAACGCGGCATCATAGATATCACCCAACATCAACAGCAGTCTCTCCAACAATACGGAAGTCACAAACTTATCACTGAGCGGTGCAAAATGACGCTCAATATCGCCGTTCAATGAATTGATAAAGGCTGGTTGAACATAAGGCTCATGAGGGAGCATGCTAATCTCGCGTTGAGCCGCCAATTTCGTAAACTGACCATAGCGCCGATAACGATAGGTCCCTCCGTCTGCCATATAGTTGTCGCGTTCCAATGTGCTCCAGCATTGCTTAAAACGCACGACCTCATCAACATTGGTCTCTAGTAACACTGTCATTTGCCGGCCAGTGACAAAAACATAATCATCATTTTTCAATGTATTAGCTATGCCAGAGAGAATCTCTGTTGTCTCATCCTGAGTAAAATTCATCGGTCGCGGTTCCTATGCTAACTGACGACTTGACCTAGATTGATCGGTAAGCTCAATGGCACGTTGAGCTCTCTGGCGAGCTACATCAATCTCCCATTCATCCCTATCGCGAAGATACTTTGGCTCATCGGCCACAATGCCAGAGGGCATGAAATGCCCTCTAGACAATTGAAAAGAGACACTGCCAGAAACGAACTCGGCAGTGTGAGCGATGAACGCATAGCTTGCACATTGCAACAGGCTTCCCCATCGGCCTTCTACGGCCTCCTGAGTCCACATATCGTTATGCAATGCCTTCGCTTTGAGAACATCTGTAGGTAAAGTTGCCGTTTCCAGTAACTTATAAGCCTTTATCAGAACTAAGGCGGCGGGCGCTTCTCGCACCTCTAGTACCTTTTCATCCTGATCGAGATGGTCGAACCCTACAAAACGACCAATCTCATACGCGCCAACGTAGTTGTTAATGAAGGCAATTAACTCGAGTAAATTAATCGGTTTATCGTTCAGTGTAACGGGATAGCCCTTTCTGAAACCGATTTTAATTTGATCATTGTCCAATTGTTTCTCTGGTTGCCACTTTGACCAGGTAAACAAAGAATCTGAAACCACAAAACTTTCCGGATCGTCCAAAACACCAGATTCAAACTCTCGGCACCACAAGTTGGAATCACCGCTAATATTTCTAGACTTGAATCCAACTAAACCGGAATGAAACAGGGCCTGCGCTTTATCTTCACGAGACAGTGCCGAGTATTCATATGGCGAACCGTAATAACCGCCAAAACCCGATTTTTCAATCGCACCGTTTAAACGACGCAGACTATTTTGCGACTGATTTGCAGTGTGGATAATAGCGTCACAATTCAGTAGGTCCGCTAACTCGACTGCTTTTTTCACAATGATAGGTCGCGAAAGAGAAGAGCTGACTGGATAGTCATTCAAATACATAGCTTGAGCCTGAATCGCTGAGACTAGGCTATGTTCAACAAATTCCTGTCTTGCATCGATGATCTTGAGGTCAAAACCATAGTGATCCGTGATTAATTTTAACTTTGAGTGTTCTATCCCATCACCCAAATCAACGGCAACCGCCGTGACCTTCACATCACAATTCTTTAGCAGATCCAGCACATAAGAGCTGTCTAGCCCACCACTAAATAAGGTCAAGATATGATTAGCCACCTTCGCAACGGTCTTAACATCGCCGATGCTTCTTATTTTTTTCACACATCCGTCCTTGAATCATTCTGCGATACTGTCAATTGACTTAATTAGTATCCATAAGTAACTTTGACGAAACAATATAGCCTAAATGCAAAGGATAATTGCACTGTGGACACAAATAAACTAATCCCTCTCTTATCTGAGATGGCAATTTTCGTCAATGTGGTCGAGTCTGGAAGCTTTTCTGGAACGGCTAAGAAGCTAGGGGTTTCACCTTCTTCGGTAAGTCGTTCCATCACCCGCTTGGAAAATGCATTGCAGGAAAAGCTGCTTGAGAGAACCACTAGACAGATGCGTCTAAGTACAACCGGACAAGAGGTCTACAGTTTATGTAGCGACATGATGAACTCAGCGAAAATGGCCATCTCTGCGGCTCAGGTAGATAAAACCGATATTTCAGGTTCTTTGCGTGTGGCCGCACCCAAAGCACTCTCTCGGCAAGTTTTAATGCCGATGCTTCTCGACTTCATTGACCATTTCCCCAATATTTCTTTACAACTCAAAGTGGCTGATCACTATATTGATCCTATTGGTGATGAGGTAGACGTCATAATCCACATAACCGATAACCCTACTGAGGGCTTGATTGCTAGGCAACTCGGCCAGTGTCGTTTAGTGATGTGCGCCAGCCCTGCTTACTTACAAAGCAATGGTACGCCAACTCACCCCGAAGACATTGATCAGCACAATTGTTTATGTTTAGGAGAAAATCCGAAGGATAGAGTGTGGGAATTTACCAACAACAAAAAAAAACTATCGATGAGCGTCACTGGATCATTCGCCGTAAATCACAGTGAAATTAGACGCGAAGCCGTTTTGCGTGGTGTCGGGATCTCAGTGTTTCCTGAATTTGCGATTCAATCTTACATAGACTCTGGGCAAGTGATAGAAGTGTTGCCTGATTGGCACGTAGGAGGGAACTATCAAGGTAAGATCATCGCTCAATATGCGCAATCTAAGTATATTCCAAGCCAAATCAAAACTTTTATCGAGTATCTACAAGACCGTTTTAATCAGTAACCCAAGCAAAAGCCCAAGGCAAGTTCTGGTTTTGTTCTGTAGCCTACAAGCAGGAGCGCTCGTTATTATTCGATGCATAGAACAGAATATCTCCGAGTTGACAGTCAAATTGAATTCAATGTGGGTGTTAAATGGAACATAGATTAGCTAAGGGATAGCAACAGGTTGGCTCCTCTGTTAGTACAGAAGAGCCGAAGAGTTTGCTTACGTGAATGACGCCTTTTATAGATCGGACACCATCGCCTTGGACAGAGCTTCCGCAACCTTAATCCCATCAATACCAGCAGAAAGGATACCCCCTGCGTAACCAGCCCCTTCACCCGCGGGGTAGAAACCTTTTAGGTTAATGCTCTGGAAATCTTTGCCACGCTTGATACACACCGGTGACGAGGTACGAGTTTCAACCCCAGTGAGCAAACCATCCTCAGAGGCAAAGCCTTTAATCTTCTTATCAAACGCTGGAATGGCTTCTCGAATCGCCTCGATTGCAAACTCCGGTAGCGCTTTAGAAATATCTGTCAGATGGATACCTGGCGTAAATGATGGTTGAACGTCACCGAGCTCACTTGGATTGCGACCTTTCAGGAAATCACCAATTTTCTGCGCTGGTGCATCATAGTTCTCACCACCTAGAACATAAGCACCTGACTCTAGCTCACGCTGGAAACGGATACCAGCAAGGGGATCACCAGGGTAATCACGCTCAGGATCAATACCTACCACGATGGCACTGTTTGCGTTGCGTTCCGAGCGCGAATACTGGCTCATACCATTAGTCACAACGCGACCCTCTTCTGACGTTGCGGCAACCACTGTGCCACCCGGGCACATACAGAAGCTGTATACGGTGCGGCCATTCTTACAATGGTGAACTAACTTATAGTCCGCAGCACCTAAAATTGGGTTACCTGCGTTAGGACCAAAACGTGCTTCATCAATCGTCGATTGCTTATGCTCAACACGGAAGCCCACAGAAAACGGCTTAGCTTCCATATAAACGCCACGGTCGTGCAGCATTTCAAAGGTGTCACGCGCACTGTGTCCAACCGCTAACACAACATAGCGAGATTGAATCTCTTCACCGTTCGATAACGTTAGACCTGTAATTTGGTCTCCATCCATGTGGATGTCATCAACACGGGTGCTAAAGCGAATTTCACCACCCAACTCGATGATTCTCGCACGCATTTTCTCAATCATGGTCACCAGTTTAAAGGTACCAATATGTGGTTTACTGACGTATAGAATTTCTTCTGGAGCGCCCGCTTCCACGAACTCAGTAATCACCTTTCTTCCGTAGAAGTTTGGATCTTTAACCTGACTGTAGAGTTTGCCGTCGGAAAACGTACCTGCGCCACCCTCACCGAACTGTACATTGGATTCTGTGTTTAGAGTACGTTTGCGCCAAAAGCCAAATGTATCCTTGGTACGCTCACGAACTTCTTTACCTCGCTCGACCACAATCGGCTTAAAGCCACTTTGCGCTAGAATCAACGCAGCAAACAAGCCACAAGGGCCGAAGCCGATAACCACCGGACGTTCAGTGATGTTCTCTGGTGCCGTAGCAACAAACTTGTACTCCATGTCTGGTGTCTGTTTAACATGCGGATCATCAACAAATTTCGCTAACAGTTGCTCCTCGTTTTCAACGACAACGTCAAGCGTGTAAATCAACAGAATATTTGTCTTTTTACGAGCATCGTAACCACGTCGGAATAAATTGAAAGAGATCACTTGGTCTTCAGAAATACCGAGTTTTTGGGTAATGGCGGCAATCAGTGCCTCTTCCTCGTGGTCGAGAGGGAGTTTAATTTCAGTTAAACGTATCATGTTGATGTCTCGTAATATCAGGTGTCTTAGCCAGAGTCGCTCAGCGACCAGCTCACAATGGCGCGCATTTTACGAGAATTTGAATTGTCTGTCATACTAAATCAGACCGCATCAGTAACAATAACTATGCTGGATATTGAATTTTCGCTTGGGATGAGTATTATCCCCATTCCTCAACTTTTGACTAACTTAAGAGCGGATCATCATGGCGTTCGTCGTAACCGATAACTGCATTCAATGTAAATATACTGACTGTGTCGCAGTATGCCCTGCAGATGCCTTCCACGAAGGGCCAAACTTCATGGTGATCAATCCTATTGAGTGTATTGATTGCGGCTTATGTGTTGATGAGTGTGACGCGAATGCTATTTTTCAGGAAGACGAAGTGCCTGAGGACCAAACGCTTTACGTTGAGTTAAATGCCGAACTCGCCGAACTATGGCCCGTGCAAACCGAAGTGAAGCCAGCAATGGATGAAGCTGAAAAGTGGAATGGTGTACCAGACAAGTTAGGTATGTTAGAGAAGTAAAGCTCTCTACCTTCAGATATAAAAAAGCGCAGTAAATCACTGCGCTTTTTTGCATTCAAGACTTTTTATTCGCCATGCTGGCGACGTAAGTTATCTAAAATGATCCCCGTCGCCATTGCCACGTTGAGTGACTCTGCACCACCAAAAGCGGGAATGGTTATCTTGTCTGTAACAAACTGAGCCGCTTGCTCGCGTATACCATGAGATTCGCTGCCCATCAGAAGAATACCCTCAGGGTTAAACTTCGTTTTGTGGATGCTTTCGCCTTCCAAAAAGGCGCCATATACAGGAATGCTGGCCTGCTCCAAATAGCTTGGCAGATCCAGTTGGCTGACGGTGACACGGCCAAAACTACCCATAGTGGCACTGATGGTTTTCGGGTTGTACGGGTCGGCGCAATCTTTACTCGCGACAATATGCTTGATGCCATACCAGTCAGCAACACGAATGATGGTGCCGAGATTACCAGGGTCTGACACGCCATCCAAAGCAATCATCAAGCCTTGAGCTTTAGGCACAGTAACTGCTGGGGTTTCTACTACGGCAATTGCCGCGTTATTGCTCACGAGAGTACTGGCCTTGGTCAGATCATCTAATGACGCTTCGATGCATTCAAAATCATCTAATTGCTCTTGGTTTGCGGTCAAAAAATCGCTGGTAGCAAAAATCTGTTTCACTTGCAGCTCACTATTCACCAATTCAAGTACGTTCTTCTCACCTTGGACCAAAAACAGACCATGAGCCTTGCGCTGTTTCTTTTGGCCTAAAGCACGCAGTAATTTGAGTTGGTTTTTCGAAATCATAATGTATCCAAGGTGAAAACGGGATGTTCCAGATAAAAGCGCGGCAATTATAGAGTAAAGCACCCCAGAGCTAAAGAGTCTCATCCCCCTAATCCGGCATCATAAAAAAAGCGAAGGCTAAACCTTCGCTTTTCTCTCTAGCTCCAGCGCAGTATTCGTACTTCATTGCCCTCTTCAGGCTTGGCGGGAATATTAAGCGACAAAATGAACGAAACGACCGCCATTGCCGCGCCAATGTAGAATACGGCTGACGGTGACACTAACCAGATAAGGCCAAAGGATACCGGGATAAATACCGCTGCAATATGATTAATGGTGAATGACACACCCGCTGTCGAAGCCATGTCAGCAGGATCGGCAATTTTTTGTAGATAAGTTTTGATCGCTAACGCTAAAGCGAAGAATAGATGATCAATAACATACAAGGCTGCAGCCCATTCCGCACTTTGCACTAAGCCGTAGCCGATAAAGACAAATATCAAACCTGTGTATTCAAACAACAGTGCTTTACGTTCACCCACTTTACCGATGAACTTGCCAATTCTTTTCGCGAACAGGAAGTTAAACAGGTAGTTGATCAAAAATAGCATGGTGATATCTGCCGCCGAGTAACCAAACTTCTCCACCATCAGGAAGCCTGCGAAAACAGTAAAGATTTGTCGGCGTGCACCACTCATAAACGTCAGTGCGTAGTACAACCAATAGCGCTTGCGCAGCACCAGTTTCTTATTCTGCTGAACTTGGGTTTGGAACTGAGGAAAGGCAAACGCCATCCAAATCACCAGTAGAAAACCAATACCACCAAACGTCAGATAGACCCACTGAAAATCCATGTTAAGCATCTCTAGACAGATCCAAAGCGCACCATAAGTGATTAGCGATGCCAAAGCGCCGACAGAAATAAACTTACCCAGCATCTCTGGCGCTTCCTCTTTTGAAAGCCACTGCAAAGACAGCGACTGCTTCAGAGTTTCGAAGTAGTGGAAACCTGTCGACATCAATAAAGTCGTCAGTAACAAGCCAAACAGTGAAGGGAAAAAGCCCGTAATTGCAGTACCCAAAGTGAGTGCACCCAACGCGAGTAACATAAACCTCTGTTCGCGAATGAACATCAAAACAAACACAGCGGTGAAGGCTAAGAAACCCGGGATCTCGCGGACACTTTGAAGAAGGCCAATATCAGCACCATCAAAGTTCGCTTTTTCAATCACGAAGTTGTTGAGCAGCGCCATCCAACTAGAGAAAGCGATGGGCACCACAATAGAAATGATGATCAAAAAATTCTGAGGCGTTTTCCAGCCAGCCGATGTGTTCATTTATTATTCCTTTTATGAGCTCTGAAACACCTTAAGTCTTCACCAACCAATAAACAAACTTATTTACAATTTATACGTCTTCGGCACCGCTCACGCTTCAAACGTTTCATAACTAAACTTAGGCCTATTAAAATAAGTGAAAACAATGCTTTATCTTTGGTTATTTGCTCGTTATGGTTGAGTCATTTTTAACCAGTCGAGAAGGTAATAATATGGAAATAACAATTCGCCCTACTCTAGTGAGCGATGCAGCCGCAATGTGTGAGATTTATTCACAACCCAAAGCGCTACGTGAAACTCTACAGCTCCCTCAACCATCAGTAACCATGTGGGCACAACGACTGGAAAACATACCGACTGGGATTTATAGCTTTGTTGCGGAAGTGGATGGAAAGGTGGTCGGAAACATAGGCTTCGAGCACTCCCAGCGCCCGCGAACCGCTCACTGTGGTACTTTTGGACTCGGTGTACATGATGACTATCATGGTATGGGGATCGCTAGTAGGTTAATTGAAACTGTGCTGGATTTAGCCGACAACTGGTTGCAAATAAAGCGCGTTCACCTAGAGGTCAATACGGATAACGAAGCAGCGATCGCGTGCTATAAGAAATTTGGCTTTGAAATCGAAGGTGAGGCAAAGAATGCAACGTTCAGAGAGGGCAAGTACCAAAGTACCTATTACATGGCGAGAATGAAGCATGAGTCATTCAGTTAAATCATGCAAAAGGCTTACCTCACGGGTAAGCCTTTAATAACTCAAGAGCACGATGTGTTAACGCTTCAGTATAAGCGTTTATTTTCCAATGATTCGGGCTCCAGCCTTTTAAGAAACGATGAAAATCCGCCCATGCAATCGCAAAAAGCGGCCGCCAGCTTTGCTCGACATCGTTGGCATCAATGTCAGGGTGTAATTTGTTGAGTGCCAGTTTAAGGTGGGAAAAATAGGTATCCAGAATCCAGCTTTCCATTTCATCGCACTGTTCCGGCTCAACCGCACTACTCATAAAGAGAGCGACGTCTTTCATCGCACAGCCTCGCCCTACATACTGAAAGTCTACTGCAGCAGCTTCACCAGCAGGCGTGAAACAGAAATTCGCCAGCTTGGCATCACCATGGATCAACGTCTGGTACGGAGCTTGGCGAAGGACTTGGTCCATGCGGGCCGCGGCTTGCTTTAATACGTGGTCGTCCAACACTTCCAGTTCATCTGGCCTAGTATCCAAGTGCCAATAGCTGCCGAACTCCCACAAGCCTGCTCCCCTTTCTCCGATATGCGATGCATGAAACCAAGCAAGCCACTTTAATACCGACTCCATCTGCATCGGCTGTGCACACTGATGCGTTTCGGTAAAACCCAATTGATGTAAATCTTCCATCACTAAAAGGAGTTCTGTGTCTTGCTGCTCAACAAGAATGGGCTTAGGTTGGGGACATTGACAATGGGCTGCTTGCGCAAAGTTCTGATACCAATGCAGCTCAACCTGATAGGATTTCAGTTTACGCTGATGGGAGAGAGCAGTATTCCAACCTCTAGGGTGATGGGAAGGTTGAGGCAACTGAATATGCTTTATCACAATGCTCGTTTGATCAAGATGTACTCTGACCAGCTCTCCATAACCGCCCCACAAAGGTTGTAAAACCTCTACTCGGTGCAATGTACCGAGCCCTAATCTTAGGCATAAACTCTGATAAATAGGGTGTTGTATCATGAGGGGTCAGCAAGCAGGTGAGACCACTCAGGGTGCCGTGACAAATAATGCACAACATAAGAGCATTCTGGCCTAATTGTCACTCCTTGACGCTCAATCTCAGGCAGAATGGTTTCCATCATTACCTTGCCATAGCCTTTACCTTTGAGCTCTTCAGGTACCTTTGTAGAAATGATGACATAGACATCACCTTGCACATTAAACCTCAAAACACCCTCATAATCCGCTTCTAAATGAACGCGAAAAAGAGAGCTAGCGCTATCAAATGTTAACTTATGTGACATATTGACCTCTAAAAGCGATACATGCGTCGAAATTATTTGCTATGTTGATATTAAAAACTATAACGATATATAAGAAGTTTAACAGTTTGAGAAACAACACTCACTTCTTGAAGAAAAAATAAAACCTGCAGTAAAAATAAGAATAGGCAGGATAAATGGAGGCTAGATGAATACTCAAGCAGTTGCCAACCAAGACAAATCTTCTCCCGTTGCTGCAAAAGAAAGGAGTGTGTCAACCCTTACTAGCACTGATGCTCTGGCCATGCTTGAACATGGAGGTGAGCTTACCATGGGCATTACCACACCAGTTGGAACCACATTCCGGTGTAAATCTACCTTTATAGGTACTCACTCTGTAAACCTTGTTCTAGCCGAATTACCTAAAATTTCTGATGACGATTTGGACTTCTTTTTCCAATCGGGCTTTTGGACGGCAGTACGTGCTATCTCCCATCGGGGCGAAGGCGCGATTGTTCACTTTAGGAGTCAGATTGAGCATGTGCTTACGGAACCTATCCCCATGGTCGCATTAACTATCCCTCATACCATGCAGGTCACCCAGTTACGTAAAGAGCCTCGTTATGACGTCAATCTTGACGCTCGTGTCAATGCCTCAACGCATAAACTCGACTGTCAGATCCGTGACCTATCGAAAAGTGGTTGCCGTTTTATCACAGCACCGCTAAGTCGCGCGTTTCAGGTTGGCGATGAGATTGCTTTAGAAATCAAATCCAGTACGGGCAAATCGAATCAATTCGAGCCTTTGTTCGGCAAGATATGTAATCTGCAAAGCTCACTGCATTACGCTCGCTACGGTGTCCAGTTTGATGAAGCTGGAACGATCAATGCCAAACACTTATTGGCAAACCTAAAATTCGATGGTTCCAAACTGACGCTGCGTTAGCGCCCAATTAATACAAAAAAGGCTTGGGGATGAGTTCAATCCACCAAGCCTTTTTTCTGTATAACGAACCTTAGGTACGATACTGCTTAAGAATGTCAGCGAGAGATAGCGACGCTTTAGTCAGGTTTGCCACCCCTTGAGAAGACTTTTCTGCCACACTACGGATGGTATTCGACTGAGTGCGGATGTCACTCAGCTCAGACGCAATGTCATTGGCCACCGCACTCTGCTCTTCCGCTGAGGTAGAGATCTGAATACTCATGTCCATAATACCGCGCGCCGATTCGGAAATAGATTGAACATCATTGCCAATATCTTCAATCAAGTCACTACTTGTGCGAGCTTGCTCGACAGTCTGTTGAGTAATAGAGGCAATGTTTTGACTTTCAGCCTGCAACTTTTCAATCATTGACTGAATTTCAACGGTCGCCGCTTGAGTACGGCTAGCTAGGGTACGAACCTCATCCGCTACCACTGCAAACCCGCGGCCTTGCTCACCCGCTCGCGCCGCTTCAATCGCGGCATTGAGTGCTAATAGATTCGTTTGCTCTGAAATGGCATTGATCGTCGTGATCACTTCATTTATTTGCGTTGTGTTGTCATTCAAAGTGGCAACGGAGCTCGAAGCCTGCTCAATGTAACTCGACAGTTTGTCTATTTCGTTGATCGCAGACTGAACACGCTTGTGACTGCCATCAATGTGCTGTGAGTCCTGCTCAGTTTGCCCCATTGCTTGCTGTGAAATGTTGGACACTTCTTTCGCGGAAGCGGTCATTTGTTCCATTGCTGTGGCCACAGAATCTAAGGAGCCGTATTGGTTGCTGATCTGAGACTCACTCAACTTCATCTCCTGTTCGAATGAAGCCGAGGTTTCACTTAATGTGTTGGCATTGACCTTAACGTTGTTGACTAAGTCGGTTAACGTATCCATTGCTTTATCAAGTGCACAGCCAATAGTACCAAACTCATCTCGTCCCGGATGAAAACCCAAACGTGAAGTCAGATCACCTTCACCAATCTTTTGAGTCGTGGTGTAAAGCACCCACAACGCACCACCAATAAACGTCGCAACCCAGTAGCAAAATACCGCAAAAGGAATCACCCAAACAAAACTAAAGAAGAAACTGGATAGGGCTTGAGATCGTGCATGCTGATCATGAGACTGGTTGTTTAAGGTCAGTTGGTAGACATTGCCATCCTTACCAGTTTGAGACACGGTCACAATGCCGTTGTTGTAGGCAGGCTTACTGACGCTTGACACCTTAACAATATTGGCTTGGCCGGCTATTGACGCTTCTGTACCCGTACTCAGCATCCCATCAAGTTGATGACTCGCGGCATAAATCGCTGTTTTCTCAATTTGTTCGATTGTAGAGTAATAATTTCCACCAGCGATGCTGCCAACAGCAACAAGAAAAATCGCCAAAATTACCCACATCTTGTCATTGATAGACATTTTAATAAAAAGCTTATCTATCGTTCTAAATTCTACTTCTTTCATGCAACCCCTGCCTCTCCTAACCGAGAACTCCCTATGCGGAATGTTAGTTATGTAAAAATATCGGCCTATAAGAGTTATTTATGAGACATGAATCAAGTAACAATGAAATGTAATACTAATGAAATGTCATTTATGGGATCTAACCCTTACTTATACGATATAAGGTTCCGCAACAGCTCGTTACATCCGCAACATTTAAGCAACTGATTGATTAGCGATGATTGAGAAATTTCTACGGAAGATGTAGATTATTTCTACACCATCAACAAGGAAAAGGGATGAAGATAACAGTCAACGAATTAGACCACCCTGATGTTACCCAATTGCTCCAAGAACACTTGGCGGATATGAACGCGACCTCTCCACCAGAAAGTGTTCACGCTCTGGATACATCCGCCTTAAAAGCGCCTGACGTCACTTTTTGGACTGGCTGGAAAGCAGGGCAGCTCTTGGGTTGTATCGCCATTAAAGAGCTTTCCGAGTCACATGCTGAGTTGAAATCAATGAGGACAACACCTAGCGTGCGAAATCAGGGCGTTGCCTCATCTCTGCTCAGCTACGTCATTGAACAAGCAAAACTGAGAGGTTATCAGCAAATCAGTTTAGAGACTGGATCGATGTCCTTCTTTAAACCTGCCAGAGAACTGTATAAGAAATTTGGCTTTGAATACTGTTCACCTTTTGCTGACTACCAACCGGACCCAAACAGTCATTTTATGACTCTCGATCTAAACAAATAGACGCTCTAAGCCTGCTCAGCAACACGTGATTTCTTCAGCAGCTGGGTAGGAGAGAACCCCGTGACTAACATAGTACCGGACAGCACAAGTAGGGTTCCAGCAAAAGTATTAATGCCTATTGGCTCATCAAGGATCAAGGCTCCCCACATAATGCCAAACACTGGGATCAGAAAGGTTACCGACAGTGCAGACGCGGCGCCCTCATCAGCAACTAGCCGGAAGTAGAGCAGATAAGCCACGCCTGTACAGATGACACCGAGTGCAACCACAGCGAGCATTTCACGGGTGCTTGGTTCACCTTGCATCGGAACAAATGGAAGTAAAGGTAATATCCATAGAACAGCCGCCCACATGTTTCCATGCGCATTTTCAAATGAAGCCACTTTAGGGGCTGTCTTGGTATAGTTGGTCGCAATGCCATAGCAGCAAGCGGCCATAATACCAGCGCCAATGGGCAGGGCTGCACTCACACCGATGTTCACCGCGTCCCAACCAACAAGCACCACAACACCACTGACACCAAGCAGCATACCAAAAATCGCTTTGCCGCTGAGAGTGGATTTATGCCAGAACACCCCTATCAACGCCCCCCATATCGCCGCTGTTGAGTTGAGAACGGACAAGGTCGACGCATTGAGTGTTTGAGCCGCGTAAGCAAACAATAAGAAAGGTAATGCCGTATTAAACAAGCCGATGATCATAAAATGTGAGAAGTGATTTCGGAAGGCTAATTTCTTGCGCAGATAAAGAGAGACTAAAAACAAGCTGATCGCGGCAAAACCCACTCTGAACTCAATCAAATACGCTGGCCCAAACGTATTGGCAGCAATCTTCATAAACAGAAAAGAGCCTCCCCAAATTGCAGCGAGACAGATTAGGCGCAGAAAACTAGCGGTAGACATGGTTTATCCCTCTTATTTTTTGCGCCTAATGTGAATCAATAGTTAAGCAGAATCAATCATTAAATGTGTTACATTTCCGAAAATGGCCACTTTATCAATTCAAGCATTGCCTATGTGGGTTTCAGGATTGTCACCATGATTTGAAAGCCTGCTTGTGAGGTAAGCCTGAGCGTATTTGATTGGACTCATCACCTTACAACAGAAATAACGGCCTCACTCTCACCATTACAGAACAGTGGGCAGAGAAGATGAAGCAATACAAACAAAGCCCCTATTTAATTGAGGGGCTCATCTCATGCTTTATCGATATTGGATTGAGAAAAGTCGAGTTTCTCATTGATGTCAGGCTGAACTTCACTGACATCATCTGAGGAAGTAAGCGGCTCTTGTAACAAATCTAATTCGATCTCCTCTGTGACCTGGTTGCCAAGTGCCTCTTTCTCTTCAAGGGGGATGTTACGCTTATACAACTTGTTTAGAGCTTTGATCACAGAATGTTTACTGACTTTTTTATCCTTGATCTTCTTTAAGATCGGTTTAGATAAGGATTGCAAACCCACAACCGTATCAACACCAATATTCAATGCTACCTGATCACGCAGTACCCTAGCAGGTTCATGGCCGAAATGGCCGGCCAGAAACAGCCAGATATAAGCAATCGCATTACCGTTAGGCCTGTGGTTCATCCAGGCTTCCCCAGCATTATACATAGCATCGCTATGCCCTTTTTCCGCGGCGCGTTCTAGCCAGTAGCACCCTTTGGCATGATCAGCAGCGACACCAATACCGTGAATGTAGTTAAGCCCGAGTTTCATGCGCCCTTCATTGCTCCGGAGCGCAGCTGCCTTGTGATAATATTCGGTAGAAAGACGTGGTTTAGGGTCAGGGTTATGTGATGATGCATACCAGTCACCCAGAAATATCAGGGCGTCGATATGATTCTGTTCAGCTGCCTGTTTTAATATCTGTATCGCTTTGCCAATATTTTCGTCCGTACCGCGACCGAAGAAGAACGCCATCGCCATTTCAAATTTATGAGGGACACTGCCTTCCATGGCAGAAATGCATATCTGCCAAAATTTAGCTTCTTCTTTCAGCACCAAGTCCTGGTTCATCTTGTTGCTGATACGTACGACACCGTACATGCCAGTAACGCTGTCCAGCCGAGCCGCTTTGTCGTACCAATACAGTGCTTCTTTCAATCTTGAACGTTCAGCTTCTTTTGCCAAAAACAATATGGTCGGGATGTGGCCGCTTTCGGCCTTATGAATCCGATCTTCATGTTCTTGCTTGCGATTTTTTTCCATTGCTTTTCGGTAAGCGATCTCACGCTCTTTGCGCTCTTGCTCCAGCCTTTTCTTTCGCAACTGAAGTGCAAGCATCCAAATGAACATGCCAAGCAATAACAAACCGGTTGCCCCAATGGCGATACCTATAACATTCATCTATATCTTATTTTCACCTTCGACTGGCGTTTTGTCGTATGAAATTCTTGTCGGCCAGCCACAACAAAAGTTGAGAATTTATACCGTCTTTACCTAATTGTACCTCACTCCAATGATTCGTTGATGAATAAAATACAAATCCTGCCACAGGAGTACACATTTACATGCTTAATTTTTAACTTAAATTTATATAACAGCACTTAGAAAATTGTAGGAAAAAATAGGCTCTACATTCACTAAAACGAAAAGAAAAGTGAAAAAGATCAAAAACAATAGCTGTGCCAACAAACTTATTTTATAATGCAAATAATGTTTGAAGCATCATATTTCCAATACTAGGGGCAACCAATGAGACTAATCCCGTTAAACAAAGCCGCACAGGTCGGTAAATGGGCTGCGGCACATATAGCCAAACGCATTAACAACTTTCAGCCAAGCGCTGATCGGCCATTTGTACTCGGTTTACCTACTGGTGGTACGCCACTCGCGACATACAAGGCGCTTATCGAACTTTACAAAGCTGGGGAAGTCAGTTTTAAACATGTTGTGACGTTTAACATGGATGAATACATTGGTATTCCAGCAGATCACCCTGAGTCGTATCGCTCTTTCATGTACGAAAATTTCTTCAATCATGTTGATTTACAACAAGAAAATATCAACCTGCTTGATGGCAATGCAACAGATCATGAAGCCGAATGTCAACGCTATGAAGATAAAATCAAATCTTACGGCCGTATTAACTTATTTATGGGCGGCGTAGGTAACGATGGGCACATTGCATTTAACGAGCCTGCCTCTTCTTTATCTTCTCGCACTCGAATCAAAACGCTAACAGAAGATACGCGCATCGCAAACTCACGCTTTTTTGATGGTGATATCAATCAAGTGCCGAAGTATGCTCTGACTATTGGTGTAGGTACATTACTTGACGCAGAAGAAATCATGATCCTCGTTACAGGGCACAATAAAGCCTTAGCGCTAGAGGCCGCTGTAGAGGGCAGTGTCAATCATCTATGGACGGTTTCAGCCCTTCAACTGCACCCTAAATCTGTGATCGTATGCGACGAGCCTTCGACTCAAGAATTGAAAGTAAAGACAGTCAAATACTTCACTGAGCTTGAAGCAGAAAACATCAAAGGTTTCTGACCCCATTTCCCCGTTCTCAAGACATCCATCGAACCGATAATAAATCCGATGCATAATGCGTCGGATTATTGGTTTTCCATGCCTCGTACTTATTTTTGGTTTACTCAATACAAGGGTTAGCTTATTACTCTCCTCGGCATCCTATGCGCTAACGCAATAAGCTCTCTGCCCTTTACGTTCTTTTTACCTGAACACTACTCTCCTTTACACACCTGACGATAAAATTCATCATGTGAATCATTGAGCAAGGATACGTCATGAAGATAAATCACATGGTCATCACCCTGATGGCCTATAGCATCTCTTGGACTAGTTCAGCCAGCCTGACCTACCCTATTGTTGATACAGGCCAAACAGAATGTTTTGACATTAAACAAGCGTCTTCGACCTGCCCCACCTCTTCTGCCGACACTTTCGGTCAGGACGCACAATACGTTGGCAACCATCCCACATACCAAGCCAACATCGACGGCACCGTCACGGATAAGGTGACTGGGCTAATTTGGTCATCAACCACTGATATCAACAACGATGGTAAGATCAACGCCAACGATAAGCTCAGTTATCAAGAAGCGATTGAGTATGTAGACAAGTTACGTCTTGCTGGTTACGACGATTGGCGTTTACCTAGTATCAAGGAACTATACTCTTTGATTTTATTCGATGGCCAAGATCCCAGCGGTTTCAGACAATCAGGGACTGTTCATCTTATACCCTTCATTGATCACCAATACTTTGCAATGAACTCAGGTGATACTGAGTCAGGTGAGCGCTTAATCGACAGCCAGTTTGTTTCTAGTACCAAGTACGTTTCCACCACGATGCGAGGTGATGAGACGGTGTTTGGTGTCAATTTTATTGATGGCCGAATTAAAGGCTATGGGATTGAAAACCCACGTGGTGGCCAAAAGACTTTCTACGTTTTGGCGGTACGTGGCAATAAAATGTATGGACAAAATCAATTCTCTGACAATACAAACGGAACGATAGAAGACACAGCAACTGGACTGTTGTGGCAACAAAGTGATAGTAGAAAAAATATCAAATTTCCTGAAGCTTTGAGTTACTGTCAAAACTTATCACTCGTAGGTCGAAGTGATTGGCGCTTGCCGAACATCAAAGAGCTGCAGTCCATTGTTGATTATTCTCGTTCTCCCAATACATCCAATTCTGGAGCAATAGACCCGATTTTCGAAGCCACTGTGATTAGCAATGAAGCAGGACAAGCAGACTACGCCAACTATTGGAGCAGTACCACTCACCAAAATTTGCATAATGGTGCCAACGCCGCCTATATCGCATTTGGCCGTTCAATGGGATACATGAATAATCAGTGGATAGATGTTCATGGTGCGGGTTCTCAACGAAGCGATCCTAAGTCTGGCAGCACCAACATGTATCCAACAGGTCATGGCCCTCAGGGTGATGCGGTGCGTGTAGAGAACATGGTTAGGTGTGTATCAGGAGGTAACGTTGAGTTTGTACAAAGCCCTACCCAGAGTCAGCGTAGTGCTAAGGCCTTCATGAACAAAGAACAAAGTACAAACTCAATGAAGGCGAAACACATGAATACAATGCCAACTACCACGGGGCGTTTACCCCCTAGGATGGACCGCAATGGTGATGGCAAACTTTCTCGAAATGAGGTTAAGGGTAAACTCGCCCAAGATTTCAGCCGATTAGATAGCAATAATGATGGCTATCTCACTCCAGACGAGATTCCGCCTAAACGATAGTAAAGCTGGGCTTCTGTTGTAAAGAAGCCCATTCAGTCATAATGTGAACTTTTGACTCAGCTGACAGAAGTTTAGCCCCTCAATTAGGCTAGCAACGGGCTCGAGGCTACTTTTCTCAAACTGAACACCAAGTTTACAGTAACGGCTAGTTATTTTTACATTCCTAACTGTTGCTTCAAGCACTTGAGGCTCTACCACTTTATCGCTTTCCGTTTCTTGTATGCTTAACGAGATAAGATCACCAACTTTGTGGTTGGTTAGGTTGCGATCCACTACGATCAAGCAGCCATTGCTCGATATATCGCGAATCTGGCATTTAAAATGATGGGATTGTGGCGCCAGTATTCCCTCCAACGCCAACTCCAATCGAGCACTCTCTCTCAACCCCGCTGCAACCTGAGTCGCGGCAGGCAAAGTGATAAGAAACAAACTGTTTCCCCCAGCCTCAATAACGTACTCCAGCTTACTCTTGAAGTAAATTCTAGCGCCCTCACCTGCCTCAGCAATGACACACGCTTTAATGGCATAGCCTCGCTGAAAAAAAACAGCCACTTCTTTCGGAGAAACTTTTGGCATCTCTAGCAGCATAAGATTGTTGGAGTGAAGACCAATATACTTGGTTTTGCCTTTGAGATTTTTACCTGTAGGAGTCGTGATCAGGAATGCAACTTCACTCAAAGGCTTAACGTCACTGAAGGCGTCTTCACCATATTTGATGTTATCAGAGGGTAACTTGGGGGCTTCTTTCGTCTGGGTAGCATCAGCGGAAGATAGTTCGAGCACTTCAGCTTTCTCGCTTTGCGTCGCTTGTGTCATTATTCTATCACATCCATATAAACCAACTCACATATACAGTTTATAAGCAATCACTCAATATCGGCAACAAAAGTTCGCACAGGCATGACACCCATTTATATTACGCTTAAAAAAGAGTCGATTAGAAGAACAATCACGATTATACTAATCAGTAGTTTACTAAGCTGACCAAAAAATCGAACAGATAACGTTAGGAGGATACGATGATTGTAGCAAGAACCCACCCGGCAGAATTAGTGAAGAATAAATAACCGCAGGTTACACACTTCCCTTCTCTTTGCCCGGTGTAATCATACCGGGGTCTCATGACCCTAGCTGACAATTTTTTGCAGAGACCTTTCTGCATGTCTGGGGTACACAATGTATAACAATCCCAAACAGCCGTTGAACTTAGCTCAACTCGGCTGGAATAACTCGTTTCAACAACAACTGACACTTGAAGAACTTGAACACAGCTGCATTGCACGCGTAGTAGAGCACCATAGAAGTGGATACAAGCTGCTCAGCGAAGATGGTGAAATGACTTTAGCCATACATAAATCACTGCCTATGATGACTGTCGGTGACTGGCTTTTGTTAGATAAACAAAGTGGCTTCGAGCGTTTATTGGACCGCCAATCTTTGTTTGCTCGTAAAGCTGCTGGCAGCAAAGTCGCCGAGCAGCTGATTGCTGCAAACGTGTCCACTTTGTTTATCGTTTGTGCACTCAACGATGACTTCAATCTAAGCCGTATTGAGCGCTATCTGGCCACTTCAAACGAAGCCGAGGTCGAGCCTGTCATCGTGTTAACAAAAGCTGATCTTGTCACTGATGCAGAAGAGAAGCGCCAACAAGTGCAGCAACTCGATCCTTTGCTTATGGTAGAAATGCTCAATGCTTTAGATGGAGAGCAGTATACATCGCTAAGCAGTTGGTGTAAGTCAGGATCCACTGTCGCTTTCATGGGCTCTTCTGGTGTCGGAAAGTCAACGTTAGTCAATGGCTTACTCGGCGAGCCTGTACAATTAACAGGAGGCATTCGAGAAAGTGATAGTAAAGGACGACACACTACCACTGGCCGTTCAATGCACTTCCTGCCAAGTGGCGGTGTCTTAATTGATACACCTGGAATGAGAGAGTTGCAATTGTTTGACTGTGCTGACGGTGTCTCTGAAACCTTCGCAGATATCGAAACGTTGGCAGCGCAATGTCGATTTTCTGATTGCTGCCATCATAGCGAACCTGGGTGCGCTGTCACTGGTGCGATTGAAACAGGTCAACTAGACCATCGCCGACTGAAAAACTATCAAAAGTTACTGCGGGAGCAAGAAAGGAATGGAGCAACCATCTCTGAACGCCGAACCTCCCATAAGCAGCAAACCAAAATGTATCGGAACGTTCAAGCGGCCCGACGTAACCGCAAACAGAGTTTGTAAAATTAAAAAGGGCTCTCAGCCCCTTTTAAGTACAATTCACACAACATTGATAACATTATATTCACACATTAACATTTTCAATAAATTTTCATGCTGAAAATCAATTAATTCTAGACACATTATTTCAACACGCTAGTATTGTCGACCTCAGTTCCAATAACTGAAATTACTAAAATTTTATAAAATAATTCATTGCAGGGATAACTATGCAACACAACTCTATCTTTGCCCGCTTTGCACGTGGAAATCTGGTATTACAGATCCTAGCCGGTATCGTTCTCGGTGTAGGTTTAGCGACTGTGTCACCAGAACATGCGCAAAGTGTTGGTTTACTTGGAAGCTTATTTGTCGGTGCACTAAAAGCCGTCGCCCCCATTCTTGTTTTTATTCTGGTTGCAGCATCCATTGCCAATCAGAAAAAAAACCAACACACTTACATGCGTCCAATCGTGGTTCTGTATCTTTTCGGTACTTTTACCGCAGCATTGACCGCAGTCGCACTTAGCTTCATGTTCCCAACGACACTTACGCTGGTTTCTGGTGCAGAAGGGGCAACACCTCCTCAAGGTATCGCAGAAGTCATGAACACGCTGTTGTTCAAGATCGTTGATAACCCCGTAAGTGCGCTAATGAACGCCAACTACATTGGTATTCTGGCATGGGCCGTTGGCCTTGGTCTTGCTCTTCATCATGCTTCAGGTACAACCAAAGCCGTGTTTGAAGATCTCAGCCATGGTGTTTCTCAGATCGTTCGTTTCATTATTCGCCTAGCACCATTTGGTATCTTTGGCTTGGTATCTTCCACACTGGCAACAACAGGTTTCGACGCACTGGCAGGTTATGCTCAACTCCTAGTTGTTCTGCTCAGCTCGATGCTGTTCATTGCTCTAGTCGTGAACCCGATCATTGTTCTAGTCAAAACTGGCGAAAACCCTTATCCACTCGTATTTCAATGTATACGTGAAAGTGGTGTAACCGCCTTCTTTACTCGTTCAAGTGCAGCAAACATCCCAGTGAATATGGCTCTTTGTGAGAAGCTTAAACTTGATGAAGATACGTACTCAGTATCAATCCCACTGGGGGCAACCATCAATATGGCGGGGGCAGCGATCACTATCACGACACTGACTCTTGCAGCAGTACATACTATGGGTATCGAAGTCGATATCATGACAGCCCTACTTCTAAGTATCGTTGCAGCCGTCTCTGCATGCGGCGCTTCTGGTGTGGCTGGTGGCTCGTTGTTGCTTATCCCATTAGCTTGTGGCCTGTTTGGTATTCCAAATGAAATTGCAATGCAGGTTGTCGCGGTAGGCTTCATTATCGGTGTGGTTCAAGATTCAGCAGAAACGGCTCTCAACAGCTCGACCGATGTGGTGTTTACGGCCGCTGTATGTAAAGCGAAGCAAAAGCAAAAGCAAAAAGCTTAACGCTCCAGCCTGAACACCCAATAGTATCTCAAGCCCAGCGACATGCTGGGCTTTTTGTTTGTCACAAAGCTTATACACAACACGAATACCACCCCATTGTTTTTCAGAAAGATCTCTCTCGCCCCTACTTCCACCTGACCTTATTCAGATTGAATATCTTAGTTTCAGAGACTTAATCCCATTTTATCAACTCATCGAGTAAATTAATTTCCATGGCTAATATCTGAACATATAATTACTAACATAATACTTACTAGTTAACTGTTGTATCGAAGGAAGGTCTATGAGAGGTGTTATTGTCGCCTTTGTGCTTCTGTTTAGCACGCCCTTGTTCAGTGCTGAGTTAGTTGTTGGCATCGATAACCGTCAACCTGAAACTTTGGTTTATGATCAATTGGTTTCCCAATATCCCACAACCTCCTTCACAACCCAACTTCCATGGCAACCAGAAGCCCATGAGTTTACTGGGGTGCGGGTCTCTGACATGCTCGAACAGCTCGGCATTCAAGACACAACCTCAGTGTCATTTATCGCTCTCAATGACTACTCAGCGAGTGTAACGATAGAAAACATTGTGAAGTACGAGCCTATAATCGCGTACAAAATGAATGGCAAGAAAATGAAAGTGCGAAATAAAGGTCCATATTGGCTGGTCTTTAACTTAGACAAGTTCCCTGAGATTGACAACACAACTTTTCATTCTCAAATGGTGTGGCAAATTGGCAAAATAATGATTCACAGAAGTCCTGATGAGAAATCCAACTAGCGTTCGTAGTTTTAACCAGATCCTATCCAGAGCTAAAGTGTTGCTTATCTTTCTCTCTGCGATACTGATCGTCGCAAACTTATACTTTCTGTCAGCCACGCGTGACTTGGCTCGTTCATACAGTGAACAGCAGAACCAAGCAACGTGGTTTCTCTTTCAACTGACAAAAGAGTTTTCTGAACTCAGAACCATCACTGCTCTCGCTGAAAAAGACGACCAACTTTTAGACCGCACAATACTGAAATATGAGCTGACTTGGAGTCGCTTCGAGCTGCTGATAAATAGCCGCGAAGCAGATACTTATATTGCGCTTCCCGGTGCTAAGAGCTTCTTTAGAACCTTATTTGAGCAATTTAAGAGTTTGGAGGGCAAAGTAGAACAATTGCCCGACAACAGAAAGCTCGCACTCAGCCTCGCGGAGGACTTCGAATACCAGTACATGTCGATGATCAACTATGTGAATACAAATTTTCGTATTAAGAGCCCGCTATACCAATCTCAAATGAAACAAGCTCAAGCAATTACACACGCGCAGTTTGTGCTGATGATGTTACTGTTTGCCTGTGTCGGTGTCGTCAGCTATATCATCCACAAAGAAGCGTTGTTTCATAAACAAGTCTCGCTGACAGACTCTCTAACAGGCATTCCAAACCGTTTAGCCTTTATGCGTCAACTCACCGATTACATTGAACAAACCTCTCATTTCTCATTGATTTTGCTCGACCTAAATGGTTTCAAAAAAATCAATGATTCACATGGTCATCAAGCAGGTGACCTAGCGCTGAGGATAATATCGGCGCGTTTAGTCGCATTGATGAGTCGTCACAACCTGTCTGTATTTCGGATCGGTGGTGATGAATTCGCCGTTCTTACCAACTCAGATGATGAAGCAATCATTCAACAACTGTCAGATTCGATTAATCGCTGTTTTGATGAAAGTATCACCATACAAGAGCAAACGGTGTATCTTTCCGCCAGCTTAGGCAGTGCAGCATACCCTCAAGATTCAACCAGCCTTAACCAATTGATCTCCATCGCTGATCAGAATATGTACCAAAAGAAGTTCTCCACCAAAAGCCGAGATAAAAAGTTTACAGCTTAAGAAAACGCTAGCCATAGCCTCAACATTGAAACGTAAAAAAGCCCCTCATTAGGAGGGGCAAAGTACCATCGCTTATTGTTATAGTGATAATGCCAATAAAACAGTAGAGTGATTAACCAAAATCACCATTTACGTATCCCTTGGTACGGTCATCTTTGGGTTCGCTAAAAATAACCTGAGTAGCATCATGTTCAACGAGCTCACCCATTAAGAAGAAAGCCGTGCGGTCAGAGATACGACGTGCTTGCTGCATAGAGTGAGTCACAATAACGATCGTGTAGTTTTTCTTCAGCTCTTCCATCAGCTCTTCAATCTTATGGGTTGCGATTGGATCAAGGGCCGACGTTGGTTCATCCATCAAGATGACATCTGGTTCCATGGCAATCGTACGAGCAATACACAAACGCTGCTGCTGACCACCCGAAAGACCAAACGCATGTGACTTCAAGCGATCTTTTACTTCATCCCAAAGTGCTGCGCTGCGCAGTGAGCGCTCAACGACTTCATCAATGTGTTTCTTGTCTTTAATACCCTGAGCTCGCAGGCCATATGCAACATTTTCATAGATGCTCATCGGGAATGGATTAGGCTTTTGGAACACCATGCCCACTTTAATCCGTAGGTCAGCGACATCAATGTTTCCATAAATGTCCGTGCCGTCCATATCCAACTTACCTGTAATCTTTACCCCTTCAATCAGGTCATTCATACGGTTAAGGCAACGCAATAGCGTAGATTTTCCACAGCCTGACGGTCCTATAAGTGCCGTTACCTGACGTACCGGAATCGGCAAATTAATCGCTTTCAGTGCTTGATTTTCGCCATAAAACAGATCTAGGTTTTCAATATCAAATTTGTTCATTGTCTCTATCTCTTCAATCTTAAATTCGTGTCTGTGCTTGTTGCAGTTAAAGTCGCAGATTAATAATTCGCAGTGTTGAAACGGCTTGCGATTAGCTTGGTGATCATGTTGATCAAGAGAACAACGACAATCAGCACGGTAGCTGTACCATAAGCTTGATTCCACTCTTCAATAGTGAAAAGCTCAGTAGTTAGCTTATATAGGTGAACGGTTAGCGTTCGACCTGAATCAAGTAAAGAATCAGGTATACGAGCCACCATACCCGCAGTCAGAAAGACAGGAGCAGATTCACCTATTACACGACCAATACTAAGAATGACCGAGGTTAAGATACCTGGCATTGCACTAGGCAAAATCAAACGCCAGATGGTGTAAATTTTTGAAGCGCCCAAACCATATGAGCCCTCACGATACGTTTGTGGCACTGCCATCAGTGCTTCTTCCGTAGTACGGATGATCACTGGGAGAATGAGAATACTTAGTGTCAATGCACCCGAAAGAATCGAGAAACCCAAACCTAAGATTGCCACGAAGAAAGTCATACCAAACAGACCGAAAATAATTGATGGGATACCCGCCAATGACTCAGTACAGAATCGGATAACTTTGACAAGTTTACTGCCCACTTTCGCGTATTCGGTAAGATAAATTGCCGTCATAATACCCAGAGGAGCTGCAACCGCAATTGACGCGATTACCATGTAAATTGTCGCTACAATCATTGGGAAAATACCGTGTTCTTCGCCAGTACGAGTGTAGTTGTCAGTAATAAAGTCCCAGTCAACATGCTGCAAACCGTTCGATAAGATGTACCAGATAATCCAGAACAAAAAACCTACCGTTAGTGCCGCCGATGCCCAGACAAAGCCGTTAAAGATAGTATCTTTAAACTGGCGTGATTTCTTTAATTTTGCGCGATCCATAGTCATCACCTTAAACCAGTTTACTTCGCTTTTTCGCGGTTGAGATAAAGCAGAGCTGCGTTCAACATCATGATAAACACCAGCAGAACAACACCTGTAGCGTAGAGTGCATTGGCGTGCACACCGCTTGCGTAAGACATTTCAATAGCGATATTCGCGGTTAGCGTCCGAGCAGAGTCGAGAATGCCCTGAGGCATGGCTGGCGCGTTACCCATCACCATGATGATGGCCATTGTCTCGCCCAGAGCTCGACCAATACCCAGTATCACTGCAGTCATGATGCCCGAACGAGCGGCCGGAACAAGCAATTTAAAGATAGTAAAGATTTTTGATGCGCCCAGAGCCAGTGAGCCCTCTTTGTAGGTGCGCGGTACCGCACGAATTGAGGTTTCTGAAACGGTAATAACCGTAGGAAGAATCATCACGCCCAGCACGATAATCCCCGCCAAAATAGTGTTACCTGCCGGCACTTCAAACACGTCCTGAATCAAAGGAACAATGATGACCAAGCCAAAAAAGCCATAAACCACCGATGGGATACCCGCTAGCAACTCTACGGCCGGTCGGATAATGTCAGCCAGACGTTTAGGTGCGATTTCAGCAATGAAGATAGCGGTAAGCACGCCAACTGGAACCCCAACGATGACTGCACCAAACGTCGAGACGACAGAAGCAACAATCATAGTTGCTACACCGTAAAGTGCAGGTGGCAGCCAGTCTTGGCCTAAGACAATTCCAGACACCCCTGCTTCCTGAAATGCAGGGATAGATTCTTTAACGATAAAATAGGCGATGACCGCCAGAGATACAATGCCAATAACAGCACTGGTAAGGAATAAGCCATGGAAAATTCGCTCTTTCCAGTCCACACGCTTGCTTGCACGTAAACTCGGCTTAGAAACTTGAGTCGCTTCAGTATTCATAAGCTCGTCACTATTTGTTGCGATGGTCATAGAGTTCTTACCTTTCTCACGAACTGCGTTCGCTTGAAGTCAAGAAAAGGCTCAGCCCAAAGTGGGCTGAGCAATTAAAGAGTATTACTAATGATTAGTTGACTGAAATGTAGCCTTTGCTGTCTACCAGTGCTTGAGCTTCAGTAGAAACCATCCAGTCTAGGAATTTCTGAGTTTCAGCAGATGGCTTGCCGTCTTTGTATAGAACAAGGAATGGACGAGCAACTTTGTAAGAACCGTTTTTCACGTTGTCAACGTTTGCTGCAACACCATCAATAGGAAGTGCGTTTACAGAGTTGTCGACTGTACCCAGAGAGATATAACCAATCGCGTATGGGTTGGATGCCACCATAGTTTTCAGTGCACCGTTACCATTGGCAACCTGAGCACGTTGAGAGATAGCAGAGACTTTCTTGCCAGAAACTTTCTTCTTAAGCTTCATGATGTCTTCAAATGCACCACGAGTGCCAGATGCCGTGTCGCGAGTGATAGCAACGATTGGCTTGTCTGCACCGCCGACTTCTTTCCAGTTAGTGATGTCGCCTTTGTAGATAGCTGTTACTTGTTCAGCTGTCAGTGCTTTAAGGTCGTTTTTAGGGTTAACAACAACTGCAATACCGTCTAGTGCAACAGTTAACTCTTTGAGAGCTGGCTCTTTTTCAGAATCTTTCAGGTTACGAGAAGACATACCTAGGTCAGCAGAACCGTTTTTCGCCGCTTTTACGCCAGCAGAAGAACCTGGGCCCTGAACTTCGATAAATACGTTCGAGTTAGTCTTCATGTATGTTTCAGAGAAAACTTCCATCAGTGGAGTAACGCTGCTAGAGCCCACTGCAGAGATCGTTTCTTTAGCAGAAACTGACGTTACTGCCATTGCGCCTAGAAGTGCGATTGCACCGATAACTGTCTTTTTCATCACAATTTCCTTAGTTGGCATGATTGCCGTTGTGTTTCACTTGAACGGTGCTCACTTTAGGACTCGAATATGACATTTGTGTTTCACTTCGTTGAAGCCTGTATGACAGATAAGATTTAATGAGCATGTTTTATCGGAAGTGACTGATAGGCCAAACAATAATGAAACAAGACGGAATAACTTAACGATCAGGTTACAATCTTAGAGTTATAACTCTATGAATTAAAAAGAAAATTAATTCCCAACTTGACTAACGATAATTTCATAAAATAATCAAATTCCAGATTGAATTATATTTGAGAAAAACTAGAATCGTCCCTCCTAATTATAAAAACGACAATATACAACTCACCAACATCAATAGAAGAGGACAATCGATGCGCCAATTGCTCAGCGGGCTTTCCATTAAGCTCCAAGTAGTGGTTCCTGTCATATTCACATTGCTACTACTAGTGGCCGGGATAGGTTACAGCACAACCAACCTAAAAGAAGCCTTTAAGCAAGTTACCGTTTCAACAGAAAATCTCATCAATAATAAGGATGAACTGACACAAATCATCGATAACACTTATGGCATGCGCATCAAAGCTATCTATAGCTTATTTCGTGCAGAAGATGTCAAACAGCTGGCGACACATTTGCAAAGCAAGCAACAAGAAAGCCGTCAATTACTACGCTCTCTGAGTGAAGTAGAAGGTTTGGAGCAAGAAGTTGCAGATATGAACGCCGCTATCGATCATTACGTAAACTACTCTATTAACGTAATGATTCCTTTACTCAATGTGCGTCACGGCGACAGCAACCCACCGCCAGGGTTTGAGACCCAATATGAGAGAGCAGCAAGCGACTACCGCACCGCAGGCAACCAGATGGTTAAGGCCATTGATAACCTATCTAAGAAGCTCAATACACTGGCATTGGATGAAGTGAACGCTAACGAAACCATCCACTCTAATGTGATGAATAGTGGCATCGTCGGGCTTTTATTAGTTCTGGCCGCAGCACTGGCCATCAGTTGGATGCTCGCAGGTATCATAGTGACACCGATTAAAAAGTTACAGCAAGCTATGAAGGAGCTCGCACAAGGTAACTTATTGGTTTCCGTCGAAGAAGAAGGCAACAACGAAATCTCGGCCTTATCTCGTGATTTCAATAGCACAATAGGACAATTACAGAATACGGTCGACTCACTGGTTCGAATCAGTGTTGATGTCGCATCCGCTTCCACTGAATTAGCCGCGGTGATGACGCAATCAAGTATCAACTCCGATCAGGAAAAGAATGAGGTAGAACAAGTTGCGTCAGCCATTAACCAGATGGAAAGCACCGCAACAGAAGTCACTCAGAATGCCAACAATGCTGATTCAGCTTCCAATAATGCAGATAAGCTGGCTCGTGAAAGTTTGGAAACATTTGAACAAAACACGCGCGCCAGTGAAAAGATGGCTCAACACCTTTCTCAAGCCGCTGGGGTGGTCAACTCTCTAAAAGAGCAGTCAGAGCAAATTGGTAAGGTCATTGAAGTGATAGAAAGCATCTCAGAGCAAACTAACTTACTCGCACTGAATGCGGCTATTGAAGCCGCTCGCGCAGGGGAAAGTGGGCGTGGATTTGCAGTGGTTGCTGATGAAGTACGTATGCTGGCAGCTCGAACACAGGAATCGACCAAGGAAATTCAGGTCATCATTGAAGATTTGCAGAATCAGTCTAGCGTTGCCAACGACAGCATGAACTCAAGCCTAGAAATGATTGCTCAGAATCAGACACAAGCGAACAAAGTGAGCGAGGCGCTCGGGCACATAAGTGCATCCATTTCTGAATTGACGAGTATTAACGCTCAAGTCGCCGTCGCGTCTGAGGAACAAGGCCAAGTCACATCCGACGTCAACAACAATCTAAGCAACATCTATGAGCTGGTAAGTCAAAACGTCACCGGGATCACCCAAGCCGCTGCCGCCAGTCACGAGCTGTCTACTTTAGCTGAGAAACAAAAACAGCAGCTAGACTTCTTCAAAGTGTAGATAAACAAAACGTCAACCTTTTGGTTGACGTTTTTTTTCAATCGATAACGCTAGAACAGAAAAAGGTCAGTCTTCGCTGAGCTTATTTCAATCACACAGTGATTAAGGCTGTTGCTTAGTTGGAGCCAATGCAATTTCACGAATACAGACGTTTTGAGGTTGATTGTAAGCAAACTCTACCGCACGAGCGACATCATCAGCCGCCAATACACCGCCCATGTCCACTTTCCAGTCGTCGTAGCCATCTTTGATTTCCTGAGAAGTGGTGTGAGACAGCAATTCTGTCTCTACCGCCCCCGGTGCAATCGTCGTCACACGAACATTTGATGCAGCCACTTCTTCACGTACGTTTTCAGAGATTGCGTGAACGGCAAATTTAGTACCGCAGTAAGCGGCATGATTCGGGAAGGTTTTCTTACCTGCGATCGAGCTGACATTGATAATCGTGCCGCTGTTGCGCTCCATCATAGGTGCCAGTACCGATTGCATACCATTCAGTAGGCCAAGTACGTTGACATCAAACATACGTTTCCATTCAGCTGTGTCTTGTGTATCAATCTGACCTAACAACATCACACCAGCGTTGTTTACTAAACCATCTACCGGGCCAAATTGCGCCTCAGCTTTGGCAATCGCTGCTTCAAATGACGCTTTGTCTGTGACATCGACTTTTTCGCATAGCGTGTTTGGCAAATCTAGGGCTTCAAGACGTTCAACACGGCGAGCAAGCAGAAGTAGAGGATGGCCTTCATTGCTTAGACGACGAGCAATGGCCTCACCAATACCAGAACTTGCACCAGTGATTACGATTAGTTTTTTCATCTTTATTTCCTCTGTAGTTGTTCAGTAGCAGCTCTTTTTCGCTGCGATGGAGGTATATTACGCAAATCGTTTTTGTTGATATATATCACTTTTGTTGAAACACTATTGCTGTAGTGCAACAATAATCAAAACTCAACTTGATTGGATATCCATTGTGCTCAACCAGATTAATCTCGCTGACATCCGCTCTTTCGTTCTCATCGCACAATTGGGGAACTTTACTAAAGCTGCAGAAGCGCTGGATGTGTCGCGCTCGCACGTATCACGTCAGATAAGCAGTCTTGAAAACCAAATAGGCGTAACACTACTGATCCGAACCACACGCACACTCAAACTCACTGAAGCAGGGAAAGCCTTTTACCAGCAATGTGAGAAAGCGCTGCATAATATTGATCAGGCGTTATTGGCTGCCGTGGATGACGTAGAAAAAGTACAAGGCGAAATAAAAATTAATTGCGTGGGCGGCTATCTCGGCGAAGAACTGATCGCTCAAATAGCAACGGAGTTTATGCGTGTCTACTCCGATGTCAGTATCCATCTAGACTTCAGTAGCCATCGAGTAGATTTGATTGAAGATGACTTCGATATTGCCTTTCGTATGGGCAAGCTTGAAGACTCAGGGTTCGTTGCCCGAAAGTTGCTGGATATCCAAATGGGGACTCTGGCCAGCCCTGACTACCTAAAACGGTATGGTCAGCCTAATCACCCTAAAGAGCTCACTCAGCATCATTGCTTAACGGGTTCAGTCAAAAGGTGGAGCTTTGAAAGTAAAGCGGATGCGCAACACTACGATGTGTTCGTCAATGGGCATATGCAGTGCAAAAATGGCCGTGTGTTGGTGAAAGGCGCACTCAATGGCAACGGTATCATTCGTGTACCCATTATTTACTGTGAAGAAGAACTGGCACAAGGAAAGCTGGTCGAAGTCTTTGACCATTGGGTAATTCCGAGCGTCGATTTTTCAGCCATATACCATAGAGATCGCTTTCAGCCTAAGCGACTGCGTGAGTTTATCAGCTTTGTCAGGCATTACTTTGATACTCGCTTAGCGGATAAATAGTCGGCCTAAGATTTTTTCAGCCAAGTTTCTGAAGCGCAAAACAACGCTGCTCCTTGGCAGCCAAGCTGGAGATCTCAGAATGGTTTTTGCTTTGGAAAACGTCTGAAAACCTTCGAAGCCATGATAATGACCAATACCCGACTCCCCTATCCCACCAAAGGGGGCATCTTCAGCCGCCACATGTAACAAAGTATCGTTAATGGCGACCCCGCCGCTGTGGGTCTGCTCGATAATTTGTCTCTGAAGCGTGCGATCCGTCGACATCAGATACAATGCCAGCGGTCTAGGTTTGGCATTAATGTAATTGAGTGCTTCATTCAGATGACGATAGCCAATCACGGGAAGCAGCGGCCCGAATATCTCTTCCTGCATCACCTGCATGTTTTCTGTCACACCCGTTATTAAATGAGGCAGCATTTGACGCCCCTCCAAGGTGACATCATCTATGCTATATACGCTGGCACCTCTGCCTTGTGCATCCTTTAACATGTTGTAAAGGCGGTCGTACTGCCGTTCATTAATGATGTGAGTGACCGTTGGCGCTTTGTTGCCTTCTATGTACAGTGACTTATAGCGTTTGAGGTACAGATTGATGAATAACAGCTCTTTTCCTTGAGGCAGCAGAATGTAGTCTGGCGCAACACAAATTTGCCCGGCATTGACTGACTTGCCAAGCAACACCGCGTCAACGGCGGCGCGAAGATCAATGTCATTGTCTATCAGGACAGGCGACTTACCACCGAGCTCCAACGTTACTGGGGTAAGGTTTTTCGCAGCAGCTTGCGCAACTAGCTTCCCTACTGGCGTCGATCCCGTAAAGATAAGATGATCAAATGGCAGCTGAGAAAAATAGCTGGCGATATCCGCTTCGCCCTCAATAGGGTAAATGTGTCTGTCCAGGCAAGATAAGATCTGGCTCAGTACCTGGTTGGTATGATGAGTATGTTCGCTCAGCTTGACCATCACTCGGTTTCCCGCTGCAATCGCCGTCACGATAGGCGCAATGCTCAGCACTATTGGAAAATTCCAAGGCACGATCACTCCGACCACGCCTAGTGGTTGATACTCGACCGAGATTGACGAAGGAGAGAGCAACAGCCCCGCTTTACGTCGACTTGGTTTCATCCATTTCTTCAGGTGCTTGATCGTGTAATTGATATGAGAAACCGCAGGTAAGAGGTCGCAAATCATGCTATCAAAACGGCTACGAGCACCATAATCCTTTTGCAAAGCTTCAACCAACTCTTGTTTATGTTCAAGTAAAGCTTGTTTGAGGATCTTGAGCCTTTTCATCCGCACGTTGTAGCCAGAAAATGGTTCACTCATATAAAAAGCTCTGACTTCAGCATAAAGATGAAGTAACTCTTGCTGAGTCTTGATGTGTTCTTTTTGCCAACGATTAAGATCTACGACGCCTTCCATGTGCCATTATCACCTGATTGGTTATTCTTTGCCCATAAGTATAGTAGCCAGATTCGACACCAATGTCTTGGCTAGCACACCCATAACGTGCATAAGAAAAAGGCGACATTCATGCCGCCTTGTGTTAATTACTGCAATTGGGTCATCACAGATTGAAAATGCTCAAGCCCTGTGGCCCCGACAATTCTCTGCTGAGCAATTTCAGCACCTTTGCTATCAAAGAAAAATACCGCCGGTGGACCAAACACATTGCGCTCTGCCAGCCACGCCATCTGCTCAGGATTACTCTCTGTGACATCAAACTTGATCGTATTCCAGTCAGCAAACTTATTCTGTACAGATTGATCGCCAAACACTTCTTTCTCAATGACCTTACACGAGACACACCAGTCCGCATAAAGGTCGATTAGTACCGGTTTACCCTGCTGCTTCGCCAGTGCTAATTGTTGATCCAAGACTTCAACAGAGCTGATTTTCTCAAATGGCAAAACTTCGGCTGGATTGTCTGATGTAGTCTGTACAACATTAAGTGGCTTAAGAGGATCATTTGACCCTGTCAACATGCCGACAAATAAGATCAATCCGTAGAACAGAGACATAAATGCGCCCAGTTTACGGGTCCTCGCCCAACCGGGTTGCGCTGAATCCAGCGCACCAAAATGAATACCACTTCCAATGGCAAGTAGCGCCCACAAGAGCATCATCAACCAACTAGGAATGAAACGGCTTAACAACACAATCGCAACCGCCAGCAACAACACACCAAACAATTGCTTCACGGCAATCATCCAAGGGCCGCTTTTGGGGAGCAGCTTACCACCACTCATGCCAATCAGAATCAGTGGTACACCCATACCCAATGCCATCACAAACAGAGTAACGCCGCCCAAAACCCAATCTTGCGTGGTGGAAACATAGAGTAATGCCCCCGCCAATGGTGCACTCACGCAGGGTGACACGACGAGGGCCGACACTGCGCCCATCACGAACACACTTGCTACTTTGCCGCCGCCCAATTTGTCTGAGCTTGCATTCAGTTTCTGTTGAATGGATGCTGGTAACTGCAGTTCATAAAAGCCAAACATCGCTAAAGCAAGCAAGACAAACACCACAGCAAATATCGATAGCAACCAAGGCTGCTGCATCGCCGCTTGCAGGTTAACGCCTTTGGCCAGCGTCGTGACCAATACCCCTGTAAGCGCATAACTGGAAGCCATTCCCAACACATAGGAAGTCGATAGAGTTAGACCTTTTCGACCTGTCATTTTCGCGTCGCCACCAATGATACTCGACAAAATAGGCACCATAGGCAGCACGCAGGGTGTTAGTGACAACCCTAAGCCAAGTAGGAAAAAGATGAGGAGAGCCTGAGTTTTGGACGCACTACCTAATAGCTCAGACAAGCCCGCTGTGTCTTCTGCCAAACCACCCACTTTATCCCAAATTGAGGAGTTGCTGTCATTAAGTTTATTGGCGGGCAAGTCGAATTTGATCGTCTGAGGTAAGTAGCACAGACCTTTTTCTGAACAACCTTGATAACGAACGTTGAGTTGACCTTCGCCACCATAAGGTACCAGCACGGTTACTGGCTTATCGAAAACGACGACTTCACCAAAGTACTTATCTTGTTTCTGTTTGCCCGGTGAAGAAAATTGAGGCTCAGTTAACTCGATGCCGCTATCTGCTGAAAACTTAAATCGACCTTTATAGAGATAATATTCAGGCTGAGTTGCGAAATGGATCTGCACGCCTTGCTCACTGACCGACCACTGGTAAGGAAATGCTTCTTCCACAGGCAAAAAGTCAGGATCCTGTGCAGACGCAAAGGCAGAGATAAAGAGTAAAAAAGGCCAGATGAAAATTCTGATCACGTTACAAACTCCGTGTCTTGATGAATAGCTAATTTATCGTCGATAAACACGACGCCAACTTGCTCTGGGACGGGTAAAGTCGGTTCTAGAGTCAATGCGGTACTGAGTGCCCCTGCTTCCAGCGTCGTTGGCGCTAAGACGCTGACCGAAAGCACTTGGGGATGTGTGCCACGTTGCGACAATATATGTGAACTTTCCTCATCACCAAATTGGAAGCTTCGCTCGTAATGAGCTGAAGTCGTCAATGCGGCATTCGCCAGTGGCACTGAGAAAAATGGCTCGTGCTTATTGTTCGGATTAAGTACCGCCACATTAAAAGGGGATCCATCTGGTTTCGCACCGAGAGCTCGAATGTCTCCTCCAAAATTCACCAGCGCTGAGGAAACACCAAATTTCTCTGCGAGCATCACCGCCTGATCGACCGCAAACTCTTTAATCACACCGCCCAAATCAAATTGAGTCTCGGCATGAGGGATAGAGAGTGTTTTGTCAGATAGCGACCAAGCACCAACGCCCATAAACGGCTTAGCACTTTCATAAGCCGTGGTTCTGTCCCATTGAGGCGTGCTTTCCATCATTGACTTTAGCGTACCTACTGTTGGGTCAAAAACACCTTTCGTGCCCTCAACCAAACGCTTCAAAACTTCAAATACAGCGTAGCTTTCATCATCCAAAACCACAGATGATGACTGACGTCGGTTCACTTGCCGATTAAGCCACGAGTGGCAATCATAAAAGTTAAACTTCTTCTCTAATCTCCGAGTGTTAGACTCAATCAAAGCCGCCACATCAGCGGCTTTCTCTGAGTGATACAGCTGAACTTCACAAGGAACCGTCATCGCCTTAAATCGGTGAACAAAAGGCAAATTAAAACTCATAGGTTGCCCCTACTGCCCACCACTGCGCTTCAAAGCCATTGGATTGCTCGTAGTAAGCACCAAGCAGATTGAAACGCAACTTCTTGTGCACTTTAACGCTTGCACCTAATTCATAGGCATTAGCCGTAAAATCACCAAGACGTAAATCAGAGGTTGCATAACCTGACGATGCAAACGTAGGATCGTTGCCATTCGGATCACGGTAGAAGTCAGCTGCACTTTGGGTATACCAAAAATAACCCGGCGCTAAAGTTAACCAGTTATTGACTGTCCAAGAAAGTTTACCTCCAAACTGATGAGAGGCCACTCCCCAGTCATCCTGAAACCATTTGTAGCGAGGACGAACTACTAGAGTTTCCGACATGGACCAGAACGCCTGAATATTCACGCCACCTGACAAACGAGTATCCGGGCGTGAATCCTGACCAAGAAAGACTTCGTCAGTACCAATCGAACCATCGCCATCAATATCCACCTCACGCAATACCGTCAGATAGTGATTGCTCAGATAGCCAGAGCGATAACCTGCATAGCCGGTGAAGACCATGTAATAATTTGGCGTGAAGGTTTGTGAGAGGCCTGCCTCAACATTCCCCGTAAAGATGTCTTGCCAAGATTGCGGATTGGTCGAGGTTTGATACTTGCCAAACGTCATCGTTTCGTCAAACAGGGTGGAGAAACCTAAGCTGTATGAGCGGTTCTTCTGTGAATCAGCGTATATCAGACCCTTACCATTTAAACCAATACTGCGATAATCCTCTTCTTTGGAAAAGTTGGCGCCGAAGGTCCACTCGTTTCGTAGCTCATCTCGATAGGTGGCACTGCCATTGATTGATTTACGAGTATCTTCCAACTCATATTTCTGAATTTTGTAGCCACTGCTGTGGGGATCGTAGCCAGCACGAATGACCTGATCCGTCATATTTTGCGCTTGCTGAGTTTTTGTCGCCCGATTGACTGCATCCGCAGTGCTGCCAACGGGGGTGGTTGGCCCCCAAGACGGTGACGCGCCCGACACAGTGTCGTAACCTAATTCAAGATTTATAGTCCAATCAAGACCAAAACTCTTTTCTATGGAAACCACGCTATCGCCAGCTTCCACTTTGTCGTCGTACTCTTCGTAATTTAGATAATGAACAGAGATATGATCTTCTGCCAGCGCACTATTCGCCACTGCCGCTGCACTGAGCAACGTTAAAGGTAGTTTTTTCATTGTAATTAATTTTTAATATTTAGTTGCAACCACAGCCGCCGCCACCGACGCCACTGCCACCCACTGAACCTTGCTTGTATGAGAAGACTTTCTCTGAAAATAAGTCAAACTCAGGCACCGGCCCTCCGGGTTTCATCTCTTTCTTCGCTAAGGTGCCTTTTTCCCACGGTTTAACTGGCTCAATACCTAGAGCCTCATCGACAAAAGCGAGGGCCGACTTTTCATTTACGACGGCTTTCGGTTTCTCCAACGTTAAATCCTTAGCTTGAGGTTTAACTAATTCAACGTTGCGACGAGCACCAATTTCTGAACTGCCACTGGTGTAAACCTGTCCAGAAATCACCTCTTCTTCAATGCTGGAGCCACTGACCGAGGTTTCCGTAGCTTGAGAAGGCTTTTTACCTAGCTGACTTAAATCCACTTTTGGGGCTGCAACGCTCAACGCAGGAAAGCAGAGAGCAACGATGAGAACAACTGGCTTCATAGTTGAACTCCCATATCTGCCAGATCCGCCAGAATAACCGTCCGAATATCATTGATGGCACCAAACCGAACTTTCAGCACTTGTCCCTGATAGATGTAGTAGAGCGCCGGCATACCAATCGGCTTAAACTCGGCGATCAACTGTTGCTTGGGATCGTTAATGACAGGGAAGGTCAAACCCAGCGATTTTTGAAACTCAAGGCCCACTTCGACCTCTTCATCAACATCTACACCGACAACCGTCACGCCTGTCCCTTCTAGCTCACTGTAGAGCTGATTAACCAAAGGCAACTCATGGCGACATGAAACACACCACTCTGCAAAGAAATCCACTATCGTTAGCTGGCTTTGATCCAGCTTAAGTCCTGTTGATGCTGAATCTGTGATGGTGTCCCCTTCTTTAAACGCAGATGCAGAGAAAGAAGTGCATAAAGCGAATAACACAACCAATTGTTTAATCATTATTTTCTCCCTAATTTTGTGGTTTTATTTCTGTCCGAAGTTAAGCGTGGTGTCATACTGAACTTCCAATATCTTTGAAAAGTACTCATCGAGTTTCTCGGTGTTGGTTGCAGAGAAAACCTGCCCCTTGATACCTTCTGTGTTTGCGGCGTTGATGCAGCTATGAAACTGAGCTAAGCGGCTTTCTTGTACATTGAAACCAATAAAATTGAGCTCAATAGCAAATTCATTGGCTAAACGGTCACAAAGGCCAGCTTCAATCAGGTCATCCAGTACATAGCCACTGTCGGCTCCGTCTGTCATCAGAATCAGCTTTTGCTTGGGTGTGAGCGAATAAGGGTTGTATCCCCACTCTTGGCGCCATCTTGGAATCAGCTGACGAGCCCCCCAAATGATGCCTTGATACGAGTGTGTCCCACCTGTCGTAGTTAGGGCGTTGATGGCTGTTTTCACTTCGCTCATATCATCGGTAAGCGGGACAAGAGTGGCTGAATCACTGCAATCCGCAAGAAACTTACCCGGCTTACGATGACTCACCGCTTTCTCGGAATGAATTCTATCTAGGTTTTGAACCGTTTCATTCACCAACACTGAGCCACCCGCTTGTTTGGTTAGCCCATCGATACAGAAGACGGCTTTCTCTTCCAGCCAAGCAGTGCTGCGAGCGGAGACACCATCAGAAAAGGGAACAATAGAAATACTGATTGCTCGCCTTCCATCGATTTGTACATTGTCTCGCTCAATACGCTCAATTGCTCGGATAAGAATACGCTTCAACGACTCGATTGAGCCCGTCATGGAACTGGAAATATCCAACACTAGGGTCATTTCGGTGGGAGTCACACTGGATGACTGATTAACATTCGCCTGCGCAACGGAATTTGACTGCGCAGAATACGAAGCCTGAGCAAACTTCAATGATGAAAAAAGCCCCGTCAACGAATACCCCATATTGATCTCACAACCAGAAGTACTGAATATTTCGCTTTTCACCAGTTTTACGTTGGGCTGGTAATAGTCTAAATACGCCTGATTAACGCTCGGATCTGAGTAATCAGAAAAGGCGCACGCCAAAGAAGCCGCATCCACGGCTTGCATTGCACGACTGCTTAGCTGGACCTGAAAACCAATCATGATGGTCGCGGCAGACAACACCACCAAAGGAATCAGCAGGGCGAGAAAGGCTAAGGAGACGGAACCTGTTTGTGGCTTAAGCACTGTAGCGCCTCCCAATAATGACAGCTTGACTGCGCATTGACTTTGGAAGCGGTAACGGCAGCCAGTGGAAAATGGCACTATCCGACTCCAGCGGCTCAGAGACACACAGTGTGACTTGATACAGGTTCGCCGTTTTGCCATGTAACGAGGCGACCGAGCTTCGGCTGATTGGGGCGAATAAAGACAGAGAATCTATCGTTTGTTCCACTTCGCAATCACTGCCTACTTTTTGGGTGATGAGCTCTGTTCGCCCAGCCGTCACGGTTCGAATTTCAAGCACAAGCCCGATACGTTCTGCTTCAAAGCCTGAGGGTAAAGCGCGTTGTGCGACACTCAACAACTGATTCGCACTCGCATCGTCATAAGACTTAGCGCTACCTTGCGGCACTAAGGCTCTTGCAGCAGCGCTCGCCATCGAATATGTGGTGTTGTCAATACGACTCTGGAGGTAGAGCAGTTTGTACACCGCAAACAACCCCAAAACGATGGTCAATATACCAAGCACAACAAACGGAAATTCAATCACGGCTGCGCCATTCTGCTTTGAAACACTACGCATCGTGACTCACCAATACGGTTCGACTTAAAGACGCCACCGAAGGAAACGTTTCAGACAGGGCTGGCACCAATAAAAAGCTAAATCGGTAACGAATTTGATACTCAGTCATCACTGCACTTAAAGGCGTCACCTTTATCCCCAAAGCTAGAGACTGGACGCTATCGCTATAACGCGGAGGGTCAATGTCAATCTTCTCCAGATCGAGCAATGGAAACGACGCGATGCGATCGCGGATTTGATTGTCTAGCATCGTCGAAGGTGGCAGCGTTCTGATCTCCCTCACCGCAGCATTGACGGCAGATTCAAAGATCATGGTGACCCACATCAAACGAACGAATTCAAATGTCGCCAACAGCACAATCATCAGTGGAACAATGACCATGGCAAACTCTATCGTCTGGCTCCCAGAATGACGTTTCATCGCCATGTGCCAGCTCCCTGCTCAGCAAGGTGCTGGTAATACGCTAAGTTGTTCTCTAACTCCGCTTTGGTCAGATCGCCCATTGCGATCATTCGCGCCGCATCGACCTCACCTTGCAATGCATAGGATAACGCCAAATTAAGCCGCAACTTAGTGGTCGCTTCTCCACGTTGGTAAATAGGGTAAAGAATCCGAATACTTTGCTCTGGTTGACCATCGAGCATCCAGCTTAGTGCGAGGTTGTTTCGGTACTCTAGACTGTCCGGCCTGATGTTAATCGCCTGCTGAAATGCCTCGCGAGCTTCTCGATAGTTTTTTTGCAATGAGTAGCTCACACCGAGACTGTTCAGCGCCACTTCGTCTTTATCATTTTCTTCCACTGCTCTGCGCAGTGAATCTGTCGCTAAACGAACATTTCCTAAGGCTAAATGCGCACGCCCCAATTCACGTTCAAACTCAGGGGAAGGATTCAGTGAGTTACCCTTAGTGAGGTAATGCAAAGCCTCATCGTAACGCGCGGCTTGATTGCTGGCGCTGCCCGCCAGAAATAAAAGCTGAGGATCGTCTGGATTATTCTCCAGCTTCTTCTTGTAAATACTGAGCGCATTATCAGCATGACCGTTTGTCAGGGCGGTTTGCGCCAATTGAAAGTCAGATTTCTCAACCTGATTATCGGTAGACTGACAACCAAGAACCGAAAGACAGAAGCAGGCAATAATGAAGGGTTTGATCATAATGTGTCCAGAGTATTAAACAGGCTAAGAACAACAGGGGCAACAATCATGACAACGACTGGCAGCATGATGAATACCACAAGTGGGAAAGACATTTTGGCCGGGATTTTTCCTACCCACTCTTCAAGATCAAGCAACTGGTATTGACGGCTATCGGACGCAATCAGACTCAATGCCTGCGAGAGAGGCGTTCCAAACTGAAGCGCCTGAGACATGGTCACAACCATGTTGTTGATATCTGGCAATTCCAATCTCTGATCCAGATTGATCAAAGCTTGCTGCGGAGAATCCAATACTGACATTTCCGTCGCAGTCAGTGTCCATTCTCGGGCAAGGGCAGGAGAAACTGACGTCATTTCTTCACCGACAACACGAAAAGTGTTTTCCAGTGTCAACCCAGAAGCTACACAAACCACCATAAGATCGAGGGCATCGGGAGCCAATTTGGAAATTTCCTGACGAATTTGGTTAACACGCCATTCAAGCAGTCGATCAACCGCAATACCACAAGCGATAGCCACTGCTATGTCCTGAGCAATATCCGCAGCTGACCAACCTAAAGCGCGAGCAAAATGCCATACACCTGCGCCACAAAGCATCAAGGTAAAACGAATCAATACAAACTGGGTCTCTGCATGACTTTGACCTAAGCCAATGAGTGCCAATTGCTTTTGACGGGCAGGGTTAGACTTCCATCGCCACTTTTCACCAAGTGAGCGAGTGTGCAGTGTCGAAACACTGACCTGCTTCAAACGGCGATGAATAATGTCTTGCTGACGTGCAAGCTGAAAACAAATAACGGAGCTAATGACGCCCACCACAATCAGCAAGGTCGCTATCATAACTATCATGAGAACTTCCTATTTTTGGTCAGCGAATGGAGCGTAAAGCCGCCAAATGCAATACTGGCTGCGCAGTAAATCAGAATCGATTGGCCACTTTCGGTATACACCAATAACTCAAACAGTGAAACATCGATCCATGCCACTACAGCCACCAGCATCAAGGGTAGTAAGGAAAGAAACTTTGCCGTCATTCTTGGCTCCGCAGTCATGCTTTTTACCTTCTTGAGCATGGCCTTATTGTCATGCATGGTACGACTCAGATTGTGGAGGATCTCCCTCAGCTGACCACCGTTACTTTGATTCAATACAAGAGCGACGGAAAAGTAACGAAAAGTACGGTAAGGAAGGCGAGTACAGGCTTCATCAAGGGTTTGACGCAGTGAAATCCCTAGCGCCAAGTTGTCTGTGATAAGCGCAAATTCCCGCCCCAATAACCCGGTTTGCGAATTCGATACTTGTTCGATAGCTTGAGGAACAGAAAGTCCGGCAGACACCGCACGACTGACAAGTCCCAACACCTTGACGATATTGGTATCAAACTCTTCAATTTGCTTTTTGCGACGTACAACAAAAAGCGAACAAAATAAGAGACCAAAGCACACCAAAGCTACAGCGGTTTGCCAATACCATGCCAGTGCTTGCAACCAAAATATCGAGCCAAACGGTAAAGCGAATGCTGAAAAAGCAAGTAGGACCTTGTCCTGGCTTGGCAACAAAGCATCTGTACGAGACCAGAACTCGCGGACTGTCCCACCAGACCGACGCGATTTAACAATCGAGCCTAAATGGCTAGCGCCCGTGTGCGGGACATATTTCGACAAACGTCGCTTCACATTGCGACGCTGGCCAACGTAATGAAGAGAAACCGCTATAGTCAGGCACCATATCGCGACCAAAGCAAGGATCATAGGTCGAGCTCCATAGCCGACCGTAATTGGCTATCAAGTTGATAGTATTGCGCCTTGGATGCAAAAGCAGGCAAACTTTTGGCGCTCATAAATTGCCCCAGTAGCTGGCCCTGATGATCTTCGCCCTGAACCTCAAAGCGGTAGAGATCATGGGTGACATACTGCTCACCTTCCAAGCCAATAACCTCTGTAATGGCAACAACCCGACGCTTGCCATCACGCATTCTCTCAACCTGCACCACTACATCAATCGTATCAGCAACCTGTCGACGTAAGGCAAACAATGGCAAGGTAGATTGCGCCATCATCAACATGTTTTCAATTCGAACCAAGGCATCTAAAGACGAGTTAGCATGTAAGGTCGACAAAGAACCTTCATGGCCAGTGTTCATGGCCTGCATCATTTCAAAGGCTTCATCACCACGTACTTCGCCGAGTATGATCCGATCTGGGCGCATCCTTAACGCGTTCTTAACCAGCTCTCGCTGACTGACAGCCGTCAGCCCTTCTGCGTTTGCGGGTCTGGTTTCAGCTCGAACGACATGCGGCTGTTGGAGTTGAAGTTCCGCAGCGTCCTCAATGGTGATGATTCGCTCATGAGGTGAAATACTGAATGACATCGCATTGAGCAGCGTCGTTTTACCTGCGCCAGTACCACCCGCAATCAAAACGTTCAACCGACAACGAACAATGATATCCAGTAAGCGCACCATGCTGTCTGACATGGCACCGCTTTGCGCCATCTGATTCAAAGACAGCTTGTCCTGATTGAATTTGCGAATTGAAATACACGTGCCGTCCAATGCAAGTGGCGGAATCATGACATTGACCCTGCTGCCGTCTTCTAATCGCGCATCAACCAGTGGTGAACTTTCATCGATTCGACGGCCAACTTTGCTTACGATTCGACGAGCTAAATTAAGCAGTTGCTCTTCACTACGAAACTCGACCGGCGTCTTTTGCAATTTACCCAATTTCTCGATGTAAACCTCATTGGGCCCATTGACCATGATGTCGCTCACCATAGGGTCGTCGATCAATGGTTGAAGAGGCCCCAAACCCAGTAGCTCATCCACCAGCTGCTTAACCACTAGCGCGACTTCACGATTGCCCAGCGGCAGCTGATGAGTCGCGACCACATCGGTCACCAGCAGTAAAATTCTCGCTTCCAATTCCTGAGGACTGAGCTTGATGACAACACTGGCTTCAATCGCATTCACCACCTGAGAGTGGATCAGGTGATAATGTTCACGAATAGGATCCGATGATGGCGCTCCGGCACTGCGTGAGTGAGTGACCGTTAATGGCTCTTTAGTTCTTGTCGACTTGAACATCAGGCCCCTCGCTTCCAGAATCTAAGTGAGCGTGATGGCTGGGTGCCTTCAACTTTATCTGCTAAGTCAGAAAACGCCTGGCTGACCTTACGATTTCCTTTGATGGCAGACTGCCCCAAGGAGCTTTTCGCTAAGAAGTGATTCGGTGCAAAAGGGACTGCAACATCAATATCAATGCCCAGCGCTCGATGCACATCATTCAAGGCAATTAAGGACGCTTTGTTCGATTTAGTGTGGTTAACCACTAACAGGTTTTCCTTAGCGTGGCCTGTTGGATCGCCAGTAGAAAGCAAGCTAAAGATTTGCCCAGCGTTTCGTATAGACGGCAAAGTGGGTTCTACCACAATCACTCGAACATCTGCACTTTTGAGCACGCTCATGCCCACCTGATCTCTCAATGAGAAGGAAGGAATGTCGAAGATGAGGTTATCGGCGTGATCCAGACAGTATTTACTGAAATGTTCTAACGCGTTTTTGTCTGGCCAAAACGGGTCCGTATCCAAAGACAAATAGCCAGTAAACAAGGTTAAATCTGGCTGAACCGTAATACCACTTCGCTCAAAGACCACGGGTTCAAGGCGTTCTGGATATTGCAACATTTCAACCAGAGCAGTATTACCTTGGACATCGAAATGTAAGTCCAGATCACCTGAGGCAAAATCCAGGTCTGCTACCGCTGTCGACTGGCCCCGACTGTTCATCATGCGAGCCAGATTGGCAACGATGGTCGAAGTACCAACGCCACCTTTTGTCCCCACCACAGAGATGCGTTTGCCCCTTTGATTGCCATTGTGTTCTTGACCAAAATCGAGAGAAGCCAATGCATTCGGTGCAATCGGGTTCACCAAATATTCAAGGGCTCCCACCGATAGCAAACTGCGATAGTAGGCAATCTTTTCATCATCACCAATAGCGATGACCTTGCAACCTGTACGATGAACTAGGTTACTCACTAAACTCTGAGCTTCTTCGATTGGCAAACCAATCACATCCAGCGCAATCACACTGTGATTATTGATCAATGCCTGCTTAATGATTTGCTCACGATCTAAAGAAACCTGAGTAAGCTGGGTGATCCCTTGTTCTGCGAATGCAAGGCTTAAATGATAGCTGTCCAGTGCCGGAGAGCTTGCCACCAATACCGAAAGGTTCTGATTTTTCATCATTAATTACCCCCGTATTAATCGAAATCACAGAACTGTTATCTTGACTACTTTCATTGCTGCTTGCTGGAGTGACATAGGCATCAATCGCTGCAACGGCTTTTGCACCATTGGTTGGACCGAGCTTTTCACCCACAACCAAATCTTTCGGATTAGCGACCATTTGCGCTAAAGCCGCAGCATTGCTGCACCCGTATGCCGGATGCGTCTTATATTGGTTGAAGATAACTGGCTGTGCTTTATCAGTGCCGCACCCAGGCACTTTGGCACGGAACGACTCCACAATGATCTGCACATCACCAGATTGCGCGCCGGTCGCGCGTTCCGTGATGATCTGGTGCTTAGCAAGTCCCTGTCCGAGCAACAGGTCTGAAATAGACTTAACCTGAGACCGCCCTTTAGGCGAATAGCTCACCAATTTCACTCTGAGACTATAAGGATTTCCACGCTGAACGATGAAGGATCGGATATCCTGTTGCTGCTGCGGAGTGAGCGACGGCTTTTCGACCGCAAGGGTAAGCTTATTGGTTACCGAAACCACATCAATGGCAGGTTGACGCGCTATTTGATCCGAAGCACAGCCACTCAGGACGAGCAAAACAGGCAAAAGTAACGATTGTAATTTCATGCGCACCTCAGTAATAAAATCCGTTGTCGCCCAACAAACGAGGCTTGCGGTTGTCGGTGTAAGTTGCTTTGCCACTGGTTCCGACGAAATCTTCATCAGGCAAGGCCAGCAGCCTTTCAAGATCACTTTGTGGAATCAGCACATCGGTAGGGATCGGCAGGTTGTCGCTGCGTGTTGGCTCGACCAGATAAGCGGTGGCGATAATGATCAGTTCAGTTTCACGACGCTGATATTCATTGGAACGAAACAGCCCACCTAGGATGGGAATATCTCCCATGCCCGGCAGTTTTTGCAGTTGCTCAATTTCGCTGCTTTGCAGTAAACCGCCAAGAGCAAAGCTCTGTCCGCTAGCCAGTTCAATTGTTGTTGATGCTCTGCGTGACGTAAATGAAGGCAACACATTACCGTTAAGAACCGTTTGATTATCAACAGAGACACTGCTGACTTCAGGTTCAACTTTTAAGCTGATTCTATCTGGGCCAAGCACCACAGGCTTAAAGTTCAAGTTGACACCAAATGGTTTGTACTCAACTGTTGCAGTATCACCTTGAATCAAAGGAATCGGGACTTCGCCACCGACTAGGAAGTTGGCTTCTTCACCAGACATCGCGGTCAGGTTTGGCTCCGCCAGAATCGACATATCACCAGTAGAGGCGAGCGCATCAACCAGCGCACTTAAGTTGGGTTTACCCCAACTGCTTACATCCCAAGGTTTATTGTAAAGAAAGCTGCCAACGGTGTTTTCTACCGTGTTGCCATTGGTGACCAGCGAGCCCCACTTAATGCCGAGTTTATTCGACACATTGCGCGAGACTTCTGCAATACGAATCCGGATGTTGACTTGCGTTGGCATCGTCACCACCAACTGGTTAATCAACTCATCACCATTGCCGTTTTGTTGATTCTCAGAATTGCTCTTTGATGAGTTGCTGCTGTTTGCAGAGTCATTGTTATTGCTCTCTTGCGGAGCAACGACTGGTGACAAATACCCTTTCGCCACATTAACGATACTATGCGCCATTGACGGAGTCGGCACCGACCCTTTAAGCCACAGCTTGCCACCCAATGACTCAGAATTCACCGAAGCATCTGGGAACTGAGCTTTGATGAGTTCATCCAGTTCTTGCGTGTCGTGTACCACACGGACTTTGTTGCTGTAGATCACTCGCTCCTGTTCATTGAGAACCGTGATCGTGGCAGTCCCCGCCTGCATACCAAACACCATGATTTTGGTATTAGTCATAGGTTGATAGTCGGCAATGTGTGTATTAGAAATGAAAATAGACTTTGCCTTTTCTGACAGACGGATCATTTTCGCTTCATTGATGTTCACTTCGAGGGCATTTGCCGATGCTGGAAGCGCAAAAAGCCAACCGGGAAGCAACAACAAGCTCCACCAGCGCAGTATTGTGTTCATTATTTCGTCCTGAAGTTGTTAGTTTTTGTCGCTGTTTGGTCGTAACTGAATCAGGTCTACGTCCGGCGCAACGGTTTTACTTTGCGGATTGAGCTGAGTCGTTGTAATGGTGTGGCTTGGCGGGATTGAAACATCAGTTTCACCCGAACCACGTAATGAAAGGGTCAAGCGACCTAACTGGTTGGCAAGCACAATTTGTGTGGCTTGCTCGGGTGTCACTTCCAGTGACACAGAGCTGTTATCCGGTATTTTCGCCCCGTAGTCATGTCGCTGTTCCTGAAAACCTTCCGATGATGAAAGATTATTGAAAGCAAGAATACGGACATTGGTTGCGATTGTGCTGACGTAGAGGCCTTCAACCACATTGTCGTACTTTTTCAACTCACTGACTTTAGAGCCCAACAATAGAATATCGACTTTGTCGCCCGGTTGAACAAAGCCAGAATTGGCAGTTACCTGATCAACCGGCACCGATACCGCTCTGTACCCAGATCTCACTTTCAAAGCTAATGAAGCCCCACCCTGTGGTGGTATCAAATCAGCCGCCGCAATAACTTGCCCCTGTTTGATTGCAATATGTGCAATACCACTGGCCAAGTTAATCGAGGTGATTTCATCTTCCGTCACGTAATCGATGTATTCAGAAAGCTGCTCTTCGCTTAGAGATTGCCAACGAAACATATTGGGTGTGTAGATATCACCGATACTGATATTCTGACCAGAAACCAGCACTCGTTGAAACACTTGCTCAGGTTTCTCTTTCGCCTGATGCTCTGAGTTGTCTTGCCCAAGCAGCAACAATCCTATGCCTACACTGGACAATAAGATAGACAACAACATCAATCGCTTAGCCGTCATGATTACTCCTTCAGCCTTATCGGGTTAATTACCAGAATCCTGCGTTTGTTCCAGTGATTCGATCACTGTTTCATAGGCACCGACAATGGCTTTGGTCAACTTGCCATCACTACCCCCAACAAATGAGAGCAAAACGACAGACATTGCAGCAGCCAGAATGGCATACTCAATAGCAGCAGCGCCGCCTTGTTTGTTTTTACTTAACATGAATAAACTCCTGAAAAAGCGAAGGTTCAGCCCCACTATAAGGGCTGAAAGTTATTATTATTTTGAGATAAATCGGTATAGGTAATCGTTTGAGTGCTCGATAGAGCTCCTTTGTTTCCGCTCATACTCACCTGATTTCAAATCTAGATAGTCGTAGTATTTTGATGTTGTCTGATTACTCAAGTAGCTGGATTTACTCACTCCGTAGGGGTCCTTTACTACACTATGTGTGAATACAGCCTCATCCAATGGCATCAAACTTGATAGCTCGTCAATAGATGGCAACCGCCAGTTGCTTAAGCCACAAACTTTTTCAGAGTTTTGAAGGTTTAACCTTTCGCTGTACAGAGCGTAATTAACCAAGCGAGCATCCCCATCGTTAGTATCAAACAATTGCCAAACTTCTCCTGAAGCTTCATTTTTTACACACGTAGCCAGCTCTTTGTTTAATGTGGTATTCCCTTCATTGGTGAGGAAAATCCAACGTGCCTGAATCGTATCTTCTCGAACCAAGCGAGCTAAAGTGACATTTTTGTTCGAGTGATAATTGTGCGAAAAAGCCTCGACCTCTTCTTCATATTTCTCTGATGCATAAGAGTATGCATTCTGCTTTCCTGTGCTTGATTCGGCATCAGACCAGTAATAAAACTTAACGCCATCAGGAAGTGGGGATTTAGGATGATGTGGGAATACCGCTGAGTCTAGGGTTAACCCTTTTTCTTCCGCTACCGTTGCCATTATCTTGAGTTGAAGTAGGTTCGGTACTTTCCAATCACTAAAACCACACAGTGACTCACTGTTTCGTAGCTCTAGATACCCGCCTGAACCGTTTAAACTTTTCGTTTCAGTCCCTGTTAAGTTGTACGCGACGTGATCATTCCCCCTATTTTTCCGTCCTGCAATAGGGTCCATACTCTGTTTTTGCTACCTGAACTGACATCGAGGACACAACGCCAACCTTGCGCATATGTGCTTGTCGCTGGCATATACCTACCGAGAAGGTCTAACTTTGCGTAACGGCTATTAATCATGGCTCGTGTTTGATTAACTGAGTAACCTGAAGCATGAGCCTGATTTAAACCGTTTTTAGCAACACTAATTACTGACTGGTTGTCGTGCTCATTCAACGACGCATTAGATTCTACAACTAGAAGGGATGCAGCTGAGATGAGGCCACGGTATTTTTCATCCACGCTTTTTTCAAATTCGAGCAAAGCTTCCACTAGCTGACTAAATGCAGAATTTTTAGCTTGGTAAACGTAGTTTGCACTTAGCAGTCCCTGAGAGGCTATATACAGCTCCTCGCCAGTAGATGCCGCATCCAAAGTTGCTCGATTTTGAGTCAAAGACAAGCTCATTTCTTTCAAACCTGCAAGGTCGTGAACTAATTGATAGGAGCGCAAAGCGTATTCAATCGCAACCAAATTGTGTTTGTACGTTGATAGCTTACTTTCAAACGTTCCTACTTTTCCGACAAACGATAAACTATCAGCGTCTGTGCGCAGCTTCGCCATACTGGCATCAAATCTAATGCCTGCTAAGAACGTATCAAATTGAGCTATCTTGCTTTGCCAAGTATTAAGGTCACTTTCTAACTGTGCTTTACGAGTGTTTACTTCAGACTGCAATGCTACATAATTCGGGGATTGGCCTTGAATCTGATTCAACCAAGTTGGGAGTAAACCTTCACTTAGCTGGATTGCCGCGGTTTGACTATTTTCTAGATTAATCAAGCTAGACAATTCAGGTTCAACTTTTGCTAGTAAATTTTGGCCAGACTCAAGTAGCCATTTCATATGCAGCCTTGACTTGCTCCACTTGCTAACGGAAGTTTCCTCCCCTTTGGAGTAAGCCACCACTTTCCCAGCCTTAGCAGTTACCGTTGAGTAAGTATTCTGCGCAATAACAAACTCACCAACTCCCTTAGGTAAGCTCTCTGGTTGACGTGCCGTCAATAGCTTAACCTCATCAGCGCTCGGTAGTTGCCACTGGCTAATTCCGCACACTGTTGAATCTTGTACTTTCTTGATTAGATCCGCATATCCTTGCTCATTGGCCTCAACGCTAGCGCTCTGTTCTTTACTCCAAAAAATTGGCTCTCCTGTGCCCTGCACATTGTATTCAGCCAAACAAGCCGCTTCTGAAAACTTCCAACCAGCGTCATTAAAAGACGCAACCTGCTCGAGATTCACCATGGGAACATATTGAATCGCAACAAACTTACCTTCTAAACTAGATGCCCAAAGAACCTTACTTGCCGGGTGTTCCAAGCCAGGGAATGCACTCTTTTTAACACGCACGCCAACCTTATCCTTGGCATAAGCCTGCGTACCAATAAACTGAGGAACGGATGTGACAGGTTTCCAGCTAGCACCTTGGTCAACGGTAAACTCATAGTACTCAGGCTGATCAAACGTAACGGTCTTATTGGCAATAGTCGTAGAGAGAAAGTCCCAAGCGATTAAGTTAGGGTGTTTGGTGTTGGCTTGGTCACTTCCTACAATGATGTTTCCACCAGTCAGTACTGGCAGTTTTGGCAGCTCTGTAAATGCGATGCCATTGCTGGCGTGCGCGCCTGCTAGCATACCGTTTTCATCATTAGCACGAACACGTACCTGAACCTGACCGATACTTTTGGCGACATCGCCAACCACTACTGGCTTTTCTAACACTGGTGTCCAATCCGTTCCCTGATTGATTGACCATTCATAGTCGGACAATGAGCTAAAACCAGTGACAAAGGCCCAGTCTAGGGTATCAGCGTCGTCATCCACCACCACACTAGTTGGCGCTACTGGCGCTGCCGGTTGCTTAGTCAGAGCCTTGGTGTTTGACAAAGCTGGACTAGCAAGACGTCCTGTGACGGGATCGTATTTAACACGAACCTCGACACTACTTACACCATACGCTTTGTCTTCCAGTTGCAGCGGTTTGTTCTGAACTGTGCTCCAGCCGGCACCATCGACACGATATTCATAATCATTAGCGGAATCAAAACCCGCGACCCAATCCCAATTGAAGGTATTTAACGCATCATTAACCAGCCCATTCGTCGGCGCACTTGGCGTATTCGGAGTGACAGTAAAAACCTTGTCTGAACACAGGCTTTCACCTCCAGCATCATCGGCTGATGCTTTGATACGGACACAAACCTGTGCCACTTTAAATGCTTCATCTGGAATAGACTGAGGTTTTGATGTCACAGGACGATAGCTGATGCCGCTATCAAGGGAATACTCGTATTGATCCGCGTTCGGATAGCCGTCAACACTCGTCCAGTTGAATAGGTTGTCAGCATCGTTGATGACAGGAAGCGTCGGGGCAACCGGTTTATTCAACACTTTGTTAAATGCGCTCGTCACCAGCAAACTTTCACCAGAAGCACGGCCATTGATCGGGTTTGCTTTGACTCTCACATGAATGGTATTGGCTGGAATGTCCACATTGCCAATTTGGTAAGGGTTGGCTAACACTTCTTGCCAACCACTGCCGAGATTGATTTGATAATCAGTCACACGGTCGAAGCCAGACACATTTTCCCAAGCAAGGATATCGGAATCATCATTGGCAGAGATTAGCACTGGCGCGACGGGTTTATCAGGAGTGACCGTCATCGCAGTGTCTGATTTCACCACATGGCCCGCTGGACGGCCTGAATTCGGCTCTGATTTGACTCTGAGTTTCAAGTCGCCGACTGGAATAGCAATATCAGCGATATTTTGTGGCTTGCTCGTTACATTGTGCCAGTTTTTGCCACCATCCAGTGTGTACTCGTAGTGAGCGATGTTCTGAAAATTTGCCGAGTGTTGCCAGTCAAACTTATTGTCTGCATCATCAAGTGTCAAAGAGGTCGGCGCGGCAGGAACAAGCGTCTCAGTGAACGCTTTGGTCGATAGCAGTGCCATACCGGATGCCAAAGAACGCTCTGGTTTTGCCATGAGACGGACCTGAACATCGCCAGCACTTCTTGCCGCAGCACCAACATTAATCGGCTTTGACATTGCTGGTTGCCAGCTTTGGCCTCTATCTAATGAGAATTCGTAAGCGTTAACCTCTGTAAAACCCGGAATGAATTGCCAGTCGAATGTGTCAGCCGCGTCATTGACGACCCCGCCGCGTGGCGCTCTCATTTTGGTCAGAATGTTGCCGCCATCTAGGTCTTCAGGTTTGATTTTAATATGCTCATGGTAATCGGAACCGATCTGGGCTAATGCTTCTTCCGTGTTGCTTGCACCATGAGAGAGCTGGTCGGTACGCCACTTTAATTGCGCAACATCTAAATTCGCCAATCGTTCAATCGAGCCTTTTCTCGCCAATTCTTGGCTAACACCGCCTTCAACCGAGCTTGCCTGCGCAGATTGCAAAACACGAGTAATACCGCGAGCGAGCATATGTATCTCACGACTTTCCTGAGAACCTTGTGCTACGTAATCAGACTTGATCACATCAGAGGAAACGTTGAGCTCGCTAGCAATAGTCTCTGCGGCGAGATCAAAGGTGATTCCAGAGCGATTTGCTAAGCTGGCAACCATAGACGTCATTGGGCTGATAATGCCCGGCTTTGACGATGGGATTTCTAGCGTAAAGCCCTGAGTGAGCGTTTGATTTGGCGAATCCATGTCAATCGTTACATTAGCAATGGCTTCCACCAACAGGTTGTAATTTTCAGCATTGCCTTCAAAAGGCAGTGTGTACTGACCCGACTGGTCCGTCAGTACCGTTGTACCATCGCTACTGTCACACACTGCGTTGTTGTTTTTGTCCAAGCAAACATTCGCTTTGTACAGATAACCATCGAGTACCACACCAGACAATACTGAGCCAGAGTGGCCTGTTGCAGGCGCCTCATCTGAAGTCAGTTTGGGGTCAGATTCATTGCCTCCACCACAACCGAAAAGTGCAACAGACATCGCCCCGACACTGAGCTTTTTGGTCAGCATTTTCACCGCTGGATACTCCTTTAATTTTTAGGTCCAATCAAAATTCCGGCGGCGATACTAATTTAAATGATATTTATTATCAATATCATTTGATCTTTTATTTTACATGGTGATTAAATAATAGGGATAAATGCTAGGTTATATATTAATTAACAAAATTATTGGTTTAACATGCTTGAGAATACAAAAATATGTTGCACAGCCCTTGCTGTGTCTAGTGCTATAGCTCTATCCGCATGCGGTGGTGGCGGAGAATCTGGAAGTTCATCATCGGCAGCAACAGCCAGCACATACAGCTACCAAAATATGACACCCTGTGCCGACACCGATCTTGATGGCATCTGTAGCAATTATGAGAAACAAGTCGCCGTGACAAGCGGCTATGCGAGGATGATCGACGCCAATGGGGCAATACTCACCTCGCCAGCGGAATTAAGTATCATTTCTCCCTTCACAACTCTGCTCCACAGTGAAATGTTGTACAACCCATCAACGAGTGGAAGTGTCGAAAAATCAAAAACTTATTTACAGTCAGTACTCGGAAAGTATGTGGGTGTCGATTTTACTTCAGTGGATATCAGTCATGGGCCTCAGCAAGCCACAAACCTTCTAATGGCATCGCTTAAACAAGCCCAAATTCAGGGTTCGGCGAGTTCGCCAATGGTGAACATTGCCAAAGCCCTTGATGTAATGATTGAACATAAAACGCTTGACCTTTCCTCAATCAACTTGGCCACCCAAGCATCACGCCATATCAGTTTTGATGGTTCACTGTTGATTCATGGGTCACAAAGCGATGCTGGCTTGGGCGCTATGAAATCTATCGCTTTAAACCCAGCCAACAGCAGAATAATCTACGTTGATGCAAGGGATAACGTCCGAGAGCTCAATACGGTCACCAAACAATCGGTGGCGATTGGAACTGCAGGTTCCTCATCTCGTTCTCTTAGCATTACTTCCTATGATGACGACCATGAAGACGAGGACCATGAACACGAAGATCATGATCACTATGGTGGAAATGTAAACAGATTGCCTGGATTTCAGCAGGATACCTCAAACACACTCAAGGAAGTGGTACCTGCGCTCAACAGTGTTCAATCTTACAAATTATACGAACCCAATGGCATTCGAAATCAGAGTTTTGTCTGCAATACGACAGGGGGCAACGGCATATTCTTGACCAGCTTGCAGGATAAAACCGGCAACCCGAACACCAACGTCGCTGTCAGAACAACACGGGCAATGAAAATCGATACTTACGGAGGTGCCTCAGGCAGTGATCTACCCATTGCTCCGCCATCCGCTCCGCCAACGATTCCGCTGTCAGCTTCTTATTGTTACAACGATAATTTCGAGTGGGTCCACCCCCTTTACCAACAAGACTCCATGATCGCTAAGTTAGACGATGGACTGAATGCCGACGGGGATCAGTTGCGCCGCTTGAATGCCACGACACTGAGTATGGAGCCCATCGTATACACGTTACAATCTGAAGATAAAACGATTGTTTTTTCCAAGGATGACGATGAAATTCTTGTTATCTCTGATGACCGTCAGTCTGCACCTAAGTTGGTTGAAACCAAGACACTAAACGAACGACTCGCACTGAATGTTACCGACGTTTTAAATGCCAGCTTCACAACTGGTGGGCAAATAGCGATGGCATTGGCATCGGAAAACAAAGTCATATGGACAGACAAAGCGCCCAACACCCAGCAATTGGGTTACGTTAACCTCGACGGTCAGGTTAAGCTCATGGACTCCTCTCCCAACGGCGCATACACCGTTGTCATTACCCCTACCAGCGTTTACTTGCTCGACAATAACCGGCGAGACATCGCTAAACAAATTAGCTTTGACGCTAGCCAGACGACGAACCTATTTGTTCAAAATGACAAAGCGATAGCCATTAACAAAAGTGGTGTAGATTACTTCCAGTTCGCCAATATTTCAGGGCCTAAGCTCAAGGTTGCGGCTCAATTGGTAACTAAGGAGCTCCTTAAGAGCTGGGAAAACACCTCGACCTCTCACTGGACCGAAACCAACTTAGGCCACATACTTGAGCAAACTGGTACTCCGAAAAACACAGCGCAGTCATTTCATGATATCACGCTAAATTGGATCCCTTCGACGGCAACCCAAGCGAGTCAGATCACTGGGGTCTTTATCACTGGGACAAACCGCGGTGATAGAGTGCAACTATACAAAACACTGTAATTCAGGGGAGGTCGAGCCTCCCTTTACTTTGCAACCAAGCCTCAACCCTGACAGAGATCGGCTAGCGAGTAAGATCTGAGTAGCATGGTTCCATTTTACGTGGACAATACCCTTGAATGACCCGTCGTCATCACTTACCGAACACGTCCTAAAAAGCAGGTCCGTGATAACAAAACCTAGTTCCACCTGACGCAAGGTATTGCGTTTGTGGTTTAATCGGATTACAACAAGCAGTATCACTTAATCTATCCTGTGGATGGCACTTTGAAACTCATTGAACTTCGTGAATACAAGATCAAACCTGGTATGACTCAACAATGGCTAGACTGGATGCACGAGGAAATTCTTCCTTATCAGATCTCGAAAGGCATTAAAGTACTCAGTACCTATATTCACAAAGGCGAAGGCGGTGAAGATTACTTTATCTGGTTACGAGAATTTGCCGATGAAGCATCGCGCAAAAAAAATCTACGCTGAAACGTACAACGAGTGGTGGATCAACGAAATTCGGCCACGCGTCTTTGAACATATCGACCAAGACTCAGTCACAGTACGCGTATTGACGCCCTCAGGTATCTGATCACAAATTGAACCCATTAAAAAGGCCATCCACTAGGATGGCCTACATTTATCCATTCAAAACTGCTTAAACAAAGACGGTTTTATAAGCTTCCGCCAACCCTTCTATCAACATCTGAGTACCAATAACCGCTAAAATCAAACCCATCATTTTCGTCACCACGTTGAGTGCACTAGGACCAACGGCTTTGACCAGTTTGCTGCCAAACAAGAACAGCACGTAAGTGATGATGCACAATAGCCCGAACGCAACGATCGTAATGATGGTCTGGTCAAAGCCACCTGTCGTTGCAAAATTCATTGCCGTAGCTATCGTGCCGGGCCCTGCCAGAATCGGCATCGCAAGAGGAGAAACCGCAACACTCAATGCCGCTTGCTGCTGCTCAGGAGAATAGGCTTTTTGCTTAGTTTTATGATGCGTGGAATTGCCTTGCAGCATATGAAAACCAATGAGAAACACCAAGACTCCCCAGTGATGCGCAGCGCGTATAAGGTGATACCAAACAAGTCAAAAATCAGTTTTCCTGAAATGGCGAACACAGAAACAATCACGAAAGCAAACAAAACCGAACGAAAAGCAATCGATTTAACCGTCTGTCGATCATCATCGCTGGTCAAGCTAAGAAAAATAGGAATGTTAGCAACCGGGTTCATGATGGCGAAAAAACCCATAAATACAGTAACAGCATGCACGACTAATTCTTTCATAAGTCCTTCTTATTCTATGAATTTTCGATTTCAGTATAGAAGCAGACCATCACTATGAAACAGAAACATGGCAACTCAGTGATCTGTGACTCGACATTTCCGCACATACTCGATATGTTGCACAAGTCATTTATACCAAGAACAAAGGACTCAGCCATGACACCGACGATAGACACTATCCTTTCTCACCGTTCTATCCGTAAATTTACCGATCAGGCTATCGACTCGTCTCAGCTCGACACCATTATTCAGTCTGGCCTTGCGGCTTCGTCTTCCAGCATGTTGCAAGTGGTGTCGATCATCCGCGTCACGGATAAAGAAAAGCGTAAGGCGTTAGCACATCTAGCTGGCGATCAGCCTTACGTAGAAAGCGCCGCAGAGTTCCTTGTGTTTTGCATCGACTATCAGAGACATTTTGAGATTAACCCACAGGTAAAACCAGAATTTACTGAGCTAACCCTGATCGGCGCAGTAGACTGCGGCATTATGGCGCAAAATTGCCTAGTGGCAGCGGAGTCGCTCGGATTAGGCGGTGTTTATATTGGCGGCTTAAGAAGCAGTGCTCAGGATGTTGACCAGTTATTGAATCTACCCGCCCACAGTGCGGTTTTGTTTGGCCTGTGTTTAGGTCATCCAGATCAAAACCCTGAAATCAAACCGCGTCTACCTGCACACGTGATTGTGCATGAAAACGAGTATCAGCCTCTTAATTCAGACGATATTCGCGCCTACGATGAGGCAATGCAGACCTACTACGCAGGTCGTAGCAGCAACCAAAAGCAGAGTACTTGGTCTGAGCAAGTCACAGGAAAACTCGCTGGCGAAAGCCGTCCACACATCAAGGGCTACCTAAACAGTAAGGGTTTAGCCAAGAAATAACACCTCACTGGCTAAACTAGGGCCTGAATGTGCGATAAAAAGAGCAGCACTGCCAATCATGTTCGTGGGGGTGTTAGGAGCATGTTTGCATGCCAGTGCTGCTGTCTTTAGCCACTTACCAGTGGCAAAGTTGTATCAAAGCCAGAATCGCTGAACGTTCCAACCAAGAATCCGTTTTTTCCAACCTCTTATGGTAGTACGAGACCAGATTTCTCTGCTTGCTGTAGTCCATCTTTCTTCTCTCAGCTTGTTTGTATTGACCCGTTTATTATTCCCTTTAAATAGGAACAGAAAAACCGAGATATTTATAATTTTCCTTTCCTATTTTTATCATTTATGCCGTTACAAAGAGAATAATTAGGCAAAAACTTGTAAAATAGGAAAACCAAACACTAAGTCGTGCTTATTTTCTTGCTGCCTGGAGCCCTTGTGTCAGATTTAAATTTATTACGTTACTACGCTCGCCTCGAACCATTGGGGGTTGGAGAGGAGATCAAAACTGCCCTGCCCAAAGTGGCTGAAATGCTATTCACCAGCCCTCGCCATGCGCGTAATTTACTCAATCAAATGCAACAACTAGAGTGGTTAGAATGGTCACCTAAAGTTGGACGAAACCAACGTTCTGGTTTGCTCCTCAACCACCCATTGGATGAGCTGAAATCTCAACTGGCTGCCAAACGTATTCTGGAAGGGAAATATGAGAAAGCGCTGAACATTCTCGATGATGATGAAACCGCATTTGGACGCTTGCTACAAAGCACATCGGGTGCGTCACTCAGAGAAGGATTGCTTCATATTCAGCTGACCTACAAGCGCCCTTTTGAACGCTTAGTGCCTCATCAATTGCAGCGTTCCAGTGAGCGATACCTACTGCGCCAGATTTATTGCTGCTTGGTCAGCAGTGACGCAGAGGGCAACTTAGAGCCTCAACTTGCGCATCATTGGCATTACGATGAAACTCACTATCAATGGACGTTTTACCTCAGGCCAGCACTCACATTTCACAACGGCGCAGCAATAGATGCAGACAGTATTGTTAGCCTGTTTGCCAAGCTGTCGACTCTCGCTAATTACCAGAGTGAACTCTCTCATTTGGTGAGTGTGAGTTCACCCTTAGCGAATAAAGTCGTATTCCAGCTTTCGGAGCCAGATCAAGGCTTTGGTGGCCTCATCTCAGGTGTAAAATACGCGATTCAGCCAACCAGCCAAGTCAATAATGCCCACAGTTATGCCGTCATTGGTTCTGGCCCTTTTCAGGTAAGTGAACATTCACAAACTCGCCTTTGTCTCGACGCATTCGAACGCTACTATGGCTGCCGTGCGTTAACCGATCAAGTCACGATCTGGAAGTTAGATGAAAGTGAATTAGCCAACAAACAGATTCAGACAAACCAGCCCGGCGCTCAGGAAAGCAGTGAATGTAACTACTACCTCTCTCATGCAGTAGACGTTACAGCACGTAGTGATACGCAGCAATCTCGTATTGAAGATGGCTGTATGTTTATACTGTTTAACCAGATTGCCTCCACCACTCTTAACGATGCTCAACGGCGCTACCTGTCTTCACACCTGAGCTCATCTCGTGTTTTTGAACAGCTCAAATCAAGTCAAGCACTGTTTGGCTGCGAATTCGCGCAAAACATGCTGCCAATGTGGCAGCCTATCATCCGTCCAGAAGCAGAGAGCGTGGCGCTCCCCCAGCACCTTAATATTGCTGTATACGACTATACGGTGCTGAGAAATTGCGCCTTTGCTGTCAAAGCGATATTGGCGAAATTGGGCGTAAAAGTTGAGGTTAATAGCTATTCTTATCGAGAACTCAATGAACTTGCTCAAAGCCAGCAGCTTAACGAATCGATGATCATCACCAACATCAATCTGGACGATAATCGACACGCCTCCGCATTTAACAGCCTGTACCACAATCCGGTTCTACAACGCTGTATCGGTGAAGATTCAAAACGCTGGCTCACTCAATCACTCAATACACTAAGATCGCAAACACCGCTACATCAATACTTGGATGCGCTGGAACCCATCGCCTCTGCTCTGATCAATCAGTACTGGCTAACGCCACTTTTTCATCACCGTCAGACATTGCGCTTCCACGGTGTACTTAAAGACGTTGAACTCACCAACTGGGGCTGGCCAGACATCAGAAACGTATGGTCGACTGACTAACGCGGAAATCATTCGTACTCTTATATTTAGAACACTAAAGGAGAGATTGAATCAATCTCTCCTTTTTAATTTAAAACTTGTAACACAACTCCTAAAACAGACCTCTCACTTCCTGTAAGTAATAAATTAATCATTTGAACTCTAAACAAATTTTAACTACTCTGTGCATGTATCCATCAGAAAGGAATTCGAAATGAAATACACAACTGCAGCGCTAGCATTAGTGGCTGCCAACGCCGCCTTTATTTCTCAGGCTTCAGCCAATGAATGTGGCAAAGTCACCATTGCCGACATGAACTGGAACTCAGCCAGTCTTATTGCCAATATTGACCGTTTTATTCTTGAACATGGCTATGACTGTGAAGCCGAGCTAATCCCCGGTGACACCATGCCAACTGGCACCTCGATGATCGAGAAAGGTCAACCGGATGTCGCGCCTGAGCTATGGAGTAACAGTCTTAAAGATGCGCTCGATAAAGGTGTAGAAGAGAAACGACTCCGCTATGCAGGCCGCTCCTTAGTGGATGGCGGTGAGGAAGGATTTTGGGTCCCGTCTTATCTGGTCAAAAAGTACCCTGAGATAAAGACCATTGATGGTGTTATCAAGCACGCCAATTTGTTTGAGCACCCTGAAGACCCAGACAAATCCGCATTCTACAGCTGTCCAGCTGGCTGGAACTGTCAGATCAGTGCAGGCAACTTGTTTAAAGCGCTCAAGCTAGACAACTCTGGCTTCGTGATCGTCGATCCGGGCTCAAGTGCGGGTCTGTCAGGCGCCATCGCAAAGGCCTACGAACGAGAAGAACCATGGTTTGGTTACTACTGGGCACCAACGGCGGTTCTAGGCAAATATGACATGGTCAAAGTCGACTTTGGCAGTGGTGTCGATGAAAAAGAGTTTATCGCCTGTACTACCAATGCTGACTGTGAAGCGCCTAAAGCGACCATGTACCCACCATCACCAGTCCACACCATTACCACTGAAGCCTTTGCTAGCCGAGCGCCAGATGCTTATCAATATTTCACCAAACGTGGTTTTACCAACGCGGATATGAACCAATTGCTCGCGTGGATGGAAGACAATCAAGCCGATGGTGAAGAAACCATGTATCACTTCTTAGAAGGTTATCCGCAAATCTGGACTAAGTGGGTCTCTAAAGACGTAGCAAACAAAGTAAAAAGCGCGCTTTAACAGATGTTAAACGCCGATGAAGTACTCCAAAGCCAGCGCTGTCTGGCTTTGGTTTTAGAAGGAATTAAATGATGTCTGCAGAAAACTGGTTTAACCGCTTTCCTGAAATGGAACGCTCTGATTTAAGAGCTATCCGCAAAAGCCTTGATGGCGCCTACCGCGAATTCTCCCGTGAATATGGAGAGTTCATTGAATCCCTGTTTGACCCACTCCTGTCTTTCTTGATCTGGTTTGAGAAGCTTCTTCTTTCAACACCTTGGGTCATCATACTTGCTATCTGTACAGGTCTCGTTTTTCTCGCCAGTCGCTCATGGAAACTCACTTTAGGCTGTTTTGTCTCTTTGATCCTGATCGGCTACTTCGGAATGTGGGAAGACACCATGCGGACTCTGAGCATCATCACCGTTTGCACCATGCTCTCCATCGCGTTGGGTATTCCGATTGGCATTGCAATGGCACGCTCGAATCGCATCCAGTCCGCTGTTACGCCCATGTTGGACATCATGCAAACCATGCCCGCCTTCGTTTACCTGATCCCTGTCGTGATGCTACTGGGTATAGGTAAAATTCCTGGGCTGATTGCGGTTGTTATTTACGCCATTCCCCCCGTTATCCGCTTGACTAACCTCGGCATTCGACTGGTTGATAAAGAAGTCCTTGAAGCTGCGACAGCCTTTGGCGCCAGCGCAAAACAGAGGTTATGGGGGGTTCAATTACCGCTTGCGATGCCGACCATCATGGCAGGGATCAACCAAACCATCATGATGTCACTATCGATGGTCGTGATTGCGTCCATGATTGGTGTCAAAGGCCTTGGTCAGCCTGTACTTAAGTCCATTACCAACCAATACTTTACTTTAGGGCTACTGAACGGCTTTGCCATTGTCGCATTGGCAATTTTGTTTGACCGGGCGTCACAGGCCTACGCAAAACGTACTCAAGCTCATCTAGGAGACATGAAACATGACTGAACCTCTAATTGAAATTAGTGGCTTGTATAAAGTCTTCGGGCGCAAACCTGAGTCTGTAATGGCACGTGTGAAAGCCGGTGAAAGCAAAGACCAAGTGCTGGCAGAGACAGGCCACACCGTCGGTCTTAAAGATATCAACCTGAAAATAAACAAAGGCGAGATCTTCGTGATTATGGGTCTTTCCGGCTCGGGCAAATCAACATTGATCCGTCACTTCAATCGCCTCATCGATCCGACTGAAGGGCAAATTCTGGTCGAAGGCACCGACGTGATGCAACTCAATCAGAAACAACTGGAAGAGTTTCGTCGCCATAAGATGTCGATGGTATTTCAGCGCTTTGGCTTATTACCACACCGCAGCGTGGTAGAAAACGTGGCCTACGGCCTTGAAGTTCAAAGTGTTGATAAAGCTCAAAGACAGAACAAAGCCCAACAATGGCTAGATACGGTTGGACTCAAAGGTTACGAGAATCAGTACCCCGCACAGCTGTCCGGCGGTCAGCAACAGCGTGTTGGCTTAGCAAGAGCCCTCTGCACTGATGCAGAAATCCTCTTAATGGACGAGGCGTTCTCTGCCCTCGATCCTTTGATCCGCAGTGAGATGCAAGATCAACTGATCGAGTTACAAGAAAAGCTGCATAAAACCATCGTATTTATTACCCATGACCTCGACGAAGCACTTCGTCTCGGCGATCGCATCGCGATTTTGAAAGATGGCCTGCTAGTCCAGCAAGGCACACCTGATGAAATCCTGCTGCACCCAGCCGATGAATACGTTGAAGCGTTTGTCAAAGACGTCAATCGAGCTCGCGCTCTAACCGTTGAAACCGTCATGCAGCCACCCGCCTACCGTATTTCAGCGACCAACATTCAAGAAGCCATCAAACAAATGAAAGGCATCAAGCAAGATTACGCCTATCATGTTACCGAAGAGGGTTATCAAGGCGTTGTGACCAAAGAAAGCTTACTCGATGCAGCAAAAGATACCTCCAGTGAGGAGTTCAACGAAGAAATTTACGAGGAAGTCCCTTCCATTTCTCCAGATGCCGCTATCGAAGAAGTACTGATGGACAGTATCTCTTGCGACTATTCACTGCCTGTCGTCGATGATGAAGGTAATCTGCAAGGTGAGTTAGAACGAAGTGCAGTCGCTGAGATTTTCTCCGATCAAGCAGAGGAAGATGCCTCAGCCTCAAACTTGGACAAAGTCTCCTAGTCGAGATAAGTGCCATGATGACTTTGTAAGCTAAGCCCTATACCTCTTGGTATGGGGTTTTGTTTCGGTCACCGTCCTCGCCACAACACCTTACCCCAGCAAACCATCAGCCCATTCCAGCACACGTCGCTCTATTATTGCAAACTTTGAACATAGTCACGCAGTTGCATTTGAAATAAAAAAATTTGTCCGTATTGTGTATGGGAAACCTAAAAATACTGTATGGATAAACAGGTGTTAGTCAATAAATTTCAACTCCACTATTACTTTAATGACGACTCTCACTCGATGGATGCCCTGGTGCGACATCAGTGCGAAGCCGAGGTCATCGCCATACTTTTTGAAATTGCCGCCACGATCAATGAACACATTCAGATAGAAAGTGAAGCCCGTCAGGAAGGGGGCCTGCGTGATATCTGGCGGGTGGCCAGCGCCAATGCAGGTATACTTTCAGTCATTGTAGGCATCGCTTCAATTGCCATCCCTCTGCTTCCTAAATCAGACTCAGAGCTTGAGCGTTTACAAAAAGAAGAACTGCGTTTAAGCATAGAGGAACGTAAGCTGAGAATTGAGAAGCTAAAAGCGGAAGTCAGATCTGAGCGTGTCAGCCTTAAAACGGTGTCACAGGTTGCTGAAGTGGTGAATGAAAACTACAAGGTGATCACCCGCCGCTCGAATCTGTTTAAGTCTCTCAGCGCTTATCCTAAAGTCACCAAACTCGGTATTAATGGGCTGACCGCTTCGGGCTCTGATGCCATGCCCGAATCGCAGATCAGCAGGGCCGCGTTCAAACAATTTGTTTTACCTTCCCATCGACTGCCGATACAAACCATTGACAATGCCGTGATAGAAATCGTTTCTCCAGTACTAAGGCAGGGAAACTACCGATGGAAGGGCATCTGGCAAGGGCAAAACATCAGCTTTGCGATGAAAGATCTGAGTTTCAAACAAGATGTGTTGAGCAAACAAATCAGCTTCCAGCATGGTTCTTCTATCCGCTGTGTCATGGACATTCGCTCCAAGTTAGACCAGCTTGGAGAAATTATCATCACCAGTTTCTCCGTGGTGACAGTGCTGGAACACGGTCATGGCGTTGATTCCCATAAAACTCCGCAAGGTGGCGCCTATCATCATCTAAGAGGCTTGGAGGACGCTCAGGGAGATCTGTTTGAAACCACCTGAAAGCTGAGGTAAACCCGCCTCTTAACCCAAGGGGCGTCCTTGTTGAGCTGCGAAAGGTAACGCACATCTTTCAGTCTTAAAAACGGCTTATAATAGCGTTAAATCATACTTCACAGCGATATTAGCGCCACTCCTTGGGAATTAAACTGTATATATACACATATTAAATGTATAAAATCACCATCAATATCATGTCGTCTAGTTGTAAGGAATAATAATGATTGAACACTTAGAATCAGGGATCCGAGAGCTGGTTGAAGACTTCATTGACGCCGGAAAACCTTGCCCTTCAGAGCAACCTATTGAAGCAAGACGAGCCGGATATCGGTCAACGACCACATTGGCAGGCAAGGGACCTGAGATGGCACAAACCTTTATCGATGTCGTTGACGGGATCACGCTCAAAGTTTTCAGACCCAGCGATACTTCTCATTTGCCGATAACCATTTACTTCCATGGTGGTTGTTTTATCAGTGGCGGATTTGACACCCATGATCAGCAATTACGCCAGCTTGCGGCCGAGTCCAACAATGTGGTGATCTGCGTTCAGTACAGACTCGCCCCGGAGTACACCTACCCTGCCGCTCATGACGATGCCTATAACGCCGTTGTTGCGATCCGAGAAATGGGTTCTAAATATGGTGGGGATACTTCACGTATCTCCTTGGTAGGCGATAGTGCCGGCGCTCATCTTGCGCTAGTGACCACAATGCGCCTCAAGCAAAGACTGGGCTGGCTGCCTGTACGACAGATTCTCATTTATCCGATGCTAGATCCCCATGGCTCGTCGGCCAGCTACAAAGCCAATGCAACCGACTACATCATTACCGACAAAATGCTGCTCTCTGGATTTTCTCTGTACCTTGGTGATAAAAGTCCACAACAAGTTGATAATAACCCTGAACTCAATCCATTGGTATGTGGTGACTTTCACGGTTTGCCCCCGACCTCTATTATCACGGCAGAATTTGATCCACTGAGGGACGAGGGTGAGCAGCTTTATCGTCAGCTTCTCAAGCATGACGTAGAAGCGCAGTGCCAACGTTATTTAGGTGTCATACACGGCTTTTATCAGCTTTCTGCTGTCAGCCAATCGGCGGTACGCTGTATAAGCCACATTGCTAGTGAGCTTGCTACCTCGACTCAAGCCAGCCCTAACAACATAGAGAAAGGTCGTCCACATGATTGAATTGGATTATCTGGTTCGCGTCACTCAGCTACCGAGTGATTTAGAGAGTGCTTCTCGGGACGTCAATCATCGCCTATACGAAACCTATAAAATATACCAAGGTGTTATCGATTCTAACTTGCTGTGGCGAGTCTGGTTAATCGACGACTATGGTCACGTATGGCTTGAAGTCAACTTCATCAACACTCAAGGTGAAGCGGAGTTTCACACCATTCAAATTGATGAAGGTACCTATGAGAAAGTGGGCGTTGACCCTTACCAAGCGCTCGCTCAGCTTGAGTAGTGCCTGTGGAAGATGACCTCAAAGGCTCGGCACCCTTAATTGTTGAATTACTCATTTTGATGCACAGCCACTCGTTTGATTACTTACTGTCTGATATAGTTAGGAATTATACAACAAGCACTTGTACTCCCGCGATGTATGTCGATAGTGTATTTCCATCACACAGGGCGACTTAACGGGCAAACAAGACAACAAGAAGTAACCCAACAATACTCAGATTGGATAAAAAGGTAACAAGATGAAATGCCCAAAATGCGACTCTAACTTCGAGCAACTCCAAACCCCACTTGGTGATGTGGAGAGATGTCTTGACTGTAAAGGGCTGTGGTTAGATGCCCATGAAATCGAGGCGATGAAGCCACTTGCTGATGTCATCGATGTCGGCGATGAGGAAATCGGCAAAGCGTACAACGCCATCGATCGTATTGACTGCCCAATTTGCCCAAACAACCAGATGCTAAGACTCGTCGACCCTAAGCAACCACATATTTGGTTTGAAAGCTGCCCGACTTGTAAAGGTCGATTTTACGATGCCGGTGAGTTCAAAGATCTTGCGACCATTGATCTATCGGATTTCTTCAAAAAGTTTGTCACCTCTGAGCGCGTATAATACTCTCGCACAATCAACAAAAAAAGCGCTCCACCACTTGGGTGGGGCGCTTTTTACTTTTCAGGTATCACTCAATAATTAATGATATCGAGTGCCTGGAAATCCTTGATGCAACCCTGTCGATATCACTTCATAGCGGTCTGCACTGAAATTGGGAAACGGATCAAATACGGCTCTTGGTAAACGAGGAAGCTGCACTAAGTAGCCTTTGGGCGCGGCCAGAAAGCCCACGTCAATACCGATTTTCCTCAGCTCTGTTTCCAATTTCGACAGATAAAACCCTCCGCCAACATTACAAGACTGCACTTTGAGAACCCCAACCTGTCGAAGCCCCAAATCAAACAGTTTTCTTGCCAGCCCAGAAGGAGTCAGTGATGTTTCAATCCCAGTTTGATTCATACACACAGGTCCATAAGGATTGCCATGAGCAACCACATCCAAGCGATGATTGAATGTCAAAGAAGAGAGTTGATTAGATTGTACATTGGGGAACAAGGTATTGAGATGGCGAGAGCTTACGTCGCCGTCACTGTACAAATTACCTTGTGGGATACCATAGCGGCTCTTGACGTTTTCTCCGAAATGTCGAAACAGTGACGCCGGTTCGCCTTTACCAAGTAGCAGCACGTGTCGATAATGACCCGATGACACCCAATTGTTTAGGCTGGTAGCCGTTTGATTCAGCAACCACCCAGCGGCTCCCGCTCGAGTCACTTTGTGCACACCGAAAGAACCTACGCCTTCAAACAAAGCATACTCGTTACTTGAAGGGAAACGTCGTACCCGTTGCCAAGTTCCTTGTATATTCGCGACAAAATCAGCACCTTCTACCGCCCCCTCTCCTAGATAGTAATGTAACCCAGGCTCCACTTGCTGACCGATAAGCGAAGCATCAGCGACCTGACTGACCTGCAAAGCGGTACTTTGTGTCATCTGTTGACCCAATGCCACCGTCTCTTCGGTTGCAAGCTCAACGACCTCACTGGTATAAGCAGCATCCGCCACTCTTGCCCCGTTAAACATCGTCCTTGAAAACAGTAACCCTTGCGCTAATTCGCCCAAGGCTAACTCACCGACCACCTCTGGAGCAATTAACGTCACTATGGTGATCGCGGCGAACGAAGGAAAGCTCCAACGACTATGATGGGGTTGCTGTTTACCTTGACGAACCTCATTAACCAAAGCTTCTCCGACCATTGAGTAAGCGTATTTTTGATCTGGCAGACCCTCTATATGTTGGTACCATTGCTGCAGGTTTTCCCGATTTGATCCGCGTAACGAAGGCCAATGGGTCAAAAGCGTCGTTTGCAGCATGGCTCCGACTCGAGCGTAAGGGTGAGAGCCATTTTGATACTGGGCAAAATCGTCATAGTCAGGTTTCCATTGAGTTGCCGATTGCTTAAGTTCAGCCAATAACATCGCTTCTAAGCGATCTTTAAATACACCTCCTCCCGAGAAGCCCGAAATCAAGAATTGACGTATTGAATCTGCATAACGTCCACCAGTTTGTTGCGCTAGCTTTTGTATCAGTTGGGATTCACCATACTTTTCTAAGCTGATGTTCAACGCTATCGAGTAGATGGATAAACCGAGCAGATCATTTTGATAATAACGTTGCAGATACTGTGCTTCATCTTCCGTAGCAGGTGAAACAAGCTCCAACTCGCGTGACAAGTTATCGAGGAAAACCTGCTTCGTATACTCTGCTGGAAACAGCTCATGATGCGGCAGATCGTGTGCTTGTGACATCACGAATAGCGTAGCCGATTCATTAATGATCGCGACCTCCAATGCAGAAAGCCCTTCATCATTGAAGTTTTGGTTAGCAGATTGGATCAGTCGTGTAAAAAACAGTTCTGGCATGTAGATAATGCCGTGCTTCTTTTTCACCACATTGAACGCGTCAACCGCACTTAATGCGTGCTCCTGAGCTTGCCAATCTACCCACTGGCTGACCTTCTCTCTCATCACTTTGTGATGTTGGTATTGATTGTACACAGGGGAAGTCGCACTAGCGGGTAAACTCAGCCCGAGTGCTAACATAGACAACAGTATTTTTTTCACAATTTTATATTCTGTAGAGTATTGAAAAAAGGGCGTAACCTCACGATTCACGCCCTAACGATGTAAGAACTTCAGTCTTTACTTAGCCGATACATTAGCGATTTAAGTCAACGGTATTGGCCACTTCTAAACGAGAAAGGACATGATCAGGAATGTTGTCAAAGAAGGGATTAAGGTCAAGCTCAAACGGACTGTTTGCTCCTGAGCGGCACATGATTAAATCGTCGCCCATAATCGCCAGTTTAGGTGTCACGCCATCCCATATTAGTTTAGCGGTAAGGTTTAAGTCACTGATGTTAATACCACAGTCGTAAGTTCTCGATTTCAGAATGCCATCTTCAATGGTGTAACCACCTATAAGCGCGATCGGATGCTGAGATTTGGGAAAAACAATCGGTGCCTCTGGAACCGATGATGGGGTGTCAGGAAAGGTAAGGGTAGCATTCGCTGAAACGCAGGTTGCAGCAAGAAGGGTCACTAAGCCAATGACGTTGTTAGTTTTCAATTTTAATTCTCCATATTTTATGGTTGGGAATAATCCCAATGAGAATGTATCTCACTAACAAACTTTCATTCAATCCGCATAACACTATGATTCCTGTAGGAAACAGCCGCTTTATTCATTTATTGATATTAATTATTAAAAATCCTTATTAATCAGCAAGATAAAAATAACCAATAGAAATCCTTAATCTAAAGAACACGAAATTCACAACAGCAACAGATGACCATATTAGCAGCCACTGATTTTTCAATATAAAAAATAAACCATATAAATCATAATCTTAACGATAAAACATCGACTATTGAGCAGCAATTTTTCCTCGACCAATGCTCAACGCCCCAGTGTCAAAGTCAGCAAAAATCAAATGGTTGATATCGCACATTAAAAAAGGAAAATGCTTATATAATAACTGCTTGCTCACGTTTTCTTCACCTAAAACCTAAGGAATCGCTTTGATAGATACCACAGTCAACAAAGAGAACAATGAAGTGCAATGGCCAGCACTCCTTAAGCTCGCAGGAGATAACGAACTGGTTTACCTCGCTTCACGTGACAGGCTTATTCGAGAATCAGAGTCATTGATACTCGACAGTGACGACGTGATTATCGATTCTGAAGGGAGGTGCTTTGAACTGACAGCGCACGGTAACAAGGTTGAACTCAACCTCAAGCCTACAAGATACAACTTGGCAGACGTCACCCACCTCATTCAAGCGCATGAATTCAGTAAAGCTCAGGTGTGTATTGTTAAAATTCAATTTGACTCGATTCTCGCCGCGATCGAATCCTTGTGCGACCAATGAAAGCTCGAATGATGTTTACGCCAGATGGTCGCGCTAACCCTAGCCCCTTGATACCAACCTTACTGCCCACACAAAAGGCCGATACCATGTCTGAAATGTACACCAAACACGCCAAACAGTATGATGCTGTGATAAGAAACAATATCTACAACGCCTTGCTTGAGCGTCCTTCCACCATCGCGCTTCTTGATGACCAAGCCAAATTTTATTTTCTTCCGCTGTGAAAAACCCCTGTAAAACCATCAAATGAGAAACCAATAAAGGAAAGGGATTACTGAATATGGAACAAACACTGATCATTGCCTTGGCTCAGGCTCCAGTCGAGCGAGGAGCCATTGAAACCAATTTGCGCACTCACCTTATGCACGTGGCGCAATCCTCCCAACTTGGCGCCAATCTCGTTGTATTTCCTGAACTTTCTTTAACAGGGTACGAACTGGACCTACTCGACGAGCTTGCTTTTGACTCATCAACTCCGGCGATTAAATCACTTTCAGCCGCGGCCAGCGAACACAAGATTACCGTCATCGCAGGCTGTCCACTGTCAAATCCCAGCTCAAAACCGACGATTGCCGCCGTAATTTGCTTCCCAGATGGCAAGGTTGAATTCTATTCCAAACAGTACTTACATGACGGTGAAGACACGTATTGCACTTCAGGCAATGCCCATTACCTATTCACCTTGAACAATAAACGTATTGCCCTTGCAGTGTGTGCTGATTTTGCTCAACCTCAGCACGCACAAGACGCAAGCGACAATCAAGCCGATCTGTACCTGGTTAGTGCTTTGATCTCCCCCTCTGGCTTTACTGCTGATGGGCAGATTTTGTCTGGTATTGCTGGTCACCATCGATTACCCGTGCTCCTCTGCAATCACATATCAAAAACCGGTGGATGGGAGACTTGCGGCCAAAACAGTGTTTGGGATGAGAAAGGAGAATTAGCTGGTACATCCAACAACGCTCAGCAAGGCGTGCTGATTTGTACCCTCAAAAGCCACCACCTTTCAGCACAGTTTCATTCTCTTTCACAACGCGGCCATTGAGCCGCGATTTAGCCCATAGCCTGACTTACTGAAAGGAACCATTTACATCGTTGTGGCGTTCAACCATGACTCACACAGCAAGGAAGCGAAAGTGACAGGTCGCCAACCAAAGTCATCAACGCCACAGGTTACAGAACTGACACATTTCATTAGACCTCTACCTAATCTTTCTTACATTATTTATACAAATATTGTTAAAAAGCCTGACTGACTTTCGTTTTGGTTGACCTTCTGCTACCCTGCACCGCACAATTTACTTCGAACTCTAAATAATTAGCGAGGATTAATGAGTAGTAATAAGGATAGGTATAGTATTGAAAATACCGATTATACCGTCGGCCAAGACAACGTTCAGAAATGGGGTTTTGACGTTCACAATCCCGTTTTTGGTGCCAGTGCTGGCCTGATCATTGTCTTTCTTATCGCCCTTCTTATCGCCGACCCTAACGTTGCAAAATCCACTCTTGATGGCGTAAAACTGCAAATCATTGAGTCATTTGATACGCTGTTTATGTGGTCAGGCAATGTGTTTCTGATTTTTTGTATTGGTCTGGTTTTATCTCCATTTGGTAAAATTCGTATCGGCGGTGTCGACGCTAAGCCTGAGCACTCCAACCTGTCATGGATTGCAATGCTGTTTGCCGCCGGGATGGGCATCGGTCTGATGTTCTGGGGCGTTGCCGAACCCGTTGCTTACTTCACTGGCTGGTTTGAAACACCACTTGGTGTCGAGCCATTCACTGAAGAAGCAGCTAAAGTCGCCCTTGGCGCCACAATGTTCCACTGGGGCCTTCACCCATGGGCGATTTACGCCGTAGTCGCACTTGCGATGGCATTCTTTGCATTCAATAAAGGCTTACCACTTTCCATTCGCTCCGTGTTTTATCCAATTTTGGGTGACCGCACATGGGGCTGGTTTGGTCATATCATCGATACCCTTGCTGTCCTGGCGACACTATTTGGTCTTGCTACCTCATTGGGCCTAGGCGCTCAACAAGCTGCCAGTGGTATCAGCCATGTCTTTGGTATCGATAGTGGCCTAGGGTTACAACTCGGTGTGATTGCCTTTGTTACCAGTCTGGCGGTGATGTCGGTTGTCCGCGGCATTGATGGTGGCGTGAAAGTCCTCAGCAACATCAACCTGCTTGTGGCTTTCGCCCTACTGATGTTTGTGATCATTGCTGGACTAGCGACGGCATTGGGTACGATTCCCACAACGCTAACCGGCTATGTAGAAAACATGCTTCCACTGAGTAACCCTTATGGACGCGAAGACGAAGCTTGGATGCACGGTTGGACCGTATTCTACTGGGCTTGGTGGGTATCTTGGTCACCATGTGTTGGTATGTTTATCGCTCGTATTTCCAAAGGTCGTACAGTACGCGAATTCCTTTCAGCGGTGATCTTGATCCCTACCGCTATCACAGTGGTTTGGATGTCTGCTTTTGGTGGCCTGGCCATTGAACAAGTGGTCAATCAAGTTGGTGAGCTAGGTCAGAATGGTTTGACCGACATTACGCTCTCTCTGTTTTATGCCTTTGATGCTATGCCAATGGGAACAGTACTGTCTGTGATTTCTATTGTGCTGATCATGGTGTTCTTTATCACCTCTTCTGATTCCGCCTCTTTGGTTGTCGACAGCATTACAGCAGGCGGTAAAGTCGATGCTCCTATCCCACAACGCATCTTCTGGGCCTCAGTTGAAGGGGCTATCGCCGCCATGCTGCTTTGGGTTGGTGGTACAGAGGCGATTCAGGCATTACAGGCCGGAACCATCTCAACTGGCTTACCATTTACCGTGATTCTACTCACCATGTGTGTCAGCTTGTTGATGGGCATGCGTACCGAGTTGCAACACCATAAGTTAAGCTACGCCTAATCACTCGTTCGCATCATAACGCAAAGTGAATTGAGAGCAGAACACAACTGCCAGTATACAAACACAATCGGAAACCCAGTGTCGGTTTCCGATTTTTTTATGCCTATCTAAACTGATTGGCAGGACACAGCGAACTGAGCGCCACTGTCCCTCTAGGCACACCAATGACGCAAAAACATGCCCGCGACAACGCAATACCCATCATTTAGCGGGCTGGGTATAGCTGAGAAAAATTGGGGACGTGCTTTTCCCAAATGGGCGGCGTTCCGATATGGGCCTTCACTGCCGAGATAAACTCTCTCACTAAAGCGGTTTGCTTGCGATGTGGGTACAAGGCGTAGAGTGCGAGCCCACGATTACATAAGCCGTAATGAGTGAGCAGTGGCTTGAGGTTGATGTCGGCAACGGGACAATAGAGATTGGAGGATGAAATCATGGCATAGCCCAATCCATCTTGGACTGCCGCCAATAAGGTCAGCACATCATTGACCTTATATTTCCCCGTCATTTTGTGATTAATGAAGCGACTGCCCTCTGGTGTTTCACTAATACGAGCCGTATCCACGGTGAGTGGCCCATTGCTGTAGACCACCGAAGGTAAGCGCATTAACTCCTCGGGGGTTTGAGGATCACCATACTGCGTAATAAAGCGTTCAGACGCCAAAATTACCGGCCTGATATCGGCGATTTTCCTCGCAATCAAACTCGAATCTTCCAGCCGACCAAGGCGAAACGCAACATCAAAATGATCAGAAATGATGTCGGAACGCTTATCATCCATTTGCAGGTTAATTTCAACCTCAGGGTAGCTGCGCATAAATTGCGTAATCACAGGCTGAAGGTAATGTTGACCAATATGTAAGGGCGCTGTGATGCGTATTCGCCCTTTTGGTCTTGCCTGATAAGAATCGGCAATCGAATGAACATGCCCGAGTGTGTCCACCAGACTGTGGGCTTGTTCCAAAATCTCTTCACCTGCAGGTGTTAAGGAAAAGGAACGAGTAGAGCGATTGAGAAGCTGGACACCGAGCTCAGATTCCAGTTTTTTGATCTGTTTCGATAATGACGAATTATCCATGTTGTGCAAGGTGGCCGCTTTGGTGAAAGACCCTTGCTGCACAACATCAATAAACAGTGATAGCTGGTTAACCAAGGACATGCCCTACTCCTACTTTTGTGCCCTTTGCCACTGTACTAGCCATTTGTCCAAGTGGTTAGCAAATTGCTGTCGATCGGCTTGGTTCAAGGGCGCTGGCCCCCCTGTTTGTACACCGCTACTGCGCATGGTTTCCATAAAATCACGAATATTAAGACGAGATTTTATGTTCTCTTTCGTAAACTGTTCACCCCGAGAACTCAACGCATGGCCGCCTTTGGTAATGATCTCATCGGCCAGTGGGATATCACTGGTGATGACTAAATCGCCCGCCTCACAACGTTGGACAATCTCATTGTCTGCCACATCAAAACCAGCCTGAACCTGAAGCATGGTCACTTTTGGAGAAGCAGGGGTGCGGATAAACTGGTTCGCCACCAAGGTGACTTCCACACCAGTTCGCTCAGAAGCCCTAAAAAGAATGTCTCTGATCACCACTGGACACGCATCTGCATCAACCCAAATTTTCATCTGTTGTATTCCTAAATCATCGATTGGCGCTCATTACATCGTAAAAGTGCCCGGCTGAATAGCCTTATTTGAAGGTGACGGCGCTTCTACTGATACAAACCATCATCTCGCCTGCACCACAACCAATCACTGGGTCATTAAAACCGTACCACCCGCTCCAAGCCTACCCGCCCACTTTTCCATTTTAGCAAACGCACTCGCACAAACTCGTCCTATAAGACCCGAAGGGCGTTTATCACTGAGATGTGTTGGCGACAGGCCGTCATCAGGGCAAGCTTAGGAGGCAGAGTCAGCTTAATGAGCAAGGGCTTTGGCGTAATCGTCCAGCTCTTCATCTTCCAGTAACTCCATGATCTCATCCAGAGGAAGCTGGTAGCCCAACCCAATCAGTTTTTTAACCAATTGCAGTTGTTTATCATGGAAGTGGCGTTGTTAATGATCAAATCAGTTTGAAGGTCAACGACGCCATATGTGGCTCATCGTTCTTGACTGCTGCAAGGCAGATCTCGAGGGGTTGCTTTTTCACTTGTATCCACGGCCATATGCCGCTTTCGCCAGACTCTACGTGATAAAAGAGCATTAAACAAACTGGAAGGATTAAGCAAGCCTGAAACAATAACGCTCGCCTAATAGTTAGACATGTAAGGGCTCTTGTCCAAAATTTGAATTTGGAAACAAAACCCCATAAAGCATAAACAATAATGCATAAAACTACTACCAATTTAAATTTCGACAGCGCGAACAGGGCAATAGGCTTGCAAGCTTTCAAAGTCAGCTCTTAATTGGACCAAATCATCATTAAAAAAGGTTAAAACACCTGCAGTGTCAACAAGAGAGTTTGATTCTACAATGTCACCAACTGAGATATGCCATTGTAGTTCGTATTGACTTTGCAATCTGGGCTCCAGTAATTCGAGCACTTTACCATTCTGAACAGGCAGTAAGGCTGAAACAACATTGTTGCTACATTTAGGTTTAATGTACTGCTTAATATCTAACCCGCAGCTCAACAATAGGGTTGCATCAACCATATTAACATTACTATTTTTTTTGTGATAAGGGACCCCAATTCCACCGGGCACACGAGCTGCTATCTCTAGAAACGTAATTTTTCCATTGTCGTTTGAAACAAACACTTCTAAGTGAGTGGAGCCGTTACGAAAACCAAGAGCATCTATTACACTCTGATTGAAAATTGATAATATCTCATGTAATTTCTTATCGAGGACAGGGAAAACTGATAAAGGCTTTCCTAAGACAAAGTCAAAGTTAGAGCACCCTAATTCCAAGATACCCGAAAAATAAACTTTGCCGTCCACAACTATTGAATCACACTGATACATTTTACCTTCTATAAACTCATCAACCTCATAGGAAAAATTATATTTATTATCCTCTATCATTTCGATAAAATCTTGAAAATCATATAAATTATTTACAATTTTAACATTTACACTACCTGCCCCACTTGTAGGTTTTATAACCAAGATCTCTCCTAACGTTTTAGTCAAATTTTCATAATATTCTTTTTCACTACTTTTCGCTCGACCAACATCTAAACACGTATGTTTAGGAATGCTATTGCTCATTAATTTTCCAACTATTTCCTTCATTAGTAACTTATCTCTGAACTTCAACATGTCGCTTGGCAAATCTCCTTTGATATTTAGAGCCTCTCTAACATACGCAGCAGTCAATACATTATCTTCTTGCTGGCAAAATATAGAAAAACTATTAGAAGGGTTGATATCAGAGATCTCATCAAGCAAAATTTCTATTATATTTTCATGGGACAATACGGGACGTAGGCTACTATCCAGTGAGCTCGAAACTTTGTAGATTTTATCTAGGTAAGGAATAATTCTATCATCAACATCCTCACTTTCGCTTATAAATAAAGTAATTTTAACTCTGCTGGATAGCATTCCTAAAATAATATCAGAACCTAAACCAATGTAAGTCTGAGAAATTAAAACTAGATTTTTTATCATACTACTCTCCATAATGAATATTAATCCTGTGTAAAATTCTGCTACCCTCTTTTGATTCACAAGGTGAAATGCCTTTACCGCAATGAATAGTAGAAATATTATCCCAAATAATTATCTCACCCTTAGTGTAAGAGTGTTCATAATATTTCGAATTTTCAAAAATAAAATCTTCCAATAAATTCAAAATAAAAATAGATTCTAGTTCGCTTTTTCCTTGAATTTTAAATGAGCTTCCACTAGTAGCAAATAGTGAGGCTGTGCCAGTAATTGGATGTCTTACTACAAGGTCATGCAGGCAATGTTCATGATCTTTACATTTTTCGCTTGATAATTTTTGCTCACATTCCTCCTTATCTGTAATTTTTCTTCTGTTACCAAATTTGTGAAGCACTTTAGTTGACTGTAAATCAAGGCCATAAATCTCTGATAACTCCCTATGAAAATTAGTATTATTAACGATAGATTTAAGCCCTGATTCTAAGTCCAGAAACATTGTTTTCGGCCCATTTTTAGGAGCATTTATTGCATATAACGAAGTCGCAACACCAACCTCTTTACGATAAGCCATGTCACTGTGCCAGTAAGCACCACCATAAAGGACACCGTGCTCCCTAGCATCGGAATCAACATAGTTCGATATTTTTATTATTTCTGGCATATGCTCTAGAGCGAATTCAGATAGAATATGAGTAATCGGCTTCCCCAATTTTGACATAAAAGATAAATATTCTTCATCGGAAAAAAATTGGTCTTCTATAATTATAACTTTATATTTAAAAAGGATATTCTTAATCTTTAATATTAAATCATCATCAACTTTTCCTTTTGAAAGGTCGAGTTCACTCAGTCTACAACCAAAACCATCCTTTAACTCATTAATCAACATTTTAACTTTCCCCTTAGTTATAACACTCCATCGTATTAATAGATCTAGCTCCAGCTAAAGTGCCTATAACGGAAATATTTTTATTTACAGACTTAGATTTAATTTTACTAACAAAACCTTTATCGTTTAAATACAGTCCCTTGATATTATTATCTGGCAAATTACCAATTGTACCAATCGCTGAAATAACTATAGAATCTTTGATACTTATAGAAATCACTTTATTACCGTAATCCTCTTCAACTGATAGATTATCGTAACAACGTCTTGCAATATGATTGTTATTTTTTTTGCTTTCAACCAGGGCTGAAATGCAATCTTTAGAGCGAGAGAGATTGCTATATATTAAAAAGCGTGACTCTACCAACTCAGAAGAACTCTGAGATTTCCATATATATTCAATGGCCTTTTGAGATGGTGCTCTGAGTGCAAACCGATCCTGATTTTCTTGTGGATAAACTCCTAGATATTCACGAGCTAATACGGTTGATTTAAACCCCCTTTCATAGGCTGAAGTAGCAATTTGGAAGGCTGAATTTCCGCTACCAATTATAAAAACTTCGTAACCAATTTTTTCTAGACATTTATCAGATTCAAAAAATTGATATGCTGAAAAACAATTTATTGTATTATAAGAATCTATCACACTTGGGATATTCCTAGGTTTTATTCCTGTAGCAATTATCAAATTTTTAGTTTCAAATTCTACTATATCTCCATTGATTATTACGTGGCAGGAATAAATATCTTTCCTTTCCTCTATAAATGAAACAAATCCTAGAACCACTTCAATCGGATAACTTTTAATACAATCTGTTATATAGTCTATATAATTAGCAGCATTTGGGGTTAAAGAATTGTCGAAAATATAATCGTTTATAGCTTTTTCATGATGTTTAATATCAAGCTCGTTCTTGTATGACTGCAGTTGTTTATATCCCATACAAGACATGGAACCACCTAACTTGTCGGAAATAATTAAAACTTTTTTCCCCTCAGAAATTAACCTTTTCGTTATCAGAGCGGCAGAAGGGCCACCGCCCAAAATTATATATTTATCTTTCATCGATTTAACCTATATTTAAGCTACTTAACCTATCACATGCTGTAAGTAAATCTGGGCGCCTAACGGAAAAAGAGAATCGAATAAATTTACTTTTACTTGTATGAAATTCATCCAGGGGAAGCGGTGTCACTCCGCATTGATTTGTTATAGATATACATATTTCTTTTGCGGATTTAGAAGTTGTCAAATCATTACAGTCAACAGTTACAAAGTGACCACCTCTTGGATAATAGGCCTTCATACCTTTATTAATAAGTGTTGAGTAAAGGATATTACGATTTTCTTTATAGTATTTTCTGAATCTATTTGCACCCTCACCACCATACCTATCTATCATACTAGCAGCCGCACGCTGAATTATATCTGCAGTACAATTTGACATATGCATGTGGTAGGAGTTGGAAATTCTTATATTTTTTTTTGAACCAACTAACCAACCTACCCTTAAACCGGAAGCTGCTAAGGACTTAGAAAGTGAGCCTGAAATTAAAACTTGTTCAATTATCCCAGATAGCTCATTATATGGTATTTTACTGGAAGTATAGTTGAACTCTCTATATACATCATCAACCAATAAAAATGAATTATTTTCTGTGCATATACTTATTATCTCCTGCCACACCTTGCTAGAAATAACCATTCCTGTAGGATTATGTGGCGTATTGATCAATATTGCTGTTTTATTATTTATTTTTTTTCTAACATCATTTATATTTATTTCAAATTGATAATCATTTATTAAAAGTCTACTAGAAATAAATCTAATCCCTGCCATTTTACACATCATTGGATAGTAGGAATAGAATGGTTCTGGTACGACAATTGATTCATATCCCAGGGTCTTTAAGCAATACATACTACATAAAAGTGACTCTGTACAACCAGAAGTTATAATTGAGTGATAATTATCCCCATACATAGATTTTATTCTACTATTAAGCAATATAGCGCCTTGTACAGGCATGTATTGCCAATTACATCCCTCTCCAGATGACATAAATTCACTCCAATCTCTATCATATATATTTATAGGTAGCCCTTGAGAGAGATTAATTGATGACTTCATTTTTGATAACTTAGACATATATCCATAAATATTATTCAAACCATCTCCTATCTAATTTTTAAAAATATTAAAAATTAGCAGCAGAATAATTAAAACTGCTGCTTTAAATTGAGATCATTTCGTTAATCGATGAAGTCCATTCCAGAAGTTTGTTAGTGATTGCAAAACTTCACTGGCCCCAGATATTAATTCTTCTCTAGCCCCATCTCCACCTTTACTAGCTTCAACCAATGCATCTTGGATCCAGTCAACATGATTAGATTCAATTAATATATGTAGATAAAAATAATTGAAATCTTCATGTTTCCAACCATCATAGAGTCTAAATCCTTCATATAAATTTATGATCATCGGAAGTCCAAATTCTTCGATGACATAGTGAGCACCTATTGCTTTATTAGGATTTTCTTCCAAAAACAATCTATTTAGATCATCAATTAATTGTCGAGTTTCAGTCGTATAATCTACAGATTTGTAATCATCCAAAGTAACTCCTATAGCACTTAGAGACTCTTCAAACATCGCAAAATGTGGGGCACCTCTCCCATCGCCCAACTCGGACACAACAGTCCGACTAATCTTCAATCTAATTAGTTCGTCATCTACACGCGGAGCTAAACCTGATAAAATCTCAGGAAAAGTTCTTATGTAAAAGTAATATTGTTGAAAAATCGATTTTATTTTCTCTAATGGTAACTTTTTTTCTCTAAATGTTTTATAAAATTGGTTTTCGTTTATATTAGACTCCTCGATCATGCTTTTAATTACTTCAATAACTTCACATTTACTCTTCGTAACTTCCATTTTATTCCCTTACCGTTTTTTCGACTTGTAATAATTTGCAAATAAAACACTAATGCAAACAAGAATTACTAAAATAGGCACAAAATAATTGACCCAAGATACATAAAAATATTCTAAACCCAGTGAAAAACTTGGAACTAAAGGTGTTATAATTGAAACTCGACTCGACCCCAACGTCACTATTGAATACTGTAATAAATATATTGGAGCCACTATAAATGTGAGAGATAATATAGCCATGCTTACCAATATCGTAACTTCTGATTCATATAGAATCCTTATGGAATCATAGCTTGAGAAAACAATATAAACGAGTAACATTATAAACCTCGATGCTAAAATATTTAAAACAGTAAATCCTCTCTTATAAAAAAAGAAACTCAGAGTACACCATATACAAAGCTGCTGTTACTCCTGCTATGGACGCGTATATAACCCCTTGTATCAAAGAGTCATTTATACCACCTTCAAAATAAACTCTAGTGTAACCAAGTAATCCCAAGAAAAAAGCCAAGAACAACACTGATATAATAAGACTCTTCTTAGGTATTTCCTTATGTATTAAATACTCCACAACAATTACAATTATTGGTATCCATCCTTGATATATAGCTGACTCTACAGAGGCTTCGATTTTCTGAAGAGCCATGAACATAAACAACCAACAAAATAGCGTTAATACATTCAAAATCGCTACTGATTTAAAGTTATTGATAATAAAAAAAGTAAAATCACCTTGTTTTAAATAGCATAATGTAATGAATGAAATCTGAGCAACCAATACAGTAAAAAATATTAGTGCCTCTGAATTAAAAGTCGAGAACGAATAGTTAACCCAAACGGATGATACAGCAGTCGCTAAACAATATAATCCAATAGCTATCCATCCTAGTCTTTGCGTTAATAGAGGGTTATGCTTTAGATAATAATCATTAAAATATTTTTTCTTGGCCATTATCGAAATTCCTTTTATACCCACTTGTTTGCCTGAATTAACCTTAATTTTTGTATCTAGCTATCTATGCACCATGTCAGTAAACATACTTTCAGATAGGAGGTAATACCTTAAATTATTAATAGATAAATTATTTAAAATAACTATACCCAAGCAAGAGTTCAGGGCGGGATCGCCGAGTCTTTACTCGAAGCTCTCGCATTGTGGATTAATGAGCAAAGAGAAAATCAGAGTAAACCCGTTATCGCTTTCGATGGAAAAGTACTTCGCGGTTCTTATCGCTCTCACCCCAAAACGGCACTACAACCGGTCACTGCCTACGATACAGAGCGTGGTCTTGTTCTCAGCCAGAAACCGACAGAAACAAAGAATGGCGAAATTAATGTTGTACGGCAGATGCTTGATATTATTAACGTTAAAGGTAGTATTATCACCGTTGATGCATTACATTGTCAGCGTAAGATATTAAAAAAATGGCGGCGAAAAACGCCCATGTTGTTGTCCAAGTAAAGAAGAAACAACCTAAGTTGAGAGATGCCGTTGTATCTCAATTTCAAGCCATTTTTGACGTGAAGAAAGAAAAAGTGGTGACGGAAGTAACGCAGACTCTGCATGGGAGAAAAGAAGAGCGTATTGTGTTTCAACTCAAAGCAAAGCTACCTCAGGAACTCGCGGAAAAGTGGCCAACAATACGCAGTATTATTGCCGTAGAACGTCATCGTACCATCAACGGGAAAGGGACTGTAGATACCTCGTATCATATCAACTCTCTTTCACCCAACCACAAGCTACTTGGTCATTATATCCGTCAACACTGGCGAATCAAAAACAGCCAACACTATGTTTTAGATGTTGTTTTTAACGAAGACAGTTCACGAATCTGTTTAGAGGGTGCTGTGGAAAATATTGCTTTGTTTAGACGCTTTGTGATGAACATGCTCAAACAATGTGAGTGCGGTGCTCCAAGCCAAAGACAAAAACTAAAAAAAGCGGGTTAGTGTTACGATTACAGAGCACAAGTATTCTTTGGGTTATAAATTAATCAAAGTATGCTCGCGCCCTGGTTCACAGTTGATGTCTTGACTAAGTTTCTTGTCCCACAGAATGGCAGGGAGCGCATTCCACATATCCACACGTTTATCTGTTACTGGAGGCAAGTTGGCTTGGATAAGGAGGTGGTTGACGTTTTCAATGGTCTTTGTAGTCATGGCTATACTCTGTATTCAATATCCTTAAGTTTTTTATTGCACGTCATCTCGTCCAGCAGGGCCAGTGAAAGGTAAAGAGCTTGCTGGTAGTAAAATACCGTGGGCAAGGCATCATCGGCCTCCACTTTAGGCAGGCTAAAGTGGTCTGCGGTGATCACGCTAAAGTTTTGATAAGCATGAGTATTGTTTGGATTAAGATAAGCGCCTTGGATCAGTTTAGGCGTAAGCTCACCCAGCAAGTCCACCAGCTCATTGCGGATAAATACTCGTGGCGGGGTTAAGGTTAGGTCAAACGCCAAATCGGGTTCAACGCCAATTACCTTATGCCCCAAATGGGCCTTTACCGGGCACTGTAAATAACTCGCGGTATCGAGTTTAAAATAGCCGTCAATCACCATAGTAGTTCATAGTCCTGTTCGCTGCTGAGCACAATATCCCTAGGTTTTTTATTGCGCGTTATCTCGTCCAGCCAGCCATAAGAGCGATAAAATCAAGTTACTAGCAGCTTGGGAGCACTGCTTATTTATCTCGATAAGTCATAGATTTTTTAAGGGCGTTTAGTGTGCGAGACATGTAAAAAACAATCACGCTCAGACTATTAAACGCCCTGTTTTTTGTAGAGCCGTGAGCTTTCTACCCTACTTACCCGCAGCTAAAAGAATCTCAGGGGTTTGCTTTTTTACGTACTTTAACGCGTCGCTATTTTGCTTTACCGCTGCCAAACAAATCTCGGGAGTTTGCTCTGATACACAGCTTAATACATGGCCATTTTGCTTTACTGCTGCTAAACAAATCTCAGGTGTCCGTTTTTTTATTTCTCTTAACACGTAGCCGTTTTGCTTTACTGCTTCCAGACAAAGCTCAGGGGTTTGCTCTGGTACATACTTTATTGCCAACCCATTTTGTTTAACCGCTGCTAGACAAAGCTCAGGGGTTTGCTCCTTTACATGCATTATTGCCCATCCACTCTGCTTTACTGCAGCAAGGCAAATCTTGGGGGTCTGCTCTTTGACATAGCGTAATGCGTTGCCATTTTGCCTTACCGCTGCAAGACAAAGTTCCGGCGTCTGCTGTTTTGCATGTTCTAGTACCTCGCCATTCTGCTTGACCGCGGCAAGACACAGCTCAGGGGTCTGCTCTTTTGTATGTTCTAGTGCGTATCCGTTCTGCCTAACCGCAGCAAAACATATCTCAGAGGTCTGCTGTTCTACATAGCGTAGTGCGTTGCCATTTTGCTTGACCGCTGCCAAACAAAGCTCCGGTGTCTGTTCCTTTACCTGTTGAAGCGCTAAACCACTGTGTTGAATGGCAGCCAAACAAATCTCTGGAGTTTGTTGTTTGACAAAGCGTAATACGTGGCCAGTTTGCTTAACCGCCTCAAGGCAAATCTCTGCGGTTTGCTCTTTTACATGGGGTAGTGCCCATCCACTGAGCTTTACTGCTGTAAGACACAGTTCAGGGGTTTGGTTTTGTACATACTGCAATGCTTCGGGGTGAGCTTGAATCGCGATATTGCAAAGTTCAGGGGTTTGGTTTTTAATCTCACTCAACGCGGAGCCGTTTTGTTTGAGCCTGATTAAAACTTTGCTTAGCTCTGCTTTGTCGTGGGTAGTGTCCATGGTTATTCCCTTAGTTTTTTTGATTAAGCGTTGTCAAATCAGGCTGGAGTTCAACAACATAACCCAGTATCATCAATGTTAAGTTTACAAACTTGGCTTAGATTAGACCTTGGTCAATATTTTCGATAATAACTTAATTCATAACCCCACCCTGTAATCAATTTGACTTCTTCTCTTACCGCCGGGCACTTTATCGTTGAGGTATAGACAGTATAAACCCCTAAACAGAATAAGCTTAGGGGCAGAGTCAGCTTAATGAGCAAGGGCTTTGGCGTAATCAAAATATTCGTATTCTTCTAGTTCCGAAATTATTTCATCTACAGGGACATGATAACCGAGCTCGATAAGTTTATTTATTAAATGTAAGTGTTTGTCAGTGAAAGCAGCTTCGCTAATAGGGTATGACCAAGGTAAGTTTTTAATAATCTCTTGGCTAGGTCTCTGTAATAGATATTGCTCAAAAAGATCAGGTGAACAAAATAAAGCAGCACCGAGAAATGAGTGAAATGCAGACATATGAGAGTTTTCATCGAAAGGTAGATTAATATCAATACCTTTTTCAATTAACCGGTTAAACAAAGCCCTATCTTCCTCATCTGGCTCTTCATCGCTACAGTATTTCTTGTATAATAATTGTGCTGCAACATAGTTTACTGTCTCTTTTTTTATATTGAAATTGTCCATTAAGTAATTAAACATCTCAACTTCGTATCTATCATCAAACAACCAACACAATAATCCATCATGGTCTACTCTTCCGCCGAGCAAGACAATACTTTTTATATAATCCAGATACAGATCCCAACTGAGCTCGTAAATAGCTTCAGAGTCAGATAAATATAAGGTTCCATCTCGTTCTAGTGGCGCCAGTATTTTGACCAGTGGGCAATGTTCATAAGACAAGTCCATATCTTCGACATCACTATTATAAAATTCCAGAATGTTTAGATCGGTTAAAATACCAGCTCTAAGTAATACTCGGATTCGTTCAAAATTGGTTTCTTCACTAAAGTTGCTATCTTCAAGAATGGCATCTATCACCTCCCATATCTGGTAGTAAGAATTAATTTTTGCCACCGCTGCAAAGTTGGCTTGGGCTAGGCATTGGTTGATGTGTTCTATGGTCGGTTCAGTCATATTTATACTCTGTATTCAATATCCTTAAGTTTTTTATTGCGCGTCATTTCGTCCAGCAGTGTTAGTGAAAGGTAAATAGCTTGCTGGTAGTAAAATACTGCGGGCAGGGCATCGTCGGCCTCCACTTTAGGCAGGCTAAAGTGGTCTGCGGTGATCACGCGAAAGTTTTGATAGGCATGAGTATTGTTTGGGTTAAGGTAAGCGCCCTGAATCAGCTTAGGCGTAAGCTCACCTTGTAGTGGTCAACAAATTCCGGACACTAACTTAAGCCGATTTTCGGCAGTAACTGGGGACAGCCCATCATTTGCTTGATGAGGCCGGTGCCTATTGTAGTAATTCATTAAGTAATAGCTGATATCCCTCTTTGCCTGAGTTTGGGTTAAATATCCTGTCGCTGGTATCCATTCGGTTTTTAGGCTTCTAAATAGCCTTTCCATAGGAGCATTATCCCAGCAATTACCTCGACGACTCATGCTCTGAGTTATGCGATATCGCCAAAGCCTTTGACGGTATTTTAGGCTACTGTATTGGCTTCCTTGGTCTGAGTGGAACATCACGTTGTTAGGTCGTCCTCGTTGTTCCCAAGCCATGTCCAAGGCTTTGCAAGTCAACTCTGCATTAGGTTTGTCTGATAGTGCCCAACCCACTACACGACGGCTAAATAGGTCGAGTACAACAGCCAGATAACTCCACTTTGAACCGCACCAGATGTAAGTAATATCGCCACACCAAACTTCATTTGGAGTGGTAACAGAGAACTCACGCTTCAACCTATTGGGGATATCTGGTCGCTCTAGCTTAGCCTGCTTATAGCGATGCGAGCCCGGTTGTTTGCTTATCAGCTCTGCTTCTTGCATAAGCTTACGTACTTTGAAACGTCCGACATCAAAGCCTTCAGACTTCAGCATAGAAGCAAGAGTTCTGCTACCAGCAGCGCCGCGACTCATGTTAAAGAGCTGCTTCATTCTGCTGGCTAACCGAATGCGATTAACATCCGGCTTTCGTTGTTTAAACTCGTAGTAGCAGGAAGACGCAACATCGAACAGCTCACAAAGAACTTTGACCGTTTCGTGCTCCCTCAACTGGTCAATTAGCGAGAACGTTCTAGTTCGTCCGACATTAAGAGAGCTGTAGCTTTTTTTAGTATGGATTTTTCTCTTTCTAAGCGATTAATCCTAGCTTCTAACTCTTGGATCTTCTGCTGTTCTGGCGTCAAAGCTTTAACCGTTGGCGTTTCTCCGCCACGCTCAATCTTTAGTTGCTCGACCCAGCGTCGTAAGGCTGTATCACCGATGTCTAGAGAGCGTGCCGCCTCAGATATTGAGTAACCTTGATCAAGAACCAAGCTTGCAGCTTCTACTTTGAATTCAGAAGAAAATGTACGTCGTTGTCGTTTTGTCATTGAACACCTCATGTATGGTGGAGACTTTACCACCTAATTTGGTGTCCGGGATCATTAAACCACTACACCTAACAGGTCCACCAGCTCATTACGGATAAACACCCGAGGTGGAGTTAGGGTTAGATCAAACGCCAAATCGGGTTCAACGCCAATCACCTTATGCCCCAAATGGGCCTTTACCGGGCACTGTAAATAACTCGCGGCATCGAGTTTAAAATAACCGTCAATCACCATAGTAGTTCATAGTCCTGTTCGGTACTGAGCACAATATCCCTAAGTTTTTTATTGCGCGTTATCTCGTCCAGCCAGCCATAAGAGCGATAAAATCAAGTTACTAGCAGCTTGGGAGCACTGCTTATTTATCTCGATAAGTCATAGATTTTTAAGGGCGTTTAACCAGTGTTTAAGACATTTAAAAACAATCTGTCTCAGACTATTAAACGCCCTGTTTTTTGTAGAGCCGTGAGCTTTCTACCCTACTTACCCGCAGCTAAAAGAATCTCAGGGGTTTGATTTTTTACATACTTTAATACGTGGCTATTTTGCTTTACCGCTGCCAAACAAATCTCGGTCGTTTGTTGTTTTACATGGCGTAGTGCGTAACCATTTTGTTTTACCGCTTTAAGACAAATCTCAGGGGTTTGCTCTTTTACATAATTTAATACCATACCGTTCTGCGTTACCGCTGCAAGACAAATTTCAGGCGTTTGCTGATCAATTTCCTGTAATACAGAACCACAATTCTTTGCCGCCTCAAGACAGATCTCAGAGGTTTGATCTTGTACCATTGATAATACGCGGCCATTTTGTTTTACCGCTTCGCGGCAAATCTCAGCGCTCTGCTCTTTGACATAGCGTAGTGCGTTGCCATTTTGCCTTACCGCTGCAAGGCAAAGTTCCGGCGTCTGCTGTTTTACATGCTCTAATATATTGCCATCTTGCGTTACCGCAGCAAGACACAGCTCAGGGGTCTGCTCTTTAACATGCTCTATTGCATAGCCGTTCTGAGTAACCGCAATAGCACATATCTCAGGGGTCTGCTGTTTTACAAAACGTAACGCATTGCCATTTTGCTTAACCGCTGCCAAGCAAAGCTCCGGTGTCTGTTCCTTTACCTGTTGGAGCGCTAAAGCACTGTGTTGAATGGCAGCCAAACAAATCTCTGGAGTTTGTTGTTTGACAAAGCGTAATACGTAGCCAGTTTGCTTAACCGCCTCAAGGCAAATCTCTGCGGTTTGTTCTTTTACATGGGGTAGTGCCCATCCACTGAGCTTTACTGCTGTAAGACACAGTTCAGGGGTTTGGGTTTGTACATACTGCAATGCTTCGGGGTGAGCTTGGATCGCAATATTGCAAAGTTCAGGGGTTTGGTTTTTAATCTCACTCAACGCGGAGTCGTCTAGTTTGAGCCTGATTAACATTTGCTCTAGCTCTGCTGTGTCGTGGTTAGTGTCCATGGTTATTTCCTTAGTTTTTTTGATTAAGCGTTGTCAAATCAAGCTGGAGTTCAACAACATAACCCAATAACGTCATAAAGTTTCGTCAATGTTAAGGTTGAAAATTTGGTTTAGATTAGACTTTGTTCAATATGTTCGATACTTACTTCATTCATAATGACGCCCCGTCGTCAATTTGATCTCTTCTCTAACCACCTATCAGCATATGAAAAGCGTTTTATCACTAAGATGTATTGAGGGGAAATATAAGCCCCTTAGCAGAATAGGCTTAGGGGCGAGCGTCAGCTTAGTGGGCAAGGGCTTTTGCGTAATCGTCCAGCTCTTGTTCTTCCAGTAACTCGATGACCTCATCCAGCGGAAGCTGATAGCCCAATTCCATCAGTTTTTTAACCAATTGCAATTGCTTATCATGAAAGTATTCATTCTCAATCGCAAAACCCCATGGTAAATCAGCGATAATGTGTTGATTGGGTTTTTGTAATAAATACTGCTCAAACACAATAGGATCAAGGCAAAACACGAGCCCCAAGAAAGAATTAAAGTCATTGCCATTATTGAAAGGCAGATTAATATCGATGCCTTTTTCAATTAACTTTTTAAATGCAGCCCTGCCTTTTTCTTCTGAATTACGCTTTTTCCAATAATTATTAAGTATTATTGCTCCCGCAGCAAAGTTAATGGCCTCTGGTTTTATATGGAAGTTATCCAGAAGATAGTTGAACATTTCAAACTCACTTCTGCCGTCAAAGACCCAGTACAGCAAGCCATCATGATCCACTCTTCCGCCGAGTAAAATTATATTTTTTATATAATCCAAATAAAAATCTTGGCCAAGTTGGTAAATAGTTTCCGAGCCGGATAGATATAAGGTACCATCGCGCTCTAATGGCGCCAGTATTTTGACCAATGGACAGTGTTCATAAGACAAGTCCATATCTTCGACATCACTATTATAGTATTCCAGAACATTGAGCTCGGTTAAGATACCAGCCCTAAGTAATACTCGGATTCGTTCAAAATTGGTTTCTTCACTAAAGTTGCTATCTTTAAGAATGGCATCTATCACTTCCCATATCTGGAAGTAAGACTTAATTTTTGCCACCGCTGAAAAGTTGGCTTGGGCTAGGCATTGGTTGATACGCTCCATGGTCGGTTCAGTCATAGTTACACTCTGTATTCAATATCCCTAAGTTTTTTATTATGCGTCATCTCGTCCAGCAGTGTTAGTGAAAGGTATAGAGCTTGCTGGTAGTAAAATACCGCGGGCAGGGCATCATCGGCCTCCACTTTAGGCAGGCTAAAGTGGTCCGCGGTGATCACGCTAAAGTTTTGATAGGCATGTGTATTGTTTGGGTTAAGGTAAGCGCCCTGAATTAGTTTAGGCGTAAGCTCACCTAATAGATCCACCAGTTCATTGCGGATAAATACCCGAGGTGGGGTTAAGGTTAGGTCAAACGCTAAATCTGGCTCAACGCCAATCACCTTATGCCCCAAATGGGCCTTTACCGGGCACTGTAAATAACTCGCGGTATCGAGTTTAAAATAGCCGTCAATCACCATAGTAGTTCATAGTCCTGTTCGCTGCTGAGCACAATATCATCATGAAAAGACACCAGCTTATCACGCAACCCCTCGCTGACCATATACTGAATAGCGTCGAGGCCGTTTAAGCGAAATAAGGTAAAATCGGCCTCGGTCTGTTGGGTGAGGGGCGTGGTATCAAGCACGACTTCCTCTAGGTCACCGTCTTCATCAACGGTAGATTGGGCGAGGTCGATAAGATCAAATTCTTGGCGCGTGTCAACACGGTAATAGTTAAAGGTGATATCGTCACTAAAGCGAATCTGCACCGGCACTATATACAGGCCACGGGCGCCGCTGCTGGCGAGAATTTGGTAAATCTCTTCATCGACAAATAGGCCATCACCGTCGTAGAGCTTTTTACGATACATCGAAGGCACTTGTAGGCTTCTGTAGGGCAAAGGGCGGGCGGTAGACAGCTCGGTTTGGCTAATAAAAAGCTGGGCGAGATCATGCTCAGGAACCAGTAAATCCGTTAGCTTGTTGTAGTTTTCATTTAAAAAAAACACTTGTGGACTGGTCATATTAGGCGGTCTCGGTTTGTTTGTTATCTTGGGTGGCTGTCGTTTTTGAGGAACTTGCGGACATGATCCACTCGACTTCAGTGGCGACTTTCATCCCCATCCTACGTAACTTTTTCCTACCTTCCTCAATGTGCAAAAAGTATTGTAAATCATCTTCATGCTCTCGCTTAGAGGCGCAGGGTAAAGTTTGTAATGTACCTTTGGCACTTTCACGGCCGCTGGCTTTTGTGGTGCCCTCATCATCGACAATGCCCTCACCATGGATATAAGAGGTAATTAACCGCGTATTGCAGCACCCTGCAAGATTACCTTTTCCAGGTTTATAGTCAGCACCATGTTCGTGTAGCAACCAGTGAAACTTGGCAAGCTTTTTAAGAATTTTTTTTGACACTTGATTCATATCAGCTATAAATTTATTGTGATCTAGATCCTTTTTGCATTTAAAGTGTTTAACGATCACTTGATGCACCAATTTTAACACTTTGGCATGGTAGCCTGCTTTCTTGTCGTCAAATTTCCCCCAAACTTTTTCCTTACCAATTTGGCTGGCCAAGATACTCTTAGTTGAAGCAAGTGCAGGTGCCGAAAGTTCGTACTTATGTCCACCTTCATGGAGCGGCACACCAAGATAACAAGCCACAACAGTACTGTTAGGTAAAATCAGCAGATTATGTGGGCTGTTGACGTTGTAACCGATATCATTCTCAATCACGTCAGTAAAATGTCTGGTTAGGGCTTCGGTCACGCAGCATGAAATTAAATGGTGTGGGGTTAGCAAAGAAAATTTTGTATAAAACGGATTGCTAATATCCTGCTCAGTGGCCCAAGGATGGTGGATTATCCACTCCTCCTTTGCCTGGACCATACCGACTTCTTTAACGAGTTCTTTCAAAGGTGGTATTGCAGCAATGCAAGCGTTTAAAGTATCACTACCACTACCTCTCTCAGCGCTACCCTCAAATTCCCTAGTGTCTCCGCTAAACTGGCCAGGTTTGCTGTTTTTATCTTCTAACCATTTGAGATATTTTTGCCACGTGCCTACGCCCCCTTTAGGAGCCGGAATACGTCCTGTTGCCATTAGATCACCTCATGTCCTACACAGCTGCCATCTTGTTTATTGGTGGCTTTTTTTGCCCTTTTTCTTCTTAACACGGTTGCAGATCCTACATGTCCCCGCGCCCTTTTTCTTTTCATTGGCTTTGGTGGTTTTATTGCCGCTTTGTGATGTGCCTTTACCACCACTGTGGTAAGTCTTGGCAGGGAATACATCATCAGCCTTGCCTAACACCGATTGGAATAAGTGGTCAAAGCTATCGGTGGCTTTGGCGATATTGTCGGCCGCCAGTTTCTCGAGGGTTTTTAACTCGCTAACCAGATCGAGGAAATACTCACCCAGTGTATCGGCGCCAATGCGGTTGGCCGATGAAGCCAGCTCAAGGCCAATTTCTCGACAAGGTTTGATCACATCTGACAAGATTTCTGAACATTGTTTGGCGTAGCTGCTCCAGTCAAGCTCACGCAGAAACTTTTCTGGGTCGCCTTTGCCAAGGGCACGCATAATAGCGAGTAAATCGTCTTTGGGTGTCTCTTTACCCAGCTTTAATACCACTTTACAGGTGCCTTTCATGGCGCTGCCAAACAATGGGATACAGCCAATCAGGGTGAGGGTCAACATCAGCCAGTTTTCGGGCTCTTCTCTTGCGTCTTCATCGAGGAGCTTGAGTATGTTGGCGGCGAGGTCACGCAAATCGGCGACTTGGTCGACCACAGGTATCATGGTAATGGCGGTGTTGGCGATGATCTGCTCAACGGTGGCGTTGTTGTTGAAGTCACCGAGGATCACCCCCCATACCCAGCTGGCAACACCCGAGGTTTTGCGCCAAGCGTTTTCCCAAAAGCCCAACTCGCCTTGCTTGGCGTTGTCGACCAATTGGCTTGGTTCTGTCATCGGGTTGAATCTTGGGTTGGCTTTGGTGGGCATATTTGGGGTGAACTCGCGAGTATCTTCGCCGTATTCCACCTCAAACTCACCCGGTGCAACGCCACTCACCGCTGCCTTGCCTTTGTTGTCAAGGTTGCCGGTAAAGTTTGCGCCCTTTGAATCCACCAGCGTGTAACTGGCGCCTTGAACTGGATCACCATCGGCATACGACAGGGCCAAATCGACCGTGTAGGTGCCTTCTTGATCTTCCGTAACCGTGACCGACGGGTTTTGTGCCCCGCCAAGGCACATGGTGTTGGCTTTGTTCATGGTCATCTGGTCACTCAGACGACAAACGCCTTTGCCTTCCATGCTCACCGTTGGTGAGGCAGAAATAAACTTGGCTTCGGCTTCAATGGTGCCAGATGCGACGCCTTTCTTGTCGCCACCAGCATCGCCTGTGCTTTTTGAAAATTTACTGCCCTTAATCGCAACGCTGTTACCGCCGTCCATGGTGACCGTTGTGGTGCCATCAACCAGATCCGACGATTTTGCGTTGTTGCCATAAGGAATAGGAACAACGGCATTGCCTACCGTTGTTAAACACACATCCGGCAGTGTTGCATTGGCTTCGCCGCCCGATCCTTTGTGTATAACACTGAGCCCATTTGCGCAAACAGTGACGCCCATAGTCAACCCTTACCTAGTGATAATCGAGTGTCTATGATATAAAACTAATGACGCATATATCCAATTAATTGCCTAGTGAAAATGCCTTTTTTGATAGTTAAAATCACTGAAGTTGATATTTTTCGCACAACCTCTCACTAAGGCCGTGTATTTTTTGTTGACTAAGTATTTTAGAGAGTGGTCGTTGTGTAGAGCATGGCAGCCAACCCGCCAGTGGATCGTGGTTAACCTAGTGATCCTAGGTAAGGATCGGGTTGGCGTTAGCTTACTGCTCTGATGGCGACGAGAATTGGTTTGGCTTATCTGTGATGATGTAATCCACCCCCAAATCATAAAAGGCTTGTGCTTGTTCGGGTGCGTTCAAAGTCCAGATATGTAATACCAAGCCAGCATGTTTAATCACCTTGGCTATCTTGGCATCCAAAATGTGGTGATCGATATGGATGCTGAACAAACCCAAGTCTTGCAACGACTCTAAGCTAAAATCATTCCACACTTCACAGATGAATCCGCGTTTTACCTGTGGGATCAGCGCTTGGCAAATCGCCAGAGCCTCTTTGCTGAAGCTAGATAAAAGCAGTTTGTCCAAGGGGTAGTTTTTCTGCTTGACCACCTTAACCACTTGCTCTATTAAGGTGTCCATGGTTTTGTCATTGTAGGTTTTTAACTCAAGGTTGAGTGTTAGCCCGAGTTCGGCACATTTGTCTAATGCCTCTTCGAGTGTTGGAATGGTTATGCCCGCAAACTGTGGGCCGAACCAGCTGCCCGCATCGAGTGCTTTAAGCGCCTTGGCATCGAGCTGTGACACCTTACCTTTGCCATTGGTACAGCGATCAACCGTCTGATCGTGAATGATAACCGGAATGTTGTCGGCGCTCAGTTGGGTGTCGATTTCTACCCATAACGCCCCTGACTTGGCGGCGTATTCAATGCTCACCAAAGTGTTCTCTGGTGCTAACGACGCCGCACCACGATGGCCTGTGATCATAGGGTACTCTCAATTTTGCTGGGCAAACTCAACAACCATAAGTTGGTTTTACCATTAATTATGCTTTGGGCTCTAATGTAGCGAAAAAACCGCATCATGGTTGGCGGTTAGCTGACTATTGTGAGGCCTAGTGCAAAATTGGTGTCTATCAACTAGCTAAATATCAAAAGCTAATAGAGCCTAAACAAACCCAAAGCGCTGATTGACGCGCATAAAAAAGGGCGACCGCGCGCCCTAGCATCAAGCGGTAGCCACTTACTGATGCGCGCTTACCAGACGTTTATGCAAGTCATCTTTCATCACCGCACGGTCATGTTTCATCTTATGCATTTCTTCATCGCTGAGTGGTGAGTCCATCAGTTCTAGCTTGCGGATTTCTTTATCCAGCGAGTCATAGGACTTCATCTCGGAGAGAAAATTGTCATCCATTTTGGCCAATGCACGAATGGTGTCTTTGTATTGCGGGAATTCGCTTAATAGAGAGTGATCTTCACCTAGCATAACAACCCCTTTGCTGATCTTGGTGGATTTGAGTGGTTAATTTTTATACAAACATAGCACCATTGGGTGTTCATATTTGAGATCCAAATCGATAACTTCACACTGGGGTTCAATTCTGACCCAATGTTGACTTTGGCTGGTTCACTCCTTTGTTCGTCGGTCGCACCGAAAATTCCCTGACTCTGCCCAATTAATGCCCCCCGATTCCAGTAGCGTTTGTAGGGATCAATCAAACCAAAATAGATGGAGTCAAACATGAAAGCACTCACCTTATCCTCGTCGGTTGGCATTGGCGCAGACAACACACCCGATGATGTACTCAATGTGCAAAAAGCCCTCAACCAGATCAGTGACAAAATTGGCCTCACCGCCCCATTGGCAGAAGATGGCATCATCCGCTCAGATCTCGGACCATCGCCAACCTGTCAGGCGATCGCCGCTATGCAGAAAACGATACTCGGTTTTCATCACCCAGATAGCCGCATTGATGCCAACGGCAAGAGCCACCGTTCGCTCAACAAAGCGCTGGGCGCAGGTCAAAGCACACTGAGTTCCTTGTTCTTACCCGCGATTGAACCTATCAAAGGGTTAACTGACGATGACTACCATGACGCCGCCGATGCCCTGGGCTGTGAAGTTGCGGCGATTAAAGCCGTCTCAGATGTTGAATCTGCAGGCAGTGGTTTCTTTGAATCTGGCTTACCTTGCATCTTGTTTGAAGCGCACCAGTTCTCCAAATACAGCCAGCATCAATTTGATGATTCACACCCCAATATCTCATCTCCCAAATGGGATCGCTCACTCTATGTGGGCGGGGAAAAAGAGTATGACCGCCTCAAGCAAGCCATGGATCTCGATAGAACCGCCGCACTGAAATCCGCGTCGTTCGGCCGTTACCAGATCATGGGTTTTAACCACAAGGCCGCCGGCTACGACGATGTGGAAAGCTTCGTGCGTGACATGTTCTTTGCGGAGCGCCATCACCTGATGGCCTTTGTTCATTTCATTAAATCCAACGCTAAGCTGCACCAAGCGATACAAGCGCTCGACTGGCCGACGTTTGCCCGCCACTACAATGGCCCCGGCTATGCGGAAAACCGTTACGACGAAAGACTGGAGTCCGCCTACCAGACTCATTCAGCTTAAGCGGCTTGCGCAGGGCAACCTGCGCAACATTCATTCAGGCGAAGAAAGGAGTCTATTCATGAACAATGTCCAAGCCACAACCATCGCCCAATCTTATGATGATTATTATCGCATCGGCCTCTATCAGGCTCGCTATCCAAAAGCCAATATTCGAGTCCTTAATACCCTCTTTCAGCACGCGCAATTTCTCGGTCAGGATTCGTTAGCGCTGGACTATGGGTGCGGAAACGGGCGCTACAGTTATCCGATACTGAAACAGACCAATTTACATCTCTATGGCTTTGATATCAGTGACATAGCAGTCCAACAAGCCAAGCAGGTAACACAACCATTCTCTGAACGCGCCGATTGGTTCAGTGACCAGCATCACCTTGAACAACACCTGAAAGATCGCAATGGGGCGGTGCAATTAGGTATGCTACTTTTTGGTGTGATGAGCCACATCCGAGAGCAGAAAGAACGGGTTAAGTTACTCAAATGGTTCCACAAACAACTGGACCAAGATGGTTCACTGATCTTATCTGTGCCTAATCGGCGTCGGCGTTTCCTCACTCTGCAATGGCGGCAGAGAAAGCAACAAAACTTGCCCGGCGATATTCAATATCATCGCTATCAATCCGGTCGGAAAATCCCTCTTTTTTATCATCTTTACACTGTAAATGAGATCAGGGCAGAGCTGATTGAAGCCGGGTTTGACGTCGAGAAAGTCACCGCTGAAAGTATTTTCCCAGAGCGTTTTGTGATCCAGAATTCTGTGATGGCGTTGCTAGATAATCTGTTATGCAATCTCCTGCCCGCTTCGCTGGGATACGGTTTATTGGTGGTCGCAAGGAGGCGGGCATGATGCGTTTCCTTCCTCTCGTCATGGGTGGTTGCTTGCTGCTGGCGTTCCATGCTCAGGCGCAAGATCTACTGAGCAAAATTAAACAATCTGAGCGGATTGTGATTGGCGTCAAAGCCGATTATCCACCTTGGGGAATGCTCGACAGCAGTAACCAACCGGCTGGATTTGAACCCGACTTAGCCCACATGATCGGTGATGCGCTCAATGTTGAGGTGGAATTCAAAACCGTCACGAGTGCCAACCGTTTTCAAAAGCTTAATGAAGGGCAAGTCGATATGTTGATTGCCACGGTTGGTGACTCGATGCAACGTCGCCAGCGCGTGCGTATGATCACGCCTCACTATTTCCGCAGTGGCGTCACCGCACTGACCCACAAGTCAAACCGCGTCGAAAAATGGACAGACTTGATCGGCCAGCCGGTCTGCCTGACCGCTGGGGCGTATTTTAATAAGTCTCTGGTCCAGAATTATCGCATCAAACCCATTATTCTGATGAGCAACCGAGATGCAAAACTGGCACTTTTGACCAACAAATGTCAGGCATGGGCCTACGACAGTGGCATTTTGTTCCACTTATCGAAGCAGAAAGAGTGGCGTGACTATCGTGTTGATGTCGAAACCATCATGCCAATCCACTGGTCGATGGTGACTCGCAAAGATACGGCGTCGCAGTCTCTCGCACACTGGTTGTCACGCTTTATGGCAAGCCGTATCAGAGACGGCCGCTTGAAGAGTCTCGCCCAACAATGGCAGCTACCAGAACAAGACTACCTCGCGCAGCAACACAAAAACTGGAACACCGTGGATGAGAACGGCGATTTGGTGTGTCAGGCGGATGGCGATCAGGTAACAAAGAAAAAACTCTGCTTTGATAGTGTCATTTCGCTAGGGCAACAAGGTGATAAACAGTTTTGGCCGTTTGACCAGTTCGATACTGAGCGGCTTATTCAGTCTATGCTCCACACCGCACTATTCACTGTGGTTTCGATCTTAACCGCCATCGCGTTGGCTTTGGGGTTTACGCAAATGACCATCAGTGCCAAACGCTGGATCGCCAAGCCCGTCGCTTTTCTCACTCACCTGCAAAGCTCGATTCCGCCTATTTTGATGCTTTACCTGATTTACTTCGGTGCGTTGTCTTTCTGGAACGAACACGGCCAACACTGGCTACTAAGCGGGGCCAGTGTTGCTTGGTTGGTGTTGGCGCTATACACCGCCTCCGGCATCAACAACCTAGTGACCGCCGATGCGACGTCACGGCTTGGCTTAACTCAGCGCTATCTTCATCACAGTGCCGGGGTGAAAGCTAACTTGGTCAATCTTGCCAAAGCCGCCGGTATGGCAAGTGTCATCGCTTCACCCAATGCGGTTCTGGTGGTCAACACCTTGGTCTCCAGCTCGGGTTACCCTGTTTTGCTGATGACACTTTTGGCTGTGTTTTATTATCTTGAGGTGCTGCTGTTTGCCTATCTGGTCGGCAAGCTTTTCACTCGCTATTCCGATTTTCTCCAACGACAAGCATCGCCCGACATCAACAACAAAGGAGCGTTGCAATGATTCTATCGGATATGACGTTATGGCTGTCGCTCACCTACTCCTTCAGCCTGAATATTCTTATTGCTATCTCGGCGATGACGATAGGTTTTCCTGTCGGCTCTCTGCTCAGTCGCGGAACCAATCACACTCAGGCACCTATCAAGTGGCTGGCGAAAGGGGCTCAGTCGTTGCTGTGTAATGTGCCCAGTTTCGTCATGCTGTTTTATCTTGCGCTGATCGTCCCCTCACGCTGGGAAATGATGGGCTTTGAAATGCATGTCCCGGCTTTGGGTAAAGCGATTATTGCTCTGGCGATCCCCGTGATGGGTTACAGCTGTGATTTGGCGACACAAAAACGCCACAAGGGTCAGTCCTTCTCGCTATCGGCGGTGAATCAGTTTTTTCTGGTGATCCTAATGGCGTCGACGACGGCATCGGCGATTGGTGTCGACGAAATACTCGCCACCGCCAACGCTTACATCGCGTCTTCAGGTCAAGCCGACGCAATATTGCCGATTTACACCATGGTGGCTTGCTTTTTCATCGTCAGCGGCGCTTTGTGTCAGAGCTTTTTGAAAACCTTTATCACACTCGCGGAAAAGCGCCAACAGCCCCCTATTAACGCGGGAGACGAATCATGATCAAACCGTCCGAACTTGAGTATTACCATTTGCGTTGGGTCACGGCGCTTATCTGGTCTGCCGCGGCTTTTATCGCTATTACTATTTATCAGTTGCACGCCGAGGTTGATACGGATATTCGTCATCACTTGGTTGAACAAAGCCACGCCGCCACTGAGGCGATTAACAAGCGTTTAACTGAGTTGTCGGAGAAAACGGAACTGCTCGCATCGGCGCTCAAACAGCGGCAGCGCAATGATCAGGAACTGCGCGATTTGATCACTCAGTCCGTGATGACAACCCAAGGGGCACATCGCGGTGGTGTCGCCTTTCGCAAAAACCGTTATTCAGATCCTGCCAGTCCTTTGTATTCGCCGTACTTTCAAAAAAACGGAGACAATCGCCACAACCAGCAGATCTCGGAGCGTTATGACTACACCTTGCCAGACCGAGTCAACAACGGCCCTCGTACTTTCTGGTTCCATCAACCGATGGCAAAAGGCAGTATGTGGATGGAGCCTTACTTTGGCACCAATGCCAACACCTGGTTGGCGGAATTCATCGTACCGTTTGAGTCCAGCTACGATGGACAGATGGATAATGGCTTTGACGGTATTGTGTTTCTCAACTTCTCGCTCAGTAGCTTAACCAAGCAAGTGTTAAATCTCGATCTTGGCAGCCAAGGCTTTGGTATGTTGATTTCACGTACGGGTCAGATATTGGCGTATCCGAACCAATCGGTGCTGGGCAAAGATATCTACAGCTTAGACCCTGCTGAGTACCCTCTTCTCGCTGCTATCTCGGAGCAACTGACGAAAGGGGATCTGTCGACCTTTTCTCATCCGGTGACCGGGCGTGAGGAGTGGATGGTTTTGAGCGATATCGATGGACTCGATGCGCAGCTTGGGCTGATCATTGATGCCGATGAACTCAGAGCATCGACCACTTCGGATGCGGGCTACCATGATCTGATTTGGTTTCTGGCGATTGCCGGTTTCATCATTTTTGTGGCTTCATTGCGTTTTCCCGATGGGTCACGCGCCAAATTACGGCGCTTGTTTACTGTGTTGTCGCTGTGCCTGTTGTCATACCTGCTTTTACTTTGGTATCAGGCTTTAGCGCCAAAACCACTCAGCAAAGGCGAAGCCCTGTTAGTCAATGAGGAAAGTGCTTACCTCGCATGGCAAACCCAATCTCCAGCAGGTCAGAAGGCCTCTTCGGATCACGTTCATCAGATTAACTTAACCGTTGAATCCTTGGATTTGGTCGAAGCGGATCAGGTCAGTATCGTTGGCAAAATCATCACCTCAGATCAGGCCACCGATGAGCCACCACTGCACATCAACAACTCGCTCAATACCTCTTGGTCTCTGATTCGGGAAAATGAAGGGTTTCAGCTGTGGCAGTTTGTCGCACTTATCAAACAGCCTTTTGATTACGAGTCTTTTCCGTTTGACCGTGAGGTGATCGAACTGACTATGATCCCGAGGCCAGACTCAGGCTATCTGATGCTGGTTCCGGAGTTTGACAGCTACCCTTCGATGCGACCCGAAGACCTGCCCGGCATCAGAATGGCGGAACACGATTTTGGCAGCTGGAAACTGCTACAAAGCTACTTTAGCTATCAAACTGACAAGCTCTACAATGGGCATCAAACCGTCAATTTGAATTACAACATGGTCATACAGAGGATTATTACGGGGCCTTTGATCAGCCATATCATGCCACTGCTGGTGGTGAGTTTTCTCACCTATTGCATGCTATTGCTATGGACCAAAGATGAAAAGCAGCAGGCCTTATGGGGGTTTAACACTGCCACTGTTCTCCAATATTGTGCTTCGCTGTTTTTCATCTTGGTCATTGCCCATGTCGCGCTGCGAGAGGAGTTGAATGCTCAGGGGGTTATCTTTATCGAGTACTTCTATTTCCTCGCTTACTTGCAGATTATTTTTACCTCCATCGGTGCGCTTGCGTACACCACGGAGATGAAAATTCATGCATTGGAATATGAGCAAGGGTTGCGGGTCAAACAATGGTACTGGCCGCTGTTACTCATGCTCTCGCTGATCATTACCCTGCTGTTTATCGAAAAATAGCGCAACGTCGATTAGCAGCAATTCTGGTTAGAAACCCCCGAGTATCTGTCGGGGATTTTGCTACATTGGACAGGTTAAATGCCTCAATCAACAAGGAGTGACACGTGTCAGCCAATACTCAATACATTCAACAGGAAGTCCTTAAAGTCCTCGATCAACTGTCCATGCCAGACAGGCACTCACAACAAACCATGGATGAATGCTGGCAAAAACTCAACCAATTGCAGATGCTCGATCAGATTGACATTGCCTATCTGGATTTTAAAGGAACCCGCTCTCCATTGGATGAGTCCATCACTATTCATAATCGAGGTGATATGACCGCCGACATCAGTGGCTGGCACATTCAGGCAGGGTCACCGGATCAGCAATACATTTTCCCAGAACACACCTATTTATCGCCATACGAATACATCAAAATTGACACCTCGGGTCAATCAGAGCATAGCTTCAGTTCTAACCAGCCAGTGTGGAACAACCGAGGCGACCTAGCGACTTTGGTTAACCAGCATGGCCAGACGGTTTCCAGCTTCGTCTACGGCGATAAAGCTCACCCTCATGCCATCATCAGCCACGTTAATTATGACGGCAAAGAGTTTCGCAGCGAAGGGGACGAGTACGTTGAAATACACAACACATCCGAGCATACCCTTGATCTGAGCAACTGGCGTTTAGAAGCGCTACGCAATGACCATTGCTTTGTGTTTCCTGAAAACACTCAACTGGCACCGCTGACTTCCTTACGCGTTTTTACCAATAAAGCGTCACTTGAAGATAATGAATACAGCTTTAATAGCCCGACCGCGCTTTGGAATAACGACGGTGGCGGTTGCAAGCTGATTGATTATCAGGACAGAGAAGTCTCCAGTTATCACTATTAATCAGAGGAGATAGCCGTTGGCGAGTGACTCACTAGTAAAATCACGGACTCCGGAATCGAGCCCAGAGTCTGATTTACAACAACTGATCCGTGAAGGTATCCAGTTACTGCAATACGTTGCTCGCCATGGTGATCTCACCATTGATCCCACTATTGCCGAAGGCATCTATCGCGCCAAGTACCGCATTGATACTCGTCACTGGAGCGTAGAAGATGAAACCTTGCTGCTGCAATGCTACGACCGCTTAGCCAAGCAGGTTTACCCTGTCACAGTCGAGAGCATCAAAGCCGTGGTGCCTGAGACTAAAGCGGGTAAGCTCGAACGGCCAGGCGCCTCACGAGTGATCACTTGGTATCGACGCTACACCGTCTTGACCCTGATTTTCCTACTGATCGTGCAGATGTACTACTTGTTTGGCTACGCTCTAACGCAAAACCTGCTTACTTCAGTCGGCTCAACGGACACGTTCAATTCGCCCATGCCGCCCGATATGGAAGCAAACTATCAGTTACTGAGGAACTGGAATCACATCTGGTTAGGTGGCCGCAACATCCCTCTCGATGCCACGCGCACCGAAAATGAAGATTCCCCTGTTGAATATTCGGCTAACCTGATTGCCGCTCAGTCAGTATTGCAAATGCTACAAAACTACATTCTGCCACTGATGTATGGCCTGCTGGGGGCGTTTATTTTTGTTCTGCGTAGCCTGCTGCAACAAGTGAGAACACTGACCTACACTGCCAGCAGAGAAGTGGGGTATCGACTGCGCCTCACCCTCGGCTGTTTAGCGGGAATGATAACCGGCTGGTTACTCAAACCGGAAATGGGCGACATGGCACTGTCGCCAATGGCACTGGCCTTTATCGCCGGTTACAGCATTGAGGTGTTGTTTACTTTGCTTGATCGTCTGATTGATGGGGTTCGTCGTCAGTCTGATTCTCCTCCTGATGCTTCTTCAACGGGGCGAGCGCCTGATTAGCCATCATCGGAGCCTGCTCAACAAAAGTTTTAACCAATTTGGCGACCAATTCGAGAGACTCTTTCTGCAAAGACTCCAATTTATCCACTCCCTGCAGTACGGCCGTGACTTTGTTATGTACTTTGACCTTCTGCTTCACTTGCTCTGGCGTCATCTTGAGCTTTTGCAATTTCGGCTTGTAGGCTTTTTTGATCAATTTAAGGGTACTGATTAAATCTGACATAAGGTTTCCTGCTGATTTGCCCTGCTTTTAACTTATCACTCAGCAATAAAGAATCACGGTCAAATAACCCAATTATTCAGCCATTTAGCCTGAGCTAATCACCCTGCTTTCAAGTCATCATGGCGTGAAACCCGAAAACTAACACCGAAAACTAAGGACACACAATGAAAACCCATTACCTCGGCTGGATCGCCGCCTGTTTGATATTACTGAGTGGCTGTACTTTGCGCTTGGTGGCTCCCTACGACCCTCAGACCGTTCAGCAGGCACAAAGTATCGAACGTGATATCGACTACCTCTACCTGAGCCTGCAAGCACTACCTGAAAGCGAACGTCGCTACCGTGAGTTCAGTGAACAATACCTCAACATCGACGTGAACGTTCGTGGATTAGAGCGCAGGCAACAAAGGCGTGAGCAAAATCAAGAGACCATTAAGCAAGCTCAAACACTGGTTCAGTTTTGGCAGCAGGACATGAAAGCCCACAAGGAGAAGCAAACCTTGTCCGATTTTCTTATCAAACGTCGAATAGACCAATACGAACGGCTTATCGACGCATTAATTCGTGGTGAGCTTGCCAAACAGTAATTGATACAAGGAGTAGAAAAATGACACCAAGCCTAGATAACCTGATTGAACAAGTGACTAACCAAATTGAAGATTCACCGCTAAAGAACCTGATGACCAGTGCACTGACCGTGACGCTGGATAAGCAAAAAACCACCTTACAAGAGCTGATAGACGCGAGAAATAATGGTGATTTAACCAACGAAGAATTTGAGCTAGAAATGTTGCGTGAAAAGCAAATCGCTGAGGCCGAAATGCTGACGTGGCAAATCAGCGCAAAATCCGAAGTGCAGAAAATCATCAATAAAACTTTTAGCACACTGGTGGAGACACTGGTGTAACTGTTTCTGGCGGGAACCTCCCGCCAATCTTGATCATAAGGGGGAAGCATGGGCAAATATCGACGCCGCCGAGTCGTATGGGTTCCTCGTGGCTACCGACTTAAATCCCGCTATCGTAAAGCGAACAAGATTCTCTCGCCAGAGGCCACTGCGCAAGAAGACACTGCTGTTTCATCACCTGAAGAAGCGGACGAAACGCCACCCGTTTCCCTGGCTCACCAAGATTCATCTTCAGCAATAGAACCACTCATGCAAGAGGCGGCAGAAGTGACAAGCAAGACAAACACTGAAAGTAAACTGGCGGAATTTGATGCTGGCTTTAACCCTTATCAAAGCTATGTGCAAGATCTGGCACGTTGCCTGACCAGCATGCCTAAAGGTGTGTTTAGCAACAGCACCGACGAACAACCTGAAGCTGCTAACGATTCCGGCGATGCAGGGGCACCGGTCGATGATCGAAAAAAGCCATCCGAGCCCGCGCGCCCAAAATCTGGTAGTGAGCGTAGCAGGCTCGAACCAAGCACGGCGCCACCAGCCGCTGGCGAAGCAAAAGCCACAGCGAACGTCAATGAGATCAACTGGTGTCAACCTTCGAGCTATTCAGGCCATTCAGGTTCCCCCTATCGCTTCGAGTTTGTCGCCAGTGAACCAGCCGTTCATAAACAAAAAACCGCAATACCAGCACAAGACCACCTCGACGATCAAGAGGTGGAGAAAAACAGAAAAACAGTAGAGTTCTCCGGCCTTTCAAAGCCTGACAATCAATCTCGACCCCATCTTCGCTGGCTGACGGGCGTGCGCTCCTGCATGCGTGCAACGGATCATCAATAACCCCAAAAGAGTGAACTATTGCACCAAGTATGCAAGGCCTGAAAAACCTATTCTGCGGAGGTAACTACTCAACAGGAGAAACCAATGAGACAACTACTATTTCGCCTTTGCGAAGCTTCTGACGGACGTACCTTCGCCTTCCTGACTGACCAGCCAGACGTTGAAGATTATTTTGATAGCGGCTATAAGGTCGCTTACAAGTATCGAGACGGGCATAAAGGGAAACAACTCCTCGCCCGCTGGCGAAGCTCCTATTCGGTGAAATCACAGAACTATACTCAGGTTCCAGAGCAAGATGAACTGCCTGAAGGTGTGCAAAACGCGTTTGATACTATGATCTCTAGCCTGATCCCAGGTGTCGATGTCTTCTTCTGCGACTACAACTTAGCCATCGAAGCCGACCTGCCCATTTGCAATCAGGTGATGGACCACTACCGTTCGACCGATTTCGTCCTTTTCTCGTGTGAAGAGTTGATCGGTAACGACCCAAACACTCAGCCTTACATGGTGTCTTATGCTGCCCCTCGCTACCCAGAGTCTGGCAACACAGGCAGTCAGCATCGCATTTATAGTAAAACGGATGGGTTCGCTTTTGCTCAGGCAGTGAATGCCATCGTCAATCAGAGGGATCGCGATGCGTTAAACGGCGGACATATTCGCTCCGAAGTGGATACTTACATCAGTGAGCCTTCGGTCAAAGAGTCGGTCGCAGAACAGGTCATCAACCGCTTTGTCGAAACGCTGCCGCAGTTTAACAGTGACGTTAAAGCCCTCAGCGCACCCACTGAATAATCCCAACCGGGAGGACTCTTAATGCGATCAGACCAAATGTATTATGCGGCCTTTAGCGCCGCATTAATGGCCGGAGCAGAACCCGGCCTCGCCCAGCGGCTGGCGTACCAACTGGCTTATCTGGCTCTTTCCTCCCCAGTGCAAGAGGAACCGCCAACTTGTGACAGCTCATCCGATCTACCTCAATGGTCACCACACTCACAAGCTGGTAAACCGATGTCGATACGCCCGATTAACCCTCTTAGCCATGTAGATTGGCTCAAAGGTGGTGCACTGAATGAGCGAGGTTCCAGACTCGGACAGCAGGGGATTTCCGGCCGCTACCACTACTCTTATCAAACCCGAGAGGTCAATCGACCACCCAAGCAGCCTACAGCTGAAGAGAAATACGCGGGCAAGATCAATCGTGCCATCTTACTGGCCATGACCAACGCCGACAGCTTGGCTACCAGCAAATTTGTCGCCGCGCTGCATCAATATTTGACGTCGGCGACGACACAAGATGCCAAGGTTCAACATCACTTCTGGCTGCTGATGCACACGGTTCGCTGCTTCCTGTTTGGTACGACTTTCCAATGGCAGGCAGACTATGCCAACAGCACTGACACCAGACAGAAAAGCAAGCCTATGTATCCGGTGGTCAAAGCCTTGTGGTCATGCATTGAAGGGGGAATTGAAGAGCCTGAGCTTTCAGATATTTTGTCTGAGCAACTCAGTTATTTTTCTCCCTCTCAGCAAATTCAATGCCTGTCTCTCGGCACCGCCTTTCGTCCAGAACTCTTGAACGACTACAACCTTGCTAACCATGCCATCCAAAGCAGAGTCTATCTCCATGAATTGGATGATGCACAGCGCTGGCTAGAGAACGCATAATCCCAACCTAACGCCAGCATCACTTACTCTATGCTGGCTTATCCCGAGTTTTTACCCACTTCGATTGATACTCTGAACGCATCGCTCTTTCGGAGAAACCTTATGATTCAGCAATCCCTACTCAGCCATCTCGCCAGTCAGCACGATTTCAGCAAAGCGAATCAGGTCATCGCCATGCCTCAGGCCAAACCTTTTGTTCATTCCTGGCTCACTCTTGATCTCAGCCTGTCACTGGCTCAGTCTTCGAATATCGAAGACATCCATTTCGCCTCTCCCTATCAACACGGTGACGAGTACCTCAAGTTTGTCAGCAAATCGTCTGCCGTCGAGCCTTGCGACAAGCGCTACGCGTCCAAAGCGGATCTGCGTATCGCGACACCGGGTAAAAACCTTTGGTTCGAGTTTCATGTGCTTCATCAGGACGAGTTGGCGTCAAAGAAAGATCGCAACAAACTCTACGACGATGCCCAACGTGTCACCGCCTTACGTCAATCCTTACCTCAAGATGAAGTGATACTACTGGTCGGGTTATGGGGAAGCTTCAGTGGCCAAGACATCAAGCACTTCGAGCCACTCGACAACAACACTCAGTGTGCGTATGTCCTTGATACTAGCTTAACGGGCAGTACCCAGATCGCGCGGCTCAGCCATATGAAAAAGAGGGGGAGCCACGTTTTCTGCTAGCCGCATTCTGAAGTAGGCCACCCGTTGCGTCGCGGACTTGCTCAACCGGAGCTTTCGTCCCAATAAAAAATCCGCTGTTAATGGCGGATTTTTGTTTTCTGGCATCGATAACATTTAATCTTTCAATTGACGATAGAGCTCCATCAGTGGATAGCGCACTTGAACCAGCATGATCGTTTGCAAATAGATAGCCAATAAATCTTCACAGTTGTCAGACTTCAGTTTGTATGGCACACATGAATCCAGTCCGGTCCATGGACCATTATTGCGATCCCCACGGCTTCGTAATAATCGTTCGAAGGATTATTGTTATCTAGGTTGGCATCCAGTGTAAAACAGATATAGGTCGTATGGGCACGGTTGTTTTGATTCAGTACGCGCTGATTCATGCCTTGTTGTATCTGGCTATTGAAACTCACCAGAATTTCTTTCGAATTCAATGTCTCAATCACGCGGACATTGTGGATATGAGTGGTGCCAAACTTTTTACTTTTCAGGTCAACCGCTCGACCTTTAATGTCGTTATAGGCATTGGTATTGACGGTCAGTTTGACCATCCCCAGCGGGAAGTCCATATCTTTAAAATACGCTTTGCTGTCGAGTTGCAGCCAAGCACTCAGAAGTGCATCGTTAATCACTTTGAATTTATCGTTTGGATTGACCTTTTGCGATTTTGGCTTGAGCAGTATGGATAATGCCGTATTGACTTGAGAGAAAGTCAAAGGATTCAGAATACAGGCTTTCAAGTTGGGCAGATTCTTCATCAACTTGTTGACGTTCTCTTCATTACAGGCGGATGTCAGTTGCAATCCCGACCCAGTGATCGCTAAATCGTAATTGCCCTCGACGGCTTTGTTAATGTAGCCAATGACGTCATCTGTCGGTCCTTGTTCATTAACGGAAGCGGCAAAGTGGTTCACTTTACCCAGCAGATCATATTTTATCTGAGGGACGATACCTCTTCGGAGTGTTCCGTTTTGCTGGTTGGGAATTTCTTGAATGGTTGCCGAGTTGCCGAGGGCTTTAAGATTGGCTCGGTTGTTGTTCAAACCGGCAATGGCGAACAAGGCGGCTGAAGCCCGCTTTTTTCTCTTTGCTTCTTTATGTGGGCTACCACTCACCCCTAGTTCAATTTCGCCAATCAGCAGCAGGTTTTCAAACAACATATAACGCCAACCCGGGATCTTAAAATCGCCGTTTTGGTCATCGTGTAAAACCGTCACTTCATCCTTAGCTGAAATATAGGATTCAGGGTTACCCATGCGTGGTGTCGATAAATCAACGACTTCAGATTTAAATCGGATATCCTCGTTATTGCCGCCATGGGTGATCCTGAAGTCATAGACAATGGCCAAACGGTAGAGCAAAAAGCCGGGGATGGTATGGTTGACATAAATGGTGGGCGTGCACTGCGGCTGAAAGCCATACCCGCTGATGTTATTGGTCATTGCGTGGGAAACCGTATCACCCACACCAAATTCAATTCTCTGGCTGTTGTTGTTGAACAAACGATGGTTGCGCATATCCCATTCAGGTAAGTAACGCATGTCTCGGCCGACCTGATAGCATCGACTTTGGTTATCTCGATAAGCCACCGTTATTGGCCCAACAAGCCCCGTCTCCTCTCGGATGACATTTTCAATGATCTCCAATAATTCACCGTTCAACCAGTTGTTCATTGTGGTGTTCATCGCGGCAGTGACAGTATTTGGCGCGACACCCGCGGTTAGAGCTCGCGCGGCATCCTCAAGGACTTCGACCATGGCATTGTGGACGGTATCCAGCTCCGCGTTTGGATTAGCAGCTGTTGCCCACTTGGTATAGGTGGCCAAGTCCGGCATCACCTGAAAATCCCAATCACTGGTGGGGTGCCCACCTGTGTCCAATTTGGTTAATGCAGCCCCCCTTTTAAATAGTGGTAATAGATATTATTGGTGTTAAGCCCGGCTTTTGTACGCAGCTCGGTGTCGGCCCTTAACGCAGCAGCTTCCGTGGGCACGGCCACAACTTCAAGAAACTTTTCGGTAATTTCACTATCGATACGACGTTTGATTTCACGTGCTTTTTGTTGAATGGCATTAATTGGCATCTTAAATTCCTGTTAACTGAATGGAAGGTTGGAAGCGCGCCTGTATGTGACGTGTGTTGACTCATCACAGCTCAAACGTTGAGCGGGTAGCAAGACGCACGGCTGGCTCCACTCTAACGGGGTGAAGACCTCAATACTGTGGTAAACCGATGTGAAACCGAGGCGAAACAATGGTGGATATTCTTGGTTTTTCCCGTCGCTCCATCTGGTCTGAACATGGCGGATTTAAATTGAACTCAAAGCAAATTTTTTCCTTTCAATTATTGATAATGATTTTCATTCGTATAAATTATTGTGTTGATGATTTTCAACTGACGGCGGAGGCCACCATGAATCAACCTGACATCACTGAGCTGCTTATTCCTCAAAGCGAATGGGTTTCACCGCAGCTTTACCTGTATGAAAACGATGACCGTCTGTGCCTAGATTTAGCTGGCGCGATTCAATACAGCGGTATCAACAGTGTCGGTGGTTTGGTATTAGGGTTCAGGCTGGTTCAATACGCCGTTCAGCTCGGAGCGGGTAGTGAAGTCTTGCAACGAGATGGCATCAGTATCTATACCGCCTTCCCCGGTCGCGGCACACAAGATGCCTTTGAATACACCTGCCGAGCACTGCGTGATAAGCGCTACTGCTGCGATACCACCTTGCACCATCCAGGCGCACAATCGGGTCAACGAGGTCAATTCTTGTTTACGATGCGAGTCAATGAGCAGTCTATGGTCATGACACCTGCCGATGGTTTACCAAGACACAGTTATTTTGAAGCGGACAGACGCTCCAAGGAAAGTCCAGAAGCTGGGCTGAAGTGGCGTGATGAAAAAATTCACTTCGCCAACACGCTGCTAAGTCTTCCCCCAGAGCAATGTTTGCGAGTGTTGTAGAAGACTTGATAATCACTCATCAGGTCAGCCCGTATAAAGTCAAAGCCCATAGAGACGGCTCTCTATGGGCTTGTTCTATAACCAACCATCAACAAACAGTTGGAATAACGTATTGAACTGATAAAGCGTTAAAAAGCTTAACCAGACAATGACAACGATATCTAAAATTCGCATTGACTTTCCTACCTTTCGAATGCCAATCCAGACTCTACAAGGTATTAATATGCCATTCTCAGCTTAACCTAGGTTTCTTTGTGGCTTAGGCGTTAATTGATGTTTTGCCTTCAGCGAGTTGACACTCCACCCTATCCATGACGGCACAATATTGGCTAAAAGGATAACGACACCTTTTTGTCATTATTGCTTGTGTACCCGCTAACCAAACTTCTTTGCCACACTAGCCGCTTTGTCACCTAATTCGGCAAAGTTAGCGGTGCCTTTTTCCATGATTTTCTGAGCTTGTTCGATCACCTGAACATATTTGGGGTCGCCAGTGGCGAGCAATTCGGAAAGAGCAACACCGATAGCGGTGGTACTGATGGTATTGAGATTGCGCAAGTTGTCAGCAGCGTCTTGCACTGCAATGGCGGTAGATTGAGCGACCGATTGTTTGGCCTTGTCAGTCGTGCTCTCATTCGACATTGGCGCTTACCCGTTAGCCGCCTTTTTTGAGGATCAAGGCGCACGCTGTCGAAGTGGAAGCGTTGCTAATCGCCTGCATGCCTTGCTGTATAGTCACGGCGTTTTGCATATGCAGACCCATGGTGTCTGACATGGCGGATTCTGTCAGTTGGTCGATCATCTCAGTCACTTGTTTGAGGTCTTCTGCACTGTTTTTATCACTCATGGCTCACTCCTGAAAAAAAAGGCCAATGTCATTAACTGAATTGGCCATTGGGTCAACGGGTACTTTTAGCAACAAAGTCACATTGGCTAGGGGCTTATTCTTCGTCTTTTTCGACGATCGCTTCCGTTGCACGACCCAAAACTGCAGTGCCTATCGCCGTGAGTGCGTTGACCCCTTGTACCGTCGCCGCCTGCATACCTATGTTTGCCTGTTGCTGTGCTGAAGTGGCATTGTTGTTCAAGTTCGACATCGCTAATCCCATAGAGGTAAACAGGTTACCCATTGCATTAGCAGGCGATCCCGCCAGCACTTGAGTATTGGTTTGCGTGACAGAATCCGTGATCTGCTCGTTGACTTTTTTCGGCATGATAACCTCACTTATTGAATTTCATTTGGCAGCAGCTCTTGCAACTGCTGATTAATTTTGCTGATTTCCTGCTCAAGCTGGCCTTCGATATTATCCAACATACCCGTGACCGCGCTTTCCACTTCATCGATGGAGTCATTGACTTGGCCTGAACCAAAACGCTTTTGCGATTCTGCAATCAACTTCTGCACATCCTGTTGTTGCCGCTCGGTGAACGACTCAATCTGCTTGAGCTGCTCATTGACATCAAACTTTATGGTGTCATTGCTGGTCATCGTTCTTCCCTTTGTTTCTCTTCAGAAAACGTAACAAGCTGAACGAGCGTTTTTTCTCTTCAGCGTCTTCCTGAATGTCTTCACTACCACCGTCCTCTCTGCCTAATCGATGACTGGCATCGACAAAGATGGCGGGCTCGGTTTTGGGCTCTACTTTCGCCTCAACCGTTGGCCGTGTTTGAGTCTGCAGTAATCGAGCACAAGCGTTCGTCACCGAAGCGGCAGTGGTCATTTGAGACTGTTGCTGAGTACTGACGGCGTTATGCATCGACAAGCCCAGCGTATCAGCCAATGTGGTTTCCAATAGGCTGGTGGGTTGAGACGAGAACGCCTGCAAGGTATTAAACTGGTCAATCGCGTTTTGCGAGAGTTCCTGTTCGAACTCGTTCTCGAATCTTGTATCCTGCTCTTTCATATTCACTCCTTGAGATGCCTTCAACAGGCGCTGAAACGAATGCTGAACTCACAAACCTGAAATGGAAATGAGAAGAACAGCAATCATTACTGAGAGCGATCGTGCAGCACGGTCGCTACTTTATCGCCGACAACACCGAAGTTTTCGGCACCATTCGTCACCACTTTTTGTGCCTGGTCGATGATGTCCATGTACTTAGGATCACCCGTTTCCAGAAGTTGGCTTAACGCTGTGCCAATCGCCGTGGTACTCAATGTGTTCAGGTTGCGCAGATTGTCGGTTGCATCCGCAAGTGCCATGGCAGTGGACTGAGCCACAGATTGATTCGCCGCGTGGAATGCTGACTCTGCCTGATCAGGGGGTGTGTTTACCGTTTTCATTCACATCTCCTTCAAATACACCTTTGCCAGCCATCTGGCTGACAAAGGTGCGCATGGCATTACGAGTCTTTTTCGATGATGCCTTCTGCACTTCGGCCAACAACCGAAGAACCGATAGACATCAGCGAGTTAACGCCTTGAACCGTTGCGGCCTGCATAGTGATTTGAGCTTGCTGCTGGCCGCTTGTCGCGTTGTGAGCTGCCGTGCCTAACGCTTGGCTGGTAGACATTAGCAAGTTACCCATTGCCATTGCCGGAGTTTCACCAACCACTTTTGTGTTCACCTGTGTTACTGAGTCTGTTACTTGTTCATTAACTGGCATTGTTTCGTTCCTTATTTGTTGTTAACAATTAGTTTTTCCAACCTGGCTGTAATTAGCCTTTTTCGATGATGCCTTCAGCACCACGGCCAATGACCGAAGAACCGATTGCCATCAAAGAGTTCACACCCTGTACTGTTGCAGCCTGCATAGTGATTTGTGCTTGCTGCTGTGCAGCCGTCGCGTTGTGAGCAGCATTACTCAAAGCGTGGCTGGTAGACATCAACAGGTTACCCATTGCCATTGCTGGTGTTTCGCCAACAACTTTCGTGTTCACCTGTGTTACTGAGTCTGTTACTTGTTCATTAACTGGCATAATTTGCTCCTAATTTCAGTTAATTAGCTTGCGCTAGGTTCTAGGATGAGTTCGACACTACGGCCTATAACCGCGGTACCTGTAGCGAGCAATGAGTTCACTCCCTGCACTGTCGAAGACTGGTGGACCAAAGTCGCTTGTTGGTTCGCCCCTGTACTGTTGAGTGCGGAGATGCCCATTGCCTGACTGGTAGAAAGCAACAGGTTTCCACTCGCAACAGCGGGGGTGTCACCCACTACTTCGGTGTTTACTTGCGTCACGGAATCGGTGACCGCATCATTTACTGGCATATCAAATGCTCCTTTGCTGGTTAAGAAGTGCCGCATTGCACCTCAAAACTGACTAAGACCCTTTTGCTGCAATGGAATAAATCAACCCGGAACCTAACGCCGTATTGGTGACCACTATGGTCTGAATTTGCTGCTGAGCATGAGTCGCATTTTGTGATGCTTTGCCTAACGAATCAGCGACCATGTTGAGGTACATATTGCGCGATGTTGTCGGGGTAAATTGACTCAGCATTTTCTCGATGTTGATTTCCATTTCAGAGGCTCTTGATGTTCGTCTCTATGCTTTCCATATTAAGAACAAGGCGGCTTAATAACTTGGTCGAATCCATCAAGAATTGCCGCCTTTTCACCAACTTAGTTCGGCGCAAACCGGCGCGCTTTTTCTCGTTCCTTCTGTCGGTACTGGCGCGGCGTACAACCGACATTTCTCTTAAACATTTTTTCGAAATGACTCAGGTCGCCGAACCCAGATTGCAAGCATACTTCGGTGACCTTCATCATTGGAGCGTCATCAATGAGTTGCTTGGCGTAGCGAATTCGCACTTGCACCAACAAGGATTTGAAGGACAAGCCAATGTGTTGTCGGAATAAATAAGAAAGATGAGATTGGCTGGTAAACGCCGCGTTGGAGAGATCGGCTAACGTCAGCTCTTCGGTGAAGTTCTCGCTCATGTAATTGAGCGCTTTAAGTAAGCCTGGGTGAAGATGACGGAATCCGCCGAACTCTTTATTTAACAACGCTGCAACAATGTCGACGGTTTCATTTTCAGGGAAGAGGTCGAGACTCTGAATGTCTTCCACGTCAATGTGGTGATCGCAACAGGACGCCAAAGTCACAACGACGCGCTGCAATTGCTCGACGTTACCCGGCCAATGGTAGTTGTAAAGCAGCTGAGTCGCTTCAGGTGTCAATTGCGTTGTGGTGAAAGACTGAATTTTATTAAGTATATGATCAATATGAATAAGCAGGTCTTGCTTGCGCTCTCTAACTGGCGGGATATAAAGCTCTAGATGCGGCACCTCTGTCCCGAGTAACTTCGCCAAAAATTGCCGATTTACTTGCGTACTGTTGATCGGTTCGGTACAGGAGACGATCAGCTGGACCTTTTTTTCAGTCAAGCAACTTTGAAATTCCTCCTGACTGAATAAGGTGGTCAGGTAATCCTTTTTTTCCTGTGGCAGAACATCGACTTCAGAGAGATATAAGGTGCCTTGCTTGGCTCGATTTAAACTACTCTCAAGGTACGCTTTAAATTGTGATTGATTGTGGATGGTTGGTGGAATAAGAATAAAGCGGCCCTTACCCTCCAATCGGTTGAGATGAATAAGCGAGGCAATTGAACGTTTTTCAGTCCCTATCTCTCCGCTGATAAATACCGGATAGTTGGTTCTGGCCGCAAATTCAATCTGACTTTGGATTCTCTTTATTGAGGGGGATAAACCGAGCAGAGGGTAATCTGCTCCACTTCTATTAACAGGGTGATGTGGGAACGAATTGTACTTATTAAGTACCATAGGAAGGCCATTTCCGGTCGCTCCTCTGTTGGCATAGCTTAGCTCTGACATTGTAATTATTCCTTTATTTTGGTGTAGTCTCTGACGCCGAGCTTCTATGCTAAGGGGAACATTACTAGGTAAATTGGTGTTATAGGCTAAATTCACGGTTAAAGCCGCGAGAAACATGTTGAATATGCAGTCAGCATCATTTTAAAGGTAACAATTTAAACGATAAATCTTCGTTACACGCTCAGCGCACGAGAAACCCGTGATGACGAAAGAGGAGCTTACGTCATATCGAAGAAAAAGACTCGCTAGCGCTCAATGAGGCAAACTTAAAAGTGCATAACTATTGATTATCTATGCACGCAATAAATTATCTGATCTTGATATGCACCCAATATCGCATGTAATGAGAATGACGTTTTTTTTAACACCAACGGGCTAAGATGTGAAATCTGAAAACACTCAGGCAAGACATGTAATTAATATTGTTATCAAAATGTTAACAACTAGCGCTCTCTAGTGATAAAGATCACATCTACAAATCTGACAACGCATTTTACGTTCGTATTTTTCGATTCGACTGATAACCTCCTGCTCGCCTTGAAGTGAACTCAAGGTGCATAACTATAAGGAGTGTTCACTATGAATACCAAGAAACCAATGTCGTTAACCAGCCGAGTAATTATTGGTATGGTTGCGGGTATCTTGACAGGTTTTGCGATTCGCAGCCTTTTTGCCGACAACGGATTTGTCGACACATACATCGTCAATGGATTGTTTGAAGTTGGTGGCCAGATTTTCGTTGCCAGCTTAAAAATGCTTGTTGTCCCACTGGTGTTTGTTTCACTGGTTTGTGGTACAAGCTCACTGAAAGACCTATCTACCCTAGGTCGCATGGGTGGTAAAACACTCGCCTTCTATATTACTACGACCGCGATTGCGATTACGTTGGCGCTGACTATGGGTCACCTATTTCAGCCCGGTGCTGGTGCCGATCTAACCGCAGCGAGTTCATTCCAATCCGCAGAAGCACCGTCTCTGGGCCAAGTCATTATCGGCATGTTCCCAACCAACCCGATCAGCGCAATGGCGGAAGGAAAAACCCTTCAGGTCATCGTATTTGCTGTACTGTTTGGTATCGCGATCAGTGCTGCGGGCAAACCGGGTGAGCGTATTGCCGCCGTCTTTGCTGACCTTAACGAAGTGATCATGAAGCTGGTTGCGCTACTCATGAACCTAGCCCCTTACGGTGTATTCTTCCTGATGGCGAAGCTGTTCACAGGTCTAGGTCTGAGTGCCATTCTCAACTTAGCGGAGTACTTCCTAGTTCTAGCAGGTACGCTCGTGATTCATGGCCTGGTCACCTACAGCCTGATGCTGAAAGGCTTTACAGGTCTTAACCCAATCACCTTCTTGAAGAAGATGGAAGACGCCATCATGTTTGCCTTCTCAACCGCATCTTCTAACGCGACAATTCCTGTCACGATGGAAACGGTTAAGAATCGCATGGGTGTTGATAACCGTATTTCTTCGTTCACTGTGCCACTCGGCGCGACTGTGAACATGGATGGTACGGCCATCATGCAAGGTGTCGCGACTGCCTTTATTGCTCAAGCGTTCAACATTGACCTAACCATGGGTGATTACCTGATGGTGATCTTAACGGCAACGCTAGCTTCTATCGGTACAGCAGGTGTGCCGGGTGTCGGCCTAGTGATGCTCGCGATGGTGCTTAACCAAGTTGGTCTACCACTCGAAGGTATCGCTCTGATCATGGGTGTTGACCGCCTATTAGACATGATCCGTACTGCTGTGAACATCACAGGTGACAGCGCAGTGACGGTTATCGTCGCTAAGTCGGAGGGTGCTCTGGATGAGTCGCGCTTCAACGACCCAATGGCGGGTGAGCAAGAAGAAAAAGTGCATCTGAAAAAAGCCAACGCTTAATTTGCTTATTCCCCTCACTTAAATCCATGCCCCGTGTTTACACACGGGGCATTTTTTATGCTAGCGCCACCGACTGTGACTCAAAAGTGGATTAGAGAAACTCGCCCCAACGCCGCAATGTTCAACCATAAGTTAAACATGCCAAGCGTAATAAATCCTATTTAATTCTTGTATCGATCTTGTCAAGCGACCTGATTAGCCATATAGTTATCATGCTAACTAAATAGCTAATGAGGAAATTATTGATGAATGAACATACGTTTATCTTCGCCAAGATCACACCAAAGCCCGAGTACTTTGAGGTATCAAAGCAAGCGATTAAAGACATTATATCGCAGACTCGAAATGAACCTGGCTGCTTAGAGTTCACGCTCCATGAGGATAAAGCGGGCAGTTTATGTTTGTATGAGGAGTGGAGGGATGACAGTGCGTTGCAACTTCACCATGACATGGACTATACAAAAGCGGTTTTTAAGGCCTACGGTGATTGGTTAGCGACCCCCCTGAAATCACTAAACTTGTTAAACTCGCCTAAAGGTAAGGTATGTTTTTTCTAAAGGAACTTCCAACCAAAGCCATGCTTGATAAATACACCAGTGATTTAACTAGCAACGAGAAGAACTCCATCGCTGAAGCGCTTAGCATCATGCGACAAGCAAGCCTTCTAGTGAGAAATCTAGAAACTTATTTTTCTTCCCATGATCTTTCGCAGCTGAAGTTTTTAATACTGATTGTAATCGATCGCGAACCCGACAGAACGAGCCTCTATGCGCATGAAATAGCATCACGCTTAGATGTTTCCAAGCCTGTACTGACAAGAGCATTAAAAAAGTTGATTGACGATGGCTTACTCACTTCAAGTAGCGATCCAACCGATAAAAGAGCTAAGAAGATAGCACTAACCAAAAAAGGGGGGACCTGCTTATCGGAAATTCTTCCTGGCTATTTCAATGAAATCAACAAATTAATGGTCCCACGATGAAGAAAAAGTTATTGAGGATCTTGTTAACTTGGGTGTGTATTTATCCGATTGTCACACTGGTGATATTTACACTTTCAACCTTAGATATTCAATTGCCCTTATGGTTGCAAACTCTTGCAATAACAATGATTTTAGTGCCTACCATGGTGTTGATCATTGCGCCTAAAGTGACGGTAACCATAGATCGAATCGTTCAGCCATAGACGATGTAGCCCTGTTAAGGTGAGCAGCGCACTACCAACGCCGCTGCCTCACCCTATCTGATACATTCGTGGTGACCAGAGTCGATGTACATCGCCTAATCGACATCATCAATCACAGAAAAAATCGAGTCTTAGTAGTTGTTAAATAAAAAACTTACGTGTTAATTAGTAGCAAAACCACTTTAGGAGCCTGATCAATCAGTGATAAGTCTCTGCTTTTAGCCTTCTAATTGGAGCAGGATCCCGACTTTGAGATAGCCCAATAACCACCATACGCACGCTTTTCCTAAACCTGATCATCAATATGTCCATGACGATTTTGTTGGAAATCGTCTAGGTTGGTAAACCAACGCGTGCAATAGCCCCAATAATGGTCTTTCTCCATCAGCTTTTTCAGGCTTTGATGTTCAGGAGCAATATCATAGTTCACTTCTTCAACGCCTTTTTGTTGCCAGCGTTCAAGTAAGGATTGGTGGATCAAAAACGTCGATGACGACTGATTGAGCTCAATACACACCAATAAGCGCTGTGCGCTTGGTATGTGGCGAAAACGAGTTTCAAAACGATGGTGAAACAATACCTTATGGAATGATAGCGCCGTGAAATCAGTGTGCAAGTGGCCCGCTGCATCACGCACCTCGGCTGCTGAAAACGTAATGCCTAGTTTGTCAGAAAACTCGAGCTCGGCGGCGAGTTCATTGTCCAACAATAACGTGTATTGACCAGAACAGGTTGAAATTTTGGGCATCCGAAGGGGCTGACCACCTGTGCGTCGGTTTAGATTTTCAGCTTTATCTTGGTCACTTTCAGGCTCAAAACACACCACTTCTTCACCAAGAAAGAGATGTGGATGTGAGCGGTTGTCACTAATCGGCTGCCAGGTGAAGTCATACTCATTTAACCACGCATCGGGGTCACCGTCTTTGTCGGCATACACATCACCAACATGGATCAGTTGAAGTGGCAGATACTCACTCAAAATGCCCTGCATATCTATCATGGTCATTTCCTCCTGTAGGGGTTATAGGCGTTTGATTTTGCGGGCCATTTGTCGCTGATATTGATGCCAATATTCGAGCCACTCGGGCGTCAAATCGTCAAGTTCGATCGTTTGGCGATCGGAAAATGATAAGGCATCTTCATGCAAAAGCTGCTCAAAGAACACCTGTTCTAGCAGTTGGGTTTGCAACGGGTTGTTGTGTGTTGAGTGACGACGGAAAAACGTCAACCCAATGAATTTTAGGGCCGTGGACTGACAGCAGAACAATTGTATCCAACGTAGCTGGCTGGTGAGGTCGGGGTCTACAAGGATCTGCGGCAAAATCTTAGGCGCGTTTTTTCTGTAGCAGTACGGTGGAAGATCAAACTGTTCAACATCCACGTACTCATGAGTGAGGCGCTGGTAGCAACGAAAGCTCAACTCACCATCTAAGAAGCGAAGCGCGGCATCAGCAAGGGTGTGGACATCAACATCATGTCCGTCTTTGACCACAACAGACATGAGCTCACGGACAACCGTTGGGCGAAAATCACGTAATGGCGTGCTGATCTCCGAGTGTAAGCGATGGACGTTAAGGTAGAAGTAATCACGCTCATAGGAGCCAAGCTTATTGATCGCCAAGTTCCATCGATTTCGCTCACTGTGGTCGCATTCCACATAGCGGTGGACCAAGGCCTCCAACTCGCTTTCATCATATTGGACGGCGATACTGATGTGAAAGGCACTAAGGTCAGCATCAGGTACCCCCATCTCATGTAAAGTCGTAAGGAAAGTACGCCGTAGTTCGGGTAAGGCAAACCCTTGGAAACCGTTTCGATAAAGGCGAGACATACTCTCGATAGTCGCCTGTGGCGCTAACTCCATACTCAGTAGAATGACGCGTTTGGCAAACGAATCCTGATTGGCCTTATAGAGCCAGTAACAGGTCGCTAGCATGAGACGGAATGGAGCGATTGACGAGAAAATATCATATTTCGGCTGGATAACGCCGAGTTCAGATTTAGCATCTCTATCCATCTCGTGCTTAAGTATTGAGCTCAGCTCCTCAACAAGCGCAGTAAACCCATTATTGCTTTCGTTGATTAGCCATGCTTGCAAATGCTCCGGTTGGCGACCACAATGACGCTTAATCTCACTATAAACATCCTGATGCAGGCCATCACTGACCCATTTAAGTAGCGCATCGGTATCACCATCAAACAGCTCTACATCGTGATTCAAATTAAGTAAAATCGCGCCGATTAAACGACATCTTGTTTGCTGTTCTTCCTCGTCGCGCTGCCACTGCTGGTGGTCAAATGCATGACGATTTGAGCCAAATACGCGCTCTATCTCTTGATATTCGTCGTGATCACACGTATAGAAATGATCCAGTGAATCAATGATGTGATCAATGTTCCTTTTGGCCCTCGGGCAGATCGCATTATCTAGAGCCTCACTTGGTTGGGTGTATCTACGCTCAAATTCTAAAGCACTGAGACACGCCGTCTCTTCGTCTTTAGTCAGGATCTCCCGCCAGACATTTGGCAAGTCTTGCTGGTCGAATAGGTGGAAGAAAATATCCAATACACGTAAAAAGCAGTCTTGATGATGCTGGTCATGCAGTTCGGCTAACAACACTTGGTACAGCGGTCTTAATGCATCACTCAAACACGCTAAGATCTCATGCTGTGGTGGCGGCACACTATCATAATCACAAGTGCGAAGGAGGTGGCGGTAAAAGCTAGGACTATGTTTTTTGGCATGTAAGACCACTAAGACCGAATCTAGATCAAGCAGGCATTCTTCTAATGGCATCGGAGCATCAAACTCTCCGGTTAGCACGTAGTGCCACAGCGCTTCTCCCTGAGGGAGGTGAAGGATGAAAGGAGATATCTGCTGCAAAGGCGCCGGGATTTCCTCACCGTGAGGATCAGGAGAGAGAACTTCAGCCTCATCTTCCCCTTCTTCTGCGATAACGCGGGCTTCTCGGTCTGCGTCGATGTACTGACTGATACCTTGCCAATGGCGAGTATCGCAAAAATCATTAATCGCAACGAGATCGTCTGTTTCCAACAGGTCCAGCAATTGGGTAACGTTCCATCGGTAGGTATCTTCGGGCTGACAGAGGCAATGATGTCGAAACAGCGATACTTTGGCTTGATAACCTTGCTGACTCAGGATATCTGTCAAATCAAAAGCAAAAAAATTAGCGTTTTGGTAATTGCAGAACAGGTGACAAAAGCGAAGATGCTTCTCAAGACTAATCCAGTTGGAGGCTTCACAACGGTTTTGTTCAAGCACTTGTTTAAAGGCGGCATTCACCACCTCTTGTTCGGCATCGCAATACAGTAACACCAAGCATGGTTCGTCGTAGCTGTTAAACTGTTTCAGAACAGTTTTCACCGCTTCCGGTGCCTGCTGTATCTGTGGAGTAATAGTGGCATCTTTCATTGAAAAGCTCGTCATACGTTAGCGGTCTATGTTCGTAGTGTCGTGTCACGTGGCGAACGGGATAGGTTCAGGTGATGATAATTTGCTTTAACAGGTGAGGCAATCTGACTAATGCCAGTCAGTTAAGCTGACTGGCTTTTTTCTTGATAAACAGCGATCAAAACTCGTATTTAACGTTGACTTCAATAGACTGCTCTGCACCAAACCAGCAGTTATATTTGTCGTAGCAGGCGTAGTATTCTTTATCAAAAACGTTGTTCACAATTACGTTCGCCGTTGCTCCGGTAAGAGATTCACTTGCCTGACCTAAATCATACCCAACAGACATATCTACCGCGGTGTACGATGGCACTTTGCCCTGAGTGTTGGTCGCATTCCTTTCCATTTCACCCACATAACGTGCACCACCACTGATACGAGTCCCCGTCAATAGGCCAGTAGACACCTTGTAGTTTGCCCAGAGATTGGCACTGTGCTCTGGGACATAAATTGGCGTAGTGCCTTCTAGGTCATTGCCCGAATCTTGGGTAATTTCCATATCAAGATAGGTATAGGATGCCGCAATATCCAGACTCTCGGATGCATACCAACGACCTTGCAACTCTATCCCCTGAGACACCGCCTCTCCCACTTGAATACGAGGACCATATACGTTGCTTGGATCCGTCATTAACATGTTCTTCTTGGTGATATGGAAAAACGATGCCGTTGCTGTTTTAGACATATCCGATGACATGTATTTCACACCGACTTCCGCTTGCTCGCCCGTTTCAGGGTCAAACGACTTGTTGTTTTTGTCCACACCTGGTGCGGGTTCAAAACTGGTCGCGTAGCTTGCAAACGGTGACAGACCACTCTCTAACTCATACAGCGCGCCGACACGATACGTGAAATGATTGTGATCAGACTTTGTCGAATAGTACACGCTTTCTGACTCGTACTGATCGAAGCGACCACCACCAATCAATACCAGTTGATCAAGACGAACCTGATCTTGGAAGTAGAGGCCGAGTTGCTTTGCGTCACTGTCATCCCGAGCTTCACTCGATTTGGTTAGATCATCACGATCCAACAGATTGTTGTTTGGGTTGAGCGGATCAAACTTTCCGAATCCACTGGTCGCGGCAACACTGTAATCAGAATACACCGTGTTGCCATCCATAGACTGGTAGTCGATACCAAATAGCAGGTTGTTTTCAATACCCGCTATATCGACCGTGCCAGACACTTGGTTATCCATCACAAATCCTTTGAGCTCTTCGTCTGTCGAATAAGGCGTTCGTGTCAGGGTTCCATCAACGTTTAGGCCGGCTGTATGGTAGGTGTTCTCTTGATACAAACTGGCATCGGTGAAGCGAGCATTTTGTAGGAACGTCCAGTTTGAATTGAATTCGTGGTTGATCTTGTAACCCACCATTAAGACTTCACGCTCAAACTGACTCCAGCTCACATCCCCCATCGACACCGACGGAGCACTCTTTTCCAATACCTCAAGCGGCATAGAAGAGTTAATCCCCATTGAAGGATCATTCTGATAATAAACATTAACGTTGATCAAGGTTTTGTCTGTTGCCTGCCAATCCAAGCTTGGAGCCAACACGTAACGCTCTTCTTCGGCATTATCCACTTGGCTGTCTTGTTTACGTGCCAGTGCAATTAAGCGATAGGAGAAATCACTGTCACCAATTTGACCTGTCGTATCTATCGATGCTCGCATCAGGTTTCTTGAACCGGTAGCAACATCTACTGTGGTTGAAGCTTCCTGTTGGGGTGTTTTGGCTATCAAGTTGACCATACCGCCAGGAGGCATCGCGCCGTAGAGTACCGACGTTGGGCCTTTAAATATCTCCACTTGCTGGAGAGCAATTGGATCTACCTGAGGCTGTAAATTCCAACCCGTTAGATAAAGTAATGACAAGCCGTCATAGTAATTGAGGTTTTTTGTCTGGAAACCACGGAGGGTGAAATCATCAAACATGGTCACCGAGCTACCTCGGTTCTCAGTGGCGACACCAGGAACGTATCGCAGTGCTTGATTGATGGAAGTCACACCACGCTGTTCAAGCTGCTCTGCTTCAACAATAGCGATGCTTTGAGGTGTTTCTTCCGGTTCTAACGATGTTTTGGTCGCCGTATTACGGTAGGCTTTACCCATCACAGTGATGGTTTCTAGTTCCGTTGTCTCTTGACTGACTTCATCCGCAGCCATAACGGAGGCTGAAAAGGCGGTAAGCAGCGCTACAGCAAGTGTTGAGCGCTTAAAATTTGTTGGAGTTGTCATGTGTCCCTCAAGTACCAATGCTTTTTATTATTAAGAATAAATCTCATTTGCATTCTACAAACCTGAGAAACAGGAAAGTTAACAATTTGGTGCATCTTTACCAAATTAATTTATAAAACCATCACTAAAGATTACGGTGAGAGCCGTTCAACTGGGATCCAATATTCCATGACAGCATGGGGATCTTGTTGATGGTAATTGGCGGGATAGCATTCAAGTTCGTAACCATCAATACCCCGATAACCAGAGTGAGGTAACCAATTGAGCAAGAACCACTCTAGTGTTTTGGGTAAATACACCACTGGGCCACGATGTTTGACCACAGCGTATGTTTGCGAGGGCACCCCCAAGGTACTAAGTTCAGAAGAGATAACAGAAGGTAATTGAGGCAGCAACAGGTCATCGGTTAACTCCACTCCAGCCCAATATTGGATGTTACTGCCGTCGAACTGGCTTTGGGTAATATCAATCACACCGGTCAAGGCAAGAGAACGGTCAGCTTCACTTGGCAGGGTTTGCTCTAGTCGATGCCACAACGCCGGGACTTTTTGTTGGAAGTCAGGGTTAAGGGAGAATAACCCATTAATGTCTTCATGGAGTCCTTTGAGGAGAAATGCATTTTTGGACTCCACTCTGACTTCAACAAAATGCGGGCTGGCCTCTTGCGTTGCACGTCGAGATACCTCAATGGGCTTGAGCAAACCGGTTCGGAGCCCTTGTTTACGATACGCTCGAGGGCTAAGGCCAAACACTTGCTTGAACGAACGACTGAAGCTAATTTCTGAACTAAAGCCGAGCTCTAGAGCGATATCAATCACCCTATCAGAAGTATCTATCAACCTTTCTGCTGCCTGACTGAGCTTGAGTTCTCGGACATAAGTCGCTACCGCTATACCTGTTTCTGTCTGGAATACTCGTTGCAGTTGCCAGCGTGACCAACAGCTTTGACGGGCAATATCATCTAGGGATAACGGCTCATTGATGTGCTGATGAATGAACGACAGTACTTTACTGATCCGACTAAACGCATTAGAAGATCGTTCCGTGGACTTACCTGTCGTCATCGTGGTTCTCAATCATAGTGGGTTAGAAGTGGCCTATCCTAACAAATTCACCAATGAGAATTAATATCTTTAACATTATAAAACACGCTGAATGGTTGAACTGGTTGATAACCTGCGAACAGTGAGCCAATCGTCACTCAAACCTTTTTCCTATTTCTATTTGAGTTTGCTTGGTAATACTGGTGCATATCAACGTCTACAATGTCGAATAATCGGCTTGATGTCACTGGCATTGACGGTTAAAAACTGACGACAATTCAACCTATAGCGACCTGTCCGCCTATTAATTAGGTATTTGTATTCTGCCGTACATCAGGGGAAGCTCTTCCTCCAACTCGAGGATTTTTTCTAATCGCTCTTCGAACCGCTCTGGGCGTTTGTCCAAACGAAAATAAGTCATGGGGCGTTCTCTAAAAAATTCCGCCTCTGTGATGATTGCACTTCGGCCTTTGTCCATATAATTGAATATTTGTGCAAGGAAATAGTCGTTATCTTTTTCTCTATTTAACGTGATCTTACCCGTAGGTTGGATAACGGTCGCCTCTGTGCAATAGCCAACTTGACCGCCTCCCTTTTCCCAATATAGGTACAAGTGCAGCCCTGTTCGGTGTTCTAAAAAGCCCAAGTTCTCAAACCGACAAGCGCCAATACGACCAGACGACCAAGTGTAAACAATCCCTCGCTTTCGGTCGAAATAGATATCAGCCGGCCTTGGCATTTTAAACAGAACAAAACTGAACAATATGGCCAAACTGAGTGAGACACCAGAAACTACGAGATCTGTGATGAAAAATTTTCGGTCAATGTCTGAACCATACTTAAATATGGCAATACCATAGGAAAAGATAGAAAAGTCACCATCCGAATCGAACCAAGCGTTATAGTAGTTATATGTTTTCTGATGAAAATCATTAAAATACTCGCCCCTTGCCTGCTTATTTGTGTAATACACAACTCTCTTTTGTGCTGTAATTATAGAGGCAGAATTGGGTTTTATATCACCCACAACGTTAAAAACTATAAACCACAGGGCAATGACTAACGGCACTAAATAGGGCAAGCGCAAATTATGCAGAGAATCGCGCACGGCCAACGCGTCTTCCGTAACCTCCATAAAGGGTTCAAGGGGGTCTTGCTCGGGCTCAATGGGAATACGTTGGGTAATCTTTTCTCGCCAGTTCACTAACTTTTGTGGATATTGATACCCTAACAAAACGCCATGGTTCTTTTTTCTTTGCACGCCTATCTATCCTTCGTGACGATATTGGATAGCCTTTAGGCCTAATGGCAAAAAGGCTGGGCTTGGGTGGTGAATAATAAAGCGGCGTTTCATATGACTCTCTATAGCAACCTATCCGCCTATCAATTGGGCACTTGTATTCTGCCGTACATCAGGGGAAGTTCTTCCTCCAACTCGAGGATTTTCTCTAATCGCTCTTCGAACCGCTCTGGGCGTTTGTCCAAACGAAAATAGGTCATGGGGCGTTCTCTAAAAAATTCCGCCTCTGTGATGATTGCACTTCGGCCCTTGTCCATATAATTGAATATTTGCGCTAGGAAATAGTCGTTATCTTTTTCTCTATTTAACGTGATCTTACCCGTAGGTTGGATAACGGTCGCCTCTGTGCAATAGCCAACTTGACCGCCTCCCTTTTCCCAATATAGGTACAAGTACAGCCCTGTTCGGTGTTCTAAAAAGCCCAAGTTCTCAAACCGACAAGCGCCAATACGACCAGACGCCCAAGTGTAAACAATCCCTCGCTTTCGGTCGAAATAGATATCAGCCGGTCTTGGCATTATAAACAGAACAAAACTGAACAATATGGCCAAACTGAGTGAGACAGCAGAAAGAACTAGGTATGTAATGAATTTTTTACGTTTTTGCTCTGAGCCATATTTAAATATTGCTGCGCCGTAGTTTAGGATACAAAAGTCACCATCCGAATCGAACCAAGCGTTATAGTAGTCATATGTTTTCTGATGAAAATCATTAAAATACTCCCCCTTGCCTGCTTGTTTGTATAATCCACAACTCTCTTTTGTGCTGTTATTATAGAGGCTGAATTGGGCCCCAATTCTCCTACACAAAGAAAAACTATAAACCACAGGCCAAGCACCAACGGTAATAAATAGGGCAAGCGCAAATTATGCCGAGAATCGCGCACGGCCAACGCGTCTTCCGTGACCTCCATAAAAGGTTCAAGGGGGTCTTGCTCGGGCTCAATGGGAATACGTTGGGTAATCTTTTCTCGCCAGTTCACTAACTTTTGTGGATATTGATACCCTAGCAAAATGCCATGGTTCTTTTTCCTTTGCACGTCTATCTATCCTTCGTGACGATATTGGATAGCCTTTAGGCCTAATGGCAAAAAGGCTGGGCTTTGGTGGTAAATAGTCCAATACATCGACGTTTCATGTGACTCTCATTCAACCTATAGCAACCTGTCCGCCTATCAATTGGGCACTTGTATTCTGCCGTACATCAGGGGAAGTTCTTCCTCCAACTCGAGGATTTTTTCTAATCGCTCTTCGAACCGCTCTGGGCGTTTGTCCAAACGAAAATAGGTCATGGGGCGTTCTCTAAAAAATTCCGACTCTGTGATGATTGCACTTCGGCCTTTGTCCATATAATTGAATATTTGTGCAAGGAAATAGTCGTTATCTTTTTCTCTATTTAACGTGATCTTACCCGTAGGTTGGATAACGGTCGCCTCTGTGCAATAGCCAACTTGACCGCCTCCCTTTTCCCAATATAGGTACAAGTGCAGCCCTGTTCGGTGTTCTAAAAAGCCCAAGTTCTCAAACCGACAAGCGCCAATACGACCAGACGACCAAGTGTAAACAATCCCTCGTTTTCGGTCGAAATAGATATCAGCCGGCCTTGGCATTTTAAACAGAACAAAACTGAACAATATGGCCAAACTGAGTGAGACTCCAGAAAGAGCGAGGTCTGTTATGAGAGTGTCCTTCTCGTTTTCTCGTCCGTGGGCAAAAACAGCTTGAATGTACCCCCAAAGCGAGTAATTACCATCACTATCGAACATAACCCCGTAGAACGCGTATTCTTCTTTGTCAAAGTCATCAAAGTAATCCCCCTCTCCTCCATGATTTGGTATTCAGCAAGCCTCTTCTTACCGGTATTAATAGATGCTGAGTTGAAACCCAACTCACCTACACAAAGAAAAACTATAAACCACAGGCCAAGCACCAACGGCAATAAATAGGGCAAGCGCAAATTATGCAGAGAATCGCGCACGGCCAACGCGTCTTCCGTAACCTCCATAAAGGGTTCAAGGGGGTCTTGCTGGGGTTCAATGGGAATACGTTGGGTAATCTTTTCTCGCCAGTTCACTAACTGTTGTGGATATTGATACCCTAGCAAAACGCCATGTTTCTTTTTTCTTTGCATTCTATCCCCTGCTATATGTTGCTTGGCTTGTCGTCAATCATCCCGTAATACGTTTGTGTCAGAACGCCTTTGGACGTTAACATGCGTTTTGGGACAATAATATCTGGGCTTTGTTGGTAATACCAATGCAGGTGAAGTTCTTCCTCTGGCTGAGCTTCCATCTCCACGGTAAAATTCAAGTACAGGGTTCCATTGACCATTTCAGACTGGAAAAAATCCTGACTGTTGGCAGCCGCGCTGAGAGCCCGCTGAAATGCCTTTGTGGCCGCTTCATCCTTTATTAGCGTTCCGTTCCGCATTTGATTGATCGGCTGCATAATATCAACAACTTTCTTTCTGCATACCATGCCAATCAGATTGGATTTCCCTTTCATATAACTTGGCAGCGCGATGCGGTAACCATAAACTTTTCTGGTGCTGGACAGCTCTTCCTCGACCCACACTTTTAGCTCAGGGCGCAATAGTAAGTTCATAAACTCTTGCTGTTCTATTTCAAATGCCAAGTTAAACTCTGCTTCTTGGAGCCTCTTAGCCGCAATATCTAGTCTTTTCTGTAAATCGAGATCCCCTTCTTTCTCAAAATACCAGAAAGAGTAATATTTACTATTACCCCAAAAACATCGATTGAGCAGATTCTCCAGCTCGGTTTTGCCGTATTTCAGTTTCATGGATTCCGCCACAATCAACAGCGTGAAACCGATCAACGCAAAATACCCAGAGCGAATCGTCGATGAAGACATGCTTCTTATCGATACAATAGCACCGTGATTGGAATTAGCAGGCAATAAACTTTGGACTACTTTCAGGGTGGGAGCCGCCGCAAACATAGAGTAGGCAATCATTGAATTCACATTGGCATACATAAGGCCTGTATTCCCTGCCTTATTAGCATCCATGGCATCCATCGCCGATGTGGCAACCAGCGCTAAATTGGAAGCACTAACCAAACCGGACATGCGTGTCGATTTCGTTAGTACTTCAAGCTTATCTAATCGGCGACTAATGACGCCAGTAACCGAGCGGGCGCCTCCTCTTGCTATTGCGCCTAGCAGCCCTGGTAACCCAATAGACACGGCTTGGTAGAACTTTTGAGAATTAAGGGCTTTTTGGCCAGCAACAACTGAGCTCTGCGCCCCCCAGTAGAATCAACCACTACAGCCGATAACCCGGCCACCGCCAGCGCATAATCCTGACTCGCGGACAGCCAATCGTGGTTTTTTGTTGGATCCGCTTGTTCAAATTCACTCTTTAGAAGCAATTGCACTAGCATTTCGATATTGGCTTTAAGCGAAAGGGAAGATAACGCTCCATCAGCCGTTTTACCCAATAAACTGGCTGTCGTTGCGGCTTCAAAATTGGCAAAACGGTGGCCGAATTTCGGTAAATCTAACTCTGGGATGGCTCTATTTTCTGCGTCCAGTTCAAACTCAGGGAGCGTGGTTGTTCTCTCGACATTGGCCCATTTAATTAATCGGGTGGCTGTTGGCATCACGGATTGAGTTCTTGCCATCTTAAAATGACTCTTGCCACCTGAATTGATATGTTCAGAGAGCATATCTGCCAGCTCCTGCAAAGTAATTCTAACCTTGCCACCTTCTTCAACAATACCAAACCCTTTTTCAAAGAAGAAGGGGATAAAATTGAGCAAGCCAGCATAGGCAACCGGCCTTAAATTTAACGCCGTCGTAACCACGATATCAGCACCATACTTCGCCAAGGCGGAAATCCAATTCCAAAGGAACTGAAGGAGGTTAGAGGTGTTATTCGCCAGCGACGTAGACAGCTCTGCCCAATCCACAGTATCTTGACATTGAAGAAGGATAAGTTTGAGCTTGTCTTCATAAGTGAGATAGATATTGTTTGTGCCTTGTTCGTAAGCCAAGTTAATCATACTGATGGCTGTATCATGGCCTTCCTTGGTACCCTCAAGGCCATCCATAATACTTGTCATAATATGGTTGAGCTTCTGAATCTCTTTCAGTGGCTCGATTGACTGCTCCGAGAAAAACATATCGAAGTAGGCATCTAGGGAACCTAATGACCCGTCCGCTAAATCCTCAAAGGCGAACGTTGAATACAACTTGAGTATCTCAGTTCTTCTTGTCTTAAAATCGGAAAACAGCGTCTCTCGTTCATCAAAGAAGTTTGTCATCGCCTCAATATTGATATTCTCTTGCACGGCTTGGCGGATCTGAGGATCTTTATCTGGCTTCATTAACTCGCGTATGATGTTACCAATGACTTTCGGATAGGTATCCGCGCTATCTGCGGTCATTTCAACCGTGGCCAATAGCGATAACACGAAAGACAACTCAACCTGACGCCCAACCGGGTCAAATAACACCACTAAAGTGCCGTCTTTTTTTCTCGCTGTGGCTTTTTTGCATGGTTTCAGCCAGCTCATCAGCAGCAAGGTGATAATTGTTGGCTGTGGTAAACACATCCAAACCGTATTGACTGGGTTTGTCTTTGTTCTTATCTGCCAACCATTTGGTATCTGGGCTGCGGTAATCTTCGACCAAAGCGCTTAACGTCTCTTGGCTGGCGGTGTCGCTAAAGTCATCGCTGGCGGTCATGTCGACTTGCTGCATGGCTTGGGTGCGCCACTCTTGGTCGCTGTTCATCTTATCGATGATTTCAGCGGCCCATTCGTGCTCTGAGTAAACGATCGAGATTTTTTGCGTGCCATGGGTAACAAACGCAAACGGGTAAAAGGTCGCGCCAGAGGAGGTATCGAGCGTTAAACCATCTTGGGCGTTTTCTTGGTTGGTGAAGTAGTATTTCTCAAACTTTTCCAGCACGCCGGTGGCGGTTTCCGTTTGCGCGTAACGGAAGATATGAATTTGCTGGTTATCGGCTTGGCCCCCTTCCTCTTTGATGTAAATCCAGCCTTCACGCAGCAGGCGCAAAAGATAGCCGCCGGTTTCATTGAGGCCAGACGCACCAGCCATGTCTGGCAAGGTAGGCGGCGCTTGAGCGGGCATAATGGTGTCAAAGAAGTTGGCATAACCATAGCGCACGGGGTAAATGGGTAGCACATTGGCTATCTTGCCCGGCACTTCGTTCATAAAGGGTTCGACCACATCGATCGATTGTGTGGTATTAACAACGACTTCCGCCGTTTCCCCCTCAGTGGAAAAGACACTCTTACTGGCCTTGATAACTTCGACATTGTCGAGATGACTCAGCAGATTGGAGGCTCTGAGCTCCATTTTGCTGAACACGCCTGCCATCAAGTCGGGTAAGCCTTTGATGTAGGCTTTCATGGTGGAGATGTGCTTATCAAACACTTCATCCGATAGGTAGGCGTATCGCAGCTTAGTGGCTTGGTCATGGAGAAATTCCAGTCGAGACTGAAGTTTGCTCAGCAGCGACTCGAGGTTGTCACTGACCGCTTTCTTTGCCGCCGACCAGTCATACTCTCGCAGGTAACGCTGCGGGTTGCCCTGACCACGGGCACGCATGTACGCCAACATTCTATCGGTGGTTTCATACGGGGCAAGGCGTAATAATACCGAGAGTATTTCGCCCTCTTCGAGTACCTGTGGCATGCAGTAAGCCAATAAGGTTTCTGTGGTATGGGGCAGTGGCTGGTTGAGGTTGCCTACCACCGCATCACAGAAATGGTCTAAGGCAAAGGGGCTTTCTGGGTGGAGATGGCTAAAGTGCAGCCGCGCCTCAACCTTAAGCATGTCGTGAAAGTAGCGGTCACTGCTCAGCTCATGACCTAGGCAGCCCCATGGCATCATGTTGGTTTCGACTCGCGCGGCTTGCCAGAATCCCTGATGACGGCCAATCGCTTGTGTAAAGAAATCCTCTTGTGAAATGTCTGGGTTATGGTGTGGGTTAGGGCGTCGAATTGGCTTAATGACAAAAGGATCTTGGCTTTCTTCGACGGTGATTTTCACGTTGTCGGACTTCAAGTCTCTGATGTATGACTCGCCTTTGCCACTCAATACGCCGTCTGCCATTGGCTGACCACTCTGATTGGTGAGCGTATATGGCGCATTCTTCAATAGCTGTCCATTGGGGTAGCGAGCTTTGATGGCAACACTATTTGGGATATCGAGATCGGGGTCGACGGTCACACTTGGGTTTTGTACACCGCCAAGGCACATGGTGTTGGCGTTGTTCATGGTCATCTGATCGCTGAGGCGAGCCACCCCTTTGCCTTCAATCAAGACCGTCGGTGAAGCGGTGATGAACTCCGCTTGCGCCTCGATAGTACCGGAGGCGATGCCTTTTTTATCACCGCCCGCATCGCCGGTACTTTTGGCAAACTTACTGCCTTGTATCGCTATGCTGTTTCCACCATCCGCGCTGACCGTGGTGGTGCCATCGACTAAGTCTTCTGATTTAGCATTATTGCCATAAGGAACGGGAACGACAGCAGAGCCCACTGTCGTTAAGCACACATCGGGGAGTGTCGCGTTGGCTTCACCACCCGATCCTTTGTGAACAATACTTAACCCATTTGCATTAATCGTCACTGCCATGTTGTGCTCCTAATATCCAGATAGAAGGAAAGTTAACCACTGCTTTCAACCTACCATCAGCCCCTCTGGACAAAAACTGTCATAACAACTGGCTTTAACCGATAAAATCACCAAAAAAAGGAACACATAGATAGGTCAATTACCTATAAGTGGCAGCAAATCAAATTAAAGCATTTAAAAAACAACCGAATTAAATTGATCAAATTTTGATCAACCATGAATAGAGATCACATAATTTAGGATAAATTCACAATAGGTAAATAGGGTAAATCAACCAACCAAAAACAAGGCTTATCAGTATTTATGGTTACATAAAAACCAATGATATTTTTACTCACCACATCGCAATGACAAGCCGTCATAATCATTGACGTTTTTTGTCTGGAAACCACGGAGGCTGAAAAGACGGTAAGCAGCGCTGGTGCATATCAATGTCTAAAATGTCGAATAACCGGCTTGATGTCACTGGCATTGACGGTTAAAAACTGACGACAATTCAATCAGATCAAACCTATCTCACATACCCATCGTCAAAACCTCTTTAGAATGGCTCCACCATAACAACCATCTTCTTTCAAGGAGTGAAAGTATGAAATTGCAGTGGCTCGCTTTTGTCGCCCTTGTATTACTTCCCTTTACGACTTTTGCCGCCAACAGCCCTCAAGAAACGTTACCTTTAACTCAATCTACCATCGGCTATGTGGCCATCCTGATTTTCACTTGTGCCTATGCGCTGGTGATGCTGGAAGAATACCTCTCGCTTCGAAAGTCCAAACCTGTCCTACTAGCGGCGGGCCTTATCTGGGCCATGATTGGTTACGTCTACTCGCAACATGGTCATATCGAAGTCGCCAAATCAGCACTGGAACACAACCTACTCGAATACGCAGAGTTATTGCTGTTCTTACTGGTGGCCATGACCTATATCAGCGCGATGGAAGAGCGGCGGTTGTTCGATGCGTTGCAAGCGTGGATGGTCGGAAAAGGGTTTAATTACAAGTCGTTGTTTTGGTTAACCGGTATTCTGGCGTTCTTTATTTCTCCGATTGCCGACAACCTGACTACGGCTTTGTTGATGTGTGCGGTTGTGATGAAAGTCGCGGGAGACAACCCTAAATTTATCAATCTGGCGTGTATTAATATTGTGGTCGCGGCCAACGCTGGCGGGGCCTTCAGTCCATTTGGTGATATCACAACATTGATGGTGTGGCAGGCAGGTTATGTCTCCTTCTCTGAGTTTATGCCTTTGTTCTTGCCTTCCATTGCCAACTACGTTGTCCCTGCCATCATCATGTCGATGTTTGTGCCAAGTACGACACCGAATGTCGTCCACCAGCATGTAGAGTTAAAACGTGGTGCCCGCCGGATTGTCGGGTTGTTTATACTGACGATTGCGACTGCAGTTGCGTTCCATGCTGTGCTGCATTTCCCACCCGTCATTGGCATGATGATGGGGCTGGCTTATCTCCAATTTTTCGGGTTTTTCTTGCGTAAGACTCTTAAAGCATCACTGCATAAGAAAGCGGCCCTTGCGATTGCCAATCGTGATGACACGGCGCTGAAACGGCTCGGCTCGGTTGTCCCGTTCGATGTGTTTAGACGAGTCTCTCATGCCGAGTGGGACACGTTACTCTTCTTCTATGGGGTAGTGATGTGCGTCGGCGGCTTGAGCTTACTCGGCTACTTAGGATTGGTTTCTGAGGTAATGTACACCCAGTGGGATCCAATCTGGGCCAATGTGATGGTGGGGATCTTGTCTGCTATTGTCGATAACATCCCGGTGATGTTTGCCGTCCTGACCATGGAGCCAACGATGTCGATGGGTAACTGGCTATTGGTCACGCTGACCGCAGGTGTTGGTGGTAGTTTGCTCTCCATTGGCTCTGCGGCCGGGGTTGCACTGATGGGAGCCGCGCATGGCAAGTATACCTTCTTTGGCCATCTCAAATGGGCCCCCGTCATAGCCATAGGCTACGCCGTGAGTATTGCCCTCCATTTAATGCTCAATTCAGCGTTATTCTAAATTTCCTGAGCATTATTCAATGCAAAGAGGACAGCCCGAAGGCTGTCCTTTTCAATAGCCGATTCACCCGTTATCGTTAATCCAATCGTCTCTGCCACACACTAGCAAGCTGGTATCTTGCACAAACACTGCACGTCAATGCTTCATTATTACCATGAATGCGCATAACGATGTCTTCACGTTTTTCTTTGGAGTTATTGCGCATGGTTATGGTCAGGAAATTATCGTCGACCTCAAAAGATTTGATGACATCAGGCGCACCCACCCGGCTGATCGTGACCATTGCATCTTTGAACATCAATAAATCCTGGGTATACAGATTTTCATATACCCCTTCAAACTCATAGGTTTGCTTGTTGATCATTCGATCAAGTTTTTCTTCAAAACACCCTTGCAGCAAAAGCATTACTAGCAAGGAAAATAGTCCTTTTTCTAACCGCATTACTCAGGTTCCCAATGCTCTATTTTTAACAATGCTGCTTTCCGTTCCAGCCCGCCCGCATAGCCAGTGAGCTTACCGCTTTTTCCAATCACCCTATGGCATGGGACAATCACAGATATCGGGTTCTTACCGTTTGCCAACCCTACCGCCCTCACGGCTTTTGGGTTGCCAATCGCATCGGCCAACTGCTGGTAACTCCAAGTCTCGCCAAAAGGTATGGTTGTTAATGCTTTCCACACCTGCTGCTGAAACACAGTCCCTTGCGCTGCTAGTGGGAGATCAAATGCCTGTCGACGGCCAGCAAAATACTCGTCTAACTGTTTGATTGTTTTGATAAGTATAGGATGTTCTTTATCGTTTTTGCCTAACTTTTCAGGTTGTGTGGTCTGAGTCTCAAACCAAGCCCCTAACAAACCTTGCTCATTGGCCTGAATCGTCATCTGCCCAAGCGGCGTTTTTAAATAGGTGTAACTCTTGTTCATGCGTGGCTCCAGCAATGGAATGTGGCATAGCTCCCCCATGGAGATACGCGTTCAGCATCCAGTTCAGGGAATTGATGCAGGGCTTTTTTGACGACCAAATCACCATCTAGGAAGCAATTGGGATCAGAGGCTCCTCTCAACCGTGCGTAATTGACCGTCCACGGACCAATGCCTTTGACATCAAGCCATTGTTCTAGACTCGCTTCGGGGTTTTCTACCATAAACTGCGCAAAACGGGCCAATGTCTCTTTGCGGCTTTGCGGCATACGTAAAAAAGATAAATCGGCCAGGGCCACTTCCTGTGGGGTGGGAAAATGTGTCACCCCTCTGGGTTGTAAGGTTTTAACGAGTAAATTGAGTTGCCCTATGGCGGCCTTGATCGACACTTGTTGGCCCAAAATGGCACGAACACCGCCTTCCCAAGTGTTCCAGACTCCGGGAATACGAATTCCGCTGCGCAATATTAGGCTTGGATTGATCGCATTCAATGTCTGTTCAATGGTCAAGATATCTGTATCAAGGTCAAACACTCTGCGCAATTGATTCACTAAGGCTTTGAGGCGACGGGTATCCGACAACTCAAACTCAACGCGCATAATTCCGGTCTTAAGATAGCGAATCGAAAACCAACCGTTCGCCCCTTCAATCTCAAACTGTCTCTGATAACGTTCGTCGCTAACATGCTCTAATCCGTTTATCGCTCGCAGGCGGTAAAAATCCAGCATGTGTTGCCAATCTAAAGGTCCTTTAAACGCGAGGTCGATGTAGCTACTTTCTACCACAGACATGGCCTGATCTTTTCTGACTTGAGTTGGGGTCAGCTTAAGAACCTGCTTAAATGCATCATTGAAACGACGGACGCTGTTGAACCCACTCGCGAACGCAATATCCGTCACCGACATGGAGCTGGAATGAAGCAGTTGTTTCGCAAACATCAATTGATGGTAAAGCGCGTATTGTTTTGGTGCCATCCCAAGATGGTCTTGAAATAGCTGTCTCAAATAGCGATCGCTAATGCCAAGACGTTCGGCCAACTCAACCAAGCTAGACGTTTGTAACTCGCCTTGCTCAATCATTTTCAAAGCACGAAGAAACGTCGTTTCCACCCCTTTCCATGCCCAAGAACTTGGCGCACTGTCTGGGCGACAGCGCAAACAAGGTCGATAACCCGCTTGAAGCGCCTGCGCTTTTTCGACGAAGTACTCGACATTTTCTTCCTTGGGTAAGTTGGCGGGGCATATGGGTCGACAAAAAATACCTGTGGTTTTTACTGCCACATAGAAACGGCCATCGAAACGTGCATCTCTGGCCTGACGAGCACTTTGACACTCTTGCAATGATATGGATGATAATCCGCTCATACTCTTCTTCCCGACATCTTTCAAACGCTTACCGCGAGTCTAATCGGCTCTCTTTTTAATACTAGCCATTTTCGGAAGTTAATCGAATTTGCTATCAGTTTAAACTCTTCTAGAGTTAGAATGCAGTCGATACAAATAATAAGGAAGTTGGCTATGAATCTGCACACTTGCACGATAGTGCTAAAAGATAATCTCACCCTTACGTATGACAACGTCGAACAGAGCCTGAACGTCATTGAACAGCATGGCCAGTCAGCAATCAATACTATATTGATTGATGCGACGGATGGTCAGACTATACGCTCTTATCACCATCTCTCGATTGAGGAGTCGATTGAAAGCCTGATGGACTTGTAATATGTAATGTCACTTCAGGAACGCTCCTTCAATCACACAAATAAGTGGACGCAACCTTCATTCATTGATTCAATTTATGTAAACAGTGCATTGAAGGAATACAAAACACATGAAATTGCTGCTGGTTGAAGATGACCCAGAGATTGCTGAGTTCATACATAAAGGCTTAACAGAACAAGGCCACTCTCTTTGTCACGAACCTGATGCGAAAACCGGACTCGTTCGCGCCGCGAGCGAGTCTTTCGATGTCATCATTTTTGACCGCATGCTGCCTAGCATGGATGGCATTGACGCCATACGCGTACTCAGACAAAGCCAGGTGCATTCTCCGATTCTTATCCTTACTGCCAAAGACAGTATTGGTGATCGCGTTGCAGGCCTTGAAGCGGGCGCAGATGACTACATGGTCAAACCATTTGCCTTCGAAGAGTTAAATGCTCGCGTCAAAGCATTAGCACGCCGCCAGCCCGTCAACCCAACCTCTACTCAGCTAACCGCTGGCCCTCTCACGCTGGATAAAATCAGCCGCAAAGTGAGTCATTCAGGTCAAGAACTCGATCTTCTGCCACGCGAGTACCAGATTCTGGAATTGCTGATGGTCAATCAAGGTGAGTTGGTCACTCGAACTATGTTGCTGGAACAAGTTTGGGGCTTTCAGTTTGACCCCAATACCAGTTTGGTCCAGACCCATGTTAGCCGTCTAAGACACAAAGTCGATAAAGCCTTCAATACGGAACTAATAAAAACGGTGCGCGGGGCTGGCTATGTCCTCTCGTTCTAAGCCTGCGGTTGCCAACATTTGGCGTTCCTCTGTTTTCAGATACACACTCACTTCTTCTGCACTGTTCTTTGTTTCAGCGCTGATCCTATTGGGTATTATCGGCGGCTCATTTTTATACAATACCAACCAATTGGATAAGCAAGAGCAGAGCGATACCTATCAATGGTTGGTAGAAGAAACGACAGAAAATGGCCTGGACTGGCTGATTGAAGAGCTTGATGCGGATTTCGACGATCTCAATGACCCAGAGTTTTGGCATGAGAGAATGCAACGAAGTCAGTACGTGGTTTATCTTAGAGCACACGGTGAAGATTATGGCTTAACACCACTGAGCGAGTCGCCCTTTGGATGGCACTGGTACACTTTCGACGTTTCTCACTTTGATGAAGAAGGCGAGCTCATTGACGCGGTGTATGAGATCAGAACACTGCAACACAAGCTCAACAGTGATTTTGTTCTGGTGGTCGGAACCAGCACCAGCTTAGATTACCGATCGATTCTCGAAACCATGTCTAATGGGTTGATTTGGGTCTGTGTGACGGCGTTGCCATTATCCGTATTGATCGCTTATCTACTCAGTCGAAAAGTCTACCAACGCCTTGATGATCTCTCAGACAATCTGGAGACCATTAGCAGCACCCATCACACTGAGCGGTTGCCTGTCTCCACAAGTACTGATGAATTCGATCGTTTGTCTGAAAACATTAATCAAATGCTGGAGAGGATAGAGCACCTCAACACCAATATCGAAGACGTTACGGTCGGTATCGCACATGATTTAAAAACGCCACTGACTCGACTCGCGAATCAATTACAGCTGATGCAGATGGACAGTGACGGGGCTGAACAACACATAGAAAAAGCCCAATCGCAAGTTGCGGCTATGTTAAAAACCTTTAACAGCTTACTCCGCCTGAGCGAGATTGAATCGGGCAAGCGCAAATCTCATTTTACCGATATCAACCTTTCTGAGTTGATTGAAAATCTCGTCGACAGTTATCAACCAGTTTTTGAGGATCATCATCTACAACTCACCAGTGCCATTGTGCCCGCAATCCGCGTTTCGGGTGATGCAGAATTACTCAACCAGATGATCATCAATTTGTTTGAAAACAACCTAAAGTACAGCAAAGACAACGGGCAAGTCTGGATACACCTTCAACCTTCAGAATCGGGCGTGGTCCTCCAGTTAGGTGACAACGGCCCGGGCATCGCTGATCAACACAGACAGCGGATCTTTGAACGCTTTTATACCGCTGATCTCAGTCGCAGCGAAGCCAGCAATGGGTTGGGGCTAAGTTTGGTGCAAAGTATCGCTCATCTTCATGGTGCCTCCATCACTCTATTGCCTGACACGCCAGGGACAGTGTTTAACATCCAGTTTTCAACCAACCATACAAATTTGTATGGTTAGAGCCTGAGATATGTAAACCAAAGTCATAAGCCAGATACTTATACTCCTTTCCTGCCTCATGGAAAGGAGTATTCGCTCGTGTCGAAGCTTTACCCACTCTCGACGTTAATAATGATTAGCGCTTTATTCACCGCAACCAGCCATAGCGCGCAAGGTGAACAGGCTTCAAGCTCAATCACATCGTCTGCGCATCAAAATCAAGCCTATTGGCAATGTCAAACCGATCAAATTTCTCAATCAGTGCGTTTTTTAAATCAAGTAACGTTTGGTGCAAAGCGCCAAGATATCAACGCGTTATGCAAGGAAAGCCAATCGCAGTGGTTCATCAATCAACTCAATACTCAGCCTAGCTATTTGATGCCTCACGTTCAACTGGCGATTGCTCATGCTGATCATGGTGAAGAACTCAATGCTTTCGTTTTGGAATCACCCACCTTCGGCTTCTGGACCAACGCGATCACGGCGGATGATCAGCTTCGCCAGAGAATGGCCTTTGCACTGTCCGAAATTTTTGTCGTTTCAACAAAAGGTGGGGAAGTACTGGCAGAAACTCCGACAGCCATTGCAAGCTATGAAGATTTATTGATCAAACATGCCTTTGGCAATTATCGCCAGTTGCTGAGTGACATCACCTATTCTGCAACCATGGGTTACTACTTAACTTATATGGGCAGCAAGAAAGCAGATGCGGCAACAGGTCGAATGCCAGATGAAAACTATGCCCGAGAGCTACTGCAATTGTTCACGATTGGCGTCACGCTTCTCAATCAAGATGGTAGCGAAAAGCTCAACCATCAGGGGAAAGCGATAGAAGCCTACAGTAATCAGGATATTACGGGTTTAGCCAAGGTGTTTACCGGCTTTGATCTCAATGTCCCTTCTCACTTTGACGAAGAAGAGCGCTTTGAAGCATGGATGGACGCGGCTCCAAAAGCGATGACCATTCGTCGTCAATATCACTCTAGCGAGGAGAAACGCTTTCTTGGCTATACCATAGCAGCCAACACGTCAGCTGAACAATCGGTACAACAAGCTCTAGATCATATCTTTCATCACCCCAATGTCGCCCCCTTTTTCAGTACTCAGCTCATTAAACGTTTTACCACCAGTAATCCTTCAACCCACTATGTCAAACGTGTGGCGGATACCTTTGACGCCGGCTGGTACATGTTACCGGATGGACAAATCGTTGGTAGTCGACAACGAGGCGATCTGAAAGCGACCTTGGCAGCTGTGCTTTTTGATACCGAAGCTCAGCGACCAGTCTCACTGCATCACGGAAAAATTAGAGAGCCATTGTTGGCGTTTACCCAGTGGGCACGAGCGTTTGAGATTAGACAAGTCACCCCACAATTTAAACTCGACCTCTGGTCAACGGAAGGCGTTGAGGCCCTCTCACAGCATCCGTATCGATCACCTTCTGTGTTCAATTTTTTCCGCCCAGGGTACGTGCCTCCGGGCAGTAAGAGTGCGGAAATGGGTCTCACTGCGCCGGAAATGCAGCTTATCAATGCATCCAGCTTGTCTGGTTACACTAATTTCCTCACTCACTTTATTTTCAATAACTTAATGGAAGAAGATATTGATGATGAGCAAGCATCACTGGCAGAGGAAGGTAAACAAGTCAGTCGGGCGCAAATTAAGCAAAGCTTTCGTGCCTATTACACTCATGAATATCAGCTTGCTAGCCAGCCTAGCCTCTTGATCTCACACCTTGATCTACTTCTGACAGGCCACCGCTTGTCGGACGAGACCAAACGTTCGATCGCAACGGCCATTAACTACTTGGAAGAGGAAGAAGATCGTTTGATGCGCGTACAACTTGCCATCTTGATGGTCATGACCTCACCAGACTACTTGTTTCAACGATAGGGAAGAATAGATGATGAATCGGAGAAAATTTCTAAAAGGCAGTCTGGCTACAGCCGCAGTGACACCTTGTATGACTTCCTTCGCCAGCCTGCTAACATCTCTGAGCAGCTCTGTAGCAAAAGCCGATACAACAGGCGACTACAAAGCCCTAGTGTGCGTTTTCCTCTACGGCGGCATGGATAACCACGATGTGGTCATCCCATATGACAAGCAAAACTATAACCATTGGGCGAGCATTCGTCGTGCTTTGATGAGCCCGACAACAAGACGTTCGAGAAACGATCTCCTGCCACTTAGCAATGTCCAAGGCAGTCAGCAGTTTGCTCTACCACCTGAGTTGTCTGAACTTCACGCCTTGTATGAGCAAGGTAATGCAGCGATCATGGCCAACGTAGGCCCTTTGATCGAGCCGACTGATGCCACCCGTTTCGCCAAGGTTCCTGATCTTCAACCGGCAAGGCTATTTTCCCACAATGATCAGCAATCAACTTGGATGTCCGGTTCACCAGAAGGTGCCCGCTCTGGCTGGGGAGGACGTATGAGTGATGCCCTGATTCAATTAGGTTCAACACCCAACACGCCGTTCAATAACATCTCTACCGATGCCGGAGAGTTACTGCTCACTGGCAGCAAAAGTTACCCGTATCGGGTTGAGGGTGGTCAAGCAACACAACCCGAGCTGATAGAAGAAACGGACGATGAATTGCGAGCGCATTTGATCCAACATTTTCGCTCTGCCAATTACACTTCGGCCAACCCGATCCAACAAGATCTGGCCGGCAAAATGACCCAGTCTTTCGATGCCAACCAAAGCTACAACCGCGCCACGCGAGATATCCAGCTCAGTACTCATTTTACCGATACCGAGCTGGGCACTCAGCTACAAAGTGTCGCCAACACTATGGCGGCCAGACATCAATTGGGGGTATCTCGGCAACTGTTCTCGGTTGGACTTGGTGGATTTGATACTCACTCTAATCAAGCAACAACCCTACCCCAACTGCAACAACAATTGAGTCAGGCGATCACTGCTTTCTATGCTGCTTTACAGGAACTCGGATTGGAAAAACAAGTCACGCTGTTTACGGCATCTGATTTTGGTCGGACACTTGCCGTCAACGATGATGGCACTGATCATGGCTGGGGTGGCCATCATTTTGTTGTCGGTGGCGCCGTTCAGGGCAGACAAATTTTAGGTACGGTTCCTCCTCCAACATTTGGCCACGGCCAAGATGCGGGACACGGTCGGTTGATCCCAACGACGTCGGTTGACCAGTACGCTGCCACACTCGGAAGTTGGTTGGGCGTATCGGAAAGTGCCCTGTCCGAGATCTTCCCTAACCTGAAAAACTTCCCAACACTAAATGGGTTGTTTGCGAGCTAACGGTCCCATAAAACGCATTCTGCAAGCAGTAACGGTTTTCAAGGCTGTGATTGAAGCATGTGTCAGTCAAACACAGCCGCTCTGCGATCATCTTTAGCCACGAGATCAAGCCGCTCGTGATGAGTACATTGGTTAAACGAAACCTCAAAGTAATCCGCTTTGTCGATGCAACACAGTCATTCAAAAATTTCGAATGTCTCGCTCGAAGAGAGTGGATTTTTTCTCGCCGTGCTTGAACCTAAACTCAATAGCAACAGACACTAGGGCTCGATTGAATCCAGCCTGACTAGACGAGAAACATGATTATGACCAATACACTTGTTGTTAAATCCAGCATTCTGGGCCCTCACTCTCAATCAAACCAATTGATCGATCAGGCTCTTGAAGGCAAATCAAACCTTATTCAACGCGATCTGGCCGCAACGCCTTTACCGGTACTTGATATGAATGTTGCAACCGCACTGCGCAGCGACGGTAATGATCTGTCAGATGAGCTTAAAGCAATACTGGAGCTCTCTAACCAGTTGATTGACGAACTCAAAGCCGCAGATACCCTTGTCATCGGTGCACCTATGTACAATTTCATGGTACCGACTCAGCTTAAAAACTGGTTCGATCTGATTGCTCGTGCTGGCGTGACCTTCTCTTACACCGAGACTGGCCCTGTGGGTTTAATCGAGAACAAGAGAGTGATTGTTGTGACCACTCGCGGAGGTCTACACAAAGATTCTCCACGCAACTCGATCGAAAGCTACCTGACCACAATGCTGGGGTTCATTGGCATTACCGATGTTGAGTTTGTCTACGCTGAAGCACTTAACATGGGCGAAGATACCGCAGCCATAGCACGTGAAGACGCACTGAAGCAATTGACTGAGTTGGTGTAACTCATTAATCATAAAGCCCTCAACTGAGGGCTTTGTCTATTCATCGATCGGCAAATCCGCCATTTGTTGTAATGAGTACGCCGTGATCGGGTCAATGTCTTTCACCAATTTCTCTACCTGCCCAATCGCTTCGACCGAAGAGCTCGCTTTACGGTAACTTAGGTAGATAGGTCGGTACCAATCCTCAACACCCGCTACTTTAAACAGTTGACCACTAGCAATAAAGGGCTCAACTAATGAGATAGGTAAGTAAGCACTTCCTCCCTTTTCAAGAATGAAATCCATTGCAATCCGCGCGGTTGACGTTCTCAAATAAGGGGCTGGAATTTTAGGATGTCGCTCAGCATGTTCAGATGCAAACTTGGTTCCCCAATCGACGTAAACATACTTATCTTCAAATACACTCTCTAACGTATGCTCTTGTGTTGAGACCAGAACCAAAACGATATCGGCGACCTTTTTACAGTGCAATTCATCCGCTTTAATCTGGTCAAACGCAAACGCCATATCCAGTGTTCTCTCTTGCAAGCAGCGATTCAGAGCCTCTCGCCCCATCACTTCAGCCATAAAGCCGTAACCACCAAACGAATCCGTGACAATACTCAGGCAGTTTTGCAAGTAAGCATCCCAGACATTTGGGGTTCCCCCATCGTTAGTTGCAACCCCTTGCCACTTTCCAACGACAGCTCCAACTTTGCTTGTTGCAAGGTTGCGACCATCACTTCGGCATAGCTCACCAAACGTTCACCAGAGGACGTCAGCTTGATGTTGTTCCTGTCACGAATAAACAACTGAGTATCAAAATAGCTTTCCAGTTGCTTGATCCGTGCACTCACCGCTGCCTGAGTAATGTATAGGTTCTCGGCTGCACGTCCGAAGTGACGCACATTGGCCAGTTCTAAAAATGTTTTAAAGACTTTGACGTCCATCGAAATACCTCAGTTCAGAGCATGAAAGGTTAGCATTCATCGGTTTCACTTTGTTTTCCATTCAACAAACTGTTACCTAACCTTCATAAAAGTGTTTAATTGAGACGATAAAAAGGTTTTGTTTTTCTTTTGTTAAATTTACGCCTACTTTTCGTTTTAGTTCAACCAAGTAGGTTTATAGAGGCTACCACAATGTCTGACACTCTATTTCGTCACGGCAAAAAACGTTTTTATGACAACACAAAGTTCCCACGAGGATTTGCTAAGTCTGGAGATTTTACGCTTGCAGAAGAGGAAATCCTAACGCTTTATGGGGATACGATGCAGGGTTTGGAAATGGGAACCCTGGAACCAGAAAACGCCGAGGAAAAGCACTTTATTAAGGTGATAGAAAACCCTGGTAAAGCCAAATCCAAACTGGAGCGAGTCTGGCTCAAGTACGTACAGTTAGCGCGTGGTCGTAAGCGTTTCCACACCCTCAATGGTCGCAGTAAGCCAGACGCCACTGAAGACTATTCTGAAGATGTCAGCCTAGCTGAAGAAGACTAGCGATCGAGGCATCTTAACTGGCGGCCAATATAGAACACCAATTATTGGCCGCCTTTCATGCTCCAATAGAAAAGCGTAGGTCTCTTGAGCCTGAATCACCGCTGAGAATGTTGGCCAAAATTGCTCAAAGTCTGCTTTTTTGATTTCCCTAATCATCAATTTTCTCCTAGAACATATCACTAGAAACCAAAATATCCCCTCGATATAACTTGTCACTCATGCTCAACTTAAAATAAAAACTCTCTTCATCTTCCATTTCCAATACATAGAAATTCAGTTCAGCACTACCAAATTGTCTAATCTGATCAATCCTCGTCGCCGCGTCTTCTTTGTTAGGGACAAGCCCAACCAACAAGGTCTCACCGCCTAATTTCAACGACACATTATACCCATCACCATAACTCGGCGTTGATATTTCATATCGAGATTTGATTTCATTCTTATTCATTATAATTCCTCAATAAGTTAACTATTTTGATAGTATATTCGTTTGTGCAGGGAGCTAGACAACCAATGAGGTTACGGAAGCACTCTTGCTGAATGACCATACAGCGGCCAAAAACCGAAATTTAAACTAATCCAAATACGCTAAGTATTGAATAACAACTGGAATGGCTTGTTGTGTTAATGTTCACCTTGGACCGCTAACCAAGACTTAAGCAGTAATGCTCTGTGTTTAATCATTGGACTTATAGCTTGATCTGCATCCCCTGCTCTCATTGCGATGTACATAGTACCAGATTTGTTTTTATATCTTTGATCCAGTAAAAAGCTATTAAACTCAATCGCCGTATCCCTCGTTTTTAACCATGATAACTGGCTATTTTTCAAACGCTCTTTGCCATCTACGCTTAAGCTTCTATAAAGGCGTCGATAATAGTTGTTCAGTTCCCGATCCCAAACTTCGTAACGAATAAAACATCTCACCGAAAGGGAGCCACCATAACTATGATCTAAACAATCTTGTACATAGGTATCAATATATTGTTCAAATTCACCAACAGATGAAAATTCACTTAGGGTTAAAAAATTCTCTACTGGCCTTTCTTCAAATGACTGAGCGTAGGGTGAAAATGGAAACATCAGTAAAGGAACAAGTAGCTTAAATAGCTTCATATTTAACTTTCCTTGATTAACATATCGCCTTTCTAGGCGTATACCGCCTTATTTAAATCGTAAGCACTCAGACTGATATAAACCAAAACTGCCAAGTGTTAAGAGACGACTTAAATTTTTGGCGAGTTTTTACATCTCTACTTTCGCCCGGGCTCATGCCTCTCGTAATGGGGTAACTCCGCACTTAGGTCTTCCCAGTTCGCTTTTGATGTCACAAAATTGTTAGAGATAGGGCGTTCTGCTATTTCACTGTCTAGTGCCCCTAAACGGAGACGATACAACTCAGGAGATTTGGCGTTTGAACTATAGATAGGGGCGCCACACGCTTTACAAAAGTACTTGCGCTTCCCTTCGCTACTCTCATAAAAGGTAAGCGTCTCACCACTGTCTGTTAACTTCAGATCCTGTGCATTAATGAAACCATTCGTCGCGTAAGCACTTCCACTTGCTTTGCGACACAACGAGCAATGACAGTGAATAATGTCCGTTACATTACCATCAAGTTCAAATTGGATTGAACCGCACAAACAACTTCCCTTATACATCTGTTTTCCTTAGTGAGTTTTTGGGCTGATATACTTCAGCTCATTGCTTTTTTGAACGCGGGTAAATCAGAGAGATCGTCTAACCAGCTCACTTTTGACTCATCATAAATATTGACCTCTGGTTTAAGTTCCTGCGGAGACTCCGTATCGAGACTACCTAAATGCAGAATGTTTAAACCGGCGTATCTTGGGTTTGAATTGAAAATTGGAGTACCACATTGCCCACAGAAATGTTTACGCGCATTCTCTGTCACATCACAAGAGACCAAATTGCCACTAATCAGGTCAAAATCAGTCGTCAATACAGCAACATAAGTTGAGAATGCTGCACCATTCATTTTTCGACACAATGTACAGTGACAATTTACAATGCGCTTAAAATCACCTGTTACTCTAAACTGAACCGCCTTACATTGGCAACTTCCTAACATCATAATATTCCTCATAAAATCAAAACATTATAGCGATTAACGCCACGTTAAGTAGTGACCAGCATCTAGCTCTGTTCTAAAACCTTATAGAATCTAGATTAGTAGATTAGAGTAAGTAGATTAGGGACACACACCAAAAAACTGGTTAGCAGCGTTCCTGAGTTCAGTTATATCGCCAGCAAAAAGCCAGCTTCTCTTATCGGTGTGGTTCCACTCACCAAAAACAGAACCCTATAAAAGCAAGCAACCTATCCTAGGCAAGCGCACACAAGTACGAACGTTTTTTTATACAGCTACTGACTCTCTGAGATCCTCAGATAGGTCCCATTAAAGGAGACATTTAACCCGCCACAACCATTGTCTTGGCTCACTACTAGTGTCTCTTGATCTAATAAAATGCGGAGAGTACAGCCGTCAGCGTCATAGTCTATTTGATTGCCTTTTAACGTTGCGACACCGTCGATTTCTCCAAAATTTACAAGACCGGAGGAAGAATCACCGACCCAAACTGATGTCCCTGATAGTTCATATGTGTTCGAATCCACCTTAGTTAAATCAATAAAGGCTGTGTCAGTATCCAATTGGTCATTGTGATATCGCTCATAATGCCCCTCAAAACTAGGGACGCTGGCTGCAGATGCAAACGAAGAAACAAGCAACATACTTAGTGCAATGCAAACTGTTTTCAAGTTCAAATTCTCCTCTAAATTCAGCAGTTAAATTCAGCAAAATTCAGCAAATTCAGCAGGACACACACCACAAGTCTATGATGCTACACCTCCTTGTTGATACCCAATCAACGCGAGATAAGGCTTTGCTCTGACTTAAGCGTTTTCACGATGCCGTCTCGCTGACTATCGCTCAATGGAAACCAACGGTTCTTCTGGATCTGCGGTTCAGACAGTACCTCAAGCAGCGCATCTGGGCTCAGTTTCGCCTTCCCATGCGCCACCAGCTCAATCGGTTGTGCACACAAAGACTGCAAACGACAAATACATTGATCGACATCTTGGGTAAAACATAAATTATACGCATTTTGGTTCTGCATCTTGATTAAACAAAGATCGGGAGTGCCACGATAGATTCAGGACACACACCGATAGATTCGGGACACACACCAAAATAACGAATCGCTTCATGGCAAAACGAAAAAGCCTGACTGCGATTGAATCGAAGTCAGGCCTTACGAGCCACTTAACCGAGTTGTCCCACTTGATGGATCACTTCAATTTCGTGGCCTTCCGTATCATTGCTACATTACTTTGCGAGTGTGGCGACTTTCTTGAGGAAGGAGTCACGCAGATGCTCCTGATCGTAATCCAAATGATAGGTATTGTGGAAACCGATCTTAAGCTCAACGCCGTTACCACGTAAATACACACTGTACCCATCGTAGTCCGAGAAGGCTTCTATCCCTTCATACATCTTGCCATATTCAGTCGGCGTCCCGTTCGACATCACCGTCTCATACGCGTGAAGTATCTTGGTCGGGTCGAGTTCGTTTTTCATCACTTGCACTCCGTATTTATACCCCTTAAGTATGAGTAGCACGTCTCTTTTTCGCCATAACAGACTTTGAGCGAAGTCAAAAGTTGAGCAATTATTCTTTCACTGTCTAGCCTGCAACAAATCATCAGTTAGATGAATTATTTGTAATGTTCAGGTTAGAAGGGGTTAAGGTCTGCAACGTAATCTTGTTTCGGTCTACACAACATCCACTACCTAACAAGGATTACATTATGTTCAAATCATCCATTGCTTTCATTTGTCTTTCACTCACCATGATCACGCCAGCGATGGCGAACGAGATTCAACACGGTCCTGCGGTCAGCGCGGTCGAAGCACTGCAACAAATCAAACGTGAACACCCAGCCAAATATGAGTACATCGCTTTGGCAGTCGATGAAAACGGTAAAGACCAATACGTGGCTCAGGTCGAGGAAAGCAACCCGCCGAAGCTTGTCAAACTCGATGGCCAAAGCGGTGCGAGTCAGGTGGTCGACACCCGCTCCGCCAAATACAACCTGCTGGACGTTCTGACCTTTGTAGAGAACAACTTTCGTGGACAGATTGGCGCAGAGCTTAACTAAGCTCGGGCAGAAGTTCTTCAGGCAGGAAGCGAGCCGCTCAACAGAGGGCAATGGATTAGGGCTAAGTTTCGTCACCAGCGCCATAGCAAAAATGTCTGGCGACGTTAAGTTCAGTAACGAGACTCTCAACCACCAGCGTGGGCTGAGGGTGGAGGTTAGGTTGAAGAAATCTTAGTCAGAGATAAAAAAGGGAGCCTCGGCTCCCTTTTCTATTACGCCCAGAATGTCATGGCGATAAAGGTCAGTACGACAATACACGCGATATTGAGGATCAGGCCAACACGCATCATTTCGCTTTGCTTAACGTGACCCGAGCCAAATACAATAGCATTGGGCGGAGTAGCAACGGGCAGCATAAAGGCACAAGAGGCCGCCACGGCGATCAATACCGAAAGCACCACAGGCGACAATCCGAACGCTTCTGCCACGCTGGCGAATACGGGGATAAGCAGCGCCGCACTGGCGGTGTTGCTAGCAAACTCTGTCAGAAAGACCACAAATACAGCAATCACCGCAACAATAAAGAAGATGCCTAGGTGTGAAATCAATTCACTCAAACCGTTGGCTAAGAATACGCTAGTGCCGGTTGCCTTGAGTACGTTGCTAAGACAGATACCGCCACCAAACAACAACAGTACTCCCCAGTCTGCCGTCTTCTCGATATCTTTCCAATGCACTACTCGAGCAAAGTTAACCGCGACAATCGCACCCAAAGCAACAACCGTGTCGAACTTAGCGTACCCACCAATCAACGCATTGATTGGCTTACTGAAAATCCACAGGCAAACCGTTACAGCAAAAATACCTAAGGTGACAATTTTACCTTTATCCCAGTTGACTGGAGCATCGTTAAGTTCAAACTGGCCGTTCAGGTCTGGCTTCAGTACCAGGAACAAGACTGCGACAGCGATAGGCAGCAAGATGATGGCAGTCGGCAGGCCAAAGCGCATCCAATCTGTAAAACTCAGCCCCACTTCGGCCGCTGCAATAGCATTCGGTGGGCTGCCAACGATGGTCGCGATACCGCCGATACTGGCGCTGTAAGCGATTCCGAGCAGGACAAACACATAAGTTTTGTGGCCACTTTCAGAATTGACTTTACTCAAGACACCGAGCACTAGCGGCAACATCATCGCTGTGGTCGCCGTATTACTGATCCACATGGACAACGCAGCCGTCACACCAAACAGCATAAAGACGGCAACGCTCATCTTGCCTTTCGCAATGATCAACACTTTATCAGCAATGACTTTATCTAGCCCCTGACGATGCATCGCCGCAGCTAATGCAAAGCCACCAAGGAACAAGAAGATGATGGAATTGGCAAAATTATTTAAGGCCGTTTGAGTATCAAACACACCAAATAAAACCGCCATAACGGGCACCAGAATAGCGGTAACGGTAACGTGCAACGCTTCAGTCAGCCAGAGAATGGCGACAAACGTTAGCATGCTCAGGCCAAGCACGACCTGAGGTTCGAAGGGCAGTGTAAAGTAGAGGGTCGCGAATAAGGCGACATTGGCGAGAACAATCAGGCTGTTGCGGTTTAACAGCCACTCCCGAGTGTTTGTGGGCAATGGAACACTATCATTTCTATTCATTATTATATTTCCTCATGAGGGCCAGATGGCAATGCAAATGGTCCCACAGATGTGTATGAGGAAATACTTTTCATTTCTAAATTGTTAACCATATCAAAAACATGGTTAAGGTTTTTAAAATAATGAAATAAAAGAAGTTTTATTTATAACCAATTTGTCTACTACGCAATCAACTCATCAAAACTTTGCATGACTTGAGCGCATTTCATTACTCTCCCATGCCCTTTCCCCTGAGTCGCCACCAAGGTGACATTAGCCATCTCCTGCGCCGCTTTCTGCGATACAGAGAACTTGGTAAATTTGTCCCCTTCGTCATGCACTATGATGGTTTTCGACTGACGTAACTTGAGCTTGTTGTAAGGGTCAATCGACTGAATTGGATAGCGGTATTGCTCTTCCACTTCCGACACCACCGCATTGAACAAACGCACCGAGTAGCCAGAACGGGCGACACTGCCAAACAGGTTATCCAGGTAGTCCAACACCGGAGCAATAAGCAGTAATGGCTTGTCGACCAGTTTCTGATGGTGGCACTCAATCGCCGAAGCGGTACCCATACTGTGCCCCGCTAAACCCGCCACTTCATCCACGCTATCAAGAATTGCCTCCAAGCCATGAACAAACGCCGGAATATGCCCGTACAAGCCACCACTTTCACCATGCCCCGGATGATCGTACGCCAGTGCGGTGTATCCCTGCGACGCAATATGTTCCATCAGTGGAAAAAATTGGCTCGCCGTACCAGACCAGCCGTGAGTTAGCACCCAAACTGGGCCCTGACCAAGTTGATATGTCTTAAGCGGTCCTTCTTTAGATTGGACTTCACCTATAACTAAACCTTGAGGTTGAGCATTCTTTGGCTTAGTTCTCGCAGGTGTTAATAGCAGTTTACGCGCCGTTTGCTTTGCATGACTTGGGGCCAATGTGTGGTGTAAGCGTGTCGTCAGGTTAACCAAACTCTTCTTAACACTGAACTTGTTCGAGGTATTAAAATAAATCTTCTCACTCATGGTCGTTATCCTTTTCGGGTCCGCCTTACAAAAGCGAACGACCGTGCTATTTTTAGTTAAATTATTGGCTGAGCCTAAACTCAGCCTGCAAATGCTTATTTCCAGCTTGTTATCATGCGTTCAACGCCTTGCCAGAAATGTTGATAGCTCTCCTGCTCCCCGTGTATTGAATAAAACAGGTGAGCACTTAAATACAAGCCATACAACTCAAAAGTGGCCTGTTTGGGTTCAAGATCCTGACGAAATTCACCATTTTCGACCCCTTTCGCGACTTGAATTCGCAAGTATTCGATCCAAGTTGCGATGGTTTTTTTCAGCGCTTTCTGCGTTAGATTCGTTTCTGAATTGGTTTCTTTCCATGCATCCAAAAACATGCAACTGCCCTGAAAAGAATGATTCCAGCCCAGCCAGTTATCCAACAGAGTCCGAATCTTCTGCTCTTGGCTACGGGCACTTTGCTCTCTCGCTGGCGTAATCACCCGTTGGGTAAAAATCAGGTTCGCATGCTCCAAAACCGCGTTCTGTAAGTTATCTTTGGAGTTAAAATGGGCAAACAAACCACTTTTAGACATCCCACATTGCTTAGCTAATTCACCGATCGTCAGGCTTTCCAGCCCATTTTCACTAGCCAGTTCAAATGCCTTACTCAAGATATTGTCTCGGGTTACTTTACCTTTGCTCATCTTACTCTCACTTATTTATTCTTATTATTTTTAGCACGTTCGTACTTTTTGCAATCGATAAATAGCTATAAATTCAGTAAATTCCACCAAAGCAGTACAGAGTAAATTCAGGACACACACCAAAAGGACTAAATAAGTATGATTTCCCGCTTTTCGAGGGACTGATTACAAACTCTTGTTTGAATGATTGCTACCTTGTTATTGTTCGACAAGGAGACACATTGATGACAACTGCGCGCAAGCAACTTATCTCGATTGAAGCCACATCCTATTATCACTGCGTTTCTCGTTGTGTGAGGCGTAGCTTTTTATGTGGTGAAGACCCACAAACCCTAGTGAGTTATGAGCACCGCCGGGAGTGGATTGTCAACAAAATGCACTCGCTTGCTGAGCTCTACTGCATCGATATTTGTGCTTACGCCATCATGAGTAATCACTACCACTTAGTCGTCAATATCAATCGAGAGAGAGCTTTGGGCTTATCACATCATCAGGTTGTTGAACGCTGGGGGATGGCGCATAAGTTACCCCCTATTGTTCAACGCTGGCTTGATGGCCAGCTTACTCACCCGATGGAACAGGAAACATGTATCGAGATCATTGAGCGTTGGCGAGAACGTCTGTGGGATTTAAGCTGGTATATGAAGGAGCTTAACTACGATATTGCTTGCAAAGCGAACAAAGAAGACAACTGCACTGGGCATTTCTGGGAAAGCCGATTTAAAAGCCAAGCTTTGCTGGATGAAAAAGCCCTAGCCGCTGCGATGGCGTACGTAGACCTCAATCCTATTCGAGCAGGCATTGCCACTAAACCCGAAGACTCAGAATTCACTTCCATCAAAGCTCGAATCGACGCCTTAAACCAACAGCAATCTACAGCCCCTTGCCTTCATCCATTTATCGGTCACGAGAGCCACTCAAAAAGAGAAGGTATTCCTTTTCGATTGATGGATTATCTTGAATTAGTCGACTGGACAGCCCGTCAAATTCGGCCCAATAAAGCATCGATGAATACCAGCCTGCCACCCATATTAGATAGGCTTGGGGGAAACAGAAACAACTGGCTCAAGGTGTGTACTCAATTGGAGAAATTTCACGTCACGGCGGTAGGCAGTCAAGCCAAGGCTATCATCGCCAAAACCGCTCTGAATAAGAAAAAGCTTCATTTACTCACCTTTGAGTAAGCGTCACTCGAAAGCTGTTAGACATTCCCCCACAGCTTGATAGCTGACATGGTGTTGAAATAAACGTACCGATATTCAATAGAATACCTTCCTCAAGTCCAAGTCAGCGACAATATTTCTCAAAGTTGGCCGTTTATCAAAATAACCCTCGGGTGATTTGGTGAGTCTTACTGACGATTTACTGGTGTGTGTCCCGATATTCAAGTGTATTCCCACTAGTGTATTCCCACTAGTGTATTCCCACTAGTGTATTCCCACTAGTGTATTCCCACTAGTGTATTCCCACTAGTGTATTCCCACTAGTGTATTCCCACTAGTGTGTGTCCCGATATTCGATGTCCCGATATTCGCCCCGATATTCGCCCCGATATTCGCCCCGATATTCGCCGGTATTCGTTGCTTCGTTCTTCGGTCATTTAAGGCTTTCTAGCCAAATCACGCGCGAGAATCAAAGCCAGGCCAAAGACTTGCAAAAATAGACCGATATTTTTGTACCAGGCGATTTTTTCATTCAAAGCCGCCATTACTTCGGTAATGGTAAGGTTGTTCAGGTAGTAGTCATCAATCTGATTACGATAACCCTGCTGAGCCTGATTAATCTGCATCATTAATGGGCTCAAATTTTCACGGCTGATCTGCGGAACACTTCCGCCTAACCAAGCACTGAGTTGACCTTGAAGCACAGTTTGCAGCGCGTCATCAATCTCATCATCATCCGCTTGACTAAGGTGTAACAACATAGCCTCGCGTTTACGCTCCAAGGTTTCGACACTGCTCCATGCGAGCTGAATCGAATAGATATTTTCGTCTTTCTGTTCTGCCAGGGTCGAGAGTTCCGCACTTAACCTGTCTAACACCACACTCGACATTACAATCGCAAGAATGTTGAGAACTAGACCAACCAATACCAGAGACCAAGCAGGCGGAACTTTGAAAGGCATTACCATAGCTTTCCAAACGGTAGATAAACGAGGTTAAGAACAATAAGTGCCACCATCGTCAGAAAGGTTAATTTCATACCAGTAATACGGCCTTTTAGCTTCTCAGCTAATACCGCCTTAGCGTGCAGAAGTCGGCCAATGACAAATACAACACCGGCTATATGGATCATCCAAGGGCTGGCTCCGTTATATTCAACCATCGCCATCAAGAACAAAGTGATTGGAATATAGTCCATGGCATTGCCTTGCGCACTGCGGGCAACCTGAAGGGCATTAACTCCACCATCAGCATAAGCAACCTTGGCACTGCGACGCTGTTTAATGACCTCTATCGACAACCATATCATCAACATGGCTAACACCGACGCGTAAAGCGCTGTAATCATAAGTATTTCTCCTTGTTACTCTGATTATTGTAGAGAATAATTTCAGAAGTTATGGAGAAAATCCATGACAACGCCCCACTTATGAGTAGGACAAACAAACTCAAGTCATAATTATTAACAGCAATGAGTGCCATAACCTGAATTGGTAAGACAATGTTAACCTGTGCCTAGGAAAGTCTGCTCAGACAGAAACTGATAGATGTTTCTTCAAGCTTCAAAGTTCGATTAGCAGCGTTCATCCGCACAACACTCATCTTGTAAGAAACCAATCACAGCTTCAAGACACTGATATTCGGCAACGCAATAAAGCGTGCGGCCTTCGCGGCGCTGACTGATGAGATTGGCCGAAGCCAAACTGGAGATATGATGAGACAACGTTGAGCCAGGAATATCCAACTGGTCCTGAATCGCACCTACGGCGATCCCTGAAACCCTGCCTTGACAACACTTTTATAGATGGAAAGACGCGTTGGGTGGCCCAATTCTTTCAACGCTTTCGCGACAACTTCAAGTTCCATCAATCACTCCTAACTCAAAAAAACATTTCCAAGATAATCGAAGTATTTATATTTTGCAACTTGCTCAGCAGGACTTCTTAAGAAGGGCATAGCGCTTTGACTGACTCAATATAACAAGGTAACCCTTGGTGATTGCGTTTTATGTTCAAAGTGAAATTCTGAAGGGAATTTCACATTAGCCCTTTACACTTCTGATATAGTCACCAGATAACGTGCGAATTAAGGAGTAAAACATGAGACTTTCATTGATTGCGACGGCGATTGCTCTGCTGATTGGTGGCTGTTCTAACACATGGCAAGGCGTTAAAGATGACTCTTCAAAAGTATGGGACGACACCAAACAAGCCATTCATGAAGCTACCGCTGAAGAGTAAATAACGTGTTTTGTTATAGCCAGAGCCTAAAAACGCTGGCTATAACAACAATAAAAATCCGTATACCAAGAAGATGACAATCACTATATGGCGCTATTCAAACGCTGGCGCTGAGATATGAAGTGATAAAGGCGCAGACCTAAAACGGACACGGATAATCCAAATAAAATCAATCCCCCGCCAAGCATCTCTAAATGGGTTAACTGCTCATTTAAAAGCAGATTGGAGCCGACAATACCCACGACAGGTATCAACAGAGCAAAAGGCGTAACAACAGCAGCTGGATGATTTTTAAGCAGCCAACCCCACAAAGCGAAAGCTGCCAAAGTAGAGATGTAGCTGACATACAGTAAAGACAGCCAAGATTTTTCTGTTGTTGCCAATAACAAAGTCAAAGGCTGATTGGTTTCGAAGTGCCAAGACACCAAGAATAATGGAAGAGGAGGGATCAGGCTAACCCAAATCATGAAATGCAATAAATTCACATCACCTATTCTTTTCATAATCAGATTTGAGACTGCCCAAAAGGCCGCAGCACATAAAATAAGCGTTATTCCTAAAGCGGTTGCATTGCCTCCCGCGGTATAGAAAAACAGACTGAATCCAATGCAGGCGAGCCCCATGCCGACGAGTTGGTATCGGTTCATTGATTCTTTCCACAACACGACGCTGAGCAAAATAGTAAATACCACTTGTGCTTGCAGTAATAATGAGGAGAGCCCCGCTGAAACATCAGACGCCATCGCCACAAATAGGAAGCTAAACTTAAGAACTCCTAAAAACACGCCAACACCAATGACATTCCATACAGAGGTTTTAGGATGTGACCTTTCGAATTGGCGATTTAATTGAAATGGACTGGATCGCAAGAAAGCTATGGCAATTGCCATTTTCACTATGCGCCTCACGATCTTACTTAGATAAGAGCGAGCCAATATTGCATCCGTCCGATCTCGCAAAGCATCGCCTACTGACTGTCCACACTGATCGCCACTGGAAAATGCACAATCAAAACACTGGGGAGGCGTTCTCGTACAACGACACATTTGATTTCTCATCAAATGATGTACTTCTTATAAGAGATGCAGCAATTCGAGGGTTAGGTGTCGCTTGGATCCCGCCCTATTATTTTGCTGAAGAGCAGTACCTTGAGGAGGTGTTACCTGAATGGAAGTCAGCAGACCGTGAAGTTTACATCATGTATCGCGACCGAGACAAACGCCCAGCAAGGGTCGACGCCTTCATCAAACATGTTTTTGAATGGCGAACTCGATTCAATGTTGTTCACCCTGCGTTAGAAACATCTTCCAACAACGGTCATCTTTGAAGTTGGGTATAGGAGTAACAACGCTAGGTCTGATTCATGTAGGTTCATGCGCTTGTCTAGGGTTCAATTTCCCCACTTTTTGACCAATAAAAAAGCAGCGCGATGTTCGCTGCTTTTACATGTCCCTCGTGGGCTTTACCCCGCCCGACGGCCATTTAGCACTTCAGACTCTGGCATAGCTAGGCATGGCGTTACCAGCTCAGCGAGCGCAGCACAATGGCGTAAACCGCAATTACCACAATACTTACCATGGTTTCTACGGAAATTCTTGCTGCACTTGTTCCTGTACCCAGATAGGAAGTTTCCAGTACGATGATATTGGCAGCAGGCGGAAGTAGGCAAATTAAAAGCAGCCACGGCAGTTGATGATACAACATCTCTGAGTTTGCTATCTGGCTAATGCCAAAAACGACTAGAACCATTGCACTCAACGTCACAATTCTTAGGACATAAGTCCGAGTGTAAAGCAATACATCGCTTTTCTTTAAACTTGTTTCAGCAAGCCAGATACCAAGTATCATCATACCCAGAAAGCTCATTAAGAATTTAGACACGACATATAGAGTGTGTCCGTGGACTTCAATGCCTCGTCCAACTGGAATCAACAAACCACCAATCAGTAACGCAATCACTGGCGGCGAAGCCAGAACCTTCAGAATTGAGAATGTCTCTTTCTTTAAATAGTTTGCGCCAATTGAGTTACCAACAATAGAGCTTCCAATGTACGCTGCCAACATAAATCTAGCCGCTTCATCGCCCAGCAAAGCGTGAGCAATGGGCAAACCCAACCAACCTATATTGAGATAACAAAAACATAAACTTCGAATCGCATCTTTTCCCATCCAGTGTCGGCAGGCAAATATCGCTAACATAGACATCATCGTCAATGCGATAACCCCTATCATTTCCTCTGAATGAAGGGAGATATTCCAAATGATAATGACAGGGATCACCAGCTTAGTAAGTACAAGGGATGAAAACTTTTTAACGTTTAGCTGCCCTTTGCCAACAAGGAATCCAACAAGCAAATAGATAAAAGGGAGTAACGTTGCCATCAGTACTTTACCTCTGCTCGCTTCGTCCACGGTTTTTCTATCCGTTGAAGGTAAAACCAATTGTCACTCTTGGACAACGAAGCGCCCCTGTTTAATAAGCCAACTCCTTGACTCTCGATACTTCCATATATTCGCAAGACTGATGCCTACCATTTAATCAAAACGCAGATTTTATAAAACCATCAAAAATATGCAACCTGTTTGCCTTAAGACAAAAATGACTAGCCAATGCCAACTAGGACGCCGCCAGCTAGGCATTTAAAACGCCGTTACTGAAAAAGCAGCGCAAAAGCGCGGCGAGTGGTCTCTGGTATTTCATTGTCAGAACAATGGTCAACACTATCTTTCCGATCGCTTTGTAGTGCTCAGTATGTTGGTGAGCACGATTTGATGTGTACATAAATCGTTCACTAAAGATAAACGTAAACGAAACGAAGATGTCACTTGATCTGTGAAAAATGACTGAAAAACGAAACAAACGAACCCCGTAAAACACTAAACGAAACCTTAGTACTAAGGAAAGGAATGATGAAACACTTATGGATTACCGGATTACTTTTTTCAGCAACCGTCTCTGGTTCAGCACTTGCAGCAACGGAAGTGACATGGTGGCACGCAATGGGTGGTCAACTTGGTGAAACCGTGAATAAAATCGCGACTGAGTTCAACGCATCTCAGAATGACTACAAACTTATACCTGTATATAAGGGGTCTTACACTGAGACTCTAACAGCAGGTATCGCTGCCTACCGTGCCAATGAAGCGCCGAACATTCTTCAGGTGTTTGATGCAGGTGCTGCGACGATTATGAATGCTAAAGGTGTCGCTAAACCGGTGCAGGACATCATGGTTGAATCAGGTTATAGCTTCCACTCTTCTGACTACCTTGCGGGTGTGCGCAACTTCTATGCAGATAGCCAAGGTACAATGGTTGGCATGCCATTTAACAGTTCGACACCTGTACTTTACTTCAACCGCGATATGCTGGCTGAAGCGGGTGTTGAAGCGCCTAAGACTTACGAAGAGATGGAAGTCGTCGCTAAGAAACTTAAGGTAAAAGGACATGCGGCATTTTCTCAGTCTCATACTCCTTGGATTTTCTTTGAGAACTTCAAATCTCGCCACAACCAACAGTTAGCTGACAAGAACAACGGCTACGATGCGCCAGCCACCAAAGTGATGTACAGCACTAAGAACCTACAGATGCACTTCACTAAGATGAAAGAGTGGGCGGATAAGGGTTACTACAAGTATTACGGTAAAGACTGGGCTGCAAACCAAACACCATTTGAGCGCAAAGAAGTGGCTATGTGGATTGGCTCTTCAGGTTCGTTCGGTGGTCTACGTGACCGTGTTGACTTTGAGCTAGGTACTACATTCCTTCCATACTGGGAGTCAGTCGACAAAAATGCAGGCGTTACTTTTATCGGCGGTGCCGCGCTATTTGCTCTGTCAGGTCATGACAAAGTGGAAGACAAAGGTGTTGCGGCATTCTTTCACTACCTAACTAGCCCAAAAGTACAGATGCAGTGGCATAAAACGACGGGCTACGTTCCGGTTACTAACGCGGCTTATGAGCTTACTAAGCAATCCGGTTACTACAAAGATAGCCCAGATGCAGAAGTAGGCGTTCAGCAGTTGAGCCTACCTGGCGGTGAATGGACTAAAGGTTATCGTCTTGGCTTCTACCCGCAGATCCGTGAAGTGATGTACCGCGAAACCGATAAGATTTTCGCTGGCGAATCACAAGTTGAGTCGAGCCTTAACAAAATCGATATTGAAGCTCAGCAGCTTCTAAAACGCTTTGCTCGCACAGTTAAGTAACTCGGCAAAATTCAGCCTCTCCATGTATACCCAATTGAATTCAAGGTGCTGGGTTCACAGCGGTGTCACGGGATTAATTTCAAGCAAATGACCTGGTTCTTACCAAGTTATTTAACGCTGAACTCAGCATCTTGATGTAATTTGAGTATCAAGGTGAGGCTTTTTTGTAACTGATATTTTTACTTTTTTGGAGTCTACGTGGAACGTCGTCAACAATTCCGGCACTCTCCTTTACCCTATATATTTCTGGCTCCGCAGATTTTAATTATTGCGATATTTTTTATCTATCCGGCAGCTCAAGCGGTCTATCTTTCCTTTATGTTGGAAGACCCATGGGGATTGTCATCTACCTTTGTCTGGTTTGAAAATTATACAATTCTGTTTGAATCAGAAGAATATTTAAAGTCTGTCGGGTTTACCCTTTACTACTCATTGCTCGTCTCTTTCTGTTCATTGGCGTTGGCGTTGCTGTTAGCCGTAAAAGCAAATAATGTTATTCACGGGCAGAGTGCTTACCGAGTAACGCTCACATGGGTTTACGCGGTTGCCCCTGCGGTGGCGGGTATGATGGGAACTTTTCTCTTCAGTCCTCATTTGGGCATCTTCGTCGATCTGTTTAAAGTTGTAGGGATTGATTTTAGTTTTCAAACGGACTCTTCAGATGCAATCATTGCTTTGGTTGTCATATCAGTATGGAAGCAGATCTCAGTTAATTTTGTCTACTTTTTAGCGGGCCTTCAGTCGATTCCGACTTCGGTAAAAGAAGCGTCGGTGCTCGATTGTGTCAGCGATACGCGACGATTCTGGACCATCACTTTCCCACTTTTAGCCCCGACGGGATTTTTCTTGTTGGTGATAAACCTAACCTACGCCTTTTTCGATACCTTCGGCGTTATCGACATGATGACAGGCGGAGGACCCGGCGGCTCAACAACTACCCTGGTTTACAAGGTGTTCACGGATGGGTTTGTCGGTGCAGACATTGGCGGTAGTTCTGCTCAGTCTGTGGTGCTGTTGATCATGGTACTCGGTCTCAGTTATCTACAGTTCCGTTTTATTGAAAAACGCGTCCACTACTAAGGGAGTTAAGATGATGAAAAGCAATAGGATTAGCGATCATATCATCCTTATATTGGGGGCTGTTTTTATGCTTTCCCCAATCTGGCTTATCTTCGCCAGCTCCACTCATGATTCAGCCACCATTCTCACGCAAGGTTTACAGTGGGTTCCCGGAGACCATTTTATGGAGGTCTATGAGAAGGCATGGAAGACGGATCAAGGCTTCACGACAGACGTCACAGCAAAGACGATGCTCATTAATTCTATGATTATGGGCTTGGGATTTGCCATCGGTAAGATCGTTATCTCGCTTTGCGCTGCCTATGCGTTGGTCTATTTCAGATTACCTTATGCCAGTGCTTGGTTCTGGCTGATCTTTGTCACCCTGTTGCTTCCTTTAGAGGTACGTATCATGCCTTCCTATGAAGTGGTTTCTAAACTAGGCATGTTGAACAGCTACTCAGGCCTGATTGTGCCACTGATTGCTTCAGCTACAGCGACCTTTTTCTTCCGTCAATTCTTTAAAACCATACCCGATGAACTACTCGAAGCGGCGCAGCTGGACAATGCAGGGCCACTGCGCTTTATCGTCGATATCTTGCTGCCCCTTTCTCGAACCATGATTGCAGCGATCTTTATCATTATGTTCGTCGTCGGTTGGAATCAGTACTTGTGGCCGATCATGATGACGACTGATGAAAGCTACAACACCATAGTGATGGGGATTAAACAGATTCTGGCTAATATCAATGAAACGCCCGACCCAAGATATAACTATGCCTTTGCTATGGTGATCCTCGCCATGCTGCCACCTGTCTTAGTGGTGATTATCTTTCAACGCTGGTTCGTGAAAGGACTCGTTGAGAGTGAAAAATAGAATCTAGAGCGAATTAAACAATGTTAGAAATCAAACAATTGGTCAAAACCTACGAAAACGGCCATCAGGCGGTTAAAGGCCTCAATCTGGATACCACTAACGGTGAGTTCATCGTACTTGTCGGTCCCTCGGGTTGTGGTAAGTCTTCTATTTTGCGCTCGATCGCTGGTTTGGAGCCAATCTCTGGCGGTGAAATTTACCTCAATAAGCGACGTATCGATACAGAAAAGCCAGCCTCACGAGATATAGCAATGGTGTTCCAAAACTATGCGCTCTATCCACATATGACGGTGTACAACAACCTTGCTTACGGTCTGAAAAACCGGGGTGTCGATAAATCTGAGATTGATGAAAAGATCCAAAACGTCGCGAAGACGCTCAAGATCGAAGAGTATCTCGATCGCAAGCCGGCCAAACTTTCTGGTGGTCAAAGACAGCGTGTAGCAATGGGTCGTGCGATTGTGCGTGACCCCCAGCTGTTTTTGTTTGATGAGCCACTGTCAAATCTGGATGCATCCCTTCGCACTCATATGCGCTTGAAGATCAAGAAACTCCAGCGCGAACTGGGGGTGACAAGCGTCTACGTTACTCATGATCAAGTAGAAGCCATGACCCTTGCTGACCGCATTGTCGTACTCAATCAAGGGCAAATCGAACAGGTAGGAACGCCCTCTGAAGTGTACCATTGGCCTGCCAGCCATTTTGTGGCGAGTTTTATGGGCAGCCCAGCAATGAACTTTCTGACCGCGACTCTTGCTGATGGCATTCTCACTGTTGCAGGCCACACTATACCGCTGCCAGAGTATGCGGGTATCAATCAGGAGGTCACTCTTGGTATCCGTCCAGAGCATGCCGATACACGGGCCCTAGACAGTATGTTGAATCTTGCTTTGAACATCAGTGTCATTGAGCCACTTGGCCCAAACCAATTGGTACACGGTCAGGTGAATGGACAAGCCTTCATCGCTGTGACACCTGAAACTGAATTTGACGTCGATAAGCCTCTTAACCTTTGTGTTGAAAATAGTCACCTTCATCTATTTGATACTCAGGGTAAACGCATTGAGCCGACCCAAACACAGTGATAGAAATGCACTCATTTAAGGACAGACACCTAAATAAGGACAGACTGGTGAGCCTATCTTCAAGACAAAAAGAGATCCTTGGTTATCTGCAACGGAGCAATGGCGTTCTATCCAGTGCTCTGTTGTCAGACACGTTTAACATATCTGTTCAAACTATTCGTAAGGATATGAATGATCTTAGCGACAAAGGACTCGTCAAACGTGTTCATGGTGGCATTACTTTACCAAGTGCTAACGACAATCTGTCATTTACCAACCGAGATATACTCAATGTTTCCGCCAAGCAGCGTATTGCAAAGAAAGTAGCGAGCGAAATTCCCGAAGGGTGCAGTATTTTTTAGGTATTGGAACGACACCAAAACATGTCGCCACCGCACTATTGGACCATCCTGGTTTAACTGTAGTGACCAACAACATCAACGCTGCTCTAACGTTAAGTAGAAACACAAATATCTCTACTTACTTAGCAGGTGGGAAGGTGAGAATGTCTGATGAAGATACGGTGGGCGAGGCAACGACGCTATTTTATCGTCAGTTTAATATTAAGATCGGCATCTTTGGTATCGGTGGCTTAGGAGAGAGAGGGGAACTTCTCGACTTTACTCCGGAAGAGGCTAATTTGACGAGAGCCGTTGTTGAACAAAGCCATCAATGCTGGCTGGTTGCAGACAAGACTAAACTAGGAAGATATGCCCCAGTTGTTAGCGCACAACTCTCGGAAATGGATCGACTATTTGTAGATGATGCGGTAGCGGAATTTCAATCACTATGTAAAGTCAATCAGGTTGAGCTAGTTGTTGCAGATTAAGGATGTTAATAAAACAGCCACCGAGGGGTGGCTGGTCATTATTCTGAGAACAAAAGCCGCTCAAAAGAGCGGCAAGTGGTCTCTAGTATTTCAGTGTCGGGGCAATAGTCAGCACTATCTTTCCGACCGCTTTATATTGCTCAGAACGCTGGTGAGCACGCTGGATATCCTCAAGTGGATAAACCGTATCTATTGGGATGATTAACTGATTTTTATTGAATAGGTCGAGCACTTTATCAAGATCCTCAGCGCTGTTCTCGACCCACATTCTTGTGAACGAAATACCGTGGATACCCACCTCACCTTCAGAAAGCTCATCAAAAGTGGACACTATTCGGCCTCCTGATTTAACACAGGAGACCGTACGATGAAGCAAATAAGCCCCCGCTTTCGCAACAAAAGCCAAGTCGTATCTCATGGTCGAATGCCAATCTGTCTGGCTTTCATCGTGCACTTCATCTGCCCCCAATGTTTTTATGTAATCTAGCTTAGCTTGAGAGGCCGTCGCTACGACGTACGCTCCTGCAGCCTTGGCTATTTGCACCGCAAATGAACCAACACCGCCGGAAGCATTATGAATAAGAACAGTTTGCCCTTGCCTGATATGACCTTGGGTATGCAAACCTTGCCACGCAGTAGTAGAGGCCAGTGGCAAAGCCGCTCCATCGATAAAACTCATTTTTTCTGGCTTTTTCACAACCAGATCCGCATTGACAGCAATGTATTCGGCATTAGTGCCCTGTCCTGAAATGGGGGTGAATGAGAGTACCTTGTCACCCGGTTTAAACCCATTCACATCATCACCAACTTGCTCAATAACCCCTGAACAATCCCAACCTAATACAAGCGGCAATGTATGGGTATCAGTATCGGCCATCATGCCATTGCGAATATGAAAATCGACCGGGTTTACACCTGATGCCACGACCTTTATCAGTACCTGATGGACGGATGGTGCTGGCTTTTCCAATTGACCTACATGGATTTGAGCCACGTTTCCATAATGTTTTATAAATGCTGCTTTCATAATTTTCTTCCTTATCTGTGATGAGAACAGCTTTAGTATTCAATCAACAACCTATTTCTTCTAATTAATAGTTGATATAAACGTTATTCCACACAGGAATGAATTGTATGGCTAAAATTGACTTAAATCTGATCGTTATCTTTGACGCAATCATGCGAGAGCAGTCCATAACCATCGCAGCAGAGCAATTAGCGATGACTCAGCCTTCGGTATCGAAAGCCGTCTCTCGAATGCGCTATGCATGGAAAGATCCTCTGTTTATCAAACATGGGAGAGGCATTACTCCCACTCCATACGCAAAGCAGCTGTGGCATGAAATCTCGGAACCTCTCAATAAGATTAGCCATTCCGTCTCTCCACCTAAGTTTGATCCTATGACCGCCTCCATACAGCTTAGAGTAGCGTTAACAGATGGTACCAGCTGTCTTTTCTGGCCTAGATTGCGAGCGATCATCGAGGAAAGAGCTCGAGCTATGGATTTATATGCCGTCCCCTTCAAAGGAAATGGGCAACAGCTGTTACTAGAAGCGGAAGTCGATCTGGTACTGGATTACTATCCAACAACACATGAACAAATTTCAGTTCGACACTTGTATGAGAATCACTTCACCTGCGTAATGCGACCTGAACACCCACTCGCAGACCGTTTTCTTTCTCTGGAAGATTTTTGCGGCGCAGACCATTTGCTGGTCTCACTTTCTGGTGATCCAAGTGGCGCTGTGGACTCAACACTGGCTCTAAAAGGACTCCAGCGACGCGTCGCCATGACCGTCAATAGTTTTTCAGGGGCTATGGACTTATTGGAAGAGTCCAATCTTATCAGCGTTCTGCCTTTTACCGTGGCCAGCAAATCAATAGAGAAAGGGAGACTGGTGCAAAAGCCAATGCCCATTACTGTCCCACCCCCCACGATTTCCATCGCTTGGCACCGACGAAATCAGCATAACCGAGCACTGAAATGGCTGATTAATGAAGTCGGAGCGATCGTTTCAACAGAGGCACATGTGTTTGCCAACAAAGTTACTGGTTAGCGAAAAAACACTCCTGTTAAGCAATTGATATTATTAGACATGCTAATTATTTCGATTTTTATCGAAATAAACTTCTTGATCATTTGCTCTTTATTTCTATAATTCGAGAAAAATAGAAATGAATTTGAAAATATTCAGATTCATAACACTCGAATTTGGAATCACCTTATGAACAATGAATTTATATCTATGGCCAGTGAAGCGTTCAATATGTTTGCCTTTCTCGCGACTGAGCTGATCATCCTGTTTCTTGCCATCAGCTATATCGTTGGTGTATTGCAAGCGTTTCTGACACCAGAAAAGATTCAGTCGATCCTTAGCTCACGTAATGGTAAAGGCTATGTCGTCGCAGCTCTGCTGGGCGCTATCACGCCTTTTTGTTCTTGCTCAACCATTCCTTTCCTAAAAGGCCTGCTTCGAGCACGTGCAGGATTCGGCCCTATGATGGTCTTCCTGTTTGGCAGCCCGCTACTTAACCCGGTGATCATTGGCTTGTTTGTCGTAACCTTTGGTTGGAAAGTTGCATTGTTCTACTTCATGATCGCTATGGTTGTGTCTGTTGTTGCGGGCTACGCACTAGAGAAACTCGGTTTTGAACGTTACGTAAAACCGGAGGCGTATCAGGCGGCAGAAGTCAGCAGTTGCGATACAAGCTGTGGGGAAAGCAAATCTACACCGAAGAAAGAGAGCTCATGTGGGACGTCGAGCTGTGGTGAACCAGCGCCAGCAATGGCAAAAGAATCCAGCTGCGGCGCAAGTGCAAAACCATCAGTCGGTGTTGCAAGTTGCTCAGCAGATGGCAGCGCCACCGCGACTTTAGTGGAAGAACGTAAACCAAATCTCTGGGTGAAAATCTGGCACTCGACTTGGAAAGACTTCAAACAAGTATTCCCATACCTACTGCTGGGTATTGCGATCGGCTCACTTATTTACGGATTTATTCCAACAGACTTGATTGCAGAATACGCAGGCGCGGGTAAGTGGTATGCGATTCCAGTCGCCGCTATCATTGGTATCCCACTTTACATTCGTGCTGAAGCGGTGATTCCTCTCAGTGCTGCACTGGTACAAAAAGGGATGGCTCTGGGTTCTGTGATGGCACTGATCATCGGCAGTGCGGGCGCAAGTTTAACAGAAGTGATTTTGCTCAAATCCATCTTTAAGAATCAGATGATAGCCGCATTCCTGACGGTCATCCTGAGCATGGCGATCGGCGCTGGATTCCTATACAGCTACCTATTTACTTAATGAAACAAAGGGAAATCAAAAGGGGGACACGCTATGCGTATCCCCTTTTGTTATCGTTCGCCTAACACTTCGAACTCATCGTAAGTTAGGCGCGCTTTACCGTCTTCCTGCAGTGTCCACACTTCTTTATGTACCACACCGAATGCTTTGTTCATCGTCCACTTTGACGACAAGATATAGTTATTGTCATCGACTTTTTCCCACTTTGTATCTGTGTAAGATACATCGCTAAAGCCTTGGTCAATGATGTTTTGCCAAAACGCCTGAATTTGCTCGCGACCTTCAAACGTACCAAATGGCTTGGCGATCATGGTTGTGCCTTCGGCATATTGCTCTGCACATCCTTTTTGCATCCTGACGGTTAAATGCTGCTTTCCACGCTTCGATACCTGCCTGACACGCTTCTAATACTGATTGACTCATTGTGTTTCTCCTTCTTGTCTGATGGGGAGAAGTTTAGGTCTAGGATTAACTAAGAAAAACAGATAAATTAGAAATTACTGTTTGGATAAAGAGAACAATAATGAACAAACATAAACAAATGATGATCTTCAAAGCGATTGTAGAAGCGGGTTCTATTTCGAAGGCGGCTGACAAATTGGAGTTGTCGAAATCAGTCCTGAGTACTCACCTTAAACAGCTGGAGAGTGAGCTCGCCACCACTCTAATAAAACGCACCACACGTAAGCAATCACTCACTCCTGCGGGCGAAAGGTTCTATCAACACTGCATCACAATGCACGACGTTATGTCGACAGCCTGGGATGACATTCGTCACTTGCAAAAACAGCCCAGCGGCAAACTGTCTATTACCGCGCCCATTGCTTTAATGGAGAGTATTGTCGTCCCTGCGCTGAGTGATGCTTTTGCTCCTTTTCCCGATGTATCACTCAATGTAGTCGCTGAAGATAAGCAGTTAGACTTAATGCAACACGATATTGATTTAGCCATTCGAGTCGGTGAGTCGCCAGACAGTAATGTAAAACAAAAGCGCATTGGTCAGTTTCGTGACGTGTTATGTCAGTCAGCCGCTACTCGCCACGCCCCTGAAACCGCTAAATACATCGCTAATCACTGGCAACCTAAAACCATCACACACCACCTTTTCGCTGCCGACGGGGCGAAATCAACGACGCTAATTTACACGGCCCACCATAGAGTCAATACCGTCAGTCAGGTGGCGAGCCTCATTCGTCATGATATGGGCATTGGCTTACTTCCGGAGTTTATGCTGAACCAGTTCTCAGATTTAGAACCTTGTTTTAAACACCAGCAGTTACTATCCAACAATGTGTATGCTCTGCACCCGTACTCTAAATCTCCCCCAATTTCAGTCACCAGAGCGATAGCAGTGATCGAACAAAGACTGAAATCCGTGACGGTTTTTTGAACAGATGTAGAACCAAGATCAAGCTTCATGATAATTTCATCCACTGTTCAAAAAGTGTGTCCTACACTTGAAAAACGCGTCGGTTAACTACTAAGGAGAACAACATGATTTCAACATTCAGGGATTACGAATTACAAGATAAAAACCACTTCCACGCTCATATAGAAGTCAACCCATCTGGGTTATTAGATGTTGATATTATTGAAAAAAATGAGCACCACCAAACAGAGTTGTGTGATATCAGTTTTGAAAAGCTGAATGGTAAAACGCGCATTAAAGGTAAAGAAGAACAGCGTCAGTGGCAATTAGATCTCGACGACAAAGATGCAACAGAGCTGCACCACCTAATCTCAGAAGCGAACGAAGAATACGAGATCTTAATGCGTGATTTATGAAACAAGCTTATCAGGAGAAGTGTTTACTTTTTCGCACACTTTTCCTGATACATTTTCTCATCGGCCATCTCTAATAAAGTATCAATTGATACCTCTTGCGAAGGCTTGGCAACCGCAATACCCACGCTGAATGTGATCTCATACCCTCGATCTTCTTCCTGATTAAAGCGTTCGACCGATTTTCTAAAACGCTCAATGGCGACGGTGGCTACTTTTTCGGTCAGGCCAGACATAAAGACAACAAACTCATCACCACCTATTCTGGCAAACACATCCGAATCGCTAAATGAAGTTGCCATTAAGTCGGCAAACTGCTGCAGAGCAGCATCACCCACTTTATGGCCTAACTCATCATTGATGGCCTTAAAGTCATTCAGGTCAAAATACGCCAGCGCGACACAAAACCCGCCCATTCGGCAGTACTGCATCGACTTCTCTGTGAGTTCGAAGAAACCGCGGCGGTTAGAAATCTGCGTCAGCGGATCAAGAGTAGCTTGAATAGTTGACTCCAACTCTTGTTCCGCCATCTTTGCCAAATCAACCAGATCGGCCATTTGCTGCATGGTCAACTCACGCGGTTTTGTGTCTATGATACACAATGTACCGAGCTTACTTTTGTTGTGATACACCAAAGGTATGCCTGCATAGAATCGAATATGTGGCTCCCCCATAACCAACGGATTATCAAGAAAACGAGGATCCTTAGTTGCATCATTGATGATAAAAGGCTCTTCACCATTGATCGCGTGTCCACAAAAGGAGACATTTCTTGCGGTTTCGCGAACAGGAAGACCAATACAGGACTTAAACCACTGTCGCTGCACATCAACTAAACTCACCACAGCAATCGGGACATCAAAAAGATGCTGAGCAACACGAGTGATCCGTTCAAAACGCTCTTCCGGTTCGGTGTCGAGAATATCAAGAGAATGAAGATCTTTTATTCGTTGTACTTCATCATTAGGAAAATCAGGCTCTTTCATCCAGTGCAGCTCTTTAAAGATGGTTAACTATCAGCTTAGCACTCAGCCGTCATCTTGCTTAGTTTGAAAACTATTGATGAGTAGTTGAGTATAAAAGTGTGATGCCTCGCTGAAGATCATTGTCGCAGCGCACAACAGTGATGCCGCCACACTAAAATTGACAACAATGTTAACTATAGTTAACGCTTCGACATATCATCAAAATGATAGACCGCTTAAGCACCCTATTATCAGACAAAAAAGGGCCGTTTTCGGCCCGATTCTTAGTATGAATAGATTACACTGCAACGCGCGTTGGCACGGCGGATTTGACGGCAATCTCATGGCCATCCAACAGCCCTTTGCCTCTCTTCAATTCATTCAGGCGCGCGTTGACCACACCATCTCTGCTAGTAAAGTCTATCTTATAACTGCCAACGTACTCTTGAACGTACTTGCTCGACAGTGACTTCAGCTTATCGATATAGACAACGGCTTTGTCGTAGTCTCCTTGCGATACCACTTCAAGTTTAGGCGTTAGAAGCTGGGCAAATTTATAGGGGTGACCGACAAAACCACTGCCCATCACAAGCGCTGCGACAATTGGTGTTGTGATCACCACATTCTGAAACCACTCAGAAAACATCTTGTGATCATTGACTAGACTGGCTGGAGCAGTGCGGTTGTTCCACTCTTTCTTAGCACGTTTGGTTACTTTATCAAGCAGGCTACGTTGAACAAAGAAATCGACTAACTTGATGATACGCTCCAGAATATTGGTGATCATGCTGACCAATGAGCCCACTCCGGCTGCAACATCACCTGCGGCTTGCAAACCTATGCCTGCCACCCCCATAGTGAAAGATTTGATCCCTCCTAACGCACCTTTAGCAGAATGCAGAGCCAGTGCATTGGCGATAATACTAGGATGACCACCTAACAGCTCCACCCCACGACCACGATAAATTTGTGAAATCAGATCTTTGGATTTCATTACCGACTTTTTCGCCGCAGAATAGAGCCCCGATGCACTTTGCACATACCCCCAGCCGGGAATAAGATTAGAGAAGGTCCCAGCAAATTCGCTGGCTAGCCACGTGCCGACTTCCGCAAGCCACTCAATACCATGCAGCAGGTCGCCATAAACGTTTTTTACCTTGTTCAACAAACCACGAAAGAAATCACAAAACAGCTTCTTAAGCTTTGTTGTTATCGCAGATGTCATCTCACCGACTTTGGCTTTAGCCCTAGACGTTTTGAGCACAATTTTGCTGCTTTTTATCTTGCTCATGGTCTCAGTCTTATTCAGCAAGCCCATCGCAGCATCTTTAAAGTCTACAAAGGGCTCAGTTCCGACCACAAAAGCTTCAAAAAAATGCGCATTAGAAATCTTCGCCACTTTGGTAATTTCGGTACTGGCCAGCATGTACATTGCTCCCATGCGAGCATCGGCCATCTGTGCAACCTGCACGCCCAGTGCTGTATTTTTTGTCTTACCAAACATTTTGTCTTTAATCAGACGTTTTAATAGTTTTATCTGCATGTAAACCTCTGCCCATACAATAACGACACATAAATTTTTTGCGCCAAAAATGACAATTACATAAATAAGACGAATAATAACGAGATTTATCAATTATGTGGTCTGTCTTGCTGGCTTAGATTCAAAAAACACAATAATCTGGTGGTTAACAGCAACATATGACTGAGAATATAAAAAAGCCCCGCAAGTAAGGACATTACTCACAGGGCTAAGGGCAGTTAGGTAAAACGAGAATCAGGTTGTTATTTGGGTCCAGCGATTGAAAAGCTTTTCTGTAATGCGATCAAATTGCGGTGCCAACATATACAGCATCAGAACAAATAATACCGACCCGACCAAATCAATCGGTCGATGCATTCCGAGCCAAAGGCGACTGTATGCCAAGCCCAGCGCCCATCCCCCAAAACCATCGCTAAAGCGTAATGTCGATTCTGAATAAACAGATTGCCAAAAAAGGCAAGACATATAGCCGCAAAAATAGTGTGGCCTGAAGGAAAGGAGTAGTCTTTTTCGCCTTGCCAGTGGCGGGTGCGCCAAACACTAACACGATGCGAAATATCGTCAATGACATGCTGTTGTTGAACCGTATTCAGGTTATAGAAGTGAGAGGGTTGTGGGATCAGAAGTTGCTGGGTCAGCAGTTCAGTGTATGGACGTGGACTCTCCGTCATTTGTTTGAGGCCGGTCTTGCTGACAAACCCTATCAAAAGAATGAGCCCGAGCTGAGCCATCTTGCTCAACCATTCAATTCGGTTCGGTAACACTTTCCAACTAATCGCCACCAAAACGAACAAGGTCAAAAGAAAACCTTTCGAACCTGCTGAATCCGTCAGGAGAGTAAAGGCCAAGCCCGTTGTATCAGACACGCTACTCAGCAAATCAATATGGCTGACCAGTAAACTCATTGGCGCAATAATCACAAGAAATGCAACCAAAAGACCAATACCATACTGCTTCTCGATCAGAAAATTCTTCACCGTGTTGTCCCGCACTGAATCTGTAAGATGCAGAATATTAGTCGACACAAGGTGGAAAATTTATCAACTCAATGTCAATTTGATGAAAGATCGAGCCAGCTTCACAAACAGCCATTCACCCCGAAAATAACCTAATTTCACACATTTCCAAAACAAATAAACAAGACTCTTTTGACCGCCATCTTAAATCGAAGAGCCATGACAAAAGGCAGCCCAAAACGTACCCAACCACCTTCAATATCATTGCCCATTGTTTTCGCCATCACGGTCTTCTAGGTAAGAGGAAGCTTTGTTTATACTTTAACATCCAGTCCCTGTTGCCAGAACGCTACTTCCATTCGAGTCGCAGTTCTGAACACTTCAATCAGGTTTTGTCCCCGCTGGCTGTGAAGTTCAATCTCTTTTAAGAGTTGGTTAAAATGCTCTGCACCTTGTGCGACACCGCTTTGGAATTCCTCACCGCCATAAAGTTCAATCCAACTTGCGTAAGGGTTTCCTTCCCGTACGGTGCCATCACTTTCAATCAACGCTTTGCCAATCACCGCATAACCAATCGAACACGGCGCCAGCGCAGCATACAGGTCCACTAAGTCACCTGTCATGCCAGCGTCAAGCACATAGCGTGTGTAAGCAACGGTTCCAAAATCTTCAGATTCGTTTTCTAAATCAGATTCCGTCAGTCCCCATTGTTCACAATACGTCACATGATGAGCAATTTCGGAATCGAGTAGAGTATGCACACTAAGCAAGGCACGACGCATATCCTCCAGCGTGCGCGCTTTATAGATGGCTAACGCGTAAGCACGCGCATACTGTTTGAGAAACAGAAAATCCTGCTTCAGATAGTGAAGAAAACTGTGCTGATCTAAAGTACCTTGTGCGAGCTGCTGCACAAAATCATGCTGTGTGTATTCCTGCCAGTCCGACTGACACGCTTGGATAAGATCCTGATATTTCATTAGTTAAACTCCGGTATATAGTCTGCGGTTTTAGGCAGAGTGTCGATGATCTTTTGTGAATACATCAACTGGGCGTAAACGTCGTAGCACTTGAAGCCCACCTCGGAAGACTTAGTGCAAAACGGCTCAGCGAACATTGATGTGGCCACAGAAAAAGTGATGGACTGGCCCATGCCCTTTGCCAACCTTGAGCTCATCGGCATGAGCAATGGCCTGGGAGATGTATTGTTTACCTAGATACACGGCTTTGTGCAGCCTATTGCCCTGCGCAAGATAAGACGCAATCGCCGAAGATAAGGTACAGCCTGTTCCATGGGTGTTTTTCGTCGGGAATCGTTTGGCACTCAGAAGCTCACTCGTTTGCGCTAAGATCAGCAAATCATTGCTGTTATCATCTTTTTCGAGATGCCCCCTTTCAGCAATACCGCTTTGGCACCGAGCGCGCGCAATGCTTCGATCATATTGCCCATCTGATCTTCATTTTCCGGCACAACACCATCAATCAAAGCCGCCCCTTCAGGAAGGTTTGGGGTGATCAGATCAGCCATCGGGATCAGTTGCTGTTTTAATGTGTTAATCGCCGATGGTTCTAGCAGCAGATCACCGCTAGTAGCGACCATCACAGGATCAACCACCAGATGTTCAGGTTGATATTGTCTGATTTTGTCCGCAACGATCTTAATGATCCGCGCGTCAGCTAACATCCCGACTTTAACCGCAACCACATTGAGATCGGTAAACACGGCGTCAAGCTGACTTTCAATATGCGGCAAAGGAATCGGGTGAATGGCACTTACGCCAAGCGTATTTTGGGAAGTGATGGCAGTGACAACCGAGCAGGCATAACTGCCCGTTGCAGATATGGCTTTGATGTCCGCCTGAATACCGGCGCCACCACCGCTGTCTGATCCCGCGATGGTCAATACAATGGGTGGTGTGTCTTGTGAATGTAGCATAGTTGCTCCTATTACAAAACGTATAGGAACTCTCAGCCAGACATGACGTGATCAATAAAGGGAAGATCGAATCATAAAAAGCGAGTGCACCAAAATGAGCATACTCAAGCATTGATGCGAATAGTTCCCTACGTCAGTGCTAACTGAATCAGGTTCTACGGGTCTCGCAATGCGATCTCAGCCCTGAGGCTCCCCGACTATTTGCCCATGATGATAACAGCAATTAAAAAGCGAATGCACTTGTTAATTAAAAAAAGCGCCAACTCTGGCTAGTTAGATCCTCTGTTACCTATTCGTATCTCACTGTTAAATGGCGATGGCAGGTTTGATGTTATTCATCTTGCAAGGTAATAAGATTAAGGAGTCTATAGTGCTGATGCCACGACTGATAATACAGTGAGGAAAGGTTGAGAGGTGGTGTGACAAGTCATACGATACTACTGTCACACCTTAGACATTAGATCCCCGCCCAGCTCGGGCGAGGACCAACAGTACCACTAAGAGACGAAAAACGCCCTTAATCTGCTTAAGACGCTCGCCACACTCTAGTGAACTTGGTGAGCAGGGTAAAGATTGATTGGTCCCAAGAACATCGACTGATCACTTGGTGCCAGTACTTGAGGTAAACCATTGGATTTTTCTGTGCTTCTTACATACGTACAATGCACTTCCAACACTGGAACATTGGCCGCACCTGGGTAGGCTGGTTTTTTCACTATCCTATCAACGGACAGCTGCGCAGATGGAGGCAATAAAAACTCTGCTTGAACCGCAATCGCAGATTCATTGCTTTTGAGCCCCATTAGCTTTGCCAAATTTTCATACCCTTGCTTCATTTTATTGATACGGCGGTATTCAAAAATGAGGGTTTTGCTTTGTTCGATCACTTCATTAACGTACTTCTTCTCATAATCGGAAACCGTTTTGACCGAAGTATCGGTGATGTTAAACGTCCTGACGGCGGTATTATCTAATCGACTCGCGAGGTTGGTACTATTGTAGCCACTAAAGGCACTGATATTGACGCCTTGAGCACGACGAATAATAAAATTCAGAATACCCTCGGTGTTTTTGTAAACAGGGAAACAAGCGCCCTCGATAAAGCCTTTATGAAAACTGCATGATAAGTAACGACTGCTTTTAATAGTGCCCGCAGGCCCTTTCGGATTCCTACCATTGACAATATCATTGGCATACTTCCACCAAGCAGAATTTTGAGGATTTGGTACGGTAATTTGACGATAAACGGGCACGTCCACATGTGATGTTGAGTTTTGTCTCCACTCTTTGTACGAGTTCCAGACATTAACCGCACTGTCATCGAGCCTTTTACCTTTCGTGGTGTAACCCGTCATTCCTGTATTGAGAGAACTGGAGTTAAACGTATAAAAGGAAAGTGCTGTCACCATCTCCATTTGTCTCACCAAAGCCTGCGCTTCATGTTGGTTGACTTTCGAGCGGATACTCTGAGGTAGAGACCAAGTATGACGCATACTTTGCGCAACTTTAAACTGGTTGACAAAGCCTCTCAACATATTGATCCACTCAGTGGGACTGTTGTTACGGCAATGCTGTCTGTATGAAGCCTGGGTTATATTCATCGCCATTTGCAAAAGAGCATCCATACACTCTTTCTCTGCAGCTTCGTTGATTTTCAGGTATTTGAGTCTCTTGGCTAGATTCCCGACTCCGACAGACTTTAATTGCTCATAACGATATTCATCGTAACCACCAATTTCCATTGCTTATTCCTTATCTAATCGATACTTCTATGTTGGGTTAATGCTTGTATTTAGCAAATAGCAAATTGCGCTATTAATAAGCTAAAGTATAAAGACCCTAATAAATGCAAACGTTCATAAACAACATTCATCGATTTCTATAAGAATAGATCGATAGTCGAGCCATTGTTTATGGGTTACTTTAGACTATGAGGTAATAACGTAGCATGGTTTAATAGTAAAAAAAACTTACCGTGATCATAAATGCCTTATAATAAATGAAAATCACATTTAAAATCATACACTTAAATAAGACATCTTACCATTATTATTCCATTAAATAATAATGGCAACCCAACTATTGTTTGTTTTAAAATTAAACATATAATCATTAAAAACACCTAAAAATATGATTCCGATCCTAAATCTTGGAAATAAAATGTAAAGGTTATTGATTATTTATAATAATAACTTCTTACAATAAATCACTCAGTCAGAGGAAGATGGTAACCGCTATTTTTTATCAGCAAGCAAATGACATAACCGTCAGTGACCTAGGAAGACGCATTTTGAGTACGATACGGAAAAGCGCCACCAAGTAACAAGCCATCTGTGTGATTAACCAAGGGGTTAATCGTGTTGCTAACAAAGCAAGGTGGACTTTAAACGAAAAACAAAATGTTTGAAGATACGTACCTATTGCGACCCGCAACTGGTTGATGCTTGCTGTCTGACAACGCGTTCGCAGACGTGTGACCTCATGACGTCCCGAGCGCCTAGTTTTGCGAGAGGTTATACAGGGGGAGATGCATCATGTGTGGTAGGAGGTGGTACTGAGAGAGCGAAACTAATCGCTGTTCTTGATTTCTCGCCTAAAAAGGTAAATCAGGACGACCTCACATCAACGATGAAATCGTCCCTTGATCAATAAACCATGAAAGTGAACCCATCGTCTATTGCGGGTTCAGCTCATGTCACTCATTCACTTACTGATAAGCGCCTGCTGAGTAATGCAGTTCGTAACTGTGAGAGTAGATTTCTAGAATGTTGCCGAACGGGTCTTCCATGTAGATCATACGGTAAGGCTTCTCACCAGGGTAATAGTAACGAGGTGCTTTCATACGCTTCTTACCGCCTGCGGCAACGATTTTCTCTGCCAGCTCTTCGACATTAGGGTCCTGAACACAAAAGTGAAAAATCCCTGTTTTCCAGTATTCAAAATTGTTCTCTGGATTTTCCTGATTCTTGAATTCAAACAGTTCAACCCCGATACGATCCCCTGTTGAAAGATGCGCAATACGGAAACGTTCCCACCCTGCACCAAACACGTCAGTGCACATTTCACCAATGGCGGAATCGTCTTCGACAATTTCTGTGGGTTCCATAATCAGGTACCAACCTAGTACTTCAGTATAGAATTTAACCGCGGCTTCTAGATCTGGCACTGAAATGCCGATATGAGAAAAATTACGTGGATAGGGAGTAGACATATAGACCTCTTTTTTGCTCTTTGGATCACGGACGTTTCCGCTTTGTTGAAAACCATATTAGGCAAAAAAAAGATAAATAAAAATTATCAATTATTCTCATTTTAATAATTTTTTATTATTAAAATATTTTCCAAACTTCTCGGTTTCCAACTTTGTATGAAACTAATTTACTGTTCTATAGTATCTAAACTCATCAACAAAAAAGGAGAGTGCCAATGAGTCAGGCGGCGCTAATTTCTCGTCTTAACGAGTTACCTAGAATCCAGAAAGTACTCCAAGAACTGCTTGATATGGTCAATCAGGACGAGGTTGATTTTGGCGAGCTATCAAGAAAAATCGCTACCGATCAGGTATTGAGTGCTCGATTGCTCCGTATGGCGAATTCTGCCCATTTTGGCGGCAACAAAACCGTCTCTTCAGTTAACGAAGCCTTGCTTCGTGTCGGTACAGGGCCAGTTAGAACTCTGGTGGTCGCATCGGTACTTTCTGGTGCCTTCCCTAAAATCAAAACACTGGATATGGATCAGTATTGGGAAGACACCTTCGAGGTTTCCGTTATTGCGAGCAAGATTGCTGACGAAACGGGGATGGATGCCAATGAAGTGTTCACTACTGGCATTCTTCATAATATAGGCGAGTTGATGATTCATACCTTGGTTCCAGATGCAGCGGTCAAAATACATCAACGTGCGGAAGCAGGCGAAGACCCGATTTCAGTGCAAGAAGAAATTTTGGATATTGGTGCCCCGACACTGGGTGCTAAATTGGCGAAGACTTGGAAGTTCCCAGACCCAATGGTAGACGCGATTGCCAATTATCACGACCCTAGGAACGCAGAGCTCTCTCCCAAAATGGCAACCACACTGCACTTTGCCCGCTCGATACACCGCGATTGGGATCAACTAGACAGCGATGACGCCAAAGCTCGCTATCTGGCCGAGCATCCAGACTCTCGTTTACTTCATGTATCCGCCACCTTTGCACCAACCATAGATAAGTTTCGTGGAAACGGTAGGGATCTCGCCACTCAACTCAATGCTGCTTAGCCCCTGAATGGCGAGGGAATAGACCTCGCCACTTTACTCACACTACCCAAATTTCACGTTATCACTTAGACTACTAGTAATAATTTTTTGTTATTAAAAGATGACGATGCTAAATCCGCTGTGGCTGAAAACCTTTCAAACACTCATCGACACTGGTCACTTCACTAAAACCGCTGAAAGGCTGTTTATGACACAGCCAGGGGTGAGTCAGCATATTAAAAAGCTTGAGCGAGCATGCGGCCATACGCTCATCGCCCGACATCACAAGACTTTTGAAATCACAGAAGCTGGGCAATCTGTCTATCACTATGCTCGACAAATCGAACACCAGCAGGCTGAGCTGATTAATTCACTGAATATTGAAGACCCTTATTCTGGTAGTGTGTCGCTTTCCTGTTCGGGCGCTTTGGCATTGCTGCTCTACCCGCCTCTGCTTAATTTACAATGTAAACACCCAACACTGATTGCGAAACTCGAAGCCGCCCCACACTATAAGATTTTGGCTGATGTACTATCTGGCGAGTGTGATATAGGGATTGTCACTCACATTCCTTCCGACTCTCGTTTTGAATCAGAAACACTAGGTATTGAACCTCTTTGCCTGATGCTACCTGCCAGCCGCTCAATAAAAAATGCCACCCCAGAGGATTTGAAAACGATGGGTTTGATTAAGCATCCTGATGCTTTCCACTATCTCTCGCTTTACTTTGCCCAATGCGGGGAACCTTTGCTAGAGAAGATCAACATTGATGAGCTGCCAGTCACAGGGTACGTCAATCAGTTGAGCCAGATATTACTGCCTGTCGCCAAAGGTCTGGGCTTTACCGTCTTGCCAAAGAGTGCTCTCGATTCATTTCCAGACAGGGACAACATTGCCATCTATCATGCGAATCATGAAGTGTTAGAAACCTTGTACTTTCTGACGAAAAGACATCGTCAATTACCGCAACGCTTCACAACCATAATGAAAGAGATTGCGGGTCACTTTCACTCAGACTAACCGACTGTGATTTCTGTAGCTAATTCATCAATCACAGCACCACCCTCGACGCCAATCAAAGTGAGTGTAATAGTGATAGGGTCGCCCGCATCAGAGTATAAGGAGAAGCGCTCAAGCTTACGTTCACCCTGCAGTAGAAATTGCGTCTTAATGTTGTAGACTGAATAGTCCCAGTAGCCTGACTTATCAATACTGAGAGAGCCGAGCGTATCCTTACCTGCGATCACACTGTTTGGATCGAACTGAGTCTGACGACGGTATCCACTTGAGATCAGAAGCCGCCCAGAATCCATCAATAACGGAGAGAGAGCCATGGCTGAAAGCGATTGGTCCTCTTCCGCATATTCAGACACCACTTCTTCCACTCGCATACTGAGTATTTGACTGATCCTATCTCTTACCCCTTCAGGAAAAATCGGCAACAGTGGCTGTGAGCCGAGGTGAATTGCTGCTGTTCTTTGGGCACGAGACAGATTGACGTCGGTAGTCAAAGTATAAGAATCTGCATGGGTTACAGCGCTTCTAGAACGATGTGTGTGAGTTGAGTGAGCCATAACCTTCTCCTATTTTCTTTGATTACGCTTGTCAAATTAGAACGCAGTTTGAATCAAGCCTGGTCTTTGGATAACGCAAACCACGTGCCAAAAAATAGGAAATGAAGATAAGCATAAAAGTGCATAAAATTCATTATGATAGAAACTCGCAAAATCAGAGCACAATCTGATTCTCAATATGAAATGCAAAACACAACAAATGTTGGTCTCTCATTTTCATTTTGCTAATCGCCCTAACCTCGCCATATTTAACAATTTTTTTAATCAATCTAATTGCCTAGGTGTTACCCTGCAGCCGTTCAACAAAACAACAAGTGTGAAACAATGAAACTAGAACACATCGATACACCTGCTTTGTTTATCGACCTCGACACTGTCGAACACAACTTAGCGGAGATGCAACGCAGAATAAATCGGCTAGGCTTAACCCTACGCCCCCATACAAAGGCACATAAAATCCCACAACTGGCCCACAAACAAATTGAATATGGGGCACAAGGCATCTGTACCTCAAAACTGGGTGAGGCAGAGGTCATGCTTCAAGGTGGTATCAGCGACATCCTTATCACAACGCCTATTGCAGGTCAGACTAAGTATCAACGCCTGATTGATCTTCATATCCAATACCCCCAAGCGATCCTCTATCAAGTAATTGACCACCCACAGCATATAGAATCGATCGCAGAACTTGCGCAACAGGCTGGTATCAGCGTCAATCTTCTGATTGAAGTAGAGAGTGGCCAACAACGATGCGGAGTGGCAGTAGGACCGCAGTTACTCGCAATGATAGAGAAAGTCGTCCAGACACAAGGTGTCCATTATGCGGGTATTCAAGCGTACAGCGGCCACTTACAGCTGATGAAAGGCTTTGAACAGCGCCAACAACAAGCACGTACTGCTGTCACTGAGCTGTTTGATTTTATCGACAGCCAATTAAAACCTCGTGATCTTGTCCCCGCAATCATCAGTGGCGGGGGCACTGGCACCTATCAAGCTTATCAAGGGCTAGCGTACACTGAAATCCAAGCGGGCTCTTACCTGTTTATGGATAACGCTTATTGCAATATTGGGGATGAACAAGATACCCATCTCAATCGACAGTTCAACTCGGCACTCAAAGTGTTAAGCACTGTGATCAGTCAACCAACACCGCAACGCGCTGTCATCGATGCGGGTATGAAATCACTTTCCATTGATCTCGGAATGCCAATTGTCGATTCTCGTCCCGATCTCACCTATCAATGTGGTGGAGATGAACATGGTATTGTTCATCTTAGTGACGGCAATCCGCTTAACATCGGTGAAACGCTCGTGTTAACTCCGAGCCACTGCGATACAACACTGAATAACTTCGACCATTTGTACGTAGTGAAACAAGGAGAGATTGTCGATAAATGGAAGATAGCGGGACGTGGCCGCTCAGACTAACTCTATTGTCCATTTCTGACATCAAAAAAAGAGCCTACGGCTCCTTTTTTATGCGATATCTATCAATGGGTGGCAGTTATGCTTCTAATACGTCTTTTCCAGCGGCCTCTGCAAGAAGAAGCTGATCCGTTTCATCCAAATGCATACCAAACAAAGGCAGACCATGTTGGCAGACCCAACAAGCAAAGAAAACAAGGATACCCAGAGTAACAAAACCGAGAACAATCATAGACAAACCTCCTCCTTGGTTATCAACATACGTACCGATAACTTAAGATGTGGCGTCGCCGGAGCGATGAGCTAAAAGGCCTTTGTAAATACTTTATTCTTCGACGCTTTCGATTGATTGTCAGTAATTACATCACTAAGACATGCATATCGTTTACGGACAATTTTTCGTATCAGCTCTGTGAGATTACTCGGGGCTCTACACCTTTCAATTATATGGGTACGATTCCACTATAGTTATACCGTACAAACCGAACAACAACATTAAGTGGTTAGCGGCCACAAGATCACAGTTTTTATGCCTATTTACGCGTATTTATTCTTACACGTCGGTTGCAAGTGCAAAAAAGGGGCAAATAGCCCCTTGAGTAGTGCAATATTCCTGAGTGGAATAGGTTTATCTATGCGCCAATCACACCGCCATCTTCGCGAGTGATTGCCATGATTGTCGAGCGCGGCTTGCTGTTTCCACCAGCCGGGAAATGTGAAGGCGCGCCTTTCTCACCTGGATGCTGAACACCGACAAACATGGTCTTGTAATCCTCTGAGAACGTCAGGCCTGTGATTTCGCATGCAACTGGGCCCGTTAAGAAACGACGAACCTCACCTGTCATTGGGTCACCACACAACATCTGGTTGTTGCCCTGACCGGCAAAATCGCCTTTGTTTGAGTAGTTCCCATCGGTTTGAATCCACAGACGTCCTGCTTTATCAAACCCAATACCATCAGGGCTATTGAACATGTTGCCTGCATGAATGTTGTCGCTACCTGCATAAAGGTTGCCTTTATGCACGCTAGGGTTGCCCGCAATCAGGTACAAATCCCATTCAAACCCTTCGCTGGTATGATCGCCACCTTGTGGTATCCAGCGAACAATCTGACCATAATGGTTTTCTTTACGTGGGTTAGGTCCACCCACTGGCTGGCCTTCCTTGACGCCACGGTTTTTGTTGTTGGTCAAGGTACAGAAAACATGCTGGTTGTCAGGATGGACAGCAACCCATTCTGGACGGTCCATTGTGGTTGCGCCAACCTGAGTTGCCGCTCGGCGTGCAAAGGTCACCACTTCCGCTTGATCATGGAAGCCATTTTCTTTGGTTAACCCATTTTTACCATGTGTCAGCTCCAACCACTGGCCCTTACCTTTCAGTTCGGCGTCATCCATCTCGAATTTGGCGACATACAATGTCCCTTGTTCCAGTAGATCGCGATTTGCCGTGTTGTTGCCTGGCTGATATTTGTTCTTAGAAACAAACTTGTACAGGTGCTCACCTCGCTCATCATCACCCAAGTAAACCACGACATGGCCGTCTTCATTGATCAGCAGCGCAGCATTCTCATGTTTGAAGCGGCCTAACGCGGTACGTTTAAGCGGTGTTGAGGTCGGGTCATTCGGGTCGATCTCAACCACCCAACCAAAGCGGTGTGGCTCATTAGGATGTTTAGCCACATCGAAGCGTTCATCGGTATCATGCCACTGGTATTTGCTAGGCTTGGGCGCAACGCCATAACGTGCGTGATCGTCAGAGACCTCTGCGCTACCGCTGGTACCAAAGTAGCCATTGAAGTTCTCTTCACATGTTAGGTAGGTACCCCATGGCGTTTGGCCATTCGCACAGTTGTTGAATGTACCTAAAGGTTTCATACCCGTTGGATCTAGCTTGGTTTTCATTAAATCGTGACCAGCCGCTGGACCTGTGAGCTTCATTTCGGTCGCCGCCGTAATTCTGCGGTTACGTTTGCCATTTTTGTCCAGCTTCCACTCACCACCAGACTTGACGATTTCAAACACAGTCACACCGTGAGCAGCCTGCGATTTCATCACATCATCAGCGGTCATCGCTTTACCGCCATGGTCAAACAGGTACTCGTAGTTGGTGTATTCATTGTTGACCGCAATGACAGCACGGTCTTTCGTGATTGGGAATAGGCTCATGCCATCCGTATTATCACCAAACTGGCGCTGTTGGGCTTTTTGAGTCTTGCTTACCACTCGGATCAAACTCCGGCGCATCGGCAAAGATCGGATCGCCCCATGATAATAAAGGTGTAGCTTTATAGCCTTTTGGCACAATAATCGCATCTGATGTAGAGGCAGGAACCGCGTCAAAATTCAGTAGTGCGCTTTTCTTGCCTGCGGCAAATGCCTTGGTAATTGGGTTAAGCGACAGAAATGCACCTGCACCCACTGCTGCGGTACCAGCCAGAAAACGACGACGAGACAATCTCGCCTCGATCATTTGGCTGAATTGAGAATCTTGCTCATCGCGATTCCACATTGCTGACTCCTTGCTCGAGTATGTTTTTTATTAATAGCGAGCAGATGATAGAGAGTTAAAATGACATTCGCGTTAAAGTATTGTTTCTATTAGATAAAGACGGTATTGCAATTTTATTTTAATTGCATTGCAATCCCATTAAAGTGAGCTTACGTTCACTTTTAATAAATAAGGTATGACGTACATACAAGAAAATGTGATCTAAAACCTAGCGATGTTCTAATTTGGTCGCTACATTAAATCTTGTTCATGAGGAACTTGATTCACATAGGCTCAGAGACGAGCAAGCCAATAAAAAGTGAGGGAATATCATGAAGAAAATGAGAAGAGCGCAACTTCATCGTGTCCGAATTCAATATTGGAAAGACGCCCAAAAAGACACAAATAAGAAGTAGCGCGCATCCTTTTAGCCTGTTATAGCAGGCTATCAACGTCTAAGCTGGCAATTTTTTGCCAGCTTTTGTGCACTAGACACACAAACCTTATCCTTACACAATATAGAACGTCAAAGTCTGGCTGCTAACGCCGCTTACACGTTGACATCTCTGAGATCAGAGTCCTAGATGAGGCATGCTTTGGGTAATTGCCCGCTAATCTCTTCGTACATCATTAAAGATTTCACAGGAGAGTTTATAATTGTGTTGTCTCGCGATCTTCTGCGAGAAAAAGAGTTGAGGAAGCTCATAGATGATGAGTAATGCGAGGATAAAAAGCGCGCTTGTGTGGCCGAGAAAAAGACCTATGATACTGACCGTTAGCAAGATCAATTCAAGTGCAAACAAGGCATATTTACCTAAGTAGCAGTGGTGGAAACCACCTAGAAAAAACCAGTTCAACGTCGCATAAGTGTCTGGGTCTTTAAGCTTCTTAGATTGTCGCTCAAAGAATTCTTTTTTTGGTTTTCAGGTAATGCATTTACCTGCTTTCTTAGCAGTTCTTCATTTTTTTCTAACTGTTCAATTGGCTCAAATAAGCGCATTACGGCACCTCATCACGTATTTTTTCAATGAGGTCAGGTTGGTTGCATCGTTTAATCCTTTCTAAACCAAGTTTCCAACCTTTTATCGCCCCATACTTTGCAATGCATTGTTTTGTGTATTCAGAGCATGTCGGCTCAAAATTACATTCAATATTTAACAACTTCTTTGATCCACCGCTCGCTTGATAGCGATGGATCAATGTCAAAGAAATATACTTAAGCAAGCTTAGCGGCCAAGAGTAATAATCACAGCCTCACGCTTCCAAAACAACATAAAGCGCTTCTGTTCAATGACCTGAAATACAACCTGCCAACCGTCTTGTACATATTTATTTAGATCGGCTTCCATTTTTTGCACAGGCAATCCGCTTGCACCTAGTAGTACCGTACCACAGCCACCTTCTACAACGTGAACCACTTTATATTCTGTAAACTTTGTCATTTTACCAACCAATTATTCAATGAAAAACAGTATGTTATATCATGTTAACTAATGCATCAAGACGAGTATTATATATTTGCTGTAAAAATCCGTTCTATCACACTTTGTAGGCAGACATTTAAATATAAAAATACAGCTTACCCCACATTGAGTAATAAACTTTGCACACGACGACCCGATGACTATACCCACCTCACTGTTTCAAAGAAGGGCTAAATAAATACATGACGTCAACACGTCACCAACAGATTAAAATATAAGATTGGGAGGATTCAAGACGTCTGTAATACCCAAAAATAAGCGGTGTCATTATCATCTTGTCTCAGCTCTGGCATTGTCTCCCCCTTGTTTGAGAGAGAGCACGTCCGAAGAAAGGTTAGATTGCCATTCCCCTGTCGTTGGGCAAATGGTTGTAATTGCTATCATCCAAATCAAACAACAAAGTCACCATGGCTGCTTCCAAGGCCCAATAACCAAAAAACGTTGGCAACCGTAAATTGGCGCCTATTATGCCAAGAACCCGATAAGAGTAGGCTAAGTACCTGTTTTGATTTTGTACTCTAAGTGGGATGAGTTTGAACACCGTGCGGCAAGTTGGTTCAGGCGATGGCATAACAATAGCTGTGGTGCTCAGCAATGATATGATGAGTTCAAATTGATGCGGTGAGGCAAAGCATAGGCGCTAAGCGGTGATTTGATGAAACCTTGACCACACGACAAACGAGCAACCCTAAGTAGATTCAGAGTTGCTCGCGATTGGTCTAAATGGTTAATTACGAGCGGACGTTGAGAAGTCATTTAAGGTGGACGAGATCCCCTTCGCCATGTCACTCATATCAACCGCAATATGAGAGCTGTCGATGATCTTCTTGTTGGTATTCTGAAGAAGATTAGATAGGTAGTCTTGTGCTTGTTTGAGTTCGTTGATGCTGCGAGACTGCTCATCAATCAGTACGGCAATGTCATTCTGTTGTTCGACGGTTAAAGTAATCGAGCTAGAAATTTTATCGATGTTATCCGCCGTTTCACTGCTGCATTGCTTACTGTTTTCCACTTCTTTCTGTAACTGAGCCACAGAATCAACAGAGACTTTCACTCGGTCGGTCAAGTCATTGAGCAAGCTACTAATTTCTCCCGTTGAGTCATTGGTTTTACTCGCCAGCATTCTCACTTCGTCAGCCACTACGGCAAAGCCTCTGCCTTGTTCACCTGCCCGTGCCGCTTCAATCGCCGCATTGAGCGCCAGTAAGTTGGTCTGTTCGGCAATGGTCTGGATAACATCAATAATGCTATAAACTTGCTCAGCAACAGAACTGAGTTCCTGTATATTTTCAGACACTTTATGCGATTCAGCAGAAGCTAGCTCGACGGCTTTCATATTGGCGTGAACGGAATCTAAACCACGCTTTGCACTGGTTTGACTTTGCGCAGCTGATTCTAACGTTTGACCCACCATCCCTGAAACACGGCTGAAGGAATCGACCAAACCATCAGAAATTTGAGCAATCTCTTCGTATTTGCGTTTTTCGTCATCGTAGCTTTGATTGACCTCTTGCGATAGCAACTCTACCCGGCCCGATAAACTGGAGATATTGTCCGCACTGGTTTTGAGGCCTTTGACCACCGAAGACAATGCATGCCTCATCGACTGAATATTCTTCGCCAACAGGCCAAGTTCACTCTTGTTGATCAGCGCATCGATATGATCTTTATCTTCTAGGTCACCTTTTCTGGTGTCTCGGCTCACTGCCACCAATTGATGAATGGGCTGGGTTAAACTGTGGCCGATAAAGTACGAGAGTACAATAACTGCGAGTATACCGACACCTGCTATGACTAAGATATCTTGCTTTAAGCCTTGAGCATTGCTGTCTGCATAGCGGTTATAACTCAGCACCGCTTGGTGCATCGCCCCCAGTGTTTTGTGGTTGGCTAGCATAAACTGATCAACTTGCTCTTCGGTCGGCTTGCCCGTTTGTTGCAGCAAAGAGAAAGCCATGGCTTTTTGCGTATTCCATAGCTGCTCTACATTACTGAGCCTGTTTTTGAAATCTTGCGCGGTACTTTCAACCAGATTAATCGGATTTTTCATGGTTAAATCAGAGAAAGTCTGGCCTCCTCCTTTTAACGCCCTGAGTGAAGTTTCGTAGAGTTTAATGGTATTGTCGTAATTGAGCTGAGGATGAGAAGACTTATGCCCCTCATAGATGGAGAGCATGACCTCACTGGCAAACTTCTTGGTCAACATTCGCTGTCGACCTGCGACATTAATGACCGTTCCGTCCTGCTTATTCTTTTCTAAAGTCACAATAATATCGGTCGCAATCAAAACGATAGTGACGACAAATACAACGAATATAGCTACCAAACGATTGGTCACAGACCATTGAGACAAAAGTCGCTTCATGTTTGTATCCCTACTCTACTCATAGCTTTCAATCATATGAATCTAGATGAATATATGATATTCCGCTACCGATCATCAAAAATTCATCGTAAAGCGAGATAGCGACGCAGGGATACGGATTTAGGTCTGCTTATTGGAGGTCTGTTTATCCTTTTCAGTGAGTAAATGGTCAAAAACATGCCTGACAAAAGGCGCCCCAACTTTTGACCCACCGTTACCATGTTCGATGACCACAGTGGTGACATATTCAGGGTGCTGGCAAGGCGCAAAACCGGTAAACAATGCGTGATCGAGGAGGTTGTGTCTCAGCGCTTTGGAGTTATAAACTTCGTCTTTCTTGAGACCAAACACTTGCGCTGTACCAGATTTCCCACCACTGCAATACTCAGTCCCTCTGAACGCTCTGCGGCCTGATCCTCTTGATCCCTCATTGACTAATCGCATCGCATTGAGAGCAATGTCCCATGATTTGTCATCGACTCGCTTCATGTCGTTGAACACTGGCTGATCCACCGCAGTTGCGGACTCAAAACTCTGGCCATGCTCAATCACTGCTTTGAGCAAGTGAGGGGGGTCACGTTACCATGATTGACCAATACCGATGTGGCTTTTGCTATCTGCAATGGTGTCGCCGTCCAGTAACCCTGACCAATACCGATAGGCACTGTATCGCCTTTGTACCAAGGCTGATGATGACGTCGCTGTTTCCATTCTCGGGTTGGCATATTGGCTGCGGTTTCTTCAAGAATATCGATGCCTGTCAGTTGACCAAACCCAAACAGCCCCATCCAGTCTGAGATGCGATCAATCCCCAAATCGTAAGCCATCTGATAGAAGAATGAATCCACCGACTCTTCTATTGCTAAAGTGACGTCGACATCACCATGCCCCCAGCGACGCCAGTCACGCCAAGCTTTAGAATGGCGACTGGAACCTGGAATCTGCCAACGACCATGATCGTTGCGAATCGTCGTTGGGCTAATGACGTGTTCGCTCAGCCCAGCAATAGCCATGAAGGGCTTCGCTGTAGAAGCGGGCGGATAAACACCAAGAGTGGCACGGTTAACCAATGGGTGATGGACATCCTCAAGCAATTGACGATAGGCAGGGCCTGAAATTCCATCGACAAACGGGTTAGGGTCATAGCTTGGGCTGGACGCCATCGCCAATATACTGTTGTCTTTCGGGTCGAGTACAACCGCACTGCCCTGCCTGTCTCCTAGTAACTCATAGACATAGTTCTGTAAATCAGCATCGATATTCAGCACAATGTCTTTCCCCGCGACAGGAGGAACATATTTGATGGTGCGAATCACTCGCCCGCGGCTGTTAACTTCGACTTCTTCGTAACCTTGCTTGCCATGGAGCATTTTTTCGTAGTAGCGCTCGATACCCAGCTTGCCAATGTTCTTTGTCGCCCGATAGTTAGATAGCTCGTCTCGACGCTTGAGACGTTCAATATCGCGATCATTGATGTGAGAAACATAACCTACAACGTGTGTGAGTGACTCACCGTAAGGATAGAAACGCTTCATCTCAGCGTTGATCATAAAGCCCGGAAATTGATGTTGATGAGCAGAAAAACGCGCCACTTCTCGTTCAGATAACTGCCCTTTTATCGTCACCGCCTTAAAGCGTCCGCGATAGAGATGCTTTAGCTTGTGTAACTGCTCCGGTGATAAGTCGACATATTTTTGCAGATTAACAATCGATTGTTCGAGGTTGACCGCTTTATCGGGAAACACATCCAGCACATAAACCGGAATGTTTTTGGCAATCAGATGACCATTACGGTCGTAAATCAGGCCCCGAGCAGGCGAAATAGGCAGAACCTGAATTCGGTTATCATTGGCCCGAGTTTGGTAGTAGCTAAAATCTTTGACCTCAAGATGGTAAAGATTTGCCACCAGCACCCCCAATAAGGTGATCATCGCAATAAACGCAACGACCGCACGGCGTTGGAACAGCTTCACTTCCCACTCATGATTGCGCATGGGGGTACGTTGTTGGTTGAACTTCATAATAAAGGGACAAATTGACGGTGGTTTTATCGTCCAAACCCTGTCAATTTATTTACATTTGGCTACATTGGGGCCTACTTTAACAACAACGGGTAAACCTTGTGTACGAAGAGTGTCAACAACTAAGTTAACTTCCCTATAACCAGCATTCAGTATTCCTGTTTATCATTCTGGACTCATGGATACTGTTCGCTCCTGATGAAGAGAGATATTGAAGGGGATACGGCCTTTTAACGACTCTACGTAATTGCTGGATAACGTTTTTTTGAGGGCTAGCCTGTCACGCTTCTATCAATATTGGCGATAAAACTCCATATCAAACTTGGAGAGGCATGAATGAGTGGTGTTTACCATCTGCTTGCGTGATGCCAAAAAAAGCCGCCTATATTGAGGCGGCTTTGATGTTAATGGAAGGTGATTATTACACCGTTATACCTTTTTTATGGACAACGTCCGCCCACGCCGTGCTAATCGCCACGCGAGATTTGCTGTCTAGGTTATCGATGAATCCATTGTCACCTGCCTGAGGGTCAAAGCCACTCATTGCTTGTACTAAAGCATCAATCGAACTTTCAGATAACGTTGTGTACTCACGTTCACCGTTTGCGTCTTTCTCGCCCATTGCGATAATCATCTGCGCACGCTTACCGTCGAAGTAATCATTGAACGTCACCGAACCAATATGCTCAAACTTCGCTTGGTCAGTCTCGCTGACTGGGTCACGCAGAATGGACAATTTCAGATCGTACCCGCTACGTTCGAACCACAGTTTCTGCCAATCGATGCCATTGAAGACAATGTTATCTTCGCTGCTAATATCTTCAACAAGGTTGTCGATGACATCACCGCTCACCACAAAGCTGTCCACATCCGTGCCACCTTTGAAGGTGTTTTGATAACCACCCAACACCATCAGGTCACGGCCTTCTTCACCATTGAACTGACTGAACTTAGAGATGGCAGCAGCGATGAGGTGATCCTCGCCCTCACCACCATTCAGCACGGCATGGTAGCCCATTAGCTTCACCACATCGTTACCCGCGCTTGCATTGATACGGTTATAGTTACCGAAGACATTAGCAAAGTCATTGCCCGCGCCTAGTTCTACTTGGTTGTTGTTACCAATCGTCACCGAGTAGTCTTGACCGTCTCCCGTATCCACACGGTTGAAGTTGCCAGACGTCACCACGTAGTCGCGGCCTAAGCCAGTGTCAATTTCACCGCCCTCACCAAAGACAAACGACTGGTCATCACCGGCGCCAAGGAAAACATGGTTAATGCGTCCAGCAACAACTGCCGTGTCGTTACCATCACCACCAAACATCATGTTTTCACGTCCCATCAGAACGCCCATATCGCTGCCTTCGCCACCAGTGAAGATGTTTGACGTACCTGTGGCATAGAATACGTCATCGCCTCGTCCGCCCCAGAAGTTGTTATTGTCTCCTAGATACGCACCAAGATCTTTACCATCACCACCCCAATTGAAGTTGTAGTTTCCTAGGGAGAGGTTAATATCGCCATCACCTTGGAGATGGCCACTGTTACGAAGGAAATCAAACGTTTTCTCCTTCATGTTCAGCAGATCGGCGGTGAGATTCTCTTTAAGATTTTCCACCAGCGATTTCATCTCTTTCTGCTTGTCTTGACTGAAGATAGTCGCGAACAAATTAGGCAGGTTAAGCGAGTTAAAGCCAAAAGCACGATCTTGCGTTTCTGCTGTTTCGGTATTGCCATCAGAAGCAGTCGCTCCTTGCGCACTGTTCACACTCGTACCATTGACAGAAACCGCAGACTTATTTTCTTCCTCTTCTGGTGCTTTGTCTTTCAGTCCATGAGTTTCAGCAAAAGACTGAATACCATCTGCCCCCATGTCGATACCCGACTTCAAGCTATCCAACAACTTAGCAGGGTCGACAAAGGCTTGCAGTTGATCACCACTGAACTCACCAATAACCTCCAACATCTCTGTGAGGATCGCCACACCATCGACGGCTTCACCATTGCGCGACACAATTTGGCCTGATGTGGTGTAATCCACACCAAAAATATCTGCCAGCGTGGTCTCAGCACCGATTCCAGCCATCTGCCCTAGCAGCTTATTCTTAAGCTGACGAGGCAAATCTTCTGGCGTGTAAGTGAAGGTCGTTTTTGCCTGACCCGTCGCAGAGAACTGCTGTGTCATGAGGCCAAAAAGTGAACCTAGGTTGGTATCCAAAATTGACTGGATGTTGTCACCAAACATAAAGTTCCAGTTGCCTGTCGTCACTTGGATATCCGCACCCTGACCACCCACGGCGAAGTTAAACGCCAGCTTTTCATTGGCTTGACGAAGCTTATCTGCACGGCTGAGTTTGCCAGCACTAGAGTCGCTATTGCCACTTAACCATTGGTTATACTGCTTGTTTAACGCCGCTTCCGTATCGTGTTTCAGGCCACGACTACTGCGCTCATTGTGCGAATCCAGTTCAACCAAACTGGTGTAATCAACGCTGCTACTCTGATCCAAGCCAGACATATCTTTGACGAACTTCTTCGCCCCCGACAATGTCCATTGCTGCTCTTGAGCAGCAAGCCAATCTTGGTCCTCACCCGAGGTAGCAATGCTCTGTAGCACACCCGAAATACGAGCGGCACCGTCGAACGGATTCACCAATGGTGGAGTCGGAATAGACTTGTCCATCATCACAAGCAGATCATTACTCTGACCTAAGTTGAAGCTCACATTGCGATTACCGATGAACATTTGTGCACCTTCTAGTGCCTGATAGCCACCCATATCGACGCTGTGTTTGCTCTCACCATTACCAATGTGAACCATGACGTTATTGTCACCAAAGGCCAGCGACTTAAAGCCACCGCTGCCGACTTTAATGCCCACATTGGATGTACCCCAGTTTACAGCTGTAAACTCACCATCACCCACGTTGACTTGAATGTTGCCGGAGTAGCTGAGTTTATTGTTTGCAGCGGAAGATGAGGTTTCCGTTTCCACTTTGCGTTTTTCTGGCGCATCAAACACATCATTGTTGTCACCAATCGCACCACGTGCAATCTCACCGACGTCGCTGACACCAATACGAGATAGGTCGATATCGCCTTCGGCAATGCCATTGCGAATACGTTCTTCCTTGGCAATCACTTCGCCTTGCTCATTCCAGCTTAGCGACACTTTATTGGTTTCGGCTTTTTGAATCCAATCGCCATTTTCGTCCTTAGTATGCTTGCGACCCGTCGCATCAACTGCCAATTCTGAACTACGCGCAGACACATCGACGCGAAGACCATTGACATCCATCGCATTGATAAACTGATGACCAAAGCCTTTTTGCTTGTCATCACTCACCAATGAACAACCAACAATACTAATATGATCAGGCGTATTGTTGATGTTTTCCGCTTGGCTAAACGACTGCTGGAAATTGGCTAATTTCGCTGCCAGATCTTCGGCGCTGTAACCACTCAAATGTGTGTTGTTACTGTCTGAATCATCACGACCATGACCCACTAACTGCCAACGTAGCTTTCCATCCAGTTTTGAAGGATCGCCATATACCACGCGATAATTGCCATCTGAATCCAGCTGCACTACTACACTGCTTTCAGGGTGCTTACCCGCGAGGTTAGCGGCAGCATTTGCAACAACAGAGTCGTTCTCCATTTGGACGATGATTTGACCGTCAAAACGGGTTTCACCACCGTCCGCTGTTGGAGTCACCGCAACACGTTCCCAGTCGTTGACATTTTGGTTGTGAATAGCTGTATTTGCGCCACTCAGGCTGTCCTTAAACGTGAGCTTCGGTTTGTTGGCCACATCATCGTAGACAACACGCAAAGTCATATCGTCTTGTTCAACCCTGAACTGGTTCGAGTCGCTGACTCTTAGCGCAGGAAGGTCAAGGCGGTGCGTGATACCTGGAACGAACCCTTCAATCCCTTTGTGCGACTGCAAGTGCGCTTTGCCATAGATGGCAACAAACTTTTCGTCATCAGGCAGGCTTTGTAGTACTTCCACCGCAATGTTGTTTGCTGCACCAGCACGGTACATTAGACCATGTTCAGTTCCCTGAACGTTTGGACGTGCAGAGCTGTTTGCATCCAGCGCCACAATACGCATACCGTTCGCACGTGCGTTTTCAAACAAAGTAGCATCGAGATGCTTGGTTTTCAGCATTGCACTTAATTCACTCGACATTACGCCTGTCGCTAAGTAGCGATCAATTAGTGGCTGCGCGAGGTCTGAGCGTAAATGCTCAAGGCCAATTACAGTAACACCCTGCTTTTTCAGTGCATCCATCTGCTCATTAACAAAGCGCAGGCCATTAACATCACTGCCATGCACTTCGCCAATCAATAGGCCTTTACGATCATCGAGAAGAACCGAAAGCTGCTCATCCACACCCGTTGCGCCAGCAAGCTTATTTGTCAGCTCATCGTAGCCTGCACCAGAGTATCGGCGATCCCAAGCATCAACGTCCGTCTCATGGCTACTACGGTAGATCCCTTCAATTTGATCCATACGGTCAGAATCAAGTTGCGATAGGTAGCTCTTGTCAGCGAACTTCTTCAGCAAAATCATTTCAGCTGAATCACCGGAAATCGGATCCGCTTTCTTCGCCGCTTCTTTCAAGAAGTAGAATGCCATTTGCACCGATTCTACACCCGTCAAATCCTGAAGTTCTTGATAGCTATAGCCAAGATGAACCGTTTTAGTCGATTCATCCAACGTAGCTTTACTCAACAAGCCATTCGACTGAGACGTTTCTAACCACTGTTTGAAATCAGCGTAATGATCACCGAGATCTACGTGGTATTTGGCATCAAAGCCTAGGTCATTAGGTGTTTCGCCTTTGTAGCCTTGCTTCGGTGCCAAGTATGGGTCTTCATTGGCCCAACGAACCATCATATCCGTCAAACCTCGATGTTCACCGTTGGCCTCTTCAATCGCGACCATAAAGATACGCGCTGCAAGCTCTGGTCTTGTTTGCGCAATGGCATCAATATCCACTTGGGCCACTTGCATCTTACCGATAAACAAGGCACTGGTGATCTGCTCTTTCAACTGCGTTAGCGCTTGATTACGCCCCGACGTTGGGTGTTCAGCTATGTAGGCATTGACCTTCTTATTCAGCTCAAAGCTCGCGACGATTTGATCACGGCTTACCGTCTGATGAACAAGATCAAGTTGATCGAGAATACCTTGATAGGATGCACCAATCGGCTTAGCGAAGACGTTTGCTCTCTCTTTCAGTTCTTGCCTAGTAAAGATCTGCGATACATCGACCGCTACTATGGCCTTGTTACCTGACACATCATCTGGATTACCAAGCGCCACCAGTGTCTCATCCTGAGCGTCGAGACGACCACCCGATAACTTTTTAAGTAATTGATCTCTCTTGTTTAGAAATTCATGAGACAGTTTACGCTTGGTCGTAAATAAGGGCTCATCTAAGCCATGATTCCACTTATCATTAAAGGAAGCGCGAAAACTTGCATTGATCGTCACCTGCTGGAAATTAGAAAACTCCTGTGGATTTCGGATGACCACTGCACCCTGTTCATTGACATTAAAATAGGTTTGGATCGAGCCCTTGCCTTCTCCTAAGCCATCTTCGGCGAATAAGCTTTTCGGAACGAAGAAAGTAGCAGGGAAGTTATCCGCCATAACGGCATAAGGATTTGCGTCATCTGCACCATGATGAACCATCTCGAGACCATTAGTTCGACCTAAATCAACATTAATCCGATCCTTAAGCTCTTTTAAGCGGCCGCTCACATTACCAAGGCTTGCTCCATCTTTCTTGTTGTAGAGCTCTTCATTGCTATAGAGCTCTTTGTATTTAGGCGTTAAGTCTTCATACGTAACAGAGTCTTTCCACTGCTGCCATGTTAATGGCTGTTTTACCTTATCCTGTGGACCGAGGTCTCCATAGGAATACATCACAGTAAGCAAATCATAATCTGCGGTCATCGGCTGCTTTGAGACCGGATCACCAATGACTTTAAACGGCGCCAATTCCCCATTTGTGATGTAATGAACCTGCCATAGCTCATTGCCGTCTACCGTCACCCTATTTAGGAAGAAAGGAACGCTTTGGTCACCATTGGTCGCCGTTGTTTTATACATACCGCTCTGGTCATCCAGCTCCAGAGGGGTGAGTGAGTGATATTTGGAGACCAGCTCTTCTACCCTAACTTGATTGAGGTACAAGTCGGCACTTACCGCATTACCAGATTGAATAGATTGCTCTGCATGACGGTTAAACGTTTCAAGATCTCTTCTTGCTGATGCTTTTGCAAATGATTGATCTACGGGGATAAAGCCTGACATTGGCCCCCAATCAGAACTTTTGGCTTTAACGAAGAGACCTTTACTGCTGTACATCTTAGATGCAATCAGAGATTTAGATTTCTCGTCAACAGGACGCACACCAATAATCACATTTTCACGCTCTGCAATATCTGCTAGTACTTTTTGATCCACCTCTGGCATGCCAAGTTCAACCGTTTCAGGCTGCGAAATTGGTTTTAGGATAAGATCTCGGGATTCGTAGTTCTTGCCGTGTGGTTCTAGGTTTAACTTTGCCTCATTATGTTTGATGTGTTGTGTATTCAACAAATCAGACACAATTTGTCCCGTATATTGGCTCATTAAACGATTGCTTGCTTCATGGCCGTAAAAAGTTTGCTCACCAGTGACATTGAATCCTGAATTCGAGAGTTTAACTCGCAGTTTCTCGCCTTCTTCACCCAAACCTTCGTTGTCCGTGAGTAGCAGAATTGGTGTCTCTTGAGGCAAACCTTTTAGGTTCTTCTCCACCGAGAATTGGCCGTTAACTGCTTTCGCAATCGTACCCACAATACCAGCAGGGTTCGCCACTTCATGAGCGGTGATGGCTTTGGTCATACTTGGCATAGGTCGATCAAGCAATAAGCCCGACACCGCTTGGCCATTTTGCGCAGCATAACGTGCTAAATCAGCGGCAATTGGACCGCCCATTGAGTAGCCGTGCAGGATGATGTTACTTGGGTCAATACCCTTGTCATTCACTAAGTAGTTGAACATGGTGCGAGCGTCTTGGTACAAGCCTTTTTCGCTTGGTCCGCCATCGCTTTCACCATAGCCACGCAGGTTGACTGCGAGCATGTCGATACCTTGTTTCTGGTAGTGGCTGCGAATCGCACTCGCTTGCTCTTCAGCAGACGAGCCAGAACCATGCAGGAACAACGCGACTTTGCCGCTTGTCGTGCTCGTTTCATCGTCGCTTGAGGCCGTTCCCTGATGGTAATACCCCGTTAGACGGCCCGCTTCCCCTTTCAGGGTGACTTTCTGCGACTCACCCTTTTCTACCGCATGATCAAGTAGGGTTTGCGTGATGTCGCCAATCTTACGACGCGCGTCTTTCTCACCGTATAATTCATTGTTGAGGAATCGAGTCAGCGGGCTAAGAGATGCTTTATCGCGCGGCGGCGTACCATCATTTTCAATCGCCACCTTGTCTTTATGCTTCTCACTGCCTGACAAGGCATCAAGGTCATCATTGACTTGATGACTTTGCTTCTTCGCGGCAATCTCAAGCTGAGCTTCCTGCAGTGCCTGACCAAAGTTGAAAAGCTCTGTCGGCGTCCAAACACCAAACTTAGGTCGCCATGTGTGACCGATAAGTTTGTCAGCCCCACCCGCTTTTAACACTTTTGCGACTGTACTTGAGCAGTTTTTGGTCAACAACTGATAGCGAGCATCTGGATCGTGACTTAAACGATTCCACTCTGCTTGCATCGCCGCCACATCCAAGCCTTCTAGGTTGATGCGGAACACTCGACCTTCATCAGCTTGGCTAGCTTTAAAGGCTTCGATTTCTTCCAGCGCTCTCTCAGCAAACAGACGAACCACGTTGTCGATGCGTTTTGCCACAAGGGCTGGATCACCACTCGCTTGAGCTTGTTTCTGTAGCTCTTGAGCAAAACGGTTTGCTACGTCCATCATGTCGTAGCTGGTGTCATTCCATTGATCGACGAATGGCTGGAAAACATGCGCTGGAATGCCTGTCGATACAAGCATATCCGGATTGCCCAGTAGCACACTCGCATAACCTTCAGAGGCATCTTTGTAGGCTGCGTCAATACCTTTCGCGGCGTTGAGCTTTTCGATAAAGCGTTTCAGCTTAGTTTCGCCATCGTTCAAGCCAAAGCCATCGTTTTCTTCCGATGCCATATCATGCTCAAGCGTATCATTTTGATGCGCCGGTTGACTGAAGTCGCTCCAGCGTAGTTTGAGATCTGGCTGATATTCTGTCGCCACGTTGAAGATATTGCGGATATTGGATGACTTGCTACCGAGTGGCCACCAACTGACGTAATTTTGTTTGTTGAAGTCGGCCGCGGCTTGAGCGTAGATCTGCGTGCGCCCTTGGCCAATTTGCAATGCGGCGTGACCCAACGCGCTGTGATCACTCGGCTTCCAAATGTACATGGTTGCGCTCACTGGTGACATATGCTGTTCAAGCGCTTGGTGTACTCTGTTTAACCCAGTGATATCAATGCCTTTGCCATCTTTGGCAAGTTCATTGGCAGAAAGCCCAGCGAAGATCGTATCGGCGATGGCTTGACCATATTCATGACTTACGGATGCTTTTACTTTTTCAAGTACAGCATCGCTACCACCTAGCTGATCGATCTTGGCAAGATTGCCTTTACCCTTAGTGACGAAATCGCCATTTCCATCCAGATACAGATGTTTACTCTGTTTTAAGTGGGCATTGTCAAGCTGATCATATAGACGGCTAAAACTATCGTGCGCTTTGATGCTTTGTTCAGAGACCGCCAGAACAGAGACTTCTTCTAAACGTGAATTAACCTGATTTAACAGTGAGTTCATCGCTTCAAGACGACCAGAATCTGGATGGCCCAGAGCATAACCTTCAATCTTTTTACGTAAGTTGACCAGCTGCTCCACTGACTCAAGTTCATAGTCTGCGTGTTCAGCTGTACTCGCATGATACTCAGCCAAAGCATCGATCACTTTTTGGTAGCTTTCACCACGCACTTTACCGCTTACATGAGCAGCATCAAGTAGTTCAGTTACCGACATCAACTCTGAGTTGGTGTTGTACGTCCAAGCACCGTCTTCTTTCTGAGCCAAAATTCGCGTGCGGCCATCGTGATGCGAGAGCACCTTGTTGTCCACTAAGAAAAGCTCATCTGGCATCTGCTCGAAATTGTCGAAGTTTGCTAGAATGAAGCGCTCAATGGCTTTTTGTTGAGCGGCATCTTCAGGATTATCCAGAAGGATGGTCTTGCTCTTATCATCGGAACCCGGCCATGAGCGGACTTCGAAACCTTCATCGCCTTCTTGCACCAAGAGATTACGCTCGGTACGAAGTGAGTAAAAGGGCAGAGATTCACGCAACATGCTGTCGATGGCGCTGAGTTTAACGTCCAATTCAACTAGCGTGTCAGCTCTATAATCATCAGGGTTGTCTGCCAATAGTTCCGCTTGTCGTGCGCTGCTCAACGCATCAAAACGGACTTTGACACCTACGCCTGCATCGGTAAGTCGGCGTCCAATCTCGTCTGCTGGTAGATCCTTGTACTCGGATACTGGCTTATCAAGCAGTCGAATTTCACCAACCAAACCTTCACGCTGCAATTGGCGCAGTGCAGGTAGCTCAACATGCCAAAAATAGTTACCAAGACGTACACCACCTTCTGCGATGACATACACATCATGTTGTGCACCCGTCGCATAGACTGAACTCCAAAACCCCGTATTGCTAAACGTTGCTGCATCAATTGACGATTTCAATTGATTTTGCTCGGCGTTATCTGGGTCAAGGAACAGGCCGCCCCAACGCATTAAATGCTTATTCAGGTCGATTGCAAATGCGTTGCCTTTAACATCAATGTCGTACACGACCTTTTTGCCATCAGTCTGGGCATTGTCGAGAACGTCTCGGTATTGCTTGAAGTTTTTACCAGACCAGAAGGAAACAATGCTTTTCTCTGCGTGTGGCGTTTCAAAACTATAACCATAGCTCTCAAGCTTAGTGAGAAACTCAACGCGTTTGTCCCAGTCATAATCGAGCGTCGATTCAACAAACAAAGTGGCTAATGCTTGCGCTTGATCTTTCGGTACTTGATTGTCGGTGTGTTCGATGTAACCGCTCATAGATTGAATCATGCGCTGCTTGACTTCATCAGAGACATCAGCATCGACGCGTTCAAAGCCAGGGACTGGTACATACTTGTCCGTCGCCACGTCATTATCAGTGTCTAGCCAACGATAGAGATTCGCCACTTTTTCTGCGCGAGCAGCTACAAGCGATTCAGCAGAGTCATGCGAAGCTTCACCAAGCCCTACTAAATTCACCCCAGAAATGCGAACCTCTTTTCGAACCACATCCTGAGACGCAGTAGTGTCTACCACAATGCTGTCAGCGTTTGCTTCCATGAACATTGAGGTGATGGTGCTACCACTGTTCTTACTGCGAATACCTGCGTTAATTTGCAGACGATTCACGGCGTTTGTCGCCCCTTCCAACGCTTCCAGCTCTTGCTCGGTCAAGCCATCACTGAATCGACCATCAGCGTTTGTTTGACTGTCGGTGTTAACATGACTGCCCGTTTCACCAGCCCCTTCCACGCGATGAGCGTTACCCGAAAGGCCGCTGCCAGCCACGCCTTGACGGTCTGGACGATCGCCTTCGTTTTGCTTCGCCCCTTGCGCATCATTCTGTGCTTGGTTAGCTTTGTTTTCGGCATTCATCGCATCACGATCACCACGCGATTGCGCGTCGTTTGCGGCGCTGTGTGCGTCAGATTCGGCCTGTTTCGCGTCGTGACTTTTCGCCACAGCATCGGCTTTGCGTGTTTCTGCATCAGCTTTAGCTTCGGCGATGTCTTGCTCTGCACCTGCTCGATTTTGCTCACCTTTTGCGACACCCGCTTCAGACTTGGCAATAGAATCTTTAACTTTGCTGTTATTGTCAGATTGCGTCTGCTTCGCCGCCGCCATCTTGTCACTAGCTAGCTGCTTGGCATCGTCGATCTGGCTTTGAACGCCATCGAGCAAACCGCCGGCAAAATCGTTGCGCCATTGTTCGCCTGACTTACCAGTATGCGTGGCTTGGCCATCAAGTACATCGAGACCTTGCGCCAGTGTTGTCAACTCAGCGGTCACGGCTTCCGATTCTTCTTTCACTGCATCACGTTGAGCCTGGCCGTTATTTTCTATGGCTTGTTGGTCGGTCGACTCCAATTGACTTTGTGAACCCGCGACAGCATCAAGCTGTTTCTGCTTTTCTTGTTCAAGGCGCTGACGATCCGCTTCTGCGCGCTCTTTATCTGATAGGGCATTCTGCGACGCTTGATTTTGTTTCGCGTGCTCACTCACTGCGTTGGCTTGTGGCGACGATTCCGATTTCGCCACGACATTATCTAAGATATAGCCCAGCCCATCATTGTGGCCTGTGCCTTTGAATTCGATTCGGTTACTGCCAGCATGTGCGGTCAGTTTTAAGGTTTTTTGCTGCCAAGCAGAGGCATCACCAGACGATGAGAAGACGACTTCACCGTTCCAAAGCACTTCAATGCCTTCGTTATTCGATAGACCTGCACGTTTTGCAAAATCAAAGCTCACTGCAATGACTTCACCTTCTGTAAGATCGGTCAAATCTTGATAAAGACTGGTATTGGTGTGGGTATCAAGCTCAGTGACTCGTGTGCCATGGCCTTCTCCATTCACGCCATACACGCTACCCGAGTAAGAAGCTTCAACACCGTGTGTCGATTGCCAACCACGATCGCCTTGTTCAAAATCACCATTCACAATCAGATTCGGAGCGTGATCAGAAGCGCCGTCAATGTTGAGGTCATTGTCCATCTCGTTGAGATCTGGGGTATCCACCTTAGTGACACTGCCTGTTAGGCTATCACCCAAGTCCGAGCCCACTTCTTCAATGGCATCCATTTGGAAACCATCCAGCTTGGTGATTTCAGGTGTTGCAATCGCACCACGACCTTTTTGCGTGCCGGATGTCGAGGCTTCATCACCTTGAACCAAGTAGTTAATGGCCTGGCTGCCACCGACACCCAATAGTGTTTGTTTGACGTTATCAAACAGTGCCGAGAGTTTGTTGCTGCTGGTGTTGCTCGATGCAACCGCTAAGCTGTAAAAATCGCCGTTACCGACTTTAATTGCCACGTTGTTTCGTGCGTAAGAGGCATTGATGTTGAGACCGTCACCGATGTGAATATTGGCGTTGGCTTTGCCTTTCATTACGGCAACATTAAGGCCATCCCCCACTTTCGTGTTGATATTGTATTTGCCCCAAGCCACGTTAACAGAAACACCATTGCCCACTTTGGTGTTGATGTTTGCGTCACCGTAGGCAGCCGTCACACTCAAACCATTACCGACCGTGGTGGTGATATTGGCTTTGCCTTTCGCAGCAGTCACCTGCATACCATCACCCACTTTGGTCACGACGTTGCCTTTGCTCCAAAGGGCGTTGAAGCTATCACCATCGCCCACTTGGGTAACAATGTTGGCCTCACCTTTTGCCAGTACCACGTTGCGGCCATCGCCCACTTTAGTAATGACGTTTGCTTTACCCCAAGCTCCGGTGTAGTCGTCGCCATTGCCCACATGAGTAATGATGTTGGCTTTACCTTGCACCACGGAGACTTCTTGGCCATCCCCCACTTTGGTGAGGATGTTGGCTTCACCTTTGGCAAAGTTGTAGCGATCACCGTCGCCCACTTGGGTAAACACGTTAGCTTGCCCCCAAGCGACATTGATGCCCAAACCATCGCCGACCTTGGTCACGATATTGGCCTTGCCTTTGGCAATACCTATGGTCGTGCCATCTCCGACATGGGTCATCACGTTGCCGATATCAGATATCAACAAACCCACTGTGGTGCCTTCGCCCACTTTGGTGAGTATATTACCTTTACCAGCCAATACCGCTGCGGTTGTTGCATCACCAACATGAGTCACGACGTTCGCTTTTGCTGCTGCCACCACGCCCATGAAATCATCACCCACTTTGGTGACAATATTGGCTTCGCCCAGTGCTAACACGCCCGTGAGACCATCGCCAACATGCGTCATGATGTTGGCTTTGCCAAACATCGCCGCCAAGGTTGTACCGTTACCGACTTTCGTCATCACATTCATTTCACCGGCGAACAATCCTAAACTGGTTCCATCGCCGACATGCGTGTAGATGTTCGCTTTACCGACCATCAGCGCCGCTGTCAGATCATTACCGACTTTGGTCATGACGTTGGCTTGACCAATCATCGCAGCAAACGTGCTGCCATTGCCGATGTGAGTAAAGATATTGGCGTTCCCAACCATTGCAGCGAGTGTGGTGCCGTTGCCCACTTTGGTCGCAACGTTGCCTTTGGCAAGCATCAGCGCCACTGACATGCCATCACCAATGTGCGTGAAGACGTTAGCTTCTGCCACCATTAATGCCAACGCATCACCGTTGCCTACTTTGGTAAAGACGTTACCTAGGCCACCCATCAGTGCCCAAGCATTCCCCTCGCCCACATGGGTGAAAATATTGCCCGCACCAATCATAGCCGCAATAGACGTTCCATCGCCCACTTTGGTGAAAATGTTGCCTGCCGCCCCCATCACACCAAGAGTTTGACCATCACCAACGTGCGTCAGAACGTTGCCAACCCCAAGCATAATGCCTGTCGTGTCGCCATTACCCACTTTGGTGAGGATGTTCGCACCACCCACCATCACACCGGTTGTTGAGCCATCACCGACATGAGTCAGTACGTTTGCGCCCCCCCATCACAGCAAGGGTATCCCCTTTACCTTTTTTGGTCAGAATGTTGGCACCGCCTAGGGCTACCGCGGTGGTGTTTGAGGCTTGTTCATCTCCACTAATGTGAGTCATCACGTTCGCACCGCCCAACATGCCTGCGGTGAGTTCACCTTCACCCACTTTGGTTAGTACGTTCGCCCCACCCGCAAGCACGGATGTTACCTCACCGTTACCGACTTGCGTCATCACATTGAAGCCGCCCGCCGCTAACCACAAACCGTGGCCAGAACCGATTTGGGTATGGGTGTTATAACCACCCAGCATCGCGACTCGGCTGTTGCCAATCCCTTTGTGCACAGAGATATTGCCGTACGCCAGCAAATGCGCAAGGTATTGACCATCGCCGATACGAACCAATACGTTGACCGCACCACCTGCATAAACATCCATCTTGCCTTGCTTGCTTTGATGTACCAACACGTTCGCCAAACCCGCACCTCGGAAGGTGAGATCCCCTTCCTCGCCACTTTTGACGATCACGTTTGCCGCACCACCACCGTTGAATTCGGTATTGCCGAACTGCGAACTGTGTAAGATGACGTTAGCGATACCACCACCATTAAAGTAAACATTGCCGCGCGTCACATTGGACTTGATGACGTTACCACCACCCGCACCACTGAAATGCACATCACCAGAGCTTTCACCGCTATCGGTCGCTGGCTTAAACAAGGTTTGATCGGTGTATTCGTCGATATCTGCAACAGTTTCACTCATGCTTCTTATCGCGTTAACGCTGTAGTTCAGAGCGCTGAGTGAGTAACCGCCTTTACCCATTGAGTGGTATCCGTTCGCAGACGAAATATCTTCGTTCGCTAAGTTTGCGGTATGATCACCTTCTTTGTACCAAGAGCGAGCTTGATACTTAAGCACACCTGTCTCGGCGTCGTTGGCCAGTTCAACCACCACAATTTTGGTGTATGGCCCAAGTACTTTGGCGTAAACATAAGTGTTTGGTTTTCGGTTTGATTTAATCGCTTGAACATCGACTTTCGTCCCATCGGTCGAGATAGCGTGACCGCCCATTTTCGCATCTGACAATACCACATCTTTTGCATCAATCAGTGCACCATTGGCGTAGGTCACCCACTCATATTCAGTCAGGTCTTTCTCCATCGCATGAACGGTTAACGATTGCTGATGTTCAACGGCAATATTAGAAAGGGTGTAACCACCATTGATTGGGTTGACTTCAAAACCACCGGCAGAAGACACATCGGAGCGAGCAAGACCAGATAAATGATTCCCTTGCTTGTACCAAGCTTCAGAATAGTATTTGAGTTTACCCGTTTTTGGATCGTTAGAGAGACGAACTTTGTTGATTTTAGTGTAAGTACCATCTGCGATAGCAAAAAGATAAGTATTTGGCTCTCGCTCTGATTTTACAGCGGTCACCGTATGAGTGCCGCTACCAATCCATGAACCATGCATTTTCGCCGTGGTGAGAACGATGTCTTCCGCTTTGGCATATTCCATACCCTGAGCATCAAAGCTACTGCCACTGCCTTTCCGTGTAATGGTGTTATAAGCACCACCACCAGAGAAATGGATATCACCATGTGCAACATCGGAATAAAGACTATTGTAGCCACCGACACCTTCAAAGAGAATGTTACCGTGTGTTTGTTGGTAGACATCTTCCGCTTGGCGCGTACGCTCAATACGGTTTGATGCGCCCGCACCTTGCAAGGTAATGTCACCTACTTTACCTTTACGGACTAAATGGTTATCAGCACCTGCACCACGGAAAGTGATGTTTCCGGTTTCAACGCGAGAACTAATGCTGTTTGCAGCGCCAGCGCCATCAAAGGACACATCCCCTCGAGAGCCTTGATATTGGTCAAACCAAGTACGGTCCAATTTATTGCCCGCCCCTGCACCAGCAAAAGAGAGGTTACCGTGGTTGGTTTCATGCCAAAGGGCATTGTAGCCACCAGCGCCTTTAAAGGTGACGTTGCCGCTCAGGCCTTTACGTTTAACGCTATTGTAAGCCGCGGCACCACCATAACTGACATCACCGTGATGACCCAAATGGTCAATCGATACACCGCCAGCAGCTCCAGCGAATGAAACATTACCATCGCCACTTTTGTTAATATCTGCATATCCTGCAGCGCCTTTTACAGAAAGGTGCCCAGTGGAGTCCTCCACTCTTAGATATGCCGAACCACCTACGACTGTATCGTTGCCGCTGCCGGTATGAACCGTTGCACCAATCGATCCGACGGTGACGTGATCATCACCACCGTAGGCATGGATTTCTCCACCAAACCCAATAGCAACAATATCGTTGTTACCATTATCGGCGGAATAGTTCCCTGTGAAGAAGTATTCAACACTTCTCCAAAATGGTTTTCCCATAAGCCAAACTCTTGTTTAGGAGTTAAATAGAAAACCACTGTACCTTTCTGATACAGCGGTCATTTTGAGCATCCACTTTGCCGCGGACAGTGCAGACTTTCTGCCCCTTCCACGGTAAAAATACACGGCGACGAAGATCGTTAACGACTTCACGACCATGCCCGAATGGAGCAATCATCTCTGGAATGTAGATATGCTGGCCAGAACGCCAGTCGGATGGAGATATTTCGCGCACTCCAGATAACAGCTCATCTCGGATCTGCTCAGAGACAAACGCCCAATTACAAAATGCAATTGGGCGTCCATGCTCATCTTCGTAGTAGCAAAACTGGTTTAGCTCAAAGGCAGGCATAATACGCTGTTGCCACTCTGCAACCACATATCGTCGATGAAGAGGCGAGTGCTGACTCAGCAGCATGACACCACCTATCATCTGCTGGATTTGAGCTAATGTGAGATTTGCTGGTTGATGTTTAATAGACATCTGCCCTATATCAACCGATATGCTGTTATTTCTTTGCTCGGGAAGTGCGTTTTTTCGGAGCGGCTTTCTCTTCCACGAGAGGTTCCGCTGGTGATTCTTCCGCCTGGTTTACCTCAGCATCACCTGCTGGCAGAAAACCGGCTGCCACTAGCTTGTCAAATTCAGCTTCCATTCTTGGATCTTCTAACATGTTCTTAATCATCGAGACCATGTACATAAATCCAGAGGCAGGCATATGGACAACTTGCTTAAGTTCAAGATCATTATCGCTTTCAGCCATTACGCCATTCGCCATATTGTTTTGATCCTGACCTACGAAATAAAGAGAAAAAACACCTTTATTGTAGTTAACACTAGATACTGTTTGAACAAACTTCTCAGTCATAAATTTCCCCGATTTATTTTAATAGACGCAGTAAAAGCCCCTCATCCTTAAATGAGATGGCTTTCAGTCTGAAAGCTAAATTAAAAGGCAAAATATAAAAATTCAGCCATAGATAATTATTGTAATGTTATTTTGTGCCGAAATATTACATCGGAAAACATGGGCCATCAATAGACTTAAATAAACTAAATTAGAGTAAAAACTCTTTTCTTTTTTGTCCATTATTCACTCAATACCATATCAATGTAACAATCACATCAGTTACTCAATAATGAGACACTCATCATTATTACAAATTGAATTAGTACAATAAATAGACAATACCAGCCTATTGGCGGGTAAACCATCCACAAATGGTGATTGATCGTGTTAACAAGCGGTGATAGGATTCAGCTCCTTTCAAGACGCTGAAAATAACATCGGCTAAGTAATTTAATTATGTCAAATAATGAAGGGTTGACGCTGATATGCATCCACTTTTATTTAAGTATCATCAGCGGCAATAGAGAACTATTAAAAGAAAATGCTAATTTAATAAATGCTAAAAATTACAAAGAAGAACTAAAAAAAATACAAAAAGAAAACGACGTAAGAATAACTAAAAAACATTTACCATTTAAAAGCATAGACAAAATTAAAACCCCTGCTATTTTATTTGATTCACAAGACACACCATTTATTTTAGCAAAATCTAATAAAGACAAATGTTTAATACAAAGGCCTAATAAAGAAAATCCGGATATAGTTTCATATCAAGAACTGAATTCAGCTTGGAACAAAAAGTCTCTCGAAGTAAAACAAGCGCAATCACGATTTGACATCACTTGGTTCATCCCCGAATTTCTGCAGCATAAACGAGTCTTGAGTGAGATCCTGTTGTTCTCTTTTGTCCTGCAGATCCTCGCCCTGATTTCTCCTCTTTTTTCCAAGTGGTGATGGACAAAGTATTGGTTCACCAAGCATGGTCAACGCTGGATGTGTTGGTATTTGGCCTCGTCGTTACCGGTGTGCTCGAAGTGGTCCTTCGCGGTTTACGTGAATATCAATATGCCCACACCGCCAATCGGATTGATATACAACTCGGGCTAAAGTTGGTGAAGCATCTGTTTGGCCTACCATTGATGTTTTTCAAATCTCGCCAAGTTGGCGCCATTGTGACACGCGTACGGGAGCTCGACACCGTACGTGAGTTTTTGACTGGCTCCATGTTTACACTTACGGTCGAAGTGCTGTTTATGTTCGTCTTCCTATTTGTCATGAGCGTACTTTCCGGGCCCCTCACTTGGCTTTTCATCGCCACCATACCCTGTTACGCCCTTCTTGCTTGGTGGCTAACACCACGAATGCAGGCTGCGGTTGAAAAACAGTTTTCACATGCCGCCGCTAATACATCCTTTCTGACCGAAACCGTCGCCGGTAGTGAAACGTTGAAAAGTTTGGCGGTTGAACCGCGATTTATACGCCGCTGGGATGAACAAACCGAAAAAATGGTTTCAACGGGTTACGATGTTCAACAACTCAATAACCGCTCCAATCACGCTGTTCAGTTACTGCAAAAAATCACGAGTGTCGCCATTTTATGGCTGGGAGCGACCGAAGTTCTCTCTCTTGAAATGACGATTGGTCAATTGATCGCTTTCAATATGATGACCAACCACATCGCACAACCTCTAGCGCGCCTGGTCGACTTGTGGGGGCAATTTATTCAAACTCGTGTCGCCGTAGAAAAACTGGCGGATATGCTCAACCTGCCAGTAGAACAACACACTGGCAGTGACCAAGTTACACTGCAAGGCGCGGTCTCTTTTAACAATATCACCTTTCGCTACCAGCCAGATATTCCCCCCACCATCAACAACTTGTCGCTGGACATTCGAGCAGGGGAAACCTTAGGCGTCGTCGGCACCTCTGGTTCAGGGAAAAGTACTTTAGCCCGCTTATTGTTGCGACTTTATAGCCCAGAACAAGGCACCATCACGATTGATGGCATCCCACTCAATCACCTCCACATTCAACACTTGAGACAGCAAGTGGGGGTGGTACTACAGGACAATTTCTTATTCAACAAAAGCGTAAGTGACAACATCGCCCAATCTAAACCCGATGCCCGCTTAGAAGACATTATTGAAGCGGCAAAGCTCTCTGGCGCACATGAATTTATCCTCAGATTACCGTTGGGCTACGACACCGTTCTAGCCGAAGGCGGACAATCGCTATCTGGAGGCCAAAGACAACGACTTGCCATTGCACGAACACTGTTGTCAGATCCAACGGTCTTGATTCTGGATGAAGCCACCAGTGCTTTAGACGATGAATCACAGGCGTTAATTCAGTCCAACATGGCCAACATCGCCCAAGGACGCACCGTGATCACCATCGCGCATCGCTTATCGACCGTTCGGGATTGTGATCGCATCATTGTGCTTCACCAAGGCGCGATTGTTGAGCAAGGCTCGCATCAACAACTGCTAACCCACGGCAAACAATACAAACAGTTATGGCAGCTTCAGCAAGAGCTCAAACAAGAGGACACCACGGCATGACCCATATCATCAAGCGTTTCTTGGCTATAGGTCAGCCTCGTCAAAGTCTCGGACACCATTATGAGTTTTTGCCTGCGCATCTTGCTTTAGCGCAAAAGCCACCGTCACCCTTTGCACGGCTAACGGCCATCACATTAAGCCTCGGTGTACTCGCTACATTGCTTTGGGCCTATTGGGGGAAATTGGATGTACAAGCCACCGCCACAGGTCGGTTTGTCGTCTCGGGGCGCTCTCAGGTTATCCAAGCTTATGAACAAAGCCGCGTCATGAACATCCATGTCAGAGATGGTCAGCGCGTCGAAAAAGGGTCGCCACTCTTGACCTTAGATACGCTTGGGGTGAATCAAGACATCATGCGTTTGCTCACTCAATCGGAATTTCAAACCAATGAACTGATTCGTTACCGCACTTTGATCAACGAGCAACCTCTGATTGAGGCCCCGATGTTCAAAGCCTTGCCAGCACAACAACAAGCACTGATCAGAGAAAACTATCTCAGCGAGAAACGAGAATTTGAGGCCACTTTGGCCAGCATTCACGCAGAAATGAAGGTCAACCTTACCTCTCAAGCAGCGCGACAAAGCGATATCAATGCGCTCATTCAGCTCACCGACAACATCAGTCAACGTCTTGAGGCGCGTAAAAGGCTCAATCAAGTCAAGGTGATTGGCCATGTCGAGTATCTGGAGCAAGAAAAAGAGCTGCTGGAAGTACAGCGTCAAGTCGCTCAGCAACAAGCACAACTGCAAATACTACAATCTCAGTATGAGAGCCTAGAAGAGCGCCAAACCAGCTTCAAAGCGCAGAAACAACGCGAGTGGCTTGAAAAGCGCCGCCAAGCTAAATTACAACTGGCTTCGTTAAATCAAGAACTGTCTAAAGTGCGTGAGCGCGAGCAGTTGGAACTCATTCGCTCTCCTGTCGATGGCACAGTGCAACAACTCAGCGTCTATACTCTTGGGGCGGTGCTACAACCTGCGCAAAATTTGATGATTATAGTGCCGGACAACAGCGTGCAGATTGCAGAAGTACAGATTCTCAACAAAGACGTGGGGTTTGTCTATCCAGGTCAATCCGTCACCGTCAAAGTGGACGCCTTTCCCTATACCCGCTACGGCACCATAGAGGCGGAACTGCTGAGCATATCTCGAGATTCCACCACCGACGAACAGCAGGGGCTGGTTTTTCCGGCTCAAGTACAACTCAAGAAAAACAATATTGTTATTGATGGGCAAACCGTTGAGCTCACCCCAGGCATGTCTGTGGTTGCTGAGATAAAAACCGATAAGCGACGAGTGATCGACTACCTACTCAGCCCCATTAGAGAATATCAAGCTGAAGCGCTGAGAGAGCGATAGCGATGACCGTCACTTTATCTGCCCACGACAATAGCAACGCCACAGAGCACGATCGACCGCAAGCAAATCCACGTAATAACTGGGGTGTTGAGGCGGTGGTTTATGCAGGCCAACAATTCCACAAGCAATACTCCAGCTCACAGCTTAAGCATGCGTTAGGTTTAAATCATGCCCACCTAAGTGACATGGAGATGAGAGAAGCTGCCGACTATCTGGGCCTCAAAAGCCAAATCACAACGCTGCGCCCACCCGCGCTCGACACACTCCCTCTCCCTGCGCTTATCGAAGATGACCATGGCTGGAAGGTCATGACTCAGATCAGCGAGGGGGCATGCTCGCTTTATGACCCTCAAACACAACAGTTGCAAACGCAACCTATTGCGACAACCCGCTCTCAGGGTAAACATAAAGTCATGCTGCTTGCCGATGAGCAGTTAAGCAGCAAAGAGGTAAAGTTTGGCTTAAGCTGGTTTGCCCCATCGATTCTTCGGCAAAAAAGCCAACTGCGTGATGTGTTTTTTTACGCCATCGCACTACAGGTGTTTGCCCTCGTTAGCCCAATGTTGTTTGAGAATGTCATTGATAAGGTGCTGGTTGGACGCAGCTTATCCAGCTTGCACGTGCTGGCTCTTGCCATGTTGGCCTTGGCCATTGCCGAACCAGCATACAGTTATTTACGAAATACAGTGTTTGGCCACCTTGCTAGCCAAGTCAACGCGGAGCTTTCAGGCCGGCTATATCGTCACTTAGTCGGTTTGCCATTGACCTATTTCAAGCAACGTCAAACCGGACAGATCATTGCTCGAGTACGTGAAATGGCACAAATCCGCCAGTTTCTGACAGGGTCGACATTGATGCTGTTACTCGATCTGATTTTTGTCACCGTGTTCCTCGCCGTGATGTTTCATTACGCCAGCACGCTCACTTGGTTGGTGATTGGCTCGTTGGTGGTTTACTTTGTGCTGTGGCTAATCGCGGGGCCGCTGATCCGCAAAAAAGTCGAATCTGAATATGAGTCCGACGCCAATACCACCACATTTTTGACCGAGGCCATCTCTGGCATTGAAACCATCAAGACCACAGCGACAGAACACCGCTTTCTCGACCAGTGGAAACGTATTCTTAGCCAACAATTAAACCGAAGCTTTGACGCGCAAAAATCCGGTCTGGTTGCAGGGCAAGCGATCGCTCTGGTGCAGAAGCTCACCGCGGCATTACTGCTTTGGTGGGGCGTGAACGCAGTGCTCAAGGGGGAAATTACACCCGGTCAATTAGTGGCCTTCAACATGCTCGCTGGCCATGTCACGCAGCCGGTCTTGAGACTGGCGCAAATTTGGCAAGATTTTCAGCATACGCTCATCGCGTTAAGACGCGTGGGCGATATTCTCGATGAACCCAGAGAGAACAGTAAACAAGGTTTAGCCTCAGTGCCCGAGCTTGAGGGCGGCATTGAATTTAGTAACATTCGTTTTCGTTATCACGAGGATGCACCAGAAGTGCTCGCCAATTTGTCCCTCAAGATTAAGCCTGGGCAATTTATTGGCGTTACAGGCCCTTCAGGTTCAGGAAAAAGCACGCTTACGCGTTTACTACAGCGCTTATACGTTCCTCAACATGGACAAGTGTTGGTCGATGGGATGGATCTAGCGATTGCCGACCCGGTTTCTCTGCGTCGCAACATGAGCGTGGTATTGCAAGAAAGCATCCTCTTTTCCGGCAGCGTGGCGGACAACATTCGTTTGTGTCAACCGCAAGCCAGCGACGAAGAAGTTCGCCATGCCGCACAACTAGCGGGGGCGTTAGAGTTTATTGAAGGGCTGCCTCACGGTTTTAACCAGCCTGTGGGCGAGAAAGGTGCCTCCCTGTCTGGTGGCCAACGGCAGCGCATTGCTTTAGCAAGAGCCCTATTGGTGGACCCGAGGATCTTATTGCTCGACGAAGCGACGTCTGCACTCGACTATCACTCTGAAGCCGCCATCATGAGCAATATGGATGACATTTGCCGCGGGCGAACCGTGATCAGCATTGCCCATCGACTTAACACCATTCGTCATGCCGATAACATTCTTGTGCTCGATAAAGGCAAAGTGACCGAAAGCGGCACACACGATGAATTGATTGCCCAGCAAGGCTTATACGCAAAACTTTGGCAACAGCAAGTGGGAGAATAGCCACTTGCTGAGACACTTACCTCGGTGAGGCCACACTGGCTCGTTGATAGCCAATCAACGCGAGGTGAGAGTTTGCTCTTGCTTAAGCGTCTTAACGATGCCGTCTCGCTGACTATCGCTCAATGGAAACCAACGGTTGTTCTGGATCTGCGGTTCATAAAAGTCAACGGTTTCAGCGCATAGGCCGATTAACTGGTTAAAAATCAGAATTTTTTAACCGTGTGTCTAGAAAAGGATGGGGGTTAGACAAGGCCGTCCCAGAAAACAGCTTCTATTGTTTAAGGTTGGGGATCATTCAGGGATCATACAGTGGGATCATACAGGACACACACCGAATGGGAGCATTCAGGACACACACCGAAAGGACTCAATAATTTGACCGAAGCATCACAACGAACTTCAGGGTGAAGTGAATCATCGATCTTTCTCTTTACATGTGTGTGTCCAATATTTTTCAAGCCTGTCATTAGAACGGGAGTCCAATTATCTTGTTATATGCTTGTGTTGCACCTATAGTTTATGCGCACATACAATACGCATAGGTTGCTATCATGAGAAACGCACATAGTAAGCAAGCACCAAAGAAAGCGACAAACTTAAGCTTAAACAGTGAGTTACTTGCTGAGGCTAAACGCTTAAATATAAACCTTTCGGCAACAATGGAAAAGGCACTTGAGAAAGAAGTGAATCAGCGCCTGAAAGCTGAATGGTTAGAGCAAAATGCTGATGCCATTAATGCTTGCAACGAGCTAACTGAAAACCACGGACTATTTTCTGATTCTTACCGAGTATTCTAATGCCACAATTTTCGCTGTACAAAAACAACGATAAAAGCACTTCAACCGCATACCCATACTTTGTTGACGTTCAAAGTGAATTGCTTGATACATTGAATACTCGATTAGTTATTCCGCTTACACCTACTGCGTTGTTAGAGAAAAAAGCGCCCAGTCATCTATGCCCCGTAATCAATATCGATGAAGGTGACTTCGTAATTCTGACTCATCAAATGGCAAGTGTACCAACCAAAATTCTAAGAGAACCTGTAAATGATCTAAGCACTTTTAGAGACGAGATCATCTCTGCTATCGACTTTTTGATTACTGGCATATAACAGGCAGTCTCGTTTTTCTGCGTGTTAGGTTTTATACTGATACTTTAGGGTTAGCACCGTACTCATTAGCGTCATTGCTGTCTTGCGTTAAAAAGACAATAAGAACTATCACACCAATAAGTGGAATTAAAGCAATTAACTGCCACCAACCACTACGCCCTGTATCATGAAGCCTTCTAGTCGCAATACTGATAGCTGGGATAAGCAGCGCTAATGAAAATATTATTGAAAATAATTCTTTACCAATTATCAAATCAATAACGACCAACCCGACATAAAAAAGCATATAAAAAAGAGTAAACATCCAATACTCCTTTCTTCTAGCTCGACCAGTAAAATCTGCATATTTTTTCAATGCTCCTATAAAATAATCCATTTGGATTCTCCTTGTAGTTGATAAAACTCTAGAACCTAACATTCTTAATAACAGGCAGTCTCGTTTTTTTGCCTGCCTGATTTACTATCAGCCTATTATAAGTGACTAAAAATTAATGTAAATATGTCAAAATATATATTCTGCCATCATATAAAAACGAGCATGCGATTTATCTTAGCAAGAATAGCACTCATCCTTTGGCTAATAATAACTTATAAAATATTCTCTCTGCTAAACGAGACTAGACTGTCAGAAAAACAAGCCTTTTTCATACTCAAACCGAATTCAACCCCAATAAACTGTATAAGTGAACAACAAAAAGGCTTAGAGAGAAGTTTTTATATATAGAGGGATCTACCGTGCCTCGACAGGAACCCAAACGGCTTTGTTGACTAATTGGTGGATGTGGTACTCAAAAAGATTATATTTCTTTAATTAGCGACTCTGCTACGTGTTTGAAAGGGATAAAGCAGGTATCAAAATCATGGGGTTAAGAAGACATTCAGAAGAAGACATTCAGTACACACACCGAGAGGACTTACCCTCAATGTGATTGAGACAACCTATCTTTCTCTTCACTGGCGTGTGTTCCCTCACATATTTTTCAGACGACAGATCACCTCATTCAAACACCACCTACGCCCCAGCCATCCCCCTCAATATTTTGTTCCTCATCCTCACCACAGTATAAGTTAGGATGATGTGCACATGGTTTCACATTATAAAATCAAATGCATAGTTAGGTGCACGTTTAACATGAAGTCGATTACCTAATTATTACTATCTAAATGTTTTTATGATGGGTGATTTTTCATCATTACTTGAGCGTTATTCGACCCGGATAACTCTTAAAACATTCATGATATTGCCTGAGTATAAAATAGTGAAAGATTCACTTTCTTAGACCCGGCTAAAACGACAACAAAAGATAGGGATATCCGTTTATATTCTCTTGCTGGAAATTTAAAATGACTGGATTTAACGAAGACATTGCCAGATTCAGAGGTAATGGGCCATATTTATACATTAATGATAAAACCCTTATTGATGCAGCCTCAGGAACATTTAATCTTCCTCTAGGCTACACTAATAAACGTTTAGCTGAAAAACTAAAACAACAAATCGACCGTTGTACACATTTAAGCTCTGCATTTACTAAACCTCTCTCTGAGCAAATATTATTAAAGTTACGCAAACACTTGCCTGCTGGCGTTGATCGTATGTGGCTGCGTGATGTTTCTGGTTCCGGTGCGGTTGAAGGGGCTATTCGTATGGCCCAGAAAAAAACAAAACGTTCTGGGGTTATTTCGCTATTTAAATCGCATCATGGACAATCTCTGGCTACGGCCAGAATATCCGGTAATGCGTTCCGCTTGGAGGAATTTACCGCCAACATTGATGGTTCTTTCAAAATTCCCGTTCCTCAGAGTGATCTGGTGGAGGAGTCGAAAACACAAAGCGCAGAAATTAACTATTTCAGTCAACTGGAGGACTTCATTAATTTTGGCTCCAGTGGAAATATTGCCTGCATGATCATAGAACCTATTCTGGGCAATGGCGGAAATATTGTCTTACCTGCCGAGTTTTACAGACAGGTTAGAAAAATATGTAGCCAATACGGCATTGTTGTTATCGCCGATGAGGTTCAGACAGGCTTTGGCCGTACAGGAAGTTTCTTTGCAAGTACAGGCTACGCCAAAGAGTTAGATCCAGACATTATCGTATTTGCCAAAGGAGCAGGCGGCATAGGTATTCCAATTGGTGGCATTCTGATGAAGCAGGCTTTGGATGTGCTAGAGCCCTACGAGCATTCAAGCACCTCAGGCGCCAATCCTCTGTCTCTGGTTGCTTTGCACGAGACCATTGAGATCATTGAAGACGAGCACCTGCTGCTGCAGGTTCAGCAAAACGAGCGCTACCTGAAAGAAGGGTTACTCGGCTTGCAGCAAAAATATGCCTCAATCAGCGGGGTCCGGGGCGTGGGGTACATGTTTGGCTTCGATGTGCCTTCGCCAGAGATCGCACGGATGGTCATCGATATCGCTTATTCGAATGGGCTGGTTATCCGCGGTTCGCGCTATGGCAAAGGACGGGCGATTAAGGTCAGGCCTCCATTGATTTGCACCCGAGACCACCTGACTGAAGTGATCCGCAAACTGGATGTAACTTTCGCCCAGTTGGCCTGTGAACTCGAAATGATGGACGAGGTGACCGCATGAAAGCATTAAAATTCAATACCGTGTGGGATGTCATCAACACTCAGGTAGAGCCTTTACAGTGTAAAGAAGGGGATGATGTGGTTGTCGCTGTTGAGGTCTGCGGCCTGTGTGGCACAGATGTCGGTATCATCTCCGGTGATTACCCTGTTGCGGTTCCGGGTACAACCCTTGGCCACGAATCAACAGGAACGGTGCTCCGTGTCGGTGAAGAGGTTTCAGCATTCAAGCCTGGTGATCGTGTAGTGATCAACCCAACCTATTCCTGTGGCAAATGTCGTATGTGCAAGACCGGAAATGAGAACCACTGTGAGCGTAAAGCTGGTACGGAAGCAGGGGTATCCTATGACGGAACTTTTGCCGAACAGTACTTGGCTAAAGCCAGCTCTCTTCTGCATCTCGACGACCATGTCAGCTTCGAAGCCGGTGCACTGACTGAGCCTCTGAGCTGCACACTGACTGGTGTCGACAAACTGAATATTACCCATCCGAACATTCGCGCCTGTGTCATTGGTGCAGGCACCATGGGAATGCTCTATCTGTGGTCTCTGCACTTGCGTGGCATAAGCCCGTTCCTCGTTGAAAAAAATGAACATCGTTATCAGTTTGCGCTCGACGTACTGCCGCCGTCTGTGCGGATATACCAAGACTTTACACAGGCAATGCGTGAAGAGTATGGAAATGACCAAGAGACACTGGATCTTTGTGTTGATACTACCGGTTACCTTACTGAAACCGTCTTCTCTCGCCTTGCTCCTGGCGGCAAAATCATGAATGTGGCGCTCAAGGAATCCAGTGCCCAGCTCGATATTCTGAAAATCGCCGATAAAAGCCTATCAGTCATCGGCTCCATCGATTCACTCAACAACAGTTTTGAGCGGGCCTACCAAATCATTCGTGACGGCTTGATCCCGGCAGAACAGCTCATCAGCCACCGCTTCGAGTTCGAGGAATTTGAGCAGGCATTTGCCATGGTGGGCTGCAACATCGGCAAGAAGCAGCTTGAACCTATTCAGGAACCAAACTGTAAGGTACTGCTGCGCATCCCTTCCCGTAAAGAGGAAGTCCACGCATGAATCACTCCGTAATAATATTCGATATCGATGGTGTGATCGTCGACAGCGAACAGTTGCACTTTGATTTGCTAAAAAACCTGTTACCCCATCAAACAGAAGGCGTGAAGGCGGAGGACCTTATTGGCCTGAGCCTGACTGAAACACTGGAACAACTAGGCGTCGGGAACGAGCAGCAGCCCGCCCTGATAAAGACCATTGTCCAGACCTACAAGATGGAAATAGGCCCTGCCTACCTGCGCAAGGAGGCAAAGCCTATCATTCATGCACTGCTTGAGAACCGCATCCCGGTGGGTTTTGTTTCAACCGCACCTCGTGATGTATGCCTTGCTAACCTCTCAGCGCTTGGATTACCGGCTGAGTCTTCTGTTCCTCTGATTTCAGGAGATGAAGTGGCGAAGACCAAGCCCCATCCAGATCCGTATCTGGCCATGCTGGAGATGCTTAACGCCAAAGCGAGTCAGGCTATCGTTATCGAGGACACAGATCTAGGTATCCAGGCTGCCGTTCAGGCGGGGATCCCTAGGGTATATGGCTGGCCCCACGCCCTGTCCAGTAACGAAACCTACCATCAGGCTTCAAAGGTTATCGGGACTCTGAGTGAGGTGGAAGAGTTCCGGCAGTTGCTGGTATGCGATTGAGTTAACCGAGAGTATTTAAACAGATCGAACGTCTTATCAGGGCTGATTTTTCATCACTCTAAGCCCTGCTGATACTGAAATAAAAAATCATAGTGGCTCCCACATAACTCGGGGCCACATCGAATTTACAGGAAACAACATGGAACTACTGGATTCCACACCTTCACCAGCGATTCCCCGCTCTATCAATGCCACCCGCATTGCCTTTTTTGTTGCTGGGTTGAGCCTGGCTGCTTGGGCACCACTTATCCCCCTCGCCAAAGAGAGGCTGATGGCCGATCACGGCACCATAGGGATGGTACTGCTGTCATTTGGTATCGGATCATTTCTGATGATGCCGCTGTCCGGCATTCTTGCATCGCGCTTCGGCTGCCGAGTTGTGTTCTTCACAGCGACAATACTGATGCTTGCTATGATGCCGGCTCTGGTCACGATGAATACTCCCCTGACCCTTGCTGTGGCCCTGTTTTTGTTCGGTGCAGGGATCGGCGCGATGGATGTGGTGGTTAATATTCACGCCGTATTGGTTGAAAAACAGGTAGACAAGCCTGTGATGTCAGGATTCCATGCCCTATTCAGCATCGGTGGTATCGCTGGAGCTGGGCTGGTAAGCCTGTTGCTGATGCAGGGGCTGGCTCCCCTAACCGTCATTGCGCTGATTATAGCGGCGGTTGTGATCATGCTGCTATTTGCCTATTCAGGCATGCTCACCTACAGCGAGTCAGACGAATCTCCGCTGTTTGTGGTACCCAAAGGTATCGTGATCCTGCTGGGCGTCCTCTGCTTCGTGGCCTATATCATGGAAGGCTCTATGCTGGACTGGAGTGGTATTCTTCTCACCAGCAATAATCTGATCACCGTTGACCATGCCGGTCTGGGTTACACGGTATTTGCGTGCGCAATGACCGCCGGACGCCTGCTGGGTGACCGAATAATCGCTGCTTTTGGCCGTCTGCGCGTTTTTGTGATCAGTGCGCTCATCGCGTCGCTAGGATTCGGCGTCATCGTTCTTGGGAACAGCCTAGAAACCATGATCGGCGGCTTCTTCCTGATAGGCGCAGGCCTGTCAAACATTGTCCCCATCCTGTTCACTGCGTCTGGGCAGCAAAAAGTGATGCCCAGCACCCTAGCCGTCGCGTCAGTCTCTACGATCGGTTACTCAGGGATCTTACTTGGTCCGGCATTGATTGGGTTTGTCGCCAACGCCACCACTCTGGGCTTTGCCTTCGGTGTCGTTGCCGTTCTTTCGCTAAGCCTGCTGATTTGCGCCCGCTTCATTTTTTCTGCTAATGACTAGAATTACCAACAAGGATAAACATGGATATCTCTCATTTTAACTGGATAAACCCACCAGCATCCTGGACTCAAAATAATGATAAAATCATCGTAAAAACGGACCTCAAGACCGATTTCTGGCGCGAAACACATTACGGTTTTATCCGTCATAACGGACATATATTTGGCTGTGAGGTGGAAGGTGATTTCACCTTTGAGCTATGTATTGAGGGCGAGTTCAGCGAACTGTACGATCAGGCAGGGCTGATGATCGAGCAGGGCGAAGAAGTCTGGTGTAAAGCAGGAATCGAGTTTGCTGATGAGCAGGCTCTGATGAGTAGTGTACTGACTAATGGCAAGTCCGACTGGGCGACAGGCCCCTTCCATGGCGATACCAAAAAGTTCTGGATGCGAGCAACCGTCATGGGAGACGTACTAAGGCTGCAATACTCAGGAGATGGTATTACCTGGCCCCTGCTCCGCCTCTGTACTATTCCTCTGGCTCAAAAGCGTTTTGTCGGCGCCATGTGTTGCACACCGGAACGTGAAGGGCTGCAAGTGGCATTCAGTCAGTTCCGCCTCAGCCAACCACTTGGTAAAGATCTCCACGATCTTTCATAAAAAGTCGTTTAATAAAGCCATACTCCCGTCCGCTGGGGTGTATGGCCTATTCCCGCTGAGAGCGTAAATTCAGGGCACACACCAATAATTGTGCACGAAGATTGACTCACTAAATATATATAACCCCAAAGTTACCCAGAATTATTGATAGCGTCTCTATTTCCCATTTTCATCGTCAAGTCCCCTTCATTTTCTTACTATCAGGCGAAAAAAACCACTATTGCGACCTTTAGACAATCATTGTTCTACCGAAACAATCCACTGCGCACTCACCCATTGAAGTTCAATAAAATATGGTATTTATGGACGTTGCCTTTCACCATAAATACGATTAAATTCAGGGCGATGAAACTGCGGCTCGGTAGGGTCTTGAGATTGTTCTGGAAACTTCTCATAAACTTCAGCTTCATCAAGAAGCAGCCCCGTTCTGCGTCTATCTACTTTCAATTCAGATTGTTTTTCACAGTACCCTAGAAATAATTTCTCTCCTTTGATTGATGACACATCATGCACACTAATATGACATCCATGATTAAATGAAGAGAGTAAATATCGGTAATTATTAATGTAAAAGTAGATCGAGCGCCCTTGCAAGCTCGGCGACAAACGGGTGTGATAAGTTAAAAAACGCCCTCTTGGTGGTTTTTTATCACTTGGGAACTCTAACTCTACACTCCCCACATCTCCATAACGGTATTTCACGTAGCCAGTATCGGGGCTGTAATGTTGATAAGCGCACAAAGACGCTAGTTTTCCATTTTCTAGTTGGGCATTAAAATAGATATCTTCATCATCTTGACAGAGTGTCCGATTCAAAGTGTCATCTTCTTTAATGATCAACGGATGAGCATAAACTGTTGACAAAAATACAACGTTAACAATTAAAGCCAATAATAACCTTCTCAACTTCATTCAAACACCTTAGCTTCCCATAGCTTGTTAAAATTATCCCTACGCAACTTATAACTATCAGTGCCACTATTAACAGCTCTCGTTACCGAGTTAATAGCGGAATCTTCTGCACCAGCATCGGCTTTCAAATAGACTTTGTTGACCAACCAAAAGTTCGCTGCTGAGCGCGTGGCATACTTAACCTCCAACAATATCTCTGGGTTATTAACTGCATCGATAATATCATCAGGCCAGCGCGCTTGGTGAGCAGCATGCCACTTATTAAAAGCGGTATAATTGCCACGACCAGTTAACTGCTTTAACCCTCGACCTCTAAAATTCCAACCATCATCCGTTGTTAAGTAATCACCATTTTTTAATTCTCCCCGACCTCCGTACATAACATTAAACAGGATGCGTTTATCATCTTCAGATGGTCTTGTGCCATCTTTTTTTACAAAAAACCATTTTCTTTTCTATCAATACCCAGAACATCAATATATCGTTTGCCGGGATGAAGTTTATGATCTGCTGGGTAGTTTCTCTTTCTCGCTGTCTCGAACTGAGAGGTATCTAACACCGTAGTCCGGTAATTGGTATGTTCTGCCATATTCAAAGTAGGCCCAGTTTCTTGCATTATCTGCGCGAAGAAATGAGTCCTACGCAAAGGGGTATCAAGCTTATAAAACTCAATATGGTCATTGAGCTCATCCACGATACCTTGCAACAGATTTTGCTTGCTACTGCTTACCCTTGGGTACACTGCTTGTAGCATCTCAAGTGTAAACCTAAACGAATACTTCCACTCTTCAACAACGGCCTCATCTAAAGCAAGAATGGTGTTTTTGTCGACAATCCCATCAACGCCGCCAAATGGGTAGCTTTTATGCGTGGTATGTGTCGGTTTATAGTGGGTTTGAAACTGTTTCACTGCGCCTTCTGTCGCGCGGCCAAAATCGCCATCAGCGCCAGATTTCCCCAAGTCAAAACCCAATGCCATCAAGGCCTGTTGGATTTTCTTTATTTCTTCGGTATCACTAGCGCCTTGTTTAACAGCATGAAAATTGCCGCCCGCCAACTGATTAAGAGGTTTTGACTCTTTCAATATTGAAGATTTCAACATCATTGTGTGTGTTGGTTTTCTGTTCTTGGCGAAAAACTGCAAATGAAACTTATCTAAACTGTCTTTGGTACCATTTGCCTCGCGCTCGGCAAGAACACGCTCTCTATTTTCAGCCCACCGCTGTCGATCTTTCGCGGTATAGGTTAATTCTGCTCTACGCTCTTGACGGTGACGTTGTGCTCTTTCTCGGGTGGTTTCTTGCCTTTCTTCTGGCTCATCTGGAAAAGATTTATAACGCATTTTAAGTTCGCTCACATAAGAAATGGAGCTAAATTGTATAAATATCGTTCAATGCGTTTTCAGGCTACATAACCATTATTATTATGATTTAACATTATTTATCAGCCCGTTCTCATTAGCTCGCTAGAAATTTACGACATAAAGAAGTTCGTAAGTTCAGGACACACACCTATCATTGTGGCAATGCATCAAAACCAGCCTCAAGGTAGAAAGCCTATCTGTCTATTTACTGGTGTGTGTCCAGTATTTTCCTTTTAAACCCGGTGTATTTTCAGTTAATAATCAAAAAATAATCTATAAAACCAATACTAAAGTCCAATATCATTAATGAAATCAATTGAATAAAGTGTGCCTGCTTGCATATTGCATGAGAACTTACTAACAACAACATGGAGAATTTAGATGGAACACGCAATCGATCAAGAACAGTTGGCTTCACAAGAGTTTGAACTGGAGTTTGAAGTGGAAGCGGAAGCGACAACATGTGGTAGCTGTACCAGCCCACGTCAAGATGTAGGCCACTAAGGTCGAGGATAGCCCCAAAAGGGGCTATCACTATCATGATAGACACAATCACCATTAGCCGCGCTATCAATAGCGCCATGAATTCAACACGAATCGAGCCAAAATACCGCGTCTTCCACCAACACTCACTTGATTACAAAGCCTGTAGTAACATTGTACACCGATGGGGCGAGTGTTTAGTTGAGCCTCAGGAACACCTCAATACCCTCTATGGTTCGGGTTACTGCCTAGCCTTGAATGAAATCACGAAGTGGAGCCTACCCTTAACGCTACAGGTCTTTGACTATATTCATAGCAATGAGCTTTTACTTAGCTATGATTGCCCCAAATTGGTCGACGTGTATATGTTTCTTACCTCATCGTCCAATTGGACCCCATTTGGTATACATCAAGACTTTGAAGATTCACACATTATTGATGTCGCGGGCTCTGGTCGGGATCTGTATCTATGGGAGGAAAAGCCCCCTTTCCAGCCCAAAGTGGTCAACTCGGAGCGATTCACTGGTATCCATCTCGATTACAAGCCTCTGTTACCAAGTGCAAAATGTTTATCACTAAAACCAGGACAACATTACAATGTCCGCCAAGGCGTAATGCACATTTTTCATGCGTTGGGGCCGGGTGTATTCATTGGGCTAAGTTGTGAGGAATCTGACTCAGACAAAGCTCACACTTATATTCCCCCTATCTATGATCCAAATATTGTCTCAAATCTCGATGCCTTATCAGGACGTCGCTTAACTTGGCGAACTCATACTTGCCTCGACCATGTAGTCAACACAGACTTTGGCAAAGTAAAGCTAGATGCTGACGAAGTAATTCAATTAAACGCCTTAAGCAGTCAATCTAGCCAACCCTTACTCGTTAACGACTGGTTGCAAGACCTAGGCCAAAGAAGGTTGCTCGCGAAACTCATCAAAGTAGGAGCTTTGCATGCTCACTAACTCGTTAGAATCGGTGCTGAACGCTATCGATCAACTCTCTATTTCCACTAATAAATCAGCGATATACAACAAAAGCCATGTAAACGCCGATTTGACACCACTCGCTTCAATGGTGTTCAGTCGCCTTTCGAACATAGGCTCTTCACGTATGAATATTCGCCTCATTGCCGATGGGAAAGACTTACACCCTGCACTATTTATTCAGTCAAGAATAGGCGACGGTCTCATTGAACATAGCTTACTCGATAACGATTTGGTGACCCAATGTCTCAATGAAGGCGGTACGTTAGTCTTCGACCACATCAACGATCATGTTACCGAGCTCAGAGGGATTCAAGAATACATAGAAGCCAGTTACGGAGTGAAATGCTGGATTCAGTGTTACTTAACTAAAGCCAACCAGACCGCATTCAACATGCACTCAGATGATCATCCATTTCTAGTCCTACAGCTGTTTGGCCATAAGCATTGGATCCATGACAACAACGACACTGTTGACTACAACACTGGTGATATTGCTTTTTACCCAAGAGGAAAGCGTCATGATGTTCATGGCAAAGGGGTCACTTCCATGCACCTAACCATAGCTTTTGAAGATTTCGACGGCCAAAACTACAACGAACTCAGCCAAGAGCAACAATTACAGGCCTTAAAACCACGTATTGGCAATGCACTGCCTTTCTCTATTGACTCTCAACACTCGTTATCTAACTGCGGTTTTCGGGGCTACTATAACTTTCTTCCCCCATTTGAAACAGAAGGAGAGGTAATCCGCCTTATCACTCCAAAGCGAACGATTAAGCTCAAACACAAGGACTACCTCGATATCTTACGATCGCTACAATGCTCCCCTTCTTCAACGGTCCTCGAACTATCGGAGCGACTGGACATCGATCCCACACGTGTTGAAGCCTTTATCCGCTTTGGCTTAAGCAATGGTCTAATTATCCGAGGTCTATGATATGGCTATTATCAAAACTCTAAAAACCATCGAATGGAACCGTAATTTCACCTTATTCGCTATGGCCAGTTTTGCTTCTGGAGCCGGTAATGCATTAATCCCGATCGCTTTTTCTATCGAATCTTTCAATATATCGCCTTCGGGAGTAGGGATAGCTCTGGTGATGCTGGCGCTCTGGTTAGGCCGTTTTCTAGGTATGCTTGTCTATCGCAAGCTAGCCATTACTGCACTAAAGCCAACCATGATCCTTGCCGATATCACGCGTTTACTCGCCCAGTTTGGGCTACTGCTCTATATTGCACTCGGCACGAATACTGTCATAGCGATGGTGATTTCAGCGTTTGTTTATGGCCTTGCCTCTTCCTTTTATCTACCCGCTAGCTTTCAGTTGCTCCCTAGTATCACTTCTGCAAAGAGCCGCGAGCAAGCCAACTCCGTGTTAGCCATTCTTGGCGACATCTACAGTATTATTGGACCTTTGTCAGGCGCGACTTTGGTTCTGTTGCTTGGATTTGAGACCGTGCTGATGATCGACTGTATCACTTTTCTCATCGCCATTGGATTGATCTACGCCATCCGACTTGTTCCCAAATCAGAAACGAGTAACGAACCTGCTGCAGAAGAAAGGAAAGGTGACACCTCAACGCCTCCAGTAACCTTGCCAAATTGGTCAATTAATGGGCTGAAAAGCTGGTTTTTTGTCTCGATTTGTCTTGGATTTCTCGGAGTTGCAGGGCCTGCAATGGTTATAGCCAATCACTCAGAAAGCGACTGGGCATTTGTCGCAACCTGCATCGCTATAGGATCATTAGTGGGTTCGACCGGGATGCTCAGCGGGCGCTTTAAACACTTCACATGGAATCGAGTCCATTTGCTATGCCTGATTCTATTGTCTTTACAAGCTATCGCAATAAGTAGCACCCTACCGATCACTGTGATTGTCGTTTGCGCTATGTTTGGCGCCTGTGCAACGACAATGAGTGGTATCAAATGGGACACGGTCACCCAAACACACCTAACTGCAAGTCAACTGCCTCGCTTTGCCTCGAACGACCAGATGGTCACCAATACCGCAGTGCCTTTGGGTATGGTGTTGTTTGGTATCACCAGCCACTTTGGTGTTAGTCATTATGGAATGATGGCTGTGGTAGCAACCGTTGTTTTGTCTTTTTGGTATATCCGCTCAGACGCACCAAATACAGCGCAGGAGCTTGCTCATGATTGATCTGATTTCTAACCGCAAAATGCGTGAGAAAATAACGCAAAATGGTTATCTATGTATTGATGATTTTTTTGATAAAGCAAGCTTTGCCAATTTCAATAAGGCGGTAATAGACTCTTGGCAGCAGCAGCAAGGATGGCGCACTCGTGTCGGACACAATGGTAAGAAGTTTAATACAGAGCTACTTACTCTAGAGAAACGGGAAAAAGTGTTCCAAAAAATGAATCTGCCGCCAGTACCGGCAGACAGATTCAGCTTTATCTACCACTTTGTCGATCAAGGTAGTGATGTGTTAGTCAGAAAAATTGCCAACCAAGCAATGGCACACTGGCTTCCTATACTCGGCCTTAACGCTACAGAGTTTGAGCAAAGCTTCTCGCTAACGTCATTTAATCGCTACTGTTTTATCGATAATCACAACGATCACACAAATAGTGCACAAGTCAGTCCATATAAAGTGACTATTATCGTCTATTTTGGTGATCCTGAGTTTCCACCTTCACAATCAAAGCTAGTATTTGACTATCGAGGTACAGTACATGAAATCACCCCCATGCCTAACCGCAGCGTTATGTTTTTCCCATCGCCCCATACCACCCATCGTGTCGAACACAATCAATCACAGGATGATGAACCACGATTGGCACTGTCTGGTTGGTTAATGTGATGAAGGGTATTGCCTATTGACAGGCAGAAGGCTCGTATGTGTTATGCGGTTGGTAATTCAAGAGTTTAATAGCATGATTATGAAAGTAATCATCTACTTCAAGTATCGTTATACTTCCAGAGCCTAGTTTATAGTCAATATATGCCATGCTTTCTACAGCTATTTGTTGGAAAGCCGCGATTACGAAGCTTGAGGAAAAACCATGAGCCACAATGATAATATCTTCGTTGCAGTCTATTACTGAGTTGACGAATTCCGCAACTCTAGTAGCTAACTCTCTTGGTGATTCCGCTCCTTCACAAATGCGATGATCTAATCTAGCTCCCTTTTTAGGTGGAAATCTAATCAGCTCATTGTGCTTTTCTTGAGGAATACCCTCGTTGTTACCAAATGACATTTCACGAAGGCGAGCATCTAATTTTAACCGAGAACCCTCGTTACATATTATTTTTGCCGTTTGCTGTGCACGGTTCAAATCTGAAGAATAAGTAACTAATTTACGGGAATCGAAGCCTAGTTCATTGATCGTAGACTTTATCAACTTAGCTTGTTCAATACCGTTTTCTGTTAGGTTTGAGTTGTACCAACCACCGACTAACCTATCAACGCTGTGAGTCGCTTCGGTATGTGTAACTAAACAAATTCTTTTCATTGTACTTCCTTTCAAGAAACCGAATAACGCCCTGCTCTTACGAGTCTCCTCATAATTTATATATAAAACAATGAGTAAACGCAACTCGTGAAGCGGTAAATTGTCTGCTGATGAGGGTCGACCAGTATCCCTCAATATTTTTCAATGTCGATTGGAGATTGGGAAAGCGAAGACTTTCAAAATCCACCGGAAGGTAACTTCAAACGCCCTATCACCAACTATGATTTAGCTGAATTCTGCGCTCTGCTGGGTTATTCAGGCACCAAAATGGCTTCCATAATGATAGAAACCGTTGGTGTTTTAAAAATGCCCTGAAGGAAGCGATTGAATTTACCGAAGCTCAAGGAATCGATGATAGAGAGCGTGAACACATAGAACGATGCGTTTCGCTCATCCAAACGGAATGTGAATACTTACTAGCGCAAGCCGACAGTGTTCCAGAAATGAGTGAGCTTCTTTAATGGCTAATGCAGGGGCTAGTGTCCAGTATCACTGGAGCATATCAACATCGAGGTTTCACCGTATTTGAGCCCTCAAAAGCCCTCTGACCTAGAAAACCGTATACATCAGCCTAAACTTATTAAGTTATCCTTGATGAGAGTAAACGAATGAGAATCGTATTGTTAATCTGTATGAGTTTGCTGATGAGCCAGGTCAACGCCAGTGTTGTCAATATCTACACAGAAGAGTTTCCTCCCTATCACCATACTTACGATGGCCAGGTTGTGGGTGTTGCAACACAAATCATTACGCAAGTTATGGAGCAGGCAGGTATTGAGTACCAGCTTCATTCACAACCTTGGGCCAGAAGCATGGCAACAGTTCAAAAAGACACAATGGGCTTGATTTATTGCATTTCTCGTCGGCCAAATCGTGAAAATCTGTTCATTTGGGTAGGAGAGATACTACCCGCTCCGCAGTCCATTTATTCCCTTAAAAGTCGTGAAGATATAACGTTGAGTCGCCTGAAAGACATAGAGAGCTACCGTTTTTCGACAATGATTAGTGATGCAAGAGAACGCTTTTTGGAAGAGAACTCTGTCTCTCTCGAAAACTCAATACGATTAAGCGGTATGGACGCTAGATATCGACAATATGAAATGCTTAAAAAGGACGAATTGACCTTTGGCCCATTGCGGATGCACAAGCTTACTATATCGCTAGAGAAATGGGTGATGACCCAACAAGGGTCCTCAATAAGCAATGGGAAATGGCATTCGGGCAAGAAGAGTACTTTTTGGCTGCTAACTTGAACTTACCGCCACAACTACTCGATAAAATCCGTACTGAGCTTAAAAACTACCGAGCTACTCAGGAGTATCGAGATCTTATCAACTACTGGGGATTAAACGACTAAATCAACACAAGACGTCAAGGACTGTAGATTGGCGTACAAAAGCTCTCCACGACCTGAACTATCAGATCTAGTCAGAAACAATATGAGTAAACCAAGTTACTTATCCACAACTGAGTAAATGGTAAAAGCTTACATCTATAATGTCTTTTTAATTAACAAAAAAGTCTTCCGAATTTATCCTTCATCTTTTCAGCCTAGAAGTTTGCTAAAACAAAAGGGCACTTTCGAGTTAGAAAGTGCCATGGATAAAAATTCAGTCTGTGACCTGCTCCAGCCAGACTGGATGGAGTTTATAGAAAAGAGAACGTAGCGATGTCAGTACAAGCTCTTGGCAATCATATTGGAGCAAACCGTCCCCTGCCGAGAGTGCTATGCCAAGATTCATCGTGACATATGGTTTTACTTGGCTCACCTTTTTTATGTTAAGCAAACCCTCTCTTATTCACTTTGAATTTGAAGATAAACATCGAGCTTTCAGCAGGCAAAAAAAATCGCCTAGCTGCATACTAGGCGAAGATTCCGAATGTTGATTTGAAAGTGGCGATGCTCTTAGCTGACTTTACATCGATTCGTTCAAACCATCCGCGATTTAGAGAATGGTGTCACCTTTGTTTACTATATCTCCTACAGAACAGTGCATGTGTAGTGGTACGGTGAATTTGGCCACCTAATTAGAGGTGTTAAGATACACCTCATAGCATGACAGGTGAAACTATGACCAAGCGTACCAGACGCACTTTCAGTGCGGAGTTCAAACTCGAAGCAGCACAACTTGTTCTCGACCAAAACTACACCGTTGTTGAAGCCGCCAAAGCCATGGGGGTCGGTAAATCGACCATGGATAAGTGGGTAAGGCAGCTCAAACAAGAAAGAAAGGGAGTGGCTCCTCAAGCCTCACCAATGACACCAGAGCAAATTGAGATACGAGAGCTGAAGAAGAAACTTGCTCGCCTTGAAGAGCACAATGAAATATTAAAAAAGGCTACAGCTCTCTTGATGTCGGACTCACTGAACAACTCTCGATAATCGAGAAACTCAGGCAGAGCTTTAGCGTTACCACCTTATGTCATGTGTTCAGTGTCCACCGCAGCAGTTACAAATACTGGCGTTGTCGCCTTAAACATGTTTCTCCAGAGTTGGTGAAGCTAAAAAGTCTTATTAAAGAAGTTCATACGGCAAGCAACGGCTCTGCGGGTGCGAGAAGCATTGCCGACATGGTTACGGCTCAAGGTGTAAAACTGACACGTTATCGAGCTTCTAAGATGATGAAATTATTAGGGTTGGTAAGCTGCCAAACACCGAAGCACCGATATCGAAAGGCATCACAAGAACACGTAGAGATCCCAAACCATCTGTCTCGACAATTTGCCGTTACCGCTCCCAACCAAGTCTGGGTTGGTGATGTGACGTATATCTGGACGGGACAGTGCTGGATGTATCTTGCTGTTGTCATCGACCTGTTCGCTAGAAAGCCAATTGGTTGGGCGATGTCAGTATCGCCTGATAGTAAGTTGACAGGAAAGGCACTCGCTATGGCGTTTGAATCACGAGGTAAACCCAAAGGCGTGATGTTCCACAGCGACCAAGGAAGTCATTACACCAGCCGTTCTTATCGGCAACTGTTGTGGCGTTATCAAATCAAGCCAAGCTTATCTAGGCGAGGTAATTGTTGGGACAATAGCCCGATGGAGCGGTTCTTCAGAAGTCTAAAGACAGCATGGGTACCAGTGTCGGGTTATCGGAGTTTTAGCGAAGCGAGAGAACATATAACTCGATACATCACGGGCTACTACAGCCAACTCAGGCCCCACCAATATAATGGTGGGCTGACACCCAATGAGTCTGAGCGATTGTATTGGGAAAACTCTAAAACCGTGGCCAATTTTAGTTGACCACTACAATTTACGGCCGTTTATTACACCAACACCGGTCACTATTGCTGCGCTCGGGAGAGGTTGCTCATAGACTTTGTATCCTGCTATTTGCCCGATTTCAAAGAATGAGGTTCCAACATCAATCACTTTTGATATCCGTTCCCGGGGAGAAAGTTTACCTCTAGAGCTTTGCTTTTCACGACTTGGCAACTCTAAAGCGAGTGATTCAGATTGGGCTTGATTAAACTTTTCTAGAATAGCTTGATAACCATCAAAGTTAACTTTGGCCTCTTCAGTTTTCGGATCTAATATTGAAACTAATTCAGACATGCTTTTTGCTCTTTATTCGTAAAACTAAGACCAAGAATCACTACTGCCATAATAGCAACCCAGTACGCCCAGCTATGACTTTGCCCCGCACCAACCGCTAATGCCGCTGCTATTCCGGCCATTGATTGCTGTAGGAATCCACACAAAGCAATGCTATGCGCGCCATTGTGCGAAGATTGGCTTGCAGCAATGGACATGCTGTTTGGAAAAACGATAGCTTGTCCAAAAATAATGAGTAGATACAAACTAAGATAAGCAGCAATAAGGATTTGCCTTGGAATCGCAGTGCTGAACAACCAAACCCCTAGCATGATTATTGAGCCTAACATCATCAGATAGGCCCCCAGATTCATTAACTTCTGACTGCCAACCTTGGTTACAAAATGTTTGACACAAAGAGAGCCTAAGAAATACGCAACACCAATACTAAGGCCAAAGAAACCAAACATTTGGCTAGATAGCTGTAAGTCATGTGAAAATACAAATGGACTCACTTCTTGCAACGTCACTATCGTGGCAAACCCAAGCCCTCCTTGAACGCAAGGGATCAGAAAACTGCGGTCATTTGCAATTTGAATATAACTTGATCGCGATGTTGGTGAAGCTTGACGCTTTTGTTCAGTCGATTGAAAAGGGATGAACATAATCACGACTAATGCTCCGACAGCTATGGCCGACAATAATATGAAGCCAAACCGCCAATCGCTATACTCAGTTAATATCGAACCGATAAACTGCCCGATACCTAAAGCAGCAATGAAGGCCATCGAAAGCAGCGAGAGTTTCTGCGTCAACTCATCTCCGCTCCAGTTATCTCTTACCAAGATCCTGGCAATGATTGCAGCACCACCCGCTCCCATCCCTTGGATTACTCTCGCGACCATTAAGCTCTCGATTGTTTGTGCAAAATAGAGATATAAACTCGCTCCAATAAACACACTTAAAGCCATCATCAAGGATCTATCTCGCCCATATTTTTCTGCAGCATGCCCCCAGTAAATAACGGGTAAAGCCGCTCCAATCACAAAAAGTGAAATGGACAATTCAGCGTAATGACGACTTATGGAAAGTTCGCTTGCGACCTCAGGCAAAGCTGGCAAATACAAAGTGGTCGACATCTGTGCCATCAGCACTAGCGTACAAGCTAAAACCAGTACGAGACGATTACCTGCTCTACGCATCATGCACTCCATGCTTTTGCTTGAGTTGATTCAATCTAATGGCGAACTCTTGAATATCTTTATCTTGCATATTTGAGCGCAACATGACTCTTAGACCCGCCTTACCTCTGGCGATGACTGGGAAGAATATCGCTGAAGTGTAAAAGCCCGAACTAAATAGCTCTCTGGCTATATTGATGGTCGCTTGCTCGTCTCCCAAAGAAACAAATCGGATAGGCAATCCATCACCTTTGGCTTGGGTCGTTACCAACTCGTCAAACAATTCAACTTTACGCATTAGCGTCGTTTGTAATCGATTAATTGTTCCATCCTGATGCAACTCAGTCGAAGCAATAATAGCGCCAAGGCCCGCCGTATTAATTCGCTGTGACCAAGTGATCGGCCCACCATATCTGGCTAAAAGGTTCCTGACTTTATTGTCCTTGTGTTGACGAAAGAACACGGCACCACCCGATGCACCAAAGCCTTTATTTAGAGATGCGATGAGCAACGTCTGATCATTAAGTTCATCGACTTCACTCAAAACCATGCCTACTCCATTATGACCAGTGGTAGAAAGGCCGTGAGCTTCGTCAATCAGCAGAAATAGCCCGTATTGACTTTGCAGTTCTAGTAACCTTTTTATCGGTGCCGCTCCACCTGTGCTGTATATAGAATCAGCGACAAACGCGACTTGTTGGTGCTGCTTACAAATATCCTCCAATGCGCACATGTCGTTATGCTCAATCGTGATGACTTTTGTTTCATCAGCGCAAATGGGTTTCATATAATTCAGACAAAAGTGCGCATGCTTATCAAAAACCATGACCGGGGGGTATTATTGGTAAGGGCACCAGATGAAAGTAATGGTAATACTGCGGCGGCGGCCGCTGCGCAAGAAGGCAGTGTGAACACGTCACTACTTGTTAGTTCACCTAATTGGCACTCTGCTTGGTTCAGTATTTCGTATTGAACACGAATGCGTGAAGTCGAAGAATTTAATGCCCCTGTCGACTGAATACCGTCAATTGCACCTTGTATAATTGCAGGATGGCTATCCAAACCAAGATAAGAGTACGAGGACATATTGACAAACTGCTCGCCTCCGGGAACTGTCAAGTGCTCACCATTTCCCATATTCTTACTGATAATATTAGCAAGGCCATTATTGCTGGTTGTATCCCAGAAACCTTCGCTTATATCTATTGATTTTTTTATATTTGTATACTTATTCAAAACTATTCCTTGTCATGCGAGCCTAATTGATAAAAAAAACCATATTTCAATGATACTTTTATATATTTGTAAATTTATGTCAACCTGACAAGCAATTCTTTATTGCCGTTAGTTAAGGCCTTCTTAATTGAAAAGACAGAATCTTCCTCTCCAAGGTTTACATTATTTTTATCGAGCGGCAGCTTTAGGGAGCTTCAAATTAGCAGCAAAAGAACTCTTCGTTTCTCCAGCTGCAGTAAGTCAGCAAATAAGACAACTCGAAGCTAGCGTAGACACTTGCCTGTTCCACCGTCATCACAGGAAAATTGAACTCACCCCTTATGGGGAAAGTCTTTACAAACAGGTCAAGAAAGGATTTAACCACCTAGAATCTGGTCTGGATGAACTGGTTGATGACCCATACCCAAACAAGCTCGCGATATCAACACCTAGCTCTTTTGCTCATCATTGGCTAATTCCAAGATTACAAGGATTCAGAGAGCGGCACCCTGATATCAACATTCTAGTTGAACCAACCAACCGTCTCTCTCAACCCACTGACAATAGTATCGATTTATGCGTACGCTTCGGTTCTGGTCAATATACTGGAATGCATTGTGAATGGTTGATGAAAGACATTATATATCCTGTATGCCACCCTTATTATCAAGAAAAGTATGGCATATATAGCATCGATGATTTGAATAATGGTGTGCTAATAGAAGATATTTATACAGATATGAGTTGGAAGACTTGGCTGGAATTAAATGATAAAAAACCCATTAATCCTTCGATTTTATTTCATGGTTCTCAATTTGTGGTAGAAAGTGCCCTAGCAATGCAAGGAATAGGATTAATAAAACACAGCCTAGTTAATAGATATATCAAAAATAAAACTTTAGTTAGAATTGGAGAGAATTTTACCGAGCTATCCTTCTCATATTTTATATGTTTACCTGAAAAGAACTTGAAAAGACCCAAAGTGACATTGTTTATTGATTGGTTAAAGGAGCAAGTCAACAGTGATTTTCCAACAGAAACATAGTTCTTAAACAACACATTAATCACTCTCGGTAAATCGATAATCTTTCTCTTTACGGGTGTATTTTTTGGGATTTGTTGACTATTACACGCCCCTTATTAGCCACCTTTATGCAATCTGCTCAATTCTGCACTTTTGGCAAAGAGGGTAACTAGTAACCAACTCTGAAATCTGCAATTTCATTTGAGCAAAGGAAGTACCATACAAGTAGAAAGCAGTTCCCTTTGGCCCTTGCCAGTAACTATAGACTTTACCATGACCATAAGTTAAACGATCCAACTCGCTGTGGACGTAGTTAGAGTCGCTATTTGCATATACTTCGGGATCTAGGTCTGTACCATTTAAGTAAATAGCTAAACCTTCTAAAGTACCGAGCTCAAGCTCCGAGTCAGTGGTTTCAATCTTTAATTTAGAACCTTTGGGTATTCCTATATTTTCGAGCGAAGATCTGATGACTTCAACCGTTTCTCTACTTGAGTTGTTAACCTGAATTACTACATCGCAATGCTCGATTTCCCCAGACTGGGATTGAAGTGTGCCGCCGCCAGAAACTTCACCGATTGAGTTTTTTGACAAAATTTCATCAAGAGGGTCTCCGTATACTTCAGCTCTGTGCATTGGTTGTATTCGAGCATTTATCGTGGCCACGATATATTCGGGCTCAGGTTCTGGCCTGCTGCCCTTTTCTTGAACAATCCGAACATCAGTCAATCTCCTTTTAATGGTCAAAGCTAAGCGGCGTGGCTTACAGTGAGTGAGAACACACCAAAAGAGCTACAGGCGCTTTTGTGAGGTGAGCTCTACGTCTCTTTGTGAGGGTTTCCTGTTTTTATATAGTTCTTTATGTAAAAACCAATATCTTCAGCAGTCCCTGTAATGACAATATCTCCGGTGTCTTTATTGACAATTAAAGGAGCATTTCCTCCAAGCGCCTCTCTGAAATCACCGGTTTCTATGTACTTCTCGGTGTTGTAATAGAATACCCATCCAAAGTCATATTGTTCAGTGTCATGGTCTTGAATTTTTAACTTTATATTGGGGTGCACGTAATTTGGTAAAGAAGAACCAAAGCTGTTCATTTTAATCTCTTCACCCTTTAAATAGCTTTCAACTTTCTTGACCGCTTCTGTAAAATTCATAATCACCTAACATTCTTAATAACATGCCGTCTCGCTTTTTATCTGCCTGACTTTCAATCAATTTATCCTAAGCTACTAAAAATTGAGCAACATTCAGGACACTCGAAAAGGCTGGGGTCTGAAACCGCACGCCTCACACTCCGTAACCTAGAAAGCATGGATTCTGATGGATTACAACTGATCAGAAAGGCATAAAGGCATTTGGACTGGCATTCAGGAGATCACGAATTTGTTTGAGCCCTTCAATCAATTTTCTCTCTTGACTGATAGAGGTAAGTGAAAGCCGGATATGTTGAGTGCTTGAGCCATCCACACTGAAATAGCTGCCACTGGTGACAATTAATCCGCGGTTCTTGGCTTCCATGGTAAACCTATCTTGCTGCCAATGCTCGGGTAAAGATAACCACATATGGTAGCCAGTAGATTCCACGCCATTCAATGAAAAAATCTCACGAGCGATTTTTTGTCGGCTCGACGCCATGTCTCTTTGGTTCGAGGCGAGAGTGAAAGCTTCACCCGACTCGATAAGCAGTGTCGCGGCAATGTAGTTGATAGGCGATGACAACCAGATATTGGCTCGTATGTGAGCATTGAGCCGTGCGATTTGACTAGCCGGTGCTTTAATAAACCCGCACCGCATTGCAGGGCTAATCGCTTTAGACAAAGCGGTGACATGAAATGTGTAATCTGGTGCAAAGTTAGCAATAGGGGGATGGGGTGTTCATCTAAGAAGCAATAGATGTCATCTTCTACCAACCAAACTTGATGCTCATTGATGATCTGAGCGATTTCTTTTTTTCTCATTTCAGGCATCGACACACCTGTGGGGTTCTGATGGCATGGAATGACAATCACGAGAGAGGGTGAATATTGTTGAATCGCACTATCCAGTGATGCTGGAGATAGACCATGTTCGTCTAAGTCAACGCCGACAACGTTACGGTTAGATAAATTGGCAATGGCCAATATTCCTGGATAAGTGAGGGATTCAACCAAAATGGTGTCACCAGGCTCAGTTAGCGTTTCTACTAATAAAGAGAGAGCATGTTGAGCCCCATTGGTCAATACGGTGTTATCGATACTACCGCCTTCCAGACCATACTGTTGAGCCCACTTGACGGCCGCTTGTCGGTGTTTTTCATGTCCCGAGTCTTCACAATATCCAATCAAAGTTTCAGTGAGATGATCAGACGCTTGTCGATAGGCGCTCTTAATCGCAGGAATGTTCTTGTGTAAGCACGGCTGTAGCAGAGAGAAATTGTAATTGGTGTCTTCATGGACCACTTGAATAGCTTCATTCAGATCAGAGTGAGCAGCAACAAACGTACCTTTACCAACAAACGATTCAAGCCGACCTTTGTCACTAAGCAACTTATAGGCTTTAGCGACCGTCGCTGGAGTCGTTTTAAGCTCATCAGCTAACTGTCGATGGGTCGGTAGCTTAGTGTTGGCCGTGTATTCGCCACTATTAATCTTTTCTTCAATAGCGTCAGCAATACGTACGAATTTGTTGTTATTCAATCGACTTCTCCTTAATTATCCTCTTCGATTATAAAGCATAACTATGTCTATTCGCTATGGAATTGATCAGTTAATGATGTCATTTTTAAATTGACATATGTCAATTTGACAAATAACATGCATCAAAGTGATAAGAAGATTACATAACACTAAAAACAATGCTCAATGAGGAAGCTCAGATTCACTCATTACCCCGTGTAGCGAAGAGGCCTATGTCCTATGACATCTGACCATAAAATACCATCACTGAATCTCAGATGAAGACTTTTCATAATTGACTATGAAAGGTTGGTAGATAAGTAAGGTTAAACACCTCGTGCCCACGGGATGATTGCAAAATCGCCATTAGTCAATGACACTAAAATTGACATATATCAATGAAAGAACATTGAAATAATATCTTATCAAAGTGGAACCGTGGAGACCTTAAACGCCATTTGGTCTATCAACGTGTGGGCCACAGCAGAGAAAGGGGTTATCCACGTCAAAATAGCACTGATCGTTGGTGAGTGAATTTGCAATAAGTTCGCTTGTTCAAATATTGCCGTACGGAAATTGAAAGCAAATAGCAAAGGACTAAGGAGAACGCTATGAAAAACAATGTTGCCTTTATTGGATTAGGTGTCATGGGCTACCCAATGGCAGGACACCTTTCTAGTCATGGTTACCCAACCAAAGTTTACAATCGCACAACGAAAAAGGCTCATGACTGGGCGAAAGACTATCACGGTGAGGTTTGTTCATCGCCAGGGGCCGCGGCTCAAGATTGTGATTTGGTATTTGTTTGTGTAGGAAATGATGATGACGTTCGCAGCGTGGTTTACGGTGAGACGGGTCTTATCGACAATATGAAACCAGGAAGTATCTTGGTCGACCATACCACCACATCCGCCGAATTGGCGATTGAACTCGGTGTGGCCTGCAAACAAAAAGGGATCGCATTCATTGATGCCCCTGTGTCTGGTGGGCAAGCGGGGGCTGAAAATGGTGCTCTAACTATCATGTGTGGTGGTCAAAGTGAAATGTATGAGCAGGCAGCATCTGTGATGAGCGTTTATGGAAAACAATCCAAGTTGATGGGAGGAAACGGCCAAGGCCAACGTTCAAAAATGGTCAATCAGATCTGTATTGCTGGCGTTTTGAAAGGCTTGAGTGAAGGACTGACGTTGGCAAAACATGCTGGCTTAGATATCGATGACCTTGTGGATGTCTTGAAGCATGGGGCGGCAGGTTCTTGGCAGATGGAGAATCGTTCCTCAACGATGTCTAGAGATGAATTTGATTTTGGGTTCGCGATTGATTGGATGCGCAAAGATTTAGGCATTTGTATCGACGAAAGCAAAAGGTTAGGGATAGATTTGCCACTCACGATCAAAGTAGATAGTGAATATCGTGAGCTACAGAACCACGGATACGGTCGTATGGACACCTCTGTACTCATCAAAACCTATCAAGAGTCATCATAAAAGGAGCAACACAGCGTGGAATTTCTAGGAAGCGATATTACATTTTGGATTCTGGTTGCACTGATGGTGTCTGCATTTGCTGCTGGGTTTATTGATTCGGTTGCCGGTGGAGGCGGTCTGATTTTGGTTCCTTCTTTCATTCTTGCCGGCCTACCGCCACACATTGCGCTGGGACAAGAGAAGATTGTCAGCACCATTGGTACCATTGCGGCGATCCGTAATTTCGTCAGAAATAAATGTGTGATCTGGACAGCGGTAGCAACGGGTATACCTGCGGGTTTAGTGGGGGCCTATGCGGGTGCGGAAGCAATACTTTATTTCGATCCTGATACGATCGGCAAGATCATACTCGCCATGCTTCCATTTGGTATTGTGTTATCTTTCATTCCCAAAAAGAGCAAAGAACACGATACGAATGCGCCCATCAATCGATACGTCATCTTGTTTGGTGTTCCTGCTGCCGTATTTGTGATTGGATTTTACGATGGTTTCTTCGGGCCGGGAACTGGAAGCTTTCTGATCCTTGCACTGCATTATTTGCTCAAGTTCGATTTGGTTTCCGCTTCAGCGACGTCAAAGTTATTTAATTTTGCTTCGAATATAGGTGCACTGATCGCATTCATGTTAGCGGGGAGTGTTATGTACGCATTGGCCGTCCCATTAGTGGTCATGAACTTATTTGGTAACCACGTTGGTAGCGCTTCGGCAATGAAGTATGGTCCAAAACTCATTCAACGAACGATATCCATCTCTCTGAGCCTGTTGATGATCTCATTAGGCTATAAGTTCATTTTCTAACGGGTATCCCTGTTTTCCCAGTAGCCCTTTATGTCAATCGACGTAAGGGGCTTTTTAAATGCATAAGAAGCATCAATATGAGGCAAGGTCGGTCTCAAATTTTGACTATTTGAGAAATAGAAACTAGAAATTCAGAGTAGAAATTCAGGACAAGTAGAAATTCAGGACACACACCAAAAGGACTTCAAGGGATGGCCATCTCTGGTTCTGAATGGGGCAGAGCCGATCTAGGCCAACCAGCCGTTCTAATCACCTCAAGGAAACGAAACCGATAGATTGTATTCAGACTCATTCACATAAAGCGACTTGCGCCGAGTATGAGCCTATCGCGAGACGCAATCAGTCAAGGAGCCGGTTCCTTGACTTCAAGATTTTAGCGATGCTCCGTGAGTCCGGATAACGTCCTGATACCAGAAAAAGCTTTTCTTGCACTTACGCTCTAATGTGCCACTGCCGTCATCATGACGATCAACATAAATATAGCCGTAACGCTTACTCATTTCCGCAGTGGAATTGGCAACCAGATCGATAGGCCCCCAACTGGTGAAACCCATCAGCTCCACTCCATCCAATATGGCTTCTCTGGCCTGAACCAAGTGGTCATTGAGATAGGCAATGCGATAATCATCTTCTATCTCCCCATTGGCGTTGATTTCATCGCGCGCCCCAAGTCCATTTTCAACTATGAATAGCGGCTTCTGATAGCGGTCATAAAGAAAGTTAAGCAAGATGCGTAGCCCTTTCGGATCAATCAACCACCCCCACTGACTTTTCTCTAGATACGGATTAGGTACGCTGTCGACAATGTTACCGACCTCTTTCTGCTTCGGATCCGCACTGGCACAGCCACTCGCATAATAACTGAATGAAATGAAGTCAACGCTGGCGCTCGCCAGTTCCTCTATATCACCCGGCTGCATGTCGATCTCAATCCCTTTTTCACGGAAATAGCGAAGCATGTAACCTGGGTAACGACCGCGAGTCTGGACATCACCAAAAAACAGCCATTTGTTATTTTCCTGCATCGCCGCGATAACATCATCGGGATTACAGGTATACGGATAATTAAGCGCACCAAGCAACATGTTACCTATCTTGGCATCTGGAATAATCTCATGACATAGTTTCACCGCTTTTGCATTAGCGACAAGCTGATGATGGATTGCCTGATAAATGGCCTGCTCACTAGCCTCTTCAGCCAAGCCCACACCGGTAAACGGCGCGTGAAGAGACATGTTGATTTCATTGAACGTCAGCCACAGTTTGACCTTGTTCTGATAACGTTCAAACACGGTACGAGCATAGCGCTCAAAGAGGCTAATCAGTTCACGGCTTGCCCAACCGCCATAGTTTTCTACCAACGCGTAAGGCATCTCATAATGAGACAAGGTGACAAAAGGCGTAATATCATGTTTCGTTAATTCGTCGAAGACACGATCATAATACGCCAACCCTTCTTCATTAGGCTCACATTCATCGCCATTCGGGAATATACGCGTCCAAGCAATGGACAACCTCAGACAGTTAAACCCCATTTCATTGAATAGAGCAATATCTTCTGGATAACGCTGGTAAAAATCTATCGCCAGATCTTTAATACCTTCGGTGCGTTGTTGGCGCGTCTGGTGCGGACTGAGAATCCCATTGGGCAACATGTCAGACGTCGACAGCCCTTTACCATCATGATCAAAACTGCCTTCCACCTGATTGGCCGCAATCGCGCCACCCCACAGAAAATGCTTAGGAAAAGTTGTCATCATATTCTCTCTCACTTCGAGTCTGAACTGAGTGTAACTCACATTTTAGGAACAAAATGAGGCTGAGGTGTGAGATAGTTATTTCCTAGTTTTTTCCGTTCACGCACACTACAACCCTTCCCTCCGATAGCAGTGAACAATGGATAAGAACAGCGAAACTTGGCACCAATACTACCAAAAGGTACTGGCCAAAAAGCACTCACCAAAAACTGAGAACGCACACCAAATCAACCGTTCTGGCTGTACAGTTGCGATTGACTGTGGCTGTGGTACGGGCAGCGACATCGCCTACCTAGCGCAGCAAGGCTATCAGGTGTATGGTTTTGATAATAATGAAGACGCGATTGGCCTCTGCCGCGATCGATTCGCAGACCAGCCTTCGATTAATCTCTCACTCTCCACATTTGAAACGTTCCGTTACCCACAAGCTGGAGTGGTTCTGGCACACAACAGCCTGTTCTTTGCTGAACCGGAGGCGTTTCCTGACACGTGGCAATCCATCAGTAACAGCCTAAAAATTGGCGGCGTATTTAGCGGTGATTTCATGGGTGAAAAAGACTCTTGGGCTCATGGATTCCGTATAGCAACTACACCACTGACGAAACCACAGGTGGAAGCTTTGTTCAAAGATTTCGATATTATCCAGTTCCAAGAGCGCGATGAATCAGGAAAGACAGCACTGGGACGAATCAAGCATTGGCATACCTTTTCTGTGTTAGCGGTCAAGAAACCCGCCTCTAACTAATTAGAACAATATCCTTATGTTCAACCAATGCAATTTGTAGCATTTCCGCGATCTCTTAGACAACATTTTTCAGCGATTCGCTCTATGATGAAATGAGTCAGTTCAATAAGAGGACATGGTAATGAAATATCGACATATTCTGGTCGCGCTGGAGCTGTCGGAAGAGAGCAATGTGTTGCTTGAAAGAGCGGTATTTATGGCTAAGCAGCATGACGCGGAGATATCGCTCATCCACATTGATGGCACCCATGGAGAAATCTATCCGGAGCTGGTCGACATTCAGGCTGACACCAGCGTCAGACCACTCAACGAATACTCGATGGAATGGTTGCGCGCATTCCAAGCCAAGCTAGATTTTCCTGTGAAGCATTTTTTAGTTGGGACTGGCGATCTGGGCGATAAGCTCAATGACACCATTGAGGACAACCGTGTCGACTTGCTGATATGTGGCCACCATCAGGACTTCTGGAGTAAGATCATTTCTTATTCGAGACACCTGATCAACAAATCTCCTGTCGACATTCTGGTTGTGCCAATTCCAAACTAATACAGCGAGTAAAAAATCAAAAAAGCCATCCTTGCGGATGGCTTCGTCATTTTATGTTACAGCTAAACTAACGCTTGTTGATTTAGTGAACGACATTGGCGTCTCCTCTCTCTTTTTGCATCTTGTCGATTAGGATAGAGGCAATTGGCGTATCATTCTTTGCACATCACTGCCATATTTTATGCGCTGGCGGGTTTCTTCCAGAGAATATAGCTGAGTCTTTCTCGCTTCAGGGTTTGAACTTCTACCCTCTGTTACCATACTGTCGCTCGATGATTTCTCGCTGTCTAGTCTTCCGGGGATAGTTTTGACCGTCGACCAGCCAATACTGCCAATAGAGCGAGCTGTCATAATGCCTTGATAAATGGTATAACCACGAGCGCCTACTTTGACTTGACCCAGCAGAATCTTAGTAAAACCACCGTGAATCGGGGGGGCGTATAAGTCATGGTTTTGCCGCCTTGTACCATTTTGGTGACAATAACTTGACCTTCTGAACTGCCAATTCTCATCGCAGGATTGGTTTTACGCGCCCAGTCAAGGTTGTACTCAGCTGACGGGCTAATCTTGTTCCACAGCCGAGAGCCTAGCCCCGGCTGAGTGACATCTTCCAAAGCACCGCCAGCTCTTACCCAACGTAAGTTTTGTACTGACTTGAAAGCTGAGTAGCCACCACTGACCACGCCAATAATATCAAATGGAATAGTAGCGATATCCAGTTTACGAGAGATGTCGCCATCATCAATGATGCCTGATGCAATCTGGAGCGCACCACTGGTCATTCCCGCAATACCGCCAATGATGCCAGCAGCAAGAACCAAACTTGAGCCTCCGGTCGGAGCAGCCAGTGCAATCCCCACAATACCCGCTATAACGCCGAACGCACCAAACAAAATCTTACTGATATTCAAATGACCACTTGGGTCCGTAAAGTTGAGTGGATCGTTATGACAGTAGACATAAGCATTATGAACGCCCTCACTAAATGGCGCTAAACTGTCTGGGGCGTTAAAACGCATTAACTTAGGTTGGTAGACTCGATAGCCTTGGCCTAAGTGGTAACCTTCGAGTACCGGGTCCAGCCATTCGCCGTTAAAGCCTAAGTGCGATGGCGAGACCGTCATAGATTGCGCCATTGCAAGACGCACAGAGGTTGGCAGTAGTGAAATGCCTCCAGCCACCGCACTGGTTTGGCCAATTTTAATCAGAAACTCACGACGATTAAGCGGAGTAATGAATACTGAATCTTTATTGCTCATTGTTATTTACCACCTGTTCGCGTTGACCATATGGAGAGTAGCGGTACATTGCATCCGTTTGACCCGCGGTGTTAGAAGCAATGACAGAACCGTTTTGATCGGTGGCTATCATAGAGACAACAGAGTCTTGTTCTGACCATTTCGGCACACCATCATCGTAGATGTAGTGGGTTACGCGGCCATTGTCTTCAATAGACGCGATGTCACTCCACAAATACTCAAACTGGCGACTATCGGTATCAGAGTACTGCCCAATGAGACGATCATTGCTGTCGTAGGTGTACATCCATTCCGTGTTATCAGACAGCACGCTGGTAAGTTTGTCGAAGTGGTCGTAACTTAGCGCTCGCCCTTCTGCATCCTCAATCATGTTGCCATTCAGGTCATACTTGAGTACGGTTTGGCTCGGAAGCTGAGGGTGCGTGTGGGTGATGCGTGTTAACTGTGTTGGATCATCTGCTTCGTAGTAGTAGTCTGCGAGGTCTTGAGAATCGTTGGTGACACAACGCTGAGTCAGCATATTACCGAGGTCATCGTAGTCCCATTCAAGGAATAAGATTGGTTCACCCCAATCGCTAAGTGGGCCGGTACCTAAAAACTCAACGCGCTTAAGTTGTGAGAGTGAATCATAGGTGTACGTCTCCGTTACATTGCCCAAGGTTGCACACTCTTTTTCTCGGCAGCGAAGTAAACCAAGTTCGTTGTAGTCTTGAGACTGCTCAAAGATGTAAACGTCGTTGAGTGCGACAGCACGGTTCACTTCGCGACTGTATTCATCCCATTCAATCTCGGTAATTTGAGTGTGACTACCCGATGTCAATTGCTCTAAAGTGATACGATCAAATTGATCATATTCGTATTCAACAGTAGCTTTATCTGTACTTAATTTGACTAATCGGCCAAGCTCATCATAACCGAACTGACGTCTGTCTCGCGTGCTTTGAATCGAGGTAATCACACCACCTTTTGAGTAAATGTACTGGCGGATGTTGCCGTCATGCTGCTCAAACTCAGGTAAACCCGTCACAGAATATGTAATCGAGCTTCGACTCCCGTTGCTATCTTCACTGCCAGTTGGTAGGCCGGAGACGGGATCATATTGGTATGTTGTTGACTGGTCTCCAGACTGTTTCTCGTTGAGAACACCTAACTGTGCATCGCGACTAAAACGTCTTGTTGGAGCGGATAAGCTGGTTTCTGTCTGCGGAATATTACTGCTATCGGCATAGGTCCAAGCTAAAGAGGCTTGGCTACTGGCACCCCGACGAAGTTCAAGAGGTCGCCCCAAACCATCAAGATCACGCTGCCCAACGATCTGTGAACCTATTTTTAACTGAGTGACTTGCGTTTGATCGGTATGTACCGCGTAGGTAATTTGCTGAGTCACATGGTTAGCTTGAGTAATATGAACGGCACGATCAAACTTGTCGTATTGATAGCTTTTCGATTGACTAGCTGGATCGGTTTCTTTCTTAAGTCGGCCCCAAGCATCGTATTCATAATGCCAAACGCGATCACCTTGTTGCTTTCTATCTTCTAACCCCCAGTTGTTCAAATCACTGACTGTTAGCGCTAACCCCTCAATGCCTTGTGTTTTTTGGCGGCTGGCTAGATTGTTAAACGCGATATGACGATTACCATTCGGGAGCGTAGTTGCTTTAATCTGCCCCCAATCATCGTATTCATACGTTTCTGTCTGAGTGACAGAAATCGTACGCGCCTTTTTATCGGGCAGATCGTCAAAAGTGCTCTTGCTGGCTAAGCGTCCGAATTCGTCATACTCTTTTTTCCAAGTGGTTGTAGTGCCGAGCTTCGCTTCTAACTCTCTGCCTTGCCCATCCCAACTCTGTTCGCACAAATTGCCCTTGCAGTCTGTGAGCACCATGGTTTGCCTAGCTTGGGTGGTATCCACTAGATATTGGTATGAACGTGCAGCACTACCATCAATGCGTTCGCTTTTTGTCCGACGTAACGAGTCATATTCAAAACTACAACGAACACCATCCGCATCTACATGATGAGCAATTTCGCCAATATCGAGATAGTGGCTAACAACCACATTAATTTTTGTATTGTCGTGACACACCAGTTCCTCATGTTCTTCAACCGTGTCACCCTCCAAAACATAGTGATAGCTTGAAGTCTTGGCATAGGTACCCTCTGCATGAATGAAATCGTTTTGGATGGAAGCTAGTCGACCCAAAGAAAATGTCTCACTGTTATTCTCGTGGTAGCGGTAATGGCTTTGGTAGCGATCATGAGCATTTTCCAAGCGCAGCACGACATCCTTTTGATTGTTGAGACCTGCAACCTCTCCGTACTCATAAGAAATCTTACGTTGTTCAGAACCATTGCTCAGAGTACGAGATTTGACAAAGTTCACCATGCCAGAAGGAGAGGCTGGACAGCCTGGCTCACCTTGTGATGAATAGTACTCATAATACTCAGCAATGTTGTTTTCATCGATAAAAGACAACATGTTACCGTACTGATCGTATTGCCAATGACGAGTTTGCAGATGACTATCTTCACCCGATGACCAAGTTTGCTCTTCTTGATTGATGAGCGCGTATTGAGCAGGCTGATTGGCAAAATCCTCGTTGTCACGAGCTGGATAGCCAAGCTTCTTGAGGTGGACAATTTTGTCGTTTATCAGGCGAGCTTCTTCAACCAACAAGTGGAATTGGTTATAGGTTTGAATGGTCTTGATCGTACCGCTTTCCACTTTTTGTACCCGGTATGAGTATTCGATTCCACGTTCAAGTAAGTTATCAACCCCTTCACCTAAACTACCGCCAGGCACGTTGTAGCCCATAAAGTTTCGGCTATCGGAATTCACGCTGCCATAGTGAGTCTCAATAATGGGGGAGTTTCTCGTTAAAACACGATGAGAAGTGACCGCTGGGAGGTAAGTGTTGGTGTTTACTCTTATTCCATTGGCGTCATAAGCCAGTTGCTCAAGCATTCCACAAGGGTGGGTAACACTCTGAATTAGGTTATAGGACCCTATCGTTTTGTAGCCAAAGTCATAACTACCCGCATCTTCAGATAATTGGCATTGAACGAGATTGTTATTGTTTAGGATAAGTCTGAAATATGCTTCGTGAGCACTGCCGATATTCGTAAAAACATTCACTCTGCTCGGATCAACGTGAACGATAAGCAAAAGTGGTTGGCTTTCTGATGTACGATCATCCCAGACTTTGTTCAGACGTTTTTCTTGACCTATGTTTAACCAGGAAAAATGCAGAGCATGGCCATCACTTTGGATGACTTTAATCAGATTACCGTGATCATCTAAGATGTCTTTGCGACCATTTCGATAGGTAATCTCATAGCCACTAGCGTCACCTTTCACTGAGAAGTCGAGCAATTTCTTATAGCGAAGATCAAGTTTGTAGTTCGCGCCCAATTCAGCTCGGTAAGACTGCCCATTCGCTAGATGCAGTTGTTTATTTTTAAGATCGTATCTTGGAATGTTTAACTGCCAACCCATGCCGAAACCTAGGTTATCCCGCGAGTAGGGTGAAAACTGCAGAGCGATATCAAGGTTAGGGCCTTTTAGCCAATTGCCGACTAAGGATCCTAAAAGAATTTGATAGGAGTAGCTTCTTGTTCTTTGGTCTACGCCCCCTGAACAATAACTATCAAAATTAAATGCATTTGAAGTCCAATTAGACATAGTGCCTCCTTTAAGGCGAAAGTTAGCCCAGCGTATGTGGGCTAACGGTTTTCTCAGGCGAGATATTATTGGTTAACTAGGTTCCATTGGGTGTAGTCCCATTCCTGACCGCCACCGCTAAACTGGCTTTCAGGGTAAGTCAGTTTTAGACGTGCTTTGTTTCCGTACTGGTCATAAGCGGTGAAACGATATTCTTTCTGAGAATCGTTAATTGATGTGTTGCCTGAAAAAGAAGCTGGCTCAATGTCACCGAACGCAGTTTTTGGTTAACACGCCATGTAGCTGTACGGCCCTCACCCGCTGCACTATTCCAAACGTATTGATCTGAAACCGTGCGCTCTCGACCGGGTTCAAAGATATAGCCTTTCACCGAGCGGAATCCGTTTGGACAATCGCTGTAGCAGCCAAGCCACTCGTCTTGCAGGAATACTTTGTCGCTGTTCGATTCTTCCCAATTATCCATGGCAACTTTGGTCATAGTGATAGAGGTGTCCGTCGGTGTGATGTAGAAGTTACGGACTTCAGCTTTGTCGAAATAGAAACCGTCACCTTCATCTTTCCAAACGGTTTCGCCTGTGCCAATGTCAGCAAACTCAGAAGCGCTGTATTCTTTAGGTTGCACACCTTGGTAAAGAGCACTTTCATCATATGGGTAAGCACAGCTATCGTAGACACTGCCGTTATCAAACTTGATTTGCGCACAAACTTGGCGATATTGAGCCGTTTCGTTGCCATATACCCAAACCGTTAGCTTGTTTGATGCTGTTGAGAGAATGCGTGAGTTAGGAAGACTTTTAATACTCTGATAAGCGCCACTGATTTGGTGGGCGTAGTCATTCTCGTTGTAGGTATAACCCCAACAATCTCGCCCATAGCTACAGTCTTTGTCCTGACCTAATTGGACGTCATTGCTTTTCAGATAAAACGAAATTGCATTCTTTACTTCATCATTGCTTACCGTCACAGGTGAACCGTAACGATCAGAAAAGGCCACCGTGACATTGAGCTTAGATTGCATTTTACCATTGGCGTAGAAAGGCATCGGAGCGCCAAGGCTTTCATTGTGATCCGCACTTAGCATGATCGATGAAACCTCATAACTACCATTAATGGCGGCAAACGTTGATGCAGAAAGTAAAGTTAACGGTAGTATGACGAATATATTCTTTTTTAACTTGCTCATTATTAATCCCTTATGATTTATAAGTGTAACCATTGCTAATTTCTATCTATTAATTTAATTATTATTTTTGCTCTAGATTTTATCTCTAAATTAATTAGAGACTATTAACCTCCTTACCATTAAATCTTCAGCTCAGATTAACGGAGGTTTTATCGGGTTTGCAAAAAGGGGATTAGAATGGCATTTAAACCATGATTGAATTTTTATTCCATTTAAAATCAGCAACTTGAAAATTATACTTTTAGCAAACTTAAGAATAACCGAACACTTAATAGCCGTTTTTTAGATTTGTTATGATAACTTCAATTCTATTTATAAAAATAGATATAGATATTTGTTGTCAGCCGAAATTTAATGACCTTTTGATGATAGAAGTAACAGTTAAATTAACTAAAAGGTTAGAATGATATACCTATATTTAGGTGTTATTTTTATTTTTAACGAGATTTTCAATCGAAAAAATCATATTTTGACGAAAGTGACGAGAACATTAATTTTGTTAATTCAGGTAGATAATGACATTGTTGAGGAGCTAATAACTTTAATGTCAATATAACAATGACAGAGAGGTGGGCAATTTAGGTCGACACCTATCCCATGATTGTTTTCGGGATGGGACCAAAGTCAGGCTAGGACAGCCTAAATCTGATTACACTTAGGTTCAAACGAAGGGTCGTGGTACTAAAAATGGGGCTAAACTAATAAGACGCGTTATGTTTCATAAAACTCAGCGGTGTTTGGCCCATTTGCTTCTTGAAGAATGCGATAAATGCACTGTCTGAGGAAAACTCTAGCCAATGCGCAACGTCGCTCACTTGCCTTTCTCGGCACAATAGCTCTATCGCCTTAAGCGTTCTCCATTGCTGCCTCCATTCCTGATAAGACATGCCCGTTTCGGCTTTAAAAATTCGAGTGACCGTTTTAGTGCTAGCTCCAGCTGAATTGGCTAACGTCACCAAATCTGGAGCCAAAAATGCTTCATCTGATACCCGAAGACGAAAACTATTCAACCTTCGGTCGGTTGGCAATGGCAACTCGTAGGAGTAGGTCTTACTATGGTCAAACTCTTCCCAGAACAGAGCAGTACAGTTGTTCATTTCTATTTCGGGTTTGTCTACTGGCCAGAAAGCCATTTTGTTAATCAGCGCTTTCAGCAACTCGCTGACTTCAATAATGGTAATGCTGTCTGGGCAACGAAAAGCATTGCAATCAAAATACAGCGAACGGTACGCCACTACATTGGTCATAAAAGCACGATGCACAGTGTCTGGCGGAATCCAAACCGCTTTAGTCGGTGGAAGGATACACACAGAGTTCGACAGCGCGAAGTTCATGCACCCTCTTGGCGCGTACAACAATTGACCTTTTTGGTGCTTGTGCATACCAGAATCGTGTCTGCCAAGATCAGCCGCAATTCCTACCACTTTCGAATCAATTTTATCGGGATCAAACATAGTATGTTCTTCGATCAGCACGCCCACCTGTCCTAATGTTGATGTTTTTGGTGTTATTGTCGTTAATGGAAAATTTTAGCGCTCTTTATACTTGATTCCAATTCAAATTTATTGAGGATTAACTATGCAGCCTAAACCTTCACTCTGGCTGATGTTCACTATGTTGATGTTTCCGCAGGTTGTCGAAACCATCTATAGTCCGGCATTACACTCTATCGCTCACTCTTTTTCCGTCACCAACGCTCAAGCTTCACAGACCTTATCTGTCTATTTTATCGCTTTTGCATTAGGCGTCGTGTTTTGGGGGGTTGCTGCTGATCAATGGGGTAGACGGCCTGCCATGATAGGAGGAATAACGGTTTACGGCCTATCAACATTGATTGCTTTGCTCAGCACACAATTTGAGTGGTTAATCACTGCTCGTGCTGCCAGCGCATTTGGAATTGCAGTTGGCTCAGTGGTGACTCAAACCATGTTAAGAGATGTCTTTGATGGAGAAGCTCTGGGGAAAGTGTTCAGTTTAATGAGTATGGGGATCGCTATCAGCCCCGTTATTGGTATGTCTATAGGTGGTCAGCTGGTACAAGCGGGAGGACATAATTATGTTTTTTCAACCTTACTGGCCATGGCTGTCATTCTGGTCGTTTACAACTTGTGGAAGCTCCCAGAAACTCAGCGCGAAAAAAAACCGCTTAACCTTTGCCAGTTGGGTACATCGATGTTTAAGGACGGTCATATCTGGTACTCAACGATCATGATTGCCGTCTTCAATATCGCCTTGTTTTCCTACTATCAACTGGGGGCTTTCATCTTTACTAAGCTTGGCTTCAACTCTGCCCAGTTTGGTTATAGTGGTATTATCCTAGGGATCGGTACCTTAATTGGCAGCTATTTAAACAAGTATTTGTTGAGCAAACATACTCCATCGTCAACGCTGGTTGGGATAGCAGTTACACTTCTATGCCTTGGAAGCCTAGGGGTTTATCTCACCCAGAACAGTATTTACTTTATCATCATGATGATGCTGGTGGTGATGGCATTTGGCATTGCTATTCCAAATGTCATCAGTGCAGCGCTTAAAGATTACAAGCATTACACAGGCTCTAGCGGAGCCATATTAGGCCTGATCTATTATATGCAGATCGGCATAGGTCTGGTTGTCGCAGGACAGGTTCAGCAGCTGGGTACAGTGTTGTTAGGCTGCTCTATGATAGCTTTAGTGTCCTACACCGTAAAATCGTACAACCAGTACCATTTGACCGGCCATTAGTTAAGAAAAAGCAGCCGTATAAAATTGGCTGCTTTTATCTATATTCAGTAGGCGGTTAGATTACTCTTGCTCAAGCGCTTCCTCATCCATTGCCGAGGCACATCGAATTTCATACTGGTTAAAAGAAAACGTACTGGTGCCATGCGCTCGTTTGGTAATGACTTTTTCGTCCCCGTATTGCACCGTCACGTGTGTATAAACCTTGTTCTTCACCTCAACAACACTCTCTGCCAGAGCTTGTTCAAGCTCTAGCTCGTGCCTGTCTCGTGCCATTTTCACTTTCTCTAGACGTGCGTTGGATTCCACTTTAAGTTGCTCGATACTGGCCCCCTCCTCTTCACTCCGCTCAGATTTAGGGGTTTTCTTATACTCTAGTTCCTTACGAACAACGTCCATCGTCGCCTCTTGAGCGAGCTTATATTGCTCTTTGTATTTCTGCTGACGATCTTTGAAGTTTTGATAGCGGGCAAATGGATTGATATAAGTTGCTGTATCCCCCTCAACACCAAGGTTTACACAGGTCACTTTACCACCAACTTTAGCGCTACCCCCGCTTAAAGTACCTTGCTTTCCAGCAGCGTCTGATACGGTTAAATCTTTACCACAACGAATCTCATTATTCATACAATGTACAGACAAGCTGATATTCTCTGCGGCTTGAAGTTCTGAAAACTGAGCATAATTCGCGGTTATTGACCCTCCCGCTTTGACGTGGCAGCTTTTTTCTTCATCTTCTGACACATTATGACCGATGATACCTTTAGCTACGTCAATATCCCCTTGAGCCTGAACATCTGCAGATTCAATAAAGCCACCAACCGTCAAATTCCCAGTAGCGCGAACCATCATATCGGACTCGATATTGCCAGTAACTATCACGTTGCCTTTAAATTTGACATGCCCTGTCGCGACCCCAATAGTTGGTAGGCATAGAGCATCTTCAACTTCTACAGTACGTTCTTTAATCATTGGCATCCCTGAAACCGCAGCAATAAGCAAGTTCGGATCATCGGGCGATATTTCTGAGCCTTTAGACGCTTTTAGCATGGCATCATTGCCGGGTTTCGGTGGGATAAGCTTCCCCTGAACCGTCATTCCCTGCGTTCCCTTCGTCGCAGGAATACGCTTCATGAGGCGTGAATTTGCTTCGACAGTCACCGTTTCGCCAAGATCAAGCATATCTACCTTGCCATCTTTATCTTGAGACGGAGCGAGTACTTGTTTGGTGATATCTTTAACTAAGGGAATGAATTTGGCGTCTTGCCCTTGAATAGGATTTTTGCCTTTAGCAACAGGCTGGGTAAAGGTCTCACCCGGCTTTAATTGATGGCTCATCATCAACACTTTTTTCAGCGCAAGTTTATTGATGCCTTTGGTGACGTGCGCTTGGGCTAATGCATGTACAATTTGTGGGCCTTTAAGCGGCGAGCCACGATAAGCCCCAGTGACCACCATACTGGCTAGCATATCATGCTCCGATAATACCACTTCAACCACAGCATCTCTGATTTCAGCGATAGCGAAACCCACTAAAGCTTCGCTTTTTCCTTCTTTGGCACAGTTAATGAATCGAGTGATCTCATCGCTCAATACGCAAAAACCGGTCGCACCTAAGCCTGCTATCGCTTCTTCAACACCTTTACTATCAAAACGACCATCGATATTCATATCTGGTCGCAATTTAGCAATAACCTGTTGATTATCATCAGATAAGCTGACTAACTTGTCCCACATTTACAGCCTACTTAATCCAGTTTCTATAACTTTAGTTTATATAATCCTCGCAAAATACAGTATTAAATTTGTGACAAAGTAAGGCTTAGGTCACTTCTCAGGTGCTTTTACACTGTAAATATACCTAAGCTGAGCTTGGGAAGTGGTGTTTCGCATCTAAACTGTACACTGCCTTAACACGCTTTCCTTGTTTCGAATAATTTAACGAATCACAGAGTTCTGAAGCCAGTACAACCCCCCGTCCATGCGTTAAAGACTTATCAATATTGTGCTGCAACTTACGGTAGTCGAACCCAGCACCATTATGTTCTAGCTCCAAGACGAGTTGTTTTTGTTCTGGTTTGAAATCAATCAGCAGAGTCACCCAAAACTCCTCAGAAAGTTCTTTAAGTTTTTCTTCACGCAATTGATAAAAGGTAAAGAAGCCATCAGGTTCTTCCTTGATTGTCGAGTCTAGGTGCAACAACCCATGTTCAATCGCATTTGCAAAAAGCTCAGACAGAACGGAGCAGACCAGATCTAAATGCGGCCCCGTCATCACACCTGTCAGAAACTGCCTGACTTCACTCATGATGGTGACCGATTTAAGCACACCAGCTGGAAAGTGCATTTTCGATTGAGCGGGCGTTTTACTCAAATAGTAATTGTTTTGCTGGGCAACTTTATCATTGCTGTTGGAGATGGGAAACTCCATCGCCAGTATTGATAAGTCATCGCCGACATTGCGACTCGCAAACTTCCGTACGGATTCAAATAAGGTTGGAATCAGTGCACGCCCAGTCGTTAAAGCTTGTTCAAGACGTTCTTGTCCGTATTGCTCACCGACACCATTTTCCGCTTCAATAACCCCATCGGTATAGCAGACTATCTTTTGATCGGGTTCCATCTTAAAGTGAACCAGATCGGCTTCGAATTCATGTGCCTTTAACACACCTAGAGGCATGTGTGTAGAGACGAGCTTTCTTCTAATTGAACCGTCTTTGTCGAGCAGATAACCGTCAGGTAAGCCTCCCCCCACCAAGAAACTTCAAAACCATTTGCCCGGATTTCAAAAACACTGGCCGCCAGCATCATACCCATAGGAAGGAAACGCACCAGCACATCATTGAGTTCACGTACAATCTCTCCCAGAGACAGGCCTTTCGACGCCATAGAGAAAAACGCCCGAGTCGCAGGTATGGCAGAAATAGCGGCTGGCAATCCATGCCCTGTCGCATCAGCGATCATCACGTATACGCCCCCATGCGGCCGATTTGCCACAATGATCAAATCGCCGTTGAAAACGGTAGATGGGGTAGAAATATAGTTGATGCCATAAATGCTTTTCACTTGAGAACTCATTTCATCCATTAGATTGGAGAAAATCGACTCAGCAATGGCATAATCATAGCGAACTTGTTCGTGAAATTTACTCAACTGATCGCGTTGAATTTTTACCTCGTTGTGCATTTTCAACGTTCTATAGTGCGCTTGCACCTTTGCAACGAGGACACTTTTCTCGACAGGTTTAGGGATAAAGTCTTCACCCAAAGTCAGGCAGCGTTCAAAAGAGTCGTGATCATCTAAAACCGTGAGGAAGATGATTGGGATGTGCAATTTAGGAAATGCATCATGTATCTCCTTTGCCGTAGTATATCCATCTTTAACTGGCATCATTACATCAAGCAAGATAACATCTGGCAAAGACGACATTTTCGACATTGCTTCGACTACGCCTTCGCCATTTTCGAACATCGTTATTTGCTTGGCCGTCTCCCCCAGCATACAACGACAAAGCTCTCGATTGGTAGCGTGGTCGTCAACTATCATGACATGCATACGACCCTCCTTGACCGCTATTCGATCAGAAACTTCTTATCAAAACGAGAAATGGTCAGTATTTTACGCACCTGTGGCAACGTATTAGTTATACGGATCATTCCATCCTCCTGCTCTAGGTAGTTATGCATATTGAGCAACATTCCCAGCCCAGCACTGTCAATATAATCGACTTTGCGCAAATCTATCGTAAAGCGAAAGTCCTTCTTGTCAGAGTAACAACGACGAAACTCTTGAACTAAATTGAAGCCAAAAGCCCCTTCAATTGAGATGGTCACTTGCTTAGATTGCGAATCTATTTGGGTTTCTATCGACATGATGTCTCCTTTTCAACAACGAAGGCGAGCACGCCTCCACGACCAATCGGTTATGTTTGGGCATCAAAACAGCTCCACTTCTCCTTCTTCAATATTTTCCTGAGAAGCGGCTGGAGCGCCTCGATGCTCAATACTGGATTTCAACTCTGCGACTGCTTGACTAAATGCTTGCTCATCAATGGTGCCATTTTCATAAGCCGTCAGGTAGTCTGTTATCTGCTCTAAAAATACCACACTGTGTTTGGCATAATCCCCTTGCTGGACAATGATGTCTGTGAATTGTAATGCTCGAATACCGTCCCCGACACGCCCATGTAGCGTGGCGCCAATCGATTTAATTTTCTGAACTTCTTGTTCAATCGCGACGTTAGCTTGCTGGACTCCCTGAAGCATATCATCCACTTTTTCTTTTGACTCAATCGCTTCGGTCATATCAATCGAGGCCATTTCACCCACCGTTTTATTGGCCTCTTTGACCGTGTTTTGTGCAATATTAATCTCTTTCTCGATTTCGCTATTCAGCTCCTCGGCTTTTACTGACAGGTTTCTCACCTCTTGCGCCACGACTGCAAACCCTCTCCCCGCTTCACCAGCCCGAGCGGCTTCAATGGCCGCATTCAGCGCCAAGAGGTTGGTCTGCTCAGACAGACCACGAACCTGAGCGAGTAATTTAAATACCGTATCCAATTTGTCCGACATATCATGAATGCTATGGACCGCAGAGATACTCCTCTCTGACACGTTAATCAATGTATCGACAAACTGGCGAATAATGCCTTCGGTCTTTGGTAAAACCTGAGTGATATCGTATGCACTGTCTTTATTTCCCATCATGCTTGTCACTAATTCTTCAGCAATCGCATTTTGGCTTTCCGCTAGGCTCTGCAACTCAAAAAAACTCTCATTCAACGTTTCGGCAGATTCATTCACAACACCATGTTGATGATCTGAGCGGTTCATTGAGCTGCGCAGCGATCTTGTGTAATATTTCACCGACACCATGCGTCGCAACCTTTTCGTGTTGGGTCAATGTTTGTTTTTCTTTTTCAAGCGATTTAGACACTGAAGCCGTACGCGGAAAAACAAGCCAAGGAACCGCTGCGGCTAACACCATCACGGCGACATGGGCGATAGATGAAGACAAAGTCATGCCTATGGATAACAACACAATCTGCGTTCCTATTGCTAAGCTATAGCGAGTTTTTGCGGTCATAGTTTTCTTATTCATAGTACATCCCTGACGTCATGCCCTTTCTAGGTCTCATTTTTTTAAGCAATCACATATCTGTTGAGGTATCTGCTTAAGGCTCAATACCTTCTGAGCCGCGTTCATCTCTACCGCCACTCTTGGCATCCCCAGACAACGGAAGAGGCCTTATCCTGAGCAATGGTCATTGCACCCACTTGACGCATTTTGAGCATACCGCGAGCACCATCTTGTCCCATACCGGTTAAAATAATGCCAAGCGCGTTTTGTCCAACCGTTTCTGCCACCGTATCAAACATCACATCCACTGACGGTTTGTGACGATTAACCGCGGGCCGATCATCGAGCTGGCAATACAAGTGCGCCCCACGCTTTACCACCACCAGATGCTTGTCGCCTGGAGCGACATACGCACATCCATTGACTAAAGGCGCGGTGTTGGCCGACAGTTCTTGTACCTGAATGTCGCTGTGATCGTTGAGGCGCTGAGCAAAAGACGCACTAAACATCGCCGTGATATGCTGGGTAATGACAATCGGGGGTAAACCAGAAGGAAGGGCTGACAGCACATTTCTTACCGCTTCGGTCCCTCCCGTAGATGCGCCAATAGCAATCAGCTCAACTTTGGTTTTAAAACTGGTATGGGCCACTTTCTGTGCAGGGGTATGTGCAGAGCGATCCAAGAAAACATTGGCGCCTGCCGCCATCTTGATTTTGTCGGTAATTTGATCTTTGTAATTGACCATTTCACCCGTGTTATCGACAGCAGGTTTGGGAAAATAGTCCACAGCACCTAACTCAAGTGCAGCTAATGTGGCTTCCGCACCATGCTGAGTTAAAGTGGATATCATCACCACGGGCATTGGGCGTAATCGCATCAGATTTTTTAAGAATTGGACGCCATTCATTTTGGGCATTTCGATATCTAGCGTCAGCACATCTGGGTTGTGAATCTTGATGAGATCCCTCGCCTGATAAGGGTCTTCAGCCATAGCGACAACGTCCAGCAAAGGATCAGCATTAATCATTTGAGCCAATAACGCTCTAAAAACAGGAGAATCATCAACCACCAGTACTTTTATTTTTTTCATTAGAACAGCTCCACATCATCATCATGAGGGCGGTGACTTTCTTTATCCAATTGACTAGCGTACTTATCTTCTTCATGCTGCAAGTGATGGATTTCGTTGTAGGGGATCCGCTTCATCCACGCTTGTCCTGTTAGTGGGTTGAAAATGATTTTGCGCGGATCGACGCCTCCTAAGTCTTGCGCCACAACCGACAGTTCTTCCTGCTCGACATAATTCAGAATAAAGGCAATATTTTTTTCTCCGATCATAGAGTGGCGACCTAACATTTGTGCACCCCCGAACAATTTCACTTTGAGGGATGATCGTCTAGCACCATGGGTGATCAAAGTATTGATTAACATTTCCATTGCATGGCTACCGTAGCGTGATGCTGTAGACACCACCTCATTAGGACGCCAGGCGTTAATTTCAGAGTGGTTATGGAAAGGCAACAGAAAGTGGTTCATCCCTCCTATGGCGGCATATTCATCCCATATACACGCCGCAATACACGAACCTAACCCCGTAGCAATGAGCTCGTCTTCTCGAGTGCAATATACGCCTCCAGGAAACACTTTGATCATGTGTCTCTCTTTTTTGAGGATGATAAAAGCGATTGAAATGGCTGTTTTCGTTTTTCGGCTTCCCGTTCTTTAGCCCAATCATAGCTGTCCCTATTGTTTTACATAGATGGTTTTGCCTAAGTGACGAAAAATATTGCTACAAGCTCCTACACTTTCAGAGTGTCCAATAAACAAAATCCCATTCGGTGCAAGCTGTTGATGAAACCGTTTGATCAGTTTTTCTTGAGTTGGTCTATCAAAATAAATCATGACATTACGGCAAGAAATTAAATCAAAAGATTGTTTGAAATCCCACTTATCTAACAAGTTGAGTTGAGCAAACTGAATACAATTCTGCAGCCCTTTAGCCACTTTGATATTGCCTTTCTGGTCGCCCTTGCCTCTAAAAAAACAGCGCTTCAGGTATTGCTTGGGGATTGAAGAAATGGCTTCATCGTTATAAATCCCCACTTTTGCATGCGACAGTACTTTACTATCAAGGTCGGTGGCAGTAATCGAGACTTGCTCAAACATCTCGAATGCATTTGCACAGTAAAGAGAAGAGGCAAAACTGTATGGCTCTTCTCCTGTTGAGCATCCCGCAGACCAAATCTTAATATTTTCCGTCCCCTGCTGCTGCCACTCCTCCAGTAGTACTTTCTCGAGAAACTCAAAATGATGGTATTCACGAAAAAACTGCGTTTTATTGGTCGTTAGGCTATTGATGAACCTCACTCGCTCGTTGCTGTCTTGTTCGATCACAGATTTGTAATCGGCAAAGCGAGTAAGCCCTAGTCGCCTGAGCTGGCGACTAATTCGTCCATAAACCATTGCCCGCTTTCTATCTGCAAAGTAGATTCCCACATGTTTGTGCATGAACCACTGGATAAACTTAAAGTCTTTATCCGTCAGTTCAAACTCTTCCCCAGACAGTCCGCCACCCTCTCGGTTTAGAACTCTTCCCATTCGTCCCCTTCCTCGCTGGCTTTAAAACCAGAGTTAACGACACGCTGTGTTCTTATCTCCCTAACATTGTCATTCTGCCTAGTCTCTTTCGTCGACGTATCAAAACTTGCGACGTTGTCATCGGAAGCAAAGAAGTTCATCAAGTGAATGAGTTGCTTACCTTCATCTTTAAGCGACTGGCTCGCTGCCGAGGTTTGTTCAACCAACGAAGCATTCTGTTGAGTCATCTCATCCATGGTCGTTATCGCTCGGTTTATCTCATCAATACCAGTCGATTGCTCAACACTAGACGAAGCTATCTGTGCGATGAGTTCGGTCACCTTCTCAACAGCCTCGACAATTTCGCTCAAGGTGTCACCTGATTCGTCTACTAATCGTGAGCCTTCGTCTACTTTTTCAACACTGTCTTTAATTAGGCCTTTGATTTCCTTAGCCGCAGCCGCACTGCGTTGCGCTAAATTACGCACTTCACCCGCGACAACGGCAAAGCCACGCCCTTGTTCACCAGCGCGTGCAGCTTCCACAGCGGCATTCAGTGCTAATAGGTTTGTCTGGAAGGCAATTTCATCGATAACACCAATGATGTCAGCAATTTTCTTGCTCGCGGTATTGATCTCCGACATTGCAGAAACCGCTTGGCCCACCACCTCACCGCCTTTACTCGCTTTCTTAGTCGCATCTTCCGCAAGAGAGTTTGCTCCTTTCGCATTATCAGCATTTTGACGAACCGTGGCCGTCATCTGCTCCATGCTTGCTGCTGTCTCTTCTAGATTGGAAGCCTGTGCTTCTACACGTTGACTAAGATCATTGTTGCCTTCAGCAATTTCAGTAGAAGCGGTAGCAACTCGTGCTGAGGCTTGAGTGATCTTATCAACCATATTACGTAGATTCAGAATTGACGTGTTGACGGCATCCGATAGACGACCGAATTCACCTTTGTTGTCTTCCGACATATTGGTATTCAGATCCCCATCCGCCACGCGGCTCATCACATCAATACACTGGCCTATTGGCTCAACCATGGTATCAAGTAGGTTGTTGATCCCATCCCCCAACTCTTTCATAAAGCCACTGTAAACAGAGGTATCAATTCGCTCGTTTAACTCACCGGAGATGGCGCGTTGGATTAATGCTTCAACCTGACGCTGACCATCTTGCTGCTCGGTAATATCTTCCCACTGCAAGGCTGGGCCAATGTAATTGCCTTGCGCGTCATGCATGGCAATACAGGTTAAATTAAACTCAAGACCACCCACGGCAATATTTGAGCTAAACGGTAAGCGGTCAGGGTTATTGATAATGTTTCGCTGATGACTCGGGTTCTTGTGGAAGACATCAATATTTTTTCCGACCAGATTGCTAGCATCGAATCCTGGTAGCGCTTGTTGTAAATCACTCTCTCTGGACTTGAGTAACGCGGCCAATGCTGGGTTGAGATACTGAATAATGCCATCTTTGTCAGCCATCATTAGGTTCGTCGTCATGCCTTTGACCGCCGAGGCTAAACGACCGACTTCCTGCTCTTTTTCACGCTCTTCGGTGACGTCACGCCACTCGAGAGTATTACCGATGTAGTTGCCTTGCGCGTCAGTAATCGCAGCAACATTAAGTTCTATTTTGATACCTGCAATATCAATATCCGTTTTATAAGGAAGATTATTTGGTGTAGAAAGTAGCTGCCTTTGATGGGCTGGATTGTGATGAAACTCATCAATACAACGGCCCATCAACCACTCTTCAGATGCTCTAAAGCCAGACCAAACCGTCCGAAGCTTAGACTCGTGTTGGCCAAAAAGATCAATGGTTTCTTTGTTGACATAAGTGATAAGAAAATCACGATCAATCATTACCATCGCAGTTTGAGCTTGATCAACCGCCGCTTGTAGCCTTGCCACATCGTCTTGTTGAGCACGTATGGCGGTGACATCTGACCACTCTAAAGTATTACCAATGTAATTGCCCTGCGAATCAGTAATCGAAGCGACATTCAACTCTATGATTAACTCTGCAATCTGAATATCGGTCTTATATGGTAAATTCGATGGGTCCGACAGCAATTGCCTTTGATGAGCAGGGTTCTTATGAAATTCATCAATACAACGCCCCATCAGCCACTCTTCTGAAGCCGTAAAGCCTGACCATACTGTTCGTAATGTCGCCTCGTGTTTACCAAATAACTTGAGGGTTTCTTGGTTGACATACGTGATGTTGAAGTCACGATCTATCATCACCATGGCCGTTTGGGCTTGATCAACCGCTGCTTGCAACCTAGCAATATCATCTTGCTGGGCAATCGCCGCCGTCACATCAGCCCATTCTAGTGTGTTACCAACGTAGTTACCTTGTCCGTCTATGATGGCGCCGACATTCAACTCAATTTTTACATCTTTGACGTCAATGGTCGTGGTATAAGGCAGATTTGAAGGATTGGAAAGCATTTGGCGCTGATGCGCTGGATTGGAGTGAAATCCATCAATACAATAGCCGATTAAAGACTTTTCATCGGCACGAAAATTTGGCCACAGCGACTGAAACAGCGTCTCGTGCATTTTCAGTAAGTCCAGTGATTTTTGATTCACGTAGGTGATGTTAAAATCCCTATCGATCATCATCAGTGCTGTTTGAGCGGCATTCAATGCAGAAAAGAGTTGATCTTTCGATAACCCTTGATTACTTTCCGGCTCGTAGTCTTCCATTAAACTATCCTGCGCAATGGATGAAAATTGCTCTGCAGCAGGTTGTGGTTTCCGATTCCAAAATGCCATGAGTCACCTCTCACTGGTTGCTTCGTTTGACGTATTTAGGCCCAACTCTCTTCGTTCTGGTCAGGTACAACAAGCTCTGAAACATCAAACAGAGCCTCAAGTTTTATTAAAATCAGATGACCATTTTCAACAGAGGCGATACCTCTGATATAGCTATGATCAACGGTATGAGATACATGCGGTGCGGGCTTTATTTGCTCATCGGTTAATGGATAAACCTCTGAGACACCATCAACAATGATGCCAAGCGGATGCATATCTGCGTCATTGAGAACGATCACCACCGTGGTAGCGCTGATCTCTGCTGGGGGCAATCCAAAGCGAGCTCGTAAATCAACAATGGGGACATACTCTCCACGAATCTCCAAAACACCGATCATGTAATCTGGAGAGTTAGGGACTTCTCGTACAGAGCTCCAACCTCGAACTTCACGCACATCCAAAATAGGCACGCCATATTCATCTCCCCCTAAGACAAAGCTCAAAAATTCATAGGGAATACTCATGAAACGCTCCTCAAAATTCTGTCTATATTGAGGAGCTCTTCGGTATTGAGTAGCGACATGACTTGCTCACCGACATTGATTAACCCCTGAAGATAAGGAGTCACGGCCGACTCACCCACTCCTGGATAAAGCTCATTTTGCCCTTGGCTAACGACATCGCTCACTGCATCAACCACTAGGCCCATCAAACGCTCGTTCTCTTCTGCCTGAAAACGCAAAACAATCACAACCGTACTTGGCAGATATTCACATTCACCAATTTCAAATCGACTTCGCAAATCCACAACTGGAACAATCATTCCACGTAGATTTATTACTCCCTTCACATACTGTGGTGCTCTCGGTATCGGTGTTGGACGCTCCCAGACACGAATTTCCTCAACATCTTTTATCTCAACACCATATAACTCATCCGCAAGCTTAAAACTTAAGAAGTCCGCACTTTCAGACACCCCCTCTTCGCTGACTTGCTCTAATACCGCTTGAGCCTTAGCTTCAATTGCTTGGCGAGAGTCTACCTGTTCCGCTGCCATCGATTCCATCATGCCTCCTTATGCAGCCAAGCCGCTGTGCGTTGAGTCTGATGCTCGATTGAGGAAATTGGTGATCAGCCCTTGTATGTCGAGAATTAACGATACTGAACCATCACCAAGAATAGTGGCGCCTGAAATACCAGCCACCTTACTGTAATTCGACTCCAAGCTCTTAATGACCACCTGTTGTTGATCAAGCAACTCATCCAACAGTAGCCCAACCCGATTACCAGCAGCCTCGACAAAGCAAAGAATACGTTCATCTAGCGAACCACTCTGACCCATCTCTAATTCTTCTTGGAGACGCAGGATTGGAATGTTTTCTTCGCGCAAGCGGTATAACTCAATGCCTCCAGAGGCAACCTTGATACACTCAGGGTCAATCTGTATGGACTCCACTATAGTTAAGAGCGGGATGACATACACTTCACCAGCCACTTTGACCAACTGACCATCTAAAATCGCCAACGTTAAAGGTAAGCTGATCGTGAAGCAGCTGCCCACTTCCAATTCCGATTCAACTTCAATGTGACCACCGAGTTCTTCAATATTTCTTCTGACTACATCCATCCCAACACCTCGTCCAGAGATATCAGACACTTCTTCTGCGGTCGAAAAACCCGGCGCAAAGATCAAGTTCATGATCTGCTTATCGCTCATGTCTTCACGGCGCGCATCTGGTGCGAGTACACCTTTTTCAGTCGCCTTGTTCCACAACTTGTCACAATCTAAACCCGCTCCATCATCTTTAATTTCAATCACGATTGACCCACCTTGATGATAGGCATTCAACTTGATCACACCTTGCTCTTCTTTACCTCTTTCTAATCGGGTTTGAGGTTGTTCTATTCCGTGATCAATCCCATTTCTAACCAAATGAACCAAAGGATCGACAATGCGTTCTAGTACGGTTTTATCCAGTTCAGTCTGCTCACCTTGAATTTGTAGATCGACCTGCTTCTCTAGGCGATTGGATAAATCTCGAACCAACCGAGGGAAACGGCTGAAAGCAAAGCTCATTGGTAACATTCGAATGTTGAGCACGTTTTCTTGCAGATCTTTGCTATTCTGGAGCAACTGCGCCAAGCCTACTTTGAGTTTCTCAAGCTTTTCCATCGTAAAGTCATTGCCAATTTCAGTAAGCATTGATTGGGTAATCACCAGCTCACCAACCAAATTGATCAAACTATCTACCTTGTCGATATCAACACGAATAGAACTGACACTAGACTCAGTTTTAGCCACTTTGGCTGATTTCTGTTCGGCTTTTGCCATAACGGGTGGGAGAGCATCTTTAGCAGCAGCCGCTTCCTGATCCACTGACTCTGATGGTTTGCTCTTCACGACGGTCGAGGGTTGTGAGACGAATTCAATCGACAGCTCACATTCATCTTCCACCCATTCGAAAATTTCTCGAATATCTGCTTCTTCGACCTCGGCAGCTAGTTGCGCTTGCCACTTGAGATAGCAAAGCTCAGATTCTATGGCCTCAATATCAGGCAAAGATTCAGTGATCACAGTGATCACACAGGAAGGATGAAGTTCGTTTAGTTCTCTTAGAATTCTGAGTGGATCATTGCCGCTAAAGAACATCTCGGGATGAGGCTCAAAGATGACATGCCAATCACCTTGAGTGGACTCAGTCTCAGGCTCTTCTGCCTCATCGGCCGAAACCTTAGTTTGTGTGGTTTGGCAATCTGGCGTAGATACGTCTTCGCCTAACAATTGATGAAGTTCAGCACTGACTTCTTGTTGTAATTCGCTATTAACCTCGCTTCCCTGCTCATGCCCCTCGAGCATACTTCGAATACAGTCACCACTTTTAAGAAGAAGATCCACCGTTCCAGCTGTGAGCTCTCTTTCGTTATTACGGACGCGATCTAGGTAAGCTTCGACGGAATGGGTAAATTCACTGATATCAAACAAATTAAACGTGGCCGCTCCTCCTTTGATAGAGTGAGCAGCCCGAAAAATAGTATTGATGGACTCCTCGTCAATAGAGGTCACGTCCAAATTAAGCAGCACATCTTCCAACACTTCAAGATTTTCACGACACTCTTCGTAAAACATCTTGCGCAACTGTTCCATATCTAAAGCCATGAGCGGTTCCCTGCCAAACGACGTTGTTAATGAATACTAATCTTATTTAAATAACGCGTTTTAGTGTTTTGAGTAGCGTTTCTGGATTGAAAGGTTTAACCAACCACCCAGTTGCACCAGCCGATTTACCTTGCTGCTTTTTCTCGGTGCTGGTTTCGGTCGTGAGCATTAAGATTGGAACAAATTTATATTGTGGCTTGCCCCTAAGCGCTTTGACTAATTCAAACCCTCCCATGTTGGGCATATTGACATCTGAAATAACCACATCAAATTTGCTACTCGCCACTTTGTTTAATGCATCTTGGCCGTCGTTGGCGGTTTCTACTTCGTATCCGGCATCGCGTAATGTGTGGCTTACCATCTGACGAATTGATACAGAATCATCTACTGCAAGAATCTTAGTCATTTTGATTACTCTCCGACTTTAGTTTTAAATCAAATACGTCTTGTAAACCCAGCGTCTCAATGCCTTCGAGCAAAACTTCACTAGGTTTAAGCAATTGAATTTCTCGTTGATTCTTCTTTGCGGAAATAAAAAGAGAAGAGAGGAGTTGTATACCTGCAGCATCCACCCTCACCACTGCTGTGGCGTCTAAGTGAATAGTGTCTTGGTTTGCAAGCCATTCTTGATACTGAGTTGTGGTATCTAGCACTGTAGAAATGTCTAGAGACTCAGGAAGTAAACATTCCATGTTTCTACCTACACTTTTCTTATATTTTCCTAGCCGTTATGGAAGCTGTTCGCTTATTTTTGAGTTTAGGAAGGAATAGTCATTTAGCAAACGCACTCGAGTACTTTATGAATCAAAAATCATATGTCGCTAGCTAAACTATAGCTAAATACTTTATTTTTTAGTCACTTACTCTTGTGTGCACCTCAGAAATAATTTCCACACTCTTTTTGTAGATAAATGGCAATTGGCATAGAAATCAAAAACATTTTTTAAGCTTGTGATCCGTTATTGGTTCTGTACGACATACGAGAATAACCAGCGACACGGTAAGTTTACATTGTAAATCTGCGCATACGAGTGTGATGTTTTCTCAAGCTGTAGTCGATAGAAGTAACATTTCCAAGACAAGCAATGCGCAATCCACACCCTATTAAACTAAGCTCATATTTGATTGTTACGTTACGTTTACATAACCGACATTCGCACTTGGCGATTTGTAAGACGAAACATAGGAATAAATCTATGAGCCTTTTTGCTGATCTAAAACTACGTTGGAAGTTAATAGCCATTGTTGTCATTCCCGTTGTTTGTTTGGTGTATTTTTCCCAAACTCAAGTAATGGGAAATATGGCATTGCTCAAGGAAGACAACAATATATTGATGCTGTCTGAGTTTTCCGTTAAAGCAAGCGCCCTTGTTCATGAATTGCAAAACGAGCGTGATATATCCGCTGGTTTCATTAACAGCCGGGGTCAACGTTTCTTCAAAGAACTCCAACAACAACGTGAGAGTGTCAATGAGAAGAGAAAACAACTCCGGCAATTTATGGATAGGTTTGATCCCGCCATCTACGGTTCGGCGTTTGAAAGTCAGTTGAATCATTCAATAACTGAACTCGGCAACATCGCATCAACAAGATCTGCCATTGACACACTAAATATTCCTAGTAGCCAAGCTGTTAGTTTCTATACCGAGCTGAACGCCCTGTTTCTTGCAGATATTGTTCATTTATCTAAAGCCAGCTCAAGTGGTGAGCTCAGTTCCATGGCTGCAGCATATGTGAATTTCTTACAAAGCAAAGAACGGGCAGGATTAGAACGGACCGTATTAACGAATGTCTTTTCAACAGATACATTTCAAGGACGCCAATACGAACGTTTCCTCAACTTGGTATCGGCTCAAAATAATTATTTGGACGTCTTTAAAACGCTCGCCGCTCCCTCTCAATTGGCTGTCTACGAAGAGATTATGACTGGACCAATTATTGAAGAAACACTTGCTTATCGTCAGGTGGCGATAAGAAAAGGGACTTTCGGTAATTTTGGTATTGATGCTTCCGTCTGGTTCACCGCACAAACATCAAAAATCAACATGCTCAAGCAAGTTGAAGATAAATTAGCAAACGATGTTATTGCCCTTACTCAAGCTTATGCAGACAAAGCGAGATACTTGTTAACACAAGATATTATTCTAACTTTAGTTTCAATACTTCTTACTGCTTTGGCCGTCTATTTTGTACAAAAAACAATCACCACCCCCATTTCAAGTGCTGTACAAATAGCGAACTCCATCGCATCTGGAGAACTGAACAATCAGGTAAGTTATAACTTTAATGATGAGTCGGGAATGTTGCTCAAGGCGCTGTCCAAAATGCAACACAATCTGCGTCAAGCGCAACACAGCCTAGAAGAGAGAATGGAACAAGAGCGAATTTTAGCTGAACAAAATAGCCGGATACGACAAGCACTGGACCAAGTTTCAGCCAATGTCATGGTGGCAGATAACAACAATGAACTCATCTACCTCAATCACGCAATGCTCAATGAGTTCAATACTAATGCGGCAAGTTTTAGCAAATCCATCAGCGGATTTGATCCCACTAATTTGTTAGGGACAAACATCGGTCACTTCAATCAGACGAATGAATATCAGCGTATTTTGAATAGCTCAGAGGCTAGAATCGATATTGAACTTAGCATAGATAATCGTACCTACAACGTCATCGCTAACCCTGTTCTGGGTGATAACAGAACTAGGCTAGGAACCGTGATTGAATGGACGGATCTCACAGAGCAGAGAGACGCCGAGCTACAAGTCGAAAATGTCATCCGAGCCGCCGCATCGGGTCAACTTAGTACACGTTTGGATACAACGCGCTTAACCGGATTCATGCATGAGCTGGGAGATGGGATTAATGAGCTGCTCGACGCAATTGTAGGCCCTTTAACCATGGCAGCAGATTGTATTGAAAAAATCTCGGCTGGCCAGGTACCAGAGACTATCACGGATGACTATCGAGGTGACTTCAATCGTTTGAAGGATAACCTCAATACCTGTATCTCTGCGATCAATTTGCTAATCACTGATGCCAATGCGCTTGCGGATGCCGCAGTCAAAGGCAATCTATCTGCACGAGCAGACGTCTCTCAACATCAAGGAGACTTTCGCTCCATCATCCAAGGTGTCAACAATACCTTGGACGCGGTCGTGACACCACTTACCGTTGCTGCCGATTGTGTTGACCACATAGCGAAAGGTCGCGTACCACAACCCATCAATGAAAACTACAACGGTGATTTCAATAAACTTAAAAACAATCTAAACACCTGTATTTCGGCCATTAACCAACTGATGGTCGACGCCAATTCATTAGCCTCATCAGCCGTAGAGGGTAATCTAGACAGCCGCGCTGATACCTCACTCCATCAGGGAGATTTTAAACAAATCGTACAAGGGATGAACCAAGCGTTAGATGCCATGGTGGAACCTATCAATGAGAGCAAGAATGTCCTAGCAAAACTAGCAAATGGGGACTTAACCTGTACAGTCAAAGGCCACTACAAAGGCGAGTTCTCTATATTAAAGCAAGCGGTGAACGCCAGTATTGAAAACCTGATGGGATTGATTAAGAACATCAACCAGTCTGCTGGAATTGTTCGCAGTTCTGTCAGTGAACTATCAAGTGGAGTAGTAAACCTTAGTCATCGAACAGAAGATCAGGCGACGTCACTAGAACGAACTTCCGTATCTATGTCAGAAATGACAGAGTCTGTGAAGCAAAATGCTGACAATGCGAACTTAGCTACAGAACTGGCTCGCGACGCCCAGACAAAAGCGCAGAAAGGGGGCGAGGTGGTTGACCGGGCAGTAGTCAGCATGGCGGAAATCAATAGTTCCAGTAAGCGAATCTCAGACATCATAGGCGTAATTGATGAAATAGCCTTTCAAACCAATTTACTTGCGCTTAATGCAGCCGTTGAAGCGGCGAGAGCCGGCGAACAAGGGCGGGGTTTTGCGGTTGTGGCTGGAGAAGTTCGAAACCTCGCTCAACGTTCGGCTCAAGCGGCTAAAGAAATCAAAGAGTTGATACGAGACAGCGTCTCTAAAGTAGAAGAAGGTACTGAATTGGTTAACGAATCTGGCTCAACTCTAAAAGATATTGTATCTGCCGTAGAGAAAGTCAACACCATGATCTCTGACATTTCTGCCAGTTCCTCTACTCAAAGTGACCGCATTACTAAAGTAAATGAAACGATTAAAGAAATGGATGGTATGACTCAGCAGAACGCAGCTTTGGTAGAACAAGCGTCAGGTAACAGTACATCAATGGAAGAACAAGTAAAAAGTGTCATTCAGCAACTGTCCAATTTTAAGATTGAAGACGCCTCTCCTTCATCAAGAAGAGAAACCAATAATTCGACCGTTCTAAAGCTAAGTAACTACCCTAACTAAATGAAGTAACCGATGAAAAAAGAGGAGAAGTTTCTCCTCTTTTACTTGAATGTTACTACTGAGTTGCCATAACAGTGAATGAGCTTGAGGCTTTTTACAGTGTAAATTGGTCCATTTTACACTGTCATCAAATCGAGCATTACCTGAATATCAATTCTCAATTGCTGCTCGGTTTGCTTCCTTCCACTCAAACTGAACTCGTCACCGCATTCTTGCCAGCTTCGCTGCTGCAATAATTTTCTAATCATTAAATCTGAACTGTTTTGCAATGCCGTATTTGAGGCTAGCAACATATTTGCAATAAAAGGAGCCACGCATTCGTACCCAGCACCTCCCTTGCAATAACGAGCGATCAACTCAAAGAACCCTCCGAATTCGTCGGAAGCATCTTCCTTACGCAATAGATTACGTACAATGTCGGTTTCAATATCATTAAAAGCTTCACCTAACAGATAGGGCATTGATTGCTCAAAGTGGTTCTCAGCAATTTGTAGCCAGGTTGGCTGCCCTTTTATCATCACGACAGAGTGGCAGCCACTTGCTTGGTCACGTTGGATGCCCAGCTTCACCGCTGTGAATCCATTCTTGAACCAGAACTGGAGTAATTCGCTAGTCGCTCCAAAACTGGTAGAAATAAATGCCGCGTCACTACCTAGAGACAGCTGCTCCACCATAGATGAGCCGATCCCTTGCTGCTGATAATCCGGATGAGTAGCAATTCGCATGATTCGTAGACTGGCTTGGCGAGCAGCCTCCCCCACTCCGATTTGGTTTGCCAGCATCACTGGCACTAGGTGCCCCTTAGGTCGCCGGTTGCCCTGCTGGATCGATTCTATCAAGGTTGGCTCTAGTTCCCCCTCGCAAACAGTGAGCATACACCCAAGACAGTCACCATGATTGAATGCAGCAAAAAGCTGGATCGCCTCATCTTCCAGCAACAACATTAAGTCATTCGGCGATGTCTGGTAATGCGCATTCACTAGCAAAGCAAAACAAGTTCGCAACAATTCGGGGTTGCTTATCAATTGAGTCTTATCAATCTTACTGAGTTTAACATCAGATGAAAGAACCGTTTCTGTCGGGGTCAGTTCCGCATTCAGCAAAAATGTGTCGAACAACCAATTTTCCAAAGGGTCATCCTTACTCCAGCGTATAGGTTGTTCAAGATGATAAAATGCGGTTCCAGCTCTTTGTTGTTTCAGCCATTGTTGGAACTTGAGCGTAAACCCTCTGCCACATCCTTCATAACCATGTATCGTGGTAGAAAAGACGCAGCGATGATGTCGCTCAACCATTTTTTTCAGCATAGGAATTGGAATCGCGGAAGCTTCATCAACCAAAAGAAAATCACATTTGGGTTCTTGTCTGATCAATTCATCTGGTGCTATGAACGTGAGTGAGGAAGCATTATAGCGAAGGTTCCCCTTGCTCAACGACGCACTAGGCAACAATCGCTGAGCATGCTCAAACACAGGGGTGACGGTAGCTAAGCTAGGTGCAGTCACTAGAATACGAAGGGTGCGAGTTTGCATCAGCTCAGCAGCCGCTATGCCCAATGCACTACTTTTTCCTCTTCCGCGATCAGCAGTCAAGACCAATGGACGTTTGCGATGGCCTTCGACAACTTTGCGAATCTTTTCAACAGCGATGTTTTGCTGCAGAAAGGGAGTAGATTCAATCTTTTCAACCAAAGGAAGTGACGGAAATGATTGAGCCTGTTCGATACAAATCAAACGCTCTAATGCGGAATTTAGCCACTGTGTGGCTAGGGAAGCAGAGTCAGATGGCGGTGGCAAAATCACCACTACGCCCCCACCTTTCACACAACCTAGTACCGCACTGAATGAGCTAGCATCAAACTCTGAGGACAAATCACACACCAAAAGTGAACACTCTTGCCCCAATAACCGCAGCCCGTGTTTGTAAGACACACAATAGCGCTGGTCACTGTCAACACAAAGGTCACCACCAAGCTGAAAGATATTGGCTCCTGCATACAAGTCTTTAATCGTCGATAGAGTTTGCTTTTGCCAAAGCTCATCCCCTTTGAGCACAACACCGAATCTATGATTAGCCGTACGAGCAGAATGCATTAGCTGAGAGAAATAATCGCGCATGGACCGTTGTCCGGTTTCAGAATGTATGCGAATTATAACAACTTGGAACGAGAAATGAGATATAGAAAAAAGCCGCTCTTCGCGGCTTTCATGTACTGACTGATGTTATTTCAATTTAGACGAAACAAAATCTAGGATTTCCTGCATAGTGGTATCGTCGACTTTCTTCAGGTTAAGCGCTAGATCAGCGCCTTTGCGGCTATAGCTCGCTCTTCCTTTAATGAGATCAACTTTACGAGTGGTAGGCCGCTTGCTTGGTGCAAGCGCTTCAATCCATTGCTCAATGGTCTCGGATACTTCTTTAGTGATACGAGCCACACCCTGAGCCTGGCTACGTTGCCAGACGAAACCATCGGTTGACTGGCATTTGTCCAAAAGTTTACTGCGGTTCGCGCTACTCAGCTCGTTAAACTGCTTATGCAACTTAACAATAGTAGGACGGCCTAAGTCTGCGACATTTGGGTAAGCTTGAAGTAAAGTGAGCGGCAAATCGGCTGCTTTTAATGCCCCACTCACCAAAGCCTCACTGCATTGGAACATTTTTGCCAGTGCTTTCTGATCTTCCGCTTCCCCACTTTCCAATTTAGCCTGCATCTCTTTGCCTTTCTCATACAAAGACAGCGGCTTGTGCGCGTTAGCGACATCAGACAGGAATTTTGCATGCTCGCCGTTGATGTTTTCAGCAACGTAAATCAAAAAATCTTTATCAGCCAAGATACATGACATGCGACGACGACTACCATCGAGCACTTCGATTTTACCATCATCACGTTTACGACCGACTGCCGGATATTGCTGACCGCGCTCTTTCAACGTAGCGAGTACATCGGATAACGCGTGCTCATTCAGAAACGATTGCTCACGAGCATTTTCAGCAAACACGACAGTATCTTGTGCAACCTGATTAGCCGGAATACGCACTAATTCAAAGGTCACTACGTCTTCACCAGCGACAGAGAGCTCAATAACCTGAGCCTGATCTTTCGCCGCCTTTTGTGCTTCCTGAGGGGTGGCGACGTGGCGTTTGTTCGCCTTGCCAAACAATCTTGCGTTTAAATCTGAAGTCTTAATTGCCATAGTCTCATTACCCCTGATTTAGTGATGACCAGTTGCTGTGTAGGACACGTTCTAGTTCCAACGCACTCTTTTGAACAGCGTCTTGCGCTGTCGCCAAGGTCTTTTTACCACCTTCGAAATCGCCCGTTGTCAGGTCAAACACAGTGCTGTAAGTATCAGCACAAGTTTCAAAAGCACGGCTACGTGGAATAGTGGCCATTGTCACTTGATCGCCTAATAGATAGTTCATTTCGGTCAGAACTGCCACTTGCTTCTTGTTGTCATCTTCAAACATAGTCGGCATCAAGCGAACAAACTCTAGTCCCTGCCAATCTTCTGGGAACATCTCATAGACTGTTGGCAGGTGTTGGAAAAAGTTAACCGTTGACGCCCAGTCTAAGCGTTTTGCCGCACATGGGATCAGCAAAGCATTGGAGGCGTACATCGCGTTCCAGACCAAAGGATCAACGTGTGGTCCCGTATCAATCATAATGATATCGAAATCGTCAGCAATTTGGTCAATCAGCTTTTGTTTAAGTAGTTTGACTATGTCCAACGACTGATTCTGTGACAGGTTTTGCCACGCTTCCGCGTTAAACATTGCGTCTTCTGGGAACGCTGATACGGTTTTCAGGTTCGGGTACTGAGTGGGCAGCAACACATTTTTATGCAGAAACTCTTTGTCGACTTCAACGCCTTCAGGCACGTTGTCGAGCATGACATCCACAGCTGAGTAAATGTTATCGTGGTCAGTCAGGCTAATTTGCGGATTAAGGAATAGCCGTAGCGAGCCCTGAGGATCTAAGTCAATCAGACAGATTCGGTAACGCTTGTCTAAATTCAACGCTAAGCATGCGGCTAGATGCACGGCCGTCATGGATTTACCAGTGCCACCCTTCTGGTTTTGAACGTTAATGATCCAAGGTTTATTGTCATTATTTTTCTTACGCTCATGGAATTTTGCTACACCTGCAGCGTCCATCAGCATATGCGCTTCTTGCAGCGAAATTGAATAATGGTTTGCATTATTCTTAGTAAACTGATGCCCGGATTCTTCAAGTTTACTGATGGCCTCATCCAGTTTACGGCGAGTCAGACCTGAACGAGTTTCCATCAAAGCTTTCGACATTGGTGGAAAATGCTCATCACTGCGCTCTTCTAAAACAATCTCAATGCGGTCGGCCTGAACCTGAGCCGTTTGCTCAGCCAGCTGAATGAGACTTTCGATTGTCTGTTCTCTTTTCATTGCCAAATTCCATTATTAGTGACTGTTGTCAATTGTACAGCATAACAAACCAAAAACAACGAAAAGGTGAACATGCATTTATCGACAACAATCACATTAATAAGAGAATTTTCAATCGATTTAATGAATCCTCAATAAAACCTGTCAATATTTAACCATAAATATAGTGAAATAACCCTGTAAGAATCTCCCACAATAAAAGTGTTACAATGTCACATATTTACATTGTAAACTTGATAGCCACTAAAAACCGTCTTATTTTCTCGGAACGATTGATATCTGCGTATGATTTACGGCCAGTGTAATTCCGATTGCGAATAACCTTACTTGCTGATGACATACACAGCGAGTACGACTGAAACAAGCTTTTCGAATTAGTACTCTAGATGAGCGATAAATTCACTCTCTGAAAGCATGATCAAGGTAACTCCTTTGATCATGCTTTCGAATGTAAATCATGAGAGAGGAACCATGATCAAGGTAAAAATAGACATGATTCAAGGACTCATACGCATAATTTAAAATGATCATAGTACGGATCAATGATCAAGCTCGTTTGTTCCTCGGAAGCATGAAAATATCGTACTAAGTTACGGCAGAGTGCAGATGAACTAAGGGATTAAACTAATATGACCAATTCTGAACATCAATCGAGGAACCCACTTCGTGATGTATCGTACATCGGCTTTTATCTTGATCATGCTTTCATACACTAAGTCAGGGAATGAAATCGATGTCAATCAACACAAAGATGTCAAACGGATTTCACGTTGATGAATAAAGCGACATTTATGAGCCATTTTCAACACGAATCAAGAACACCTTGATCATCGTTTCGTACTTATTTGTACAAAAATGCATTACTCTATATGCATGTCTAGTTAATAGTGAATATTCTTTGTGGATAAAGTGTGAGTGCACGATGATCATGCTTCTGAAGAACTAATGATCATGCATTCGAGCTTCTATTGATCATCGTTCTGGATAATATTGATCATGCTTTCACTCTAGTTATGATCATCGTTTCGAACTACTCATGATCATGCTTTCAACGGTGGATAAAAAAACACTTTAAATTACATTAACTTAAAAGCGACACTACACTCAGATCAATAGATCATATAATCATTTAAGATCACTTTAATCATAAAGATCAGCTTATTAAAACAATAAGTTTTCCCTTTATTTATGATCGATTTTTCTTTATCCTTTCGGAACCATAGCGATATTACGGCCATTGTGATACGGATCATAATAAATGAGCTCAGAAGAAAAAGTATTGATCAAAGCTCCTAGGAGCCATAAAGATGGGCACATGTTTGAAGTGTCTGAAGCCGCAGTCAATTGGATTGAACAGTATCAACACTTCAAAGGGGTCACTAAAAGCATAGTTGAACTTCTGAATCTCATCTCTCTACAAGGCTTCAGTAGTAAAGATGGCCTAGTCTCTACGACAGAACTGATTGAAGCAACAGATGGTCAACTGACTAGAGCAGCGATCCAGCAACGATTACGCGCTGCTGTGAACATCGGTTTGTTCCAGCAAGTTCCAGTTCGATTTGAAGAGGGTCTCGCAGGAAAAACAATGCTACATCGTTTTGTGAACCCCAACCAACTGATCTCAGTACTTGGCGCAACTAGCCTTATGACCGAATCGGTAAAACAGAGCGAAAAGCAAAAACGCTCTAAAGCGTTAGCGCAGACTCACGTTAACAAACGTTTGTTGAATGAGTATGGTCTGAACACTCCACCAGCAATGAAAGATGAAGCAGACCAGTTTGTTGTGTCACCCACCAACTGGGCTGGCATTATTGATCAGGCTTTAGCTCCTCCTCGTACGCGTAAGCAGTATCAGAAAAGTATGGTGTCGATCTCGGGTACTAAAGCCGTGATCGAAACGCGCTCTTCGAAGAACATCATGACGGTAGATGATCTTATGACGTTGTTTGCCTTGTTTACTCTGACCGTTCAATATCACGATCATCATCAGCATCAGTACCAGTTAGATGCGAAGCAGGCACCAAATAAAACGCCACTCTACATTACCGATATTTTGTCACTGCGTGGCAAGAAAGACAGTGGTCCGGCGCGTGATTCGATCCGCGACAGCATCGATAGGATCGAATTTACCGATTTTCAATTACATGAACTTACAGGGCGCTGGTTGAGTGAGAACATGCCAGAAGGCTTTAAGAGTGATCGTTTTCGTTTCTTAGCTCGAACCATTACTGCTTCAGAGGAAGCGCCAACAGAAGGTGCAGATGGCGAAATTCGTATTAAGCCAAACCTCTATATCTTGGTCTGGGAGCCGTCCTTTTACGAAGAATTGCTGACTCGGGACTATTTTTTCCTCTTTCCACCGGAAATCCTGAAACAACATACGTTAGTTTTCCAGCTTTATAGCTATTTCCGAAGCCGAATGTCACGCCGTCATACGGATGTTATGCTACTCAGCACGCTCAATCAGAAATTGGCGCGCAACATAGAGTGGCGTCGATTTTCTATGGATTTGATCCGCGAATTGAAGAGATTATCTGAAGGAGAGAGGACAGAAGAACTGTTTGAGGTAAACCTCTGGGGTTACCACCTGACGATCTCGACGATTGAAGAGGGCGGTAAGATCAAAGATTATCAGCTTGACATTAAGTGCGACGCCGAAGAAGTCCTTCGTTATTCTCGTGCCCGCACGACCAATGCTGGTAAACGCAATATGGCGCCCACTTTACCAAACCCGCTACGCAATGAAATGGTGACAAAACAGCAATTGGATGAAATGTCTCAGATCATTGATGGCGAGTTCGAGCCAATTCAACGTAAACAAAGATCGCCTAAAGGGAAATTGGGCCGTCGAGTAAAAGTTCGCAAGCATCTTGTTGAGATTAACGCGGATGAAATCACTATTACTCTATCTAAATATACCTCACCAGAGGCTCTAGAACGCTCTATAACGGCTTTAGCAGCGATGACTGGTCATTCTCACAATTCAATTCAAGAAGAGTGTCAGGAGCTCATTGAGAAGCTTGATTTCCTTCGAGTAGGGGAAAAGATCATTCCATACGAGACACTTAGCAAGCTGATTGAACTTTACAATGGCCAAAGTGAAAACAAGCATTTATCCATTGAACGCCTGATCGCCGGCTTAGCAGTGAGACGCAAAATATGTAAACAGGTTTATGAAGGACATCTTGATGAAGCTGTATTTAGAGTGCTTGACGAAGTTGCAGTCTGATTAAAGATAACGCTCACTTTCGTATTAGCCAGCCATTGCTGGCTTTTTTACCCTTGATTACTCAGTGACACAGCCTGTTACACACCTAGAGTGAATAGACAAATCTACTACATTCCCCTGACAGTGAACTGACATTGTTTGCAACTGAGTTGGATAACATTTACCCCGAATAGACAACCTTTTGTCCTTTCTGATGAATAAGGGATCTGGATTATCCCTGATAGATTGGCTCATATTGTTACATTCATTCTGAATATTTCGCGAGTTCTTAAGAACTCGCTTTTTTTTGCCTGCTATTCCTCAACCACTGAAAGCATGATCATGGCAAAACCTTGATCATTGTTCCGTCAGTCTAAAAACAGTGAGTTTTGTTGTGAGCGCTATTGGTTTTGCGATCATCCAAATCAACCGCAGATAAATCAAGAAGATCGCTGTGTTTGAACATCTCAACAATATCACCACGGTCTTCGCAACACTGCCATTCAAACGATCAATGACACTGTGCGGATAAGTCTTGATCATCGTTCCGAGGTTCATTCCAGCTTTGTGCGGCCATAAACTGGACGTGTGACTCAATCATCTGATTTGACTGAGTTTGCCAGTGTGCTTCGGGACGTTGATTACAAAACTCTAAACTGAGCACCGCCAGGTTTTGCAGTCGTCTCATGCACCAATCTTTTAACAATAACTCTGTATCGCTTTTGCAGGCGCATAATTGGAGTTTGCTGTAGGCGAGTTGCAGATACTGGTAAGCCTTATCAGGTTGTGAGTAGCGCTCAAAATGGAAAACTCGCAGACAAGCATCCAACCAGCAGGCAATGGCTTTACTTTGTAATTCGCTAATCTCTGGACCCCAAACTTCGTCAGGCACACCCAGTACTAAACCTTCAATACCTTGATCATGCTTCTGTGTTTGGTACCAGTTGTCGATGTGTGAGACCCAGTTCTCAAGCGTCATCATGCCGCTTTAACCCAATGTTTTACAAAATGATTTGGACCAATTTGATCAAAGCCTTGTTGCACTACCGCGCTGGTCGCGCGAATTTGATCTGCGTCCACAGAGTAGTTTGGCTCACTCTTGACCAGGTTGCCAAACGACAGATCAGGATCCGGCACCGCAGAGATCAACAGCTTGGTGTAAGGATGTTGCGGATCGGTTAAGATCGCCTGTGTGTCACCCCACTCAACAATCTGTCCTTTATACATGACGGCGGTTTCTTCCGCGATGTAATGAGCGGTCGCTAAATCATGTGTGATGTACAAAAAGCCGATACCCAGTTCTTTTTTCATTCGTTGCATCAGGTTCAGAACGCCAAGCCTGATCGAGACATCAAGCATCGACGTCGGCTCATCAGCCAATATCACTTCCGCGCCAACTGCTAGTGCTCGCGCTAAATTCACCCGTTGTCGCTGGCCTCCGCTTAACTGGTGAGGGTACTTTTCTAATGTGTCTGGAGCGAGTTCGACTAAGTCCAATAACTCAGTCAATCGTTCCGGGATGGCGTGGCTGCTCTTAACCTGCTTATGGATCTTAAGTGGGCGGGTGAGGTGGTGAGCAATGGTATGAGTTGGATTAAGTGAGCCAAACGGGTCCTGAAACACCATTTGCACTTTACTGCGATAATCAAGCAGGGCTTTTCGGCTCTGGATCTGTTCAATGTTGTTGCCGTTAAACAGGATCTCTCCTGATGTGGCCGAGTGGACTTTGGTGATCAAGCGGGCACAGGTGCTTTTTCCACAACCGGACTCACCGACCAACGCCAGAGTTTTGCCTTTGTGGAGACTAAAACTGACGCCTTGCAGTGCTTTAAATCTATCTTGCGCGGCGAAACCACCGCCAATCGTGAACTCTTTGACAACATTGTTGAGTTGGATAATCGGCTGGCTCATACCGTCGCTCCTTGTGCGTGATGCTTACCTTGATGAATATTGGGGAATGACGCCCATAGTTTCTGTGTGTAAGGGTGTTGAGGATGGTTACGGATCTGAGCCGATTGATTGACTTCAACGATCTCTCCATGGCGCATAATGGCAATCCGATCACACAACTGGCTCATTAGTGCCAGATCATGGGTGATGAACAGAACTGAGAAACCAAACTCTTCACGCAACTGATAGATTTGCTGCAGGATCTCACGTTGTACTACGACATCCAGTGCGGTTGTGGGTTCGTCCATAATGATCAGTTTTGGGCTAAGCGATAACGCAATCGCAATCACGAGTCGCTGGCGCATGCCGCCACTGAACTGGTGAGGATATTCGCTTAACCGTTCGCGGGGAATGTTAACCAGATCCAGCAGTTTTTCTGCTCGGTCTTTAGCCTCAAGGTCACTCATGCCTTTATGGTGGCGCAACACGTCGGCAAACTGTTCCTGAACGGGCAGAACTGGGTTCAGCGAATTCATTGCACTTTGGAAAACCATCGCAATTTCGCTCCAACGAATCGCGTTTATCTCGCGATCTGAAAGCTTAAGCAGATCCTGACCGTCGAAATGGATTTGCCCTCCAGAGATGAACGCGGGTGGCTTGTGGAGGCGATTGATAGCAAAAGCGATCGTGCTTTTACCACAGCCAGATTCGCCCGCAAGACCAAATATTTCACCTTTGCCTATATCAAAGCTGACGGATTTCACGGCACGAAAGTCGCCGTTGTCCGTTATGTAGTCGACGCACAAATTACGAACCTGAATGATAGGGTCGTGATGTACCGCATGCGTTAGCTCTTTATCACTAATAATCACACTTACTTAAAAATAAAGGAGAATGATTATCATTAACTGTTAATTTTTGACTGAAAAGAAGTCGTGATTAAAACAGTGAAGTGACTCGAAAAACGATTGGTATCTGAACAGGCTTGTCATTTGTGAAGGAGAAATTCCACTGACGTCAGCGTGGAAAGTGAGAGCTGGATCGCCTTAAAAAGGCTAGGGGTAATCTTTTAAATGTACTTCGTCATTTGGCCATGCGCAAAGCTTATTTATACAAAAAACATTAACTGTGTGCGAACTATTAGCGCAATCACATTATCAAGCTAAAATTCTTAACAAGGGCGGCGAGCTTTTGCTACAGATTAGCTGTCCCTTGCATGGTTTGTTCGGAGGTTACAATGTCCATTAATTCTATTGACCATGATGAAATGACGAAAATCACAGACAAGTGGGACTTCACGGAAGAAGTACAATCACAGAAGCCAACCAAAAGTGTTAAGTCGGCGGAGGCTCGTCGTCGTATTGAAGCATTAAGAGAGATTCGCGAAAGCGGCTTAACCATAGAGGAAGCGAAAGACCTAGGCATACTGCACTAGTGTGATGACAGTGATAATCGATGTAAGGGTGGCTCATATTGCCACCCTTAATTTTTCTTTTTTTGATCTTAGTTAACGCACTTGTCGTGCTTTGATGTCCATTTAAGTGACGGATGTGCTATATTCCCTTTCCATATTTTTGCAGATTCAGCCCTTTGTATGTCGATTAATTTATCTACCCTCCCTGCCAATGAAAAAAACAAAATTGAGCTTGATAAACAGGCCTCATTTTTAGTCTGGAAGTTGCGTGAAGCGAAAGCAGGGCCAGATGAAATTGATCAGCAAGCGAATAAAATCAGAGATGAAGATGAACGAGCATCTTTTCTCGAATCTGTAGCCAAGTACAAGCGAGTGATGGGGGTCGCCTGACCTCCTGTTGCAATATACCGAGAAATTGAAATGGTCTCGATTTTTGCTAAAATCCTTCGCGTTAAATTGAATTAGAGAGAACATCCCGATGGGAAGAAGTTTTGAAGTGCGCAAAGCCTCTATGGCGAAAACAGCTGGCGCAAAAATTAAAGTTTATTCCAAATACGGTAAAGAAATTTACATGTGCGCGAAAAATGGCGGTGCAGATCCAGACATGAATTTGTCTCTTAAGCACCTGATCGCAAAAGCGAAAAAAGACCAAGTTCCTGCACACGTTATCGACAAAGCGATTGATAAAGCTAACGGTGGCGGCGGTGAAGACTACGTTCCTGCACGTTACGAAGGCTTCGGCCCTGGCGGTACTAGTGTTATCGTTGATTGTCTAACAGATAACGGTAACCGTACTTTCCAAGATGTACGCCAGTGTTTTGTTAAAACAGGTGCGAAAATTGGCGTTGAAGGTTCAGTTTCGCATATGTTTGATCACCAAGCGGTATTCCAGTTCAAAGGCGATGATGACGAGATCATTCTAGAAACGCTAATGATGGATGATGTGGATGTTACTGACGTTGAACTTGAAGATGGCGTGATTACGGTATTCGCTCCTCACACTGAGTTCTTCAAAACGAAGACGGCGCTAAACGGCGCTTTCCCAGATCTAACGCTTGATGTTGAAGAAATTACATTCGTTCCTCAAACTCACACGCCTGTTGCGGGTGAAGATGCAGAGAAATTCCAGAAATTCCTCGACATGCTAGATGATTGTGATGACGTTCAGCAGGTTTACCACAACGCTGAGCTGTAATCTCAGGCACACTAACATGTGCTGAAGCATTGCTAAAAAGGGATCCTTGTGATCCCTTTTTTGTTTCTGAACCCTGATAAAACTCATCATCTGATTAGACAAGTCGTTGTCTTTTAGGTAATAAACGCTTTCAATAGATGCTGGTTAGATAAGGTACCGGACGACAGATGAGTAAACGACTCGCGATATTTCTTAGCTGCTGCGTAGCATTTCCCGCTATTTCTGCACAAACGGATGTGCTCGAACGAGCCAACACACTCTATGAACAGGGTGAAAAGGAGCAAGCCAAATCGTTATACATGGTTGCCGCAGAGCAGGGCAGTGCTGAGGCGCATTTCAGGCTCGCTTACCAATACATCCTGTCTGACCAGCAGAGTGTCTATCACTATCAGCAAGCCGCTTTGCAAGGTCATCAAGAGGCACTAGACAACTACCTTGAGAAGGTGTTTTTTAGAGCGGGCAGTATATCAATGTCAGACCCTAAAAGTGCGCTTGAGACCTATCAGAAGGCCAAACAACACAATCCCGCTTTATCGCTTTATGATGAAGAGCAAAAAGTTCAAACGATCCGCTATGCGGCAGAATTACCTGAGCGGGACGCTGAAGCGTTTTTCGTCCAGTATGACGTAAAGGATGAAGATGGCGACTGGCCATTTTATGATGTATGGGAGCTGGCAGAACAGGCCTCGCGTGAAGGTAGCGTATTTGGCAAACCCGATCCAGAGCTCGTTTTCTGGCTCATCACCCGTGGTGGGTGGGTTCCCGCTGAGCTGTCATATGCGGTCAAAGACTATTATCAGCATTGGAAAGACAACCAAGTGGTGCCTTTTAACCTATGCGATTACATTTCCAGTGGCGCAGGCGCTGGGTATTGCGCTAAAAGAGATGCACTAGAACAAGAAACTCGTCGTCAGAGTGCGTTAAGTGCTTTGAATGCGCAACTCTCAGGGCAGTATTCGGGGTTGATGGAGGCCGCTTACAACGAAATGACGACCTTTGTTACTCTTAAAGCGCAACAAGAAGAAATGCATGGCGGTACTGGGAGAGCGGCGTGGATATCGGATTCCATCCAAGAACAGAAAAACGATTACCTAGAAGCTTTGGAAAGGGCGGTTCGGGGCAACATCGAGAGCGTGCCTACACCTCTGGTTGAAACGGATAAGCGTCTCAATGCGACTTATCAAGAGGTGATGAACTATCTCAAGCTGCCATCACCAGAGTCTATGTTGCCAAAACCTCAGTCTTTCGAGTTACGAGAGGTACAAAGGCAATGGATAAAGCACCGAGATGCGACCTGTCGCTTAGTGACTGCGCCCCATCCGTCGTTAAAAGAGCAATGCCTGAATTGGCTCACCGCTCAAAGAGAACAGCAACTGCGCGACATCATCATTCCATAACCATTTCAAAATCGTAGAAGAGGGAGCAAATCAGACGCTCCCTTATCGCTCACAAAGCAATCATTGGGCCTGCGATACAACACCGACCCCAGCTAGCCAACTTGAGAGCTTACGTATTAGCGGCAGTACGGTCAGGTTGAGTACAAGTGCTGCTGGCCATGCAAGAATAAAACTGTCGAGCCAGACCGCTGGCCATTCGCTACCAAAGCCAAGTTTATAGCCAGAAATTAATCCAGACATGATGGCGGCCATAGTCAGTGAAGAAAGTAGGGCTGAAATCCAAAAATGTTTGCGACTCATATTTCGCCTCTTCTGCTTGTTCTTATGTTGTCACTAAGGATATAACTAGCCATATGTGAAAAAAATAAGCAGGTTTAGAAGCATGAATTCCATATTTGGAAACATCGATGACCTTTATTTGTTCTGTTGCGTTGTCGAAGAAGGCTCTTTGCTGGCGGCGTCTAAGAAACTGCAATTGCCAGTATCAACCATGTCGCGCCGTCTCTCGGCGTTAGAGCAGCGTCTGAATATCCGTTTGCTTGAGAAGAAGGGCAGGGAACTGGTCGCAACACAAAGTGGCGTACAGGCGTTTGAGGTGTTGCAGAGCGGTATGGAGTCGATCGAGTCTGGCTTTGGTCAAGTGGTCTCAGATACGCAGCAAGTTTCGGGCAAGATAAAGTTAGCGATCCCACACAACTTCTACCGTGCTTTTGTGGGCGATGTCGTTGAACAGTTTTTGGTTGATTACCCCAATGTCTCGCTCGACTTGGTGCTAAGCCAGGAGCAAGCCGTTCCCCAAACTGACCGAGATTTATTGATCACCTTCGATTTGGCAGAGATGAACGACATGATAGCCAGGCCTTTGTTTACAGCTCGCCATGCCTTCTTTGCCAGCCCTGAATACATCAAGCGAGTGGGGAATGTGAAAGATTTACAGCAGCTCAGCAAGCTGGATTGGGTCAGTGTCGATCATGCATTAGATATCTCGGTTTACGAACAGGAACGTTTGGTTGATGTCATGACGGTCAAACCTAAGTTGATTGTTAACGATATATTGGCGGTATGCGGCGCGGTTGAAAAAGGGTTAGGCGTGGCTTCTTTACCATTTAGGCATGTTCATGAAGGGATGAATATTGTCCGAGTATTGCCTCAGTATCAGCGTAGTGTGAGACAGGCGTATCTGGTGTATAAACAAAGGCGCTACCAACCTAAGGCGTTGACCTTACTGGTTGAGCGTTTAATGAGTGGTGTGGAGAAAATGCAGGAACCAACGCATTTTACAGTGTAAAACCAACCTAATAGAAAAGATAAGGAAAGGACGAGCAGATGGATAAAGTGGTCATCGTTACAGGAGCGGGAAGAGGAATTGGCGCAGAAACCGCCAAGCTTCTTGCGCGGCAGGGCTACGCGGTGTGTGTCAATTATCTTAAAAACCACCAGCGTGCTGATGAGGTGGTGGAGGCGATAACTCAGTCGGGTGGTCGTGCGTTCGCGCTTCAGGCGGATGTGTCGGATGAAGATCAAGTTGCAACCATGTTCAGTGTCGTCAAGGCTCGTTTTGGTGTGGTGACTCATCTGGTGAACAACGCCGGTGTATTGTTCCAGCAAACGACATTGAATAAGGTCGATGTAGGCCGATTTAGACAGGTGATGGAATCCAATGTGGTGAGTTGTTTCCTGTGCTGCAAAGCGTTTATCAATCAACTGGATGCGTCAGGAGCTATTGTCAACGTCTCTTCGGCAGCGTCAAGAACGGGAGCTCCGTTTGAATATGTCGATTATGCCGCATCGAAAGGAGCGATGGATTCCTTAACTAAAGGTTTGTCTCTAGAGCTGGCTGAACGTGATATTCGAGTCAATGGCGTCAGGCCGGGCTGCATTTACACTGAGATGCACGCCGATGGCGGTGAACCAGGACGTGTAGACCGACTCGCTTCTCAAATTCCGCTTGGGCGTGGTGGTACGGCACTAGAGGTTGCTCAGTCGATCGCATGGCTGCTGTCTGACGAAGCGTCGTTTGTGACCGGTTCGTTCATCGATATCGCTGGTGGAAAATAGGGTGATTGAACTGGCCATCTAAGTTAACCAGATGGCCATGTTATCGAATCATTTAGCGTAATAAGGGCAAGTGCCCTGTTTTGACCAGAATGATGGTTTCCTGCTCAACAAAAGGAAAATGCTCGCTCATATGTGGGCTACGTAACCAGCTCCCTTTTGGGTAGCGGCCATGTTCGTCGGCGAACTCTCCTGATAGGACAAAGATCTCTTCACCGCCAAAATGTCGATGCGGCTGAAATCTTTCTCCCGCTGGCCATTTCACCAAAGCGACGTGTTCATGTTCGAACTCATGCAATGGCATCACTTCAAGGCCGCCAATTCCAGGTAACCAAGCTTGCATGTGGGTGTTCACTCTGATGCTCGCGTTATCTCTCTCATCAAACTGATTCAGTTTCACCAAGATGGTACAGCCTTGATCGCTGAAAGGAGCGTGTTGACTGCCGGGTGGGTTACGCAGATAGGTGCCTGCGGGGTAGTCCCCCTGTTCATCGGAGAAGATACCCTCCAAGACGAATATTTCTTCTCCCATTGGATGTGGATGCGTGTTGAAACGAGAGCCCGCATCGTAGCGGACGACACTGGTTGTATGACCGGATTCCGCGTCTTCTCGCTCTAGCGGTTTGCGCCAAACGCCTTTGGCTGGGCTAGCAACCCAAGGCATCGACTCAGTATCAATGACGACGCGCTGGGCAAAGTTCATATTGAGCATCAGTTACTCCTTAGGTTGATATGCATTAGTTACGGCCAGCGATCACGCCGCCATCCACGTCCCAGATAGCGCCTGTCACCCAGCTCGCCTGATCCGAAAGTAAAAAGCTGATGCTGTTCGCCACATCCGTCGCGGTTCCGACTCGACCTATCGGGTGAAAATCGTTAAAGCTTTCCAAAGCCTGATCGACGTCTTTAGGGTCAATAAACGCTTCATAGATGGGCGTTTTGACCACGGCTGGCGAGACAGCGTTGACTCGAATATTGTAATCAGCCAACTCCATCGCCAAGTGCTGAGTCAGTGCATGCAGACCCGCTTTAGCCATCGAGTAGGCGGAAGAAGGTGTGGCTTTAATCGCTTGTTTCGCCCACATGGAACCAATATTGACAATACTACCACGGTTGGCCTGAATCATCTTTTGCGCAACGGCCTGCGTGATTTGAAATATCGCCTTATTAAGCTGGTGGTAGCGATCATAATCCTGTTCAGTATGGTCAATGAAGGCTTTGGGATTAAAGTAACCCGCGGCATTGACCAAATAGCCGATGGTTTGCTGGGAATCTTGGATTTCCTGTACAAGTTGCGAGACAGAGTCAGCATTATACAAATCTACCTGGTGCGTTTTTACCATGCCCAACTCACCAAGCTCGCTAGCCGCCTGTGCGAGCTTGTCGGCACTTCTGCCTACTAGCGTGACTGGGACTTGATTTTGTAGCAGTAGCTTGGCGGTTTCAAAACCCATGCCGCTCGAACCACCGATGATGAGTGCGGTACCGTGATTACTGTATGTCATTTTTCTTTCTCCTGATTGATTCGGACATGCTAATATTAGGAGCAATGTAAATCACTGAATAGTAAGTACAAATCAGTAGGGTAGGTACTTTTTGGTCCATCTTTATGAATAACAAAGAAAAACTTTTTACGAGAAAAACTGCCCCCAAAGCAGCGCGCGAATGGTGGAAGCAATCTATGGCTGCAAATGGTCGCTAACGGTCTATCAATTACTCGCTGCAGGGGTAAATCGACCGGGAGAAATGGTGCGCAATGTTGAGGGGCTATCGACGAAGGTGTTGAACCAGTGTCTTAAGCGCAATGTGGAGTTTGGAATACTCGATAAAGTGATTTATAACGAGTTGCCACCAAGGGTGGAGTATCAGGTGACAGAGTTCGGAGAGAAATTTTTAGCCATTCTTGAACAGCTGGAAGCCTTACAAGACGAAATCGATCAAATCGGGTGAGCCAAAGTGACTCACCCATACATTCGTTAGCCCGCCAAACGCATCATGTTACTTAAGCGTTGGTAACTGGTGCTGCCTATGTCGTTATGATCGCAAACTGACAGTAAGTCCTCAATAAAGTGGCTCAAAGCTCTGGCCTCAACGCGGCGTACACCTTGCTGCTGAGCATCAGTCAGATAGTCGTACACTGAGGCGGCGCCGAAATCGCCGAATATCATCTCACCTTGTCGATTGATCAAAACGTTGTGGGCATACAAATCACCATGGCAGACTTTGTTGTCATGCAGGTGGCTGAAAACGTTGAGCATTTGATCAACGATGTATTCGATCTTTTCGACACTAAGGGTCAATTCCGGTTTGAATACATCACGCGTGCAGGTATCCAGAGTCGGCGGTAATCCCAAATTAAAATAATCCGATGGGATCAACTCCATGACCAGCGCAAGGTGATCATCTTCGTTCACCTGTGCAATCGATTTGACTAGATTCGTGTGTAGCCCTGCCTGCAGGCAAGCTTGCAACTCATCTTGCGGGTAGCCGTCGCTGGTTACTTCGCCTTTAAACACTTTTACCGCGACTTCTGCAGGGAAATCAAAATCCCTATCGAGCCAGTCTGCGTGTGAGATAACCCCAGAAGCGCCTTGGCCAAGCACGTGATTGAGTGAATAACTGGCCGATGAGATCTGAGGGACACTTTCGTTATGCGACAGACGCTCACAGAATGGGTTGCCCGCAAACGCCATCCAAGCCAGCTTTGGCAGCTCAAGCAAGACTTGAGGAAACACATCGAGTTGGTTGGCTGACAGCCTGACTAGCTCTAGATTAAACAAATTTTTAAAGCTCTTTGGTAGAGCCGTGATCTGGTTACCCGCTAACGCCAGTTTTTGCAGTCGTGGTCTGTGGCCCAAAGATTCTGGTAGCTGCTTTATCTGGTTATCGGTCAGAATCAGCCAGCGGAGTTGTTCTGGTAAAGATTCTTCCGCCACACGGACAATTTGATTGCTCTTAAAGCCAACCATTTCTAACCGTTCACATTGGCCGAGCACCAAAGGAAGACGGGTAAAGCGGTTATTGGAAGCAAAAACAATCTTGAGTTGGGTAAGCTCGGTCAGCCATTCTGGCAGTTCGCACAGTAGATTGTTGGACACATCGAGGATCTCTAAGCTGTCAGATAACGTTAAGATCTCTCGTGGTAACTCAGTTAATTGCTCAGAAAGCTGAAGGCGCAGAATGCCTGCCAGCTGGCCATTTCTTAGTTGTTCTACTGTGTGCAAACTTGTCTGCCTATCAATGTTTGGGGATGGAAAAGAGCGCGTATTCTACGCAGTAAATGGATGAAAGGCGAGACAAGGACGATGCGCCTAATCATAAGAGGCGCTCGTCACTACGTTATTGCTGGGCGAGTTGCCGATAGCTCAGTATGGTCAGCAGAGTGAAAAACGCCGGGTCACTCCAGCCAAAACCGACAAAAATGCCGATAAACCCTGCGTAACCGGTGATCACTACGCCAAGTAGGTTGGTCACCACCAGAGCTTTAAACAGCTGACGCATTGTTTCTCTGTGTTCAATGTGGCGCAGCAACAAACTGACAGCGGCCACCCCGCCCAAAAAGATGCTGGTATGTTGAGATAAGAAGTAGGCGTATCGATCATTGATTTCTACGCCATACATCGGCCACATCACATGGGGCAGAAAAAACAGAGCGATAGCAAAGGCGGTATAAATACCGCCATGTAGGGTTAGGAAGGTTTTGTTGTTCATTGTGCTACCTGCTGATTGACAGGGCCTTGGTTTATGGCTGTCAGTGGTTGGTTGATGTCGAAGATAATGCCGCGTACTTCTGCGACCCCCATTTGTTTTAAGCGTGCAGCGTGCATCTCAAGATAGCGTTGAGCGCTGGTTTCATCTTCAAACAGGTATATTCCTCCGCCGAGCTTTTTAGCTTCACTCTCAGTCCAGATTTTCCAGATCATGCCCGGTTCGCGATTGATTGACTCAGCTAGCTCTATCAGCGCCTGAGACATTTCTTCTCCCATCGGACCGTGGTATTCAAAATCGACTTGTAATAGTTTCATGATGGTTTCTCCGTAAGTGGTGTTTGGTTGCTGTTGGGATGATTTTTATCTATAAAAAATAAACAGAAAAGTTCATAATTTTGCGTATAAATGTCTAAAAAACTGACAGGTGAAAGCGGTGAGATTAAAAAGCACGTTAGAGCAATGGGTCACGCTTCGTGAGATAGAAAGAGCTGGTAGCATTCAGGCTGCCGCGGTCGTGCTCAATAAGAGCCACACGACCTTAATTTACTCGGTCAAAAAGCTGGAAGAGCAACTCAGTGTTCAGCTTGTTGAAGTAAAAGGTAAGCGAGCAACATTGACTGAGCATGGCCAGTCTCTGCTGCGTAGAGCAAATAGCATGCTGGATCAGGCAAGAGAACTTGAGGATCTTAGCCAGCAGATGGCAGATGGCGTTGAGTCTGAAATAATTGTTGCAATGGATCACTTGTGCGATCCGTCTTTGCTCTATCGTCCAATGGCATATTACCTCAGGCAAAACAGCGCGACTTCGATTCAGGTTGTGGAAACGTCACTATCGAAAACATCTGACATGGTCACTAGTGCACAGGCTGATATTGCCATCATCACCCTGCCAGTGACTAACTATCCGGCTCAGGCATTTTCGCTGACCAGCATGGTTCCTGTTGTGTCGACCGAACACCCGCTTGCTCAGCAAGCGAGTTTAACTATGGCTGATTTCGCAACGCATTGTCAGATCGTTATTCGCGATCTTGGCGCGTCTCAAACCAATGAGCAGGCGCAAAATGTCGGCTGGCTGAAATCCAACCAGAGAATTACTGTTGATAACTTTGACCACGCCTTTCGGGCGGTAGAGCAGGGTGTGGGTTTTTGCCGTTTGCCGACTCACATTATTGCCAAGCGAAATCAAGGACAGTTGCAGGTACTTAATGTGGAGGAGAGTGACTGTTATCAAGTCCCGCTTCATCTTACTCTACCCAAAGGGGCCAAAACCGGCCCAGCAGCGCGGTGCTTCTATGAGTTATTGCGCAATGGAGCTTGGTCAGAATCTGGTGAAAAAAAGTCAGTAGTGAGACGATAAGTGAATCATTGCACAGTGAATGGGTTACTATGGGCGCTAAGTTTGGATTTTTGCAGGGAATCGTGAATGCAACCGTGGTTAGATTGGGCTAAACAAATTAAAGCCATCGCACAGGCCGGCGAAACGTATGGTAGAGATAAATACGATCTGGAGCGCTACCGTCAGTTAGATGAGATTGCCCATCAAATGTTTGCTCATTTGAGTGGTAGCCCAGTTGAGCAGGTACAGAAACTGTTTATTCCGGAATCAGGTTACCCAACACCAAAAATAGACCTACGCGCTGCCGTGATTAAGGATGGAAAAATACTCTTAGTCAGAGAAAGAGAAGATGATTGCTGGACGCTACCCGGAGGTTGGGGTGACGTATGTGAAACACCGAAAGCCGGTGTTGTACGTGAAGTATTGGAAGAGTCGGGCTATGTGGTGAACAACCCTCGGCTGGTTGCGGTGAAAGATCGTGCAGTGCATGACTATCAGCCAGAGTTTCCGTTTCATATCTATAAGATGTTCTTTCTGTGTGATTTTGTATCTGGTGAAGCCACGACTAATATTGAGATTTCTGAAATTGAATTTTTTGCACCGGATGAGCTTCCTCAACTGTCCCAAGGGCGTGTTTTGGCCGAAGACATTGAAATGATGTTTGATTATTTGGCCAACCCAGATAAGCCTATTTACGTTGACTAATCGTTGAGAATTGATGTTTACAGTGTAAACCTCAATGCGATAACAATGTCATGCATTGAGGTTTGTTGGACTATAGAGACTTAGCTAGTGACTGACTCCTGAATAACGAAAGGCTTCATGAGTCAGCTTATCGAGCTCTGCATTCTCCATTTCATTGTGTACCACGCTGATGCGACCAAGGTAGATCAGTGGAATTTCATCGGCTCGATTTTCCAAATGAAATTTTATCGCTTCTGCGGTCGCTACACCAAGGTCGTCACTCATGCGCATCGGAGTGGCATCCAGTTCGTCAGAGCGTATCTTTTCTATTTCCTTTGCCGTGCCACCCCAACCGGTGACATAGATGTCAGAGAGTTTCCCTGCTTCAGCTAGGGCATCAATGGCGCCCATTGTCATCGCTGTGTTCGCATTATGGATCATAGTAACTTCAGGGAAGTTATCCAGTACCAGCTTGACACCATCAGCGCCGCCCAGTTTTTGGTATTGGCCGAAGTGCTCGTAGGTTGTGAACCAGTTACCTTTTTCTCTTACACAATCTATAAACCCTTGGGAACGCTGGGTATCTGTAATGCCAGGAATACCTCGGTTAGCAGCAAAGTCGACCTCGTTGCCTAGATGTTTGATGACATGTTGACACAATACTTCTGCCCCCATCGTGCTAGAAAAGTCAAACCATGCATCGGGCTGGTGTTGCCATTGTGAATCTGGGGTATGAAACGCCCAAATAAAGGTTTTGAAATCATTAGAGGCGGACAACTTCTGGATGTTTCCTGATTGCAGACTAAGCTCTGACGGGCCAAAAATAACAAAATCGTAAGGCTTCGCAGCGTTTAACACCTGTTGGGTATATTGAGTTTGCAATGAGTGCTCAATTTGTTTTGAGGTGTACTGAACGATTTTAAAAGGGACTTCGAGATCCTTAAGGCGTTCGATTAGTGCAGTATAGTTACGTACCCAGAAATCAGAGATATCGGCACTTGGGTAAATTAAGGCGATTTTTACTGATTTCTCGGCTGCAGTTTTAGTGACAGGAACTGCAGCGCCGCTCACTGTCTTTTGAAACGTTTCCAACTTCTTTTGATCTTGTTGAGTTTGGGAAGGGTCGGAACTAAAAGCAAAAGATGAAACGCATAAAGTGCCAGTCAGTGCGGCTGTTAGCACTTTATTGATGTGAAATCGCATACTTGTTACCAAATGTTTTGATTGTGTATTAACATTATTATAAATATATAAAAATTATGAGTTAAAGATTTTTATACTAAGTATGCATAAATTCTTAAGTGTGGCGAGCCTATTGCTCGCCACTGTTTGTAGCTTGCCGTTATTTGCTAGTTCGACTGACATCGATTTTTTCACCTATGCCAAAGAGAAAGTAGCGCTCGCGATAGCCAGCGATCAGGCGTGGGATGGTCCGAAAATAGGCCCTAAAATTGTTCGTGAAAGAAACATTATTTTCGTTGCTTCAGACCTTCGTAATGGCGGTGTATATGGAGTGGCGAGAGGTATGTCTGAAGCGATATCTCACCTTGATTGGCACTTAAGATTTATTGACGGCCTTGGCTCAGAAGTTCGCCAGGGCGCGGCGATAAGAAAGGCGATTGGTTTTGAACCCGATGCGATTGTGTTAGGTGGGATTGATGCACACCGACATAAGCGTATCCTCAAGTTGGCTGAAAGTTTAGGTATTACGGTGATCGGTTGGCATGCCACGGAGCTCGCTGGGGGCAACGCTGATATTGGCTTGTTCACTAACATCACCACCGATCCATTGGCTGTTGCAGAAGTGGCTGCTTTGCTGGCGATTGTGAATTCTAATCGCCATGTTAATGCGTTGGTATTTACTGATCCGAACTACAAGATTGCAACGATTAAGTCGGATGCTATGGTTGCGGCTATTGAGCGATGTGCAACCTGTAAGGTGTTAGAACTCAAAGCGTTACCCTTGGATAAAATTGCTCAACAAATGCCTGCTGTTCTCGATCAATTGTGGGAAAAACATGGTGATGAGATCACCCACATACTGGCTATCAATGATTTGTATATCGATTATGCGATTCCTTCTTTGGAGTCGATTTTAGAAGCCAATAAACCGGTGCCTGAGAACATTTCTGCTGGCGATGGCAGCAAAGCCGCCTACAAACGTATCGATAGCGACACCTTTCAACTGGCTACTGTACCTGAGCCCCTTTACTTACAGGGGTGGCAAATCATTGATGAGCTTAATCGAGCTTTTCATAACATGCCGCCAAGCGGCTACTCCGCGCCTGTACACCTTGTGACACCTGACAATGTTGCAGAGTTAATCAGCCCAAAAGATAGCGGGATATATGACCCACAAAATGGCTATCGCGAAGCGTATCTCAGCATATGGAAGCCGCAATGAAATTCAGCCACATTAACCTAACTCAGCGCCTGATCATTGCTAACTTGTTCTCTTTGTTGATCGTTAGTTTCGCGGTATTTATGGTCATTCGCTCACTTCATTCTGTCGAGTCGACCCTAAAAACGGAAACTACGTCACATGTGTCCGATCTGATCGTCAATTCAGAGATCAGTCGGCGCGTTTTTGCGCTCACCTCCAGAGTAAAACTGCTTGAACAGACATTTCTCTTCAGTGAAACGACCTTGTCAGAAGAAGCATTTAATGTCGATTTCCAGTTGCAGAGGTTACGCGACCTCTCGACCAACCAAGCGTTCTCGTTGAGGATAGATGCGTTTATCGAAAGCTTTCATCGATTTCTTGGCAGTTCGCTAGCGCTAAACCGCATACTTAAACAGACTCACGAGATCGATGAAACCCTAGCGGAGCAGCTGGATAAACTAGAACTGGCGATTGCTGACAGCAAGCTTCGCCACATCAATGAGCCTGACTTTATGCGGTACAACAATGAGTTAGACTTAGTCAACATGCTGAGAGAAGCGTTTCTTTCCGCTGGTAAAATGGTCGGGGATATTCACAGCAGAATTACTCCTGAAACAGAAAAAGTGCTGTTGATCGAGGTCGAAAAAGAGCTTGATATCTTCCTGCTTCATCTGGAAAACGTCGACATTAAAACAGAAGCGGTGGTGCTAGAAAAGCAGCGTATCCATCGTACGGTCAAGCGCTATAACTCGGCTTTGAGACGTATCCGCGCTAACCTAGAGCAGCGTTGGATAGTGATGGCATCGCTGGTGGACGCACAAACTCAGCTACTGAACATGGTGGAGAATACCGAAGCGCGCGTACTCAATCAGGCGCTTGAGTTAACTAAAAAGCTGGAAAAAGATATCGAAGCATCGCGGCTCAATGCGGTGACGATGAGCTTTGCTGCGGTACTGCTATCTGTGCTGCTGGTGAGCCACGTGGTGCGTCGTCATATCCGAAAACCACTTGATGATTTAAAAGACGGCTTTGATCGTCTTGAGTCCGACTCGATCAAAAAGCCCATCGATTCTAGGACGCAAAGACGAATGGGGACACATAGAAAGCGCCTACAACAACATGGCCTCACGCCTGTCAGATGCTTACTTAGAACTGCATGATGAGAAAAAGAACTTCGACTTTCTCGCGCATCATGACCCTTTGACCGGTCTGGCTAATCGCCTACTCGCGACGAAAAAGCTCAAACGTGAAATCGCACAGAGTACCAAAAATGGCGAATCGTTTGTTTTGCTTTATCTTGATACCGATGAGTTCAAAACCATCAATGATTCCTTAGGTCATGCCTCTGGGGACAACCTATTGGTTAACATGTCGGAAATTCTGATGAAGATAATTGGAGATTCAGGGTTTGTCGCACGCATGGGCGGTGATGAGTTTATGATTGTTATCTCTAACGCCAACCTTAAAGATGGTGAATTACTCGCAGAGCGAATCAACAAGGCATTGCGCAAACCTTATTACATCGAAGACAACTTGATTTTTGTTTCTACCAGCATTGGTGTATGTGAATTCCCACTTCATGGTAAAGATGGTGAAACTTTGGTTCGTAATGCGGATACGGCTATGTATCATGCCAAGCGATGTGGCCGCGATCAGTACAAAGTCTACGCGGATAAGATGACCCATGAAGTGACGGACTTAGTCGAGACCAATATGGGCCTTCGCCAAGCGATAGCCAATGATGAGCTGGTGGTGTATTTCCAGCCCAAGGTGGATTTAGACTCAAACACCATTGTTGGGGCCGAGGCTCTGGTTCGCTGGAATCACCCTAAATTGGGGATGATTCCACCAGCTGAATTTCTTGAAGTGGCTGAGAAAACGGATTTAATCACTGAGATCGACACATGGGTATTCAGAAAAGTCGCGAATTCGATCACCCAATGGCAACGTGATGGCATTGAATTACAAGGCTTGTTGTTCTCTATTAACTTTTCAGCGCGGATGTTCTATCGAACGGATTTAGCTCAGCAGTTGCAACAGATATTAGATGACACCGACTGCCAGCCGCATCAGCTGTTACTGGAAATCACTGAGCGCGATATGATGCGTGATTTTGAAACCTGCGTTCGAACCATTGCGACTTTGCGTGAGAAAGGCTACAAGATTGCCATTGATGATTTTGGCACTGGCTACTCATCACTGTCGGTACTCAAAAATCTGTCAGCAGATTGCATCAAGCTTGACCGGAGCTTTATCGAAGATGTGAATTCCTCAAAAGTTGACTACGAGATCACCCGAGCGGTGCTTAAATTGGCGCAGATTCTTGAATTTTCGGTGATTGCAGAAGGAGTCGAAACTGAATCTCACGTTGCTACTCTGCGGCAGATTGGTTGCCGATTTGCGCAAGGGTACTACTTTGCCAAACCTCTGCCGGTGGAAGAGTGGATTCACTATCTTGCTGCAACTGAGCAGCCAGTCATTGTTTCCTGACACGTGCAGTCAATCAAAAAGGGCCACATCAAAAGTGGCCCTTTGCAATAGGTCGAATTACTCAGCTTGATTGGCACTGCGTTGGTGACGGTTTGTTTTGTCTCAGCGCCAGTATTGCCTGTGGTAGCAGAGACATCACGATCATACCGCTCATCAGGCTGTACTGGAGTGGGGTAAAAGATTCACCCAGCAGCACCAGACCCGTTACGATACCTGCAATTGGGTTGGCAATGCCGCCAAAGGTAAAGTCCACCACAGTCATGCGTTGCAAAAGCCACACATACATGCCGTAACCCAATGCGGTGTTGAGACCGACGACCCACAATAAACCTAAGCCATTACTAAGCGAGAAATTGCCTAGTGCGTTGCTGTATTGCGCTGGGTCCACGACTGCCTGAAACCCTGCCGCGACAGACAGAATCGCGCCGCCGAGAATCAGCTGCCATGTCAGTACGGTCCACCAGTGCATGCGGTTGCCCAATGACTTGGTCAAGGAGCTACCCGCAACGATACACATGATGGCAGCGAGCATCGCCCCCAAACCAATCGGATTGAGGCTAATCGAGTTTGGAGAGAACAACATCCACGCCAGACCCACTAGGGCCGCACCACAGACAGCCTGAATCGAGCTAGGGCGAGTTTTGTTCACTACCCAGTTGTACACCATGGCAAACACGGGGACAGACACCATACCCACACCGGAAATTGCCGAAGGCAAGGTCAATGCCATAACAAAAATCAGCCCGAAGAAGGTCGCAATGTTAATCAGTCCAAGACTGAAGAGAATTTGCCAGTCTCCTTTTTTTTGGCAGAGACGGTTTAATCATCAGTAACAAGAGCCCGGCAGGAAGTGCGCGAATGGCTCCCAGCAGTAGGGGAGGCCAATCAGTCAAGCTATATTGTGTCACTGCGTATGTTGTACCCCAGAAGAAAGCGGGGATCATCGCCAGTAATATATTCATAATTTTTATCTTTACGTTAAGATATTTTGCGTGAATGTACGCCTAAAAGTTCTGTTTGTAAAGTATCTTTATGTTAAGATACTTCGATACGTCATTTTGTTAGTGGAGAAACCAGTTCATGGACGCTATAGATAGAGTGGTCGAACAATGGGCAAAGGAAAAGCCCGAATTAGATACTGAACCCATGGCCATCATGGGCAGGCTGCTCAGAATTGCCAAACATATGGAAACGGAAGTCACGCAATTGCACAAGCGCTATGACTTAAAGCTGGGTGAGTTTGATGTCTTGGCCACCTTACGGCGCAGTGGTTCACCATTTCGCCTAACCCCTTCTGAATTAATCGATTCTATGATGCTCACTTCTGGTGCGATGACAAATCGTCTTGATAAGTTGGAGTCCAAACGCCTCATTGCGCGTGAGCACAGTAAACAAGACCGCCGCAGTGTCACCGTGCAACTGACGGATGAAGGGTTTACCTTGATTGATAAAATCATTGAAGAGCATGCTCAAGTACAGCATAAACTGGTAAAAGGCATGAACTCAAACCAGAAGCGTCAGATTAATCAAATCCTCAAAGGTTGGCAGACTCAGTTCGAATAACCTCCTATCGCAACCCGATGGGCGTTCATCGGGTTAAGCTTAGCCCGTTTTAGTTATCATGACATGCAGTGACGGCAACATCTCTCAGACGACCTAGGTCATGGATGATGCTTCTACCCTCTTCGCACCTTATGAGCCGTGCGTACATGATATGAAGAATGACACGTGGCGCATATTTCCCTCGAATTGGTGTAATTTCAATCTTTTTTTTTTGATTAGACATCACATACCGGAAGATATTATTTTCGTCAACGCTTGGCTCTAACTGTCGATATACCAGTCAATAGTGGCATTACCTCTAGCTTTTCAGTACAAAATACTGTCATTAATTAAGATTTGGTTGTTTTTTGACCGCTTTTTCGGGTCGATATGCAATAGTGCGATTTTTAACCAGGTTTGGTACGTTAATTTTTTTATCGGAGGTATAACATGTCTACAAGAGCTTTTCTTTCAATAGAGAGTGTCGACAACGGATGTCTGTCTCATGCTTGTAATACCCCCTATCTATGGGGAACAGCTACCAATCTGGTCATGAAGATCAAATCACCGTTTTGTCTTTCTCTCATTCCATCGATTACGATAACAAGGCTATTCATCACCCGATTCAAATAGTGAAAAAGATAGATAAGGCCAGTCCGATTCTCGCTCAGGCTTGTTCTGATGGGGATGAACTCAAATGTTGCTTAAATTTCTACCGTCCAAGCTCTAAAGGTGGCAGCGAACTGTTTTACGAAATTAAGCTGACAGGGGCGCTGATACGTTCTTTATCGACACATATGCCACATGTTATTGACTTCAACGACAACGAAATGAATGAAACCATGCTGATCTCATACCGAGACATCAGTTGGAGGCATATAGGAGCCAATACTGGCGCTTTTTCCTCATGGCTTCAAGCGTTCTCAGACGTTAGGGATAAGGACGAACGATGAGCTCAAGTCGAGGTGAAATCACCCAAGATGAGGTGAAAATGATTGTCCGTGGGCTGCTTCAACAAGCCAACACATACAGTCTGACGCACTTGTCTGACCCTACCATTCAGCATGAGTTTCGAGAGCAGTATCGTTTTCTTGGAAAATGTCTATTGCGAGACTACGAGAACGGTATTTTAGTTGGGGAGAGGGTTGTCCGACTTGTAAAAAGAGAACGTCAAAGCCTGATTGATCAAGCCTTGGAGTTAGGTGTGTATGGTATAGGTCTAGTGGCGGGGATTGGGCAATTGTCGGTCGGTTATGGGGGGTGTGTGACCAGCTCGATTTTCTCTATTGCGGGGGCATCTTGGTGCAGTACGGTAGGCATGCCAATGATGGCGCATGGTGGTAACAATATTTATGAAAACTCATACAATATGACAGGAAATATAATTCAAAACTGGAAAGGAGAGTACACTGGCAAATATGGAAATAGTAATAGTCTGTTGCGCAAGCAATATCACAAAGCAGCCTCATCTCTTGGCTTGAGTAAACGAGATGGTGACGCCGCTTATGCCGTTGTGGACCTTGCTACAAGCGGATATGGCCTGGTTTCCAAAAAGCGAGTCGTTCAAAAATGGACCAATATGCCAGACTCAGAACAGCTTATGTTATTTCGATACTTTAAACGAGACTATGCCAAAGGGTGGCGTTCGATGTCAAAAGGATCGCTATGGTTTGAGTCGGGAGCAAACACGGTAACCGCTGCATCTGCGATCAGCCCCTATTTTGAAGGGGATGAATAATGTCTATTTGGCTGTACGTTTTTGTCAGTTTATTCGGTGTGATTATTTGCCACTATCTCTCTGAACTGTATCTGCGCAAAGACAAGGTGATTTTCTTTATTGTTTATTTTTTTGTTTTTGTTAACTTTTTTAGTCAACACTACTCTTTAACATTTGACAAAGCCTTCCTTAATAGCTGGTTATTCTTATTCGAAGCAGATAACTCTGCCTATACGGATTGGTATCGCTATATTGGATTGGTGTTCGTGATAGTTATGCTCCTGACAACACCACCCTCTAGGCTGACGTTTTTAAATCGTTTCTTAAACAAGGACAGACGCTAGTTTGTTAATCTATGGCGATGTTAATGTTTCTCAGACGGCTTAGGTTATGGATGAGGCTCGCACATGCGATGGTCGAGATGATGAAAGACCGAGTTGCCTTCGGTGACTACTTCACCGGTTGCAATAACAAGGCTAGCCATCCTTTGATGCTGGCCCGCGCTGACACTCATGGTGAACAATAATGTCTATTTGGCTGTACGTCTTTGTCAGTTTGCTCGGTGTGATTATTTGCCACTATCTCTCTGAACTGTATCTGCGCAAAGACAAAGTGATTTTCTTTATTATCTATCTTTTTGCTTTTGCTAACTTTTTTAGTCAACACTACTCCTTAACGTTCGACAAAACCTTTGTAAGAAACTGGTTATTCTTATTCGAAGCAGATAACTCTGCCTATACGGATTGGTATAGCTTTATTGGATTGGTGTTCGTGATAGTGACGATTTGTACATTGCCACCCTCTAGGCTGACGTTTTTAAATCGTTTCTTAAACAAGGGCAGACGCTAGTTTGTTAATCTATGGCGATGTTAATGTTTCTCAGACGGCTTAGGTTCTGGATGAGGCTCGCACATGCGATGGTCGAGATGATGAAAGACCGAGTTGCCTTCGGTGACTACTTCACCGGTTGCGATAACAAGGCTAGCCATCCTCTGATGCTGGCCCATGCTGACACTCATGGTGAACAATAATGTCTATTTGGCTGTACGTCTTTGTCAGTTTGCTCGGTGTGATTATTTGCCACTATCTCTCTGAACTGTATCTGCGCAAAGATAAAGTGATTTTATTTATTATCTATTTTCTTGTTTTTGTTGAATTCGGTAGCCAGCACTATTCCTTAACGTTCGACAAAACCTTTGTAAGAAACTGGTTATTCTTATTCGAAGCAGACAACTCTGCCTATACGGATTGGTATAGCTTTATTGGATTGGTGTTCGTGATAGTGACGGTTTGTACATTGCCACCCTCTAGGCTGACGTTTTTAAATCGTTTCTTAAACAAGGGCAGACGCTAGTTTGTTAATCTATGGTGATGTTAATGTTTCTCAGACGGCTTAGGTTATGGATGAGGCTCGCACATGCGATGGTTGAGATGATGAAAGACCGAGTTGCCTTCGGTGACTACTTCACCGGTTGCAATAACAAGGCTAGCCATCCTCTGATGTTGGCCCGCGCTGACACTCATGGTGAACAATAATGTCTATTTGGCTGTACGTCTTTGTCAGTTTATTCGGTGTGATTATTTGCCACTATCTCTCTGAACTGTATCTGCGCAAAGATAAAGTGATTTTCTTTATTATCTATTTTCTTGTTGGTGTTCAATTCGGTAGTCAACACTACTCCTTAACGTTTTACAAAACCTTTGTAAGAAACTGGTTATTCATATTCGAGACAGATAACTCTGCCTTTACGGATTGGTATAGCTTTATTGGATTGGTGTTTATGATAGTGATGGCTTTTACATTACCACCCTCTAGGCTGACGTTTTTAAATCGTTTCTTAAACAAGGGCAGACGCTAGTTTGTTATGTTATTTCGTCGGCAGTGATGGGGTGGTACCGTGGTTGACCGTTAAGAGTGATGACAAAAAGCGGCCGTAGCCGCTTTTTTATCAAGAGTTATGCCGCGTTCTCGTCACAGAACAGGTCAGCGTGAGTGATACCAAGCAAGGCGCAGCTTTCGTCGAGGTTAGAAGATATCTCCACTGACACCGACCACCAGAGCAGCGCTGTGGCTCTGTTGTCCAGCCTGAAATGTACCGTCAATAACGGCTAGTGCTTGTTCTGGAGTTAAACTTCCCATGTTATCTGCTGATTTGTTGTTTACGCGGCTCCTTGCAGAAGCTCGTAGCTCGGTAAGGTCAGGAAGGTGGCGAACGCTTGTGCGGTAGACAACTGATAGAAAAGGTCAGCAGTTTGTTCAAAGCGGCCTGCCGCATAGCGAGCCTCACCCACTTCCTGTTTGATAGTGTCGAGTTCCTGATACAACCACGTGTGGAATAATTGTTTGTTGAAGGTCTGGCCGTCATCCAGCTTGACGCCGTGATGAATCCACTGCCAGATGTTTGCGCGTGAGATTTCGGCGGTTGCGGCATCTTCCATCAGGCCATAGATAGGCACACAACCTGAACCCTGAATCCATGCCTCAATGTAGTAAAGGGCAATGCGAATGTTCTTGCGCACCCCAGCTTCGTCACGCGAGCCTTGACACGGTTTAAGCAGCAGCTCTGCGCTGATTTCGTGCGTAGGGCTGACAAAATCAAGCTGATTGACTTTGCCTGCAAGGTGTTTATCAAACACAGACATCGCCAAGTCGACCAAAGCAGGGTGAGCCACCCAAGTGCCATCGTGACCATTGCGCGATTCGCGTTCTTTATCTTCAATCACTTTGGCGGTCACGCGTTCCATCTCCTGCGGGTCTTTGGTTGGAATAAAGGCCGACATGCCGCCCATGGCCAACGCCCCACGCTGGTGGCAGGTTCTGACTAATAACTGGCTGTAAGCATTGAGAAACTCTTTATCCATACCGACCACATGACGATCTGGCAGGATGCGATCTGGATGGTTTTTCAACGTTTTGATGTAGCTGAAAATGTAATCCCAGCGGCCACAGTTCATCGCCACAATATGATCGCGCATGGCATAGAGCATTTCTTCCATCTGGAACACAGCGGGCAGGGTTTCGATCAGTACCGTCGCGCGGATCGTGCCACGAGCCACGCCGAAGTGATCTTCGGTGAAAGTAAATACGTCCTCCCACCACGCTGCTTCTTCCATGCTTTCAAGCTTAGGAATGTAGTAGTAAACGCCCAGCCCTTGTTGCGCTCGGGTCAGGTAGTTGTGATAGAAGTACAAAGCGAAATCCATTAGACAGCCTGGAATCGCTTGCTGATTGAATTGGATTGATTGCTCTGGCAGGTGCAGGCCGCGTGGACGAGCGATCAGTAGGGCAGGGTTGGCATTCAGCTTATATTGCTTATTTTTTTTATCGTCAAAGTAGCTGATGGTGCCTGCGTTGGCGTCTCTGAGGTTGATTTGCCCTTCGACCATGTTTTCCCATGTTGGAGAAGAAGCATCTTCAAAGCAGCACATAAAGACTTTTGCGCCGGAATTCAAAGCGTTGATGACCATTTTTCTGTCAACTGGTCCGGTAATCTCTACGCGGCGATCCAATAGCTCTGGTGGTGGTGGGGCCACTTTCCACGATGTGTCATCACGAATCGCTTGCGTGTCGGTTCTGAAATCTGGCAATGCGCCTGCATCGTATAGCTTTTGCTGTTCCTCGCGTGCTTGCAGTAAAGCGTGACGACGGGCGCCAAATCTGTGTATCAATACGGTCAGAAAAGAAAGGGCTTCATCTGACAGGATCTCCTTATAGCCTGGCTTGTCTGTATGACCGACAACCTTCAGACAGGCAGTGTCTTCTCTTTCGGCTGGATCGTTCAAAATCATTGTTCGCCTCCTTTAAACAATATTGATCTATTTTGTATACAAAATAACCTCACATGAATACTTATATGAGAAAATTGGCAAACAATCAAAGAGTATTTAACATTTATTTTTCAATTGCATGTTTGATCAATTATTTTTACGTAAAGATAATTTATATAAAACAATGATTGCTTGGTCTTATGGGGTTAGCAATCACTTAGGTTAAATATTCTATGTTGAAAAAATATGGCAATAGGGGTTGCTATATTGAGAGATTTAACCATCGAACATGGCATTTTTAATTTGTATACAATTTAAATGAGGGTTCGACGGGGTGTTGAAGCGATTAACATTCGTGATATTGCGGGCTTTTTTAGCCTCATCACTTTGTCTCTCTTAACATATTGTTTAGTATGTTGTTACACCAGATGTATAGGGAATAACAATGTCTCGTATCAGGCAGAAAAATCAGGGATTGATTATCGATGTCGCGAGTGAACAATTTGCCAGCCATGGCTACGCAGCGACAAAGATGGCGGATATTGCAAAAGCCGCGGATATCCCTAAACCCAATGTGTTCTACTACTTCAGCAGCAAAGACAAGCTCTACTATGCCGTACTCCAGACGGTGACTCAGCCGTTGCTGGAAGCCTCTCGCCCGATTGAAGAACTCGACGACCCAGTCGAAGCCTTAACTCAATACATTGAAGCTAAGCTGCGCATTTCACGCGACCACCCACACGCGTCCAAGGTGTTCGCTAATGAAGTGATGTCCGGTGCTAAGGCGCTGCCACAAGATATCGGGCAGGAGCTATTTAAGCAGTCACAGATGATGTTGGATAAGTTCGCGACTTGGAGTGAACAAGGACTGATGGATAAAGTCCCTGCCCACCACCTAATGTTCACCATCTGGGCGGCGACGCAGACTTACGCTGATTTTAGCTGGCAGATCGGTACCGTCATGCAGAAAGATAGCCTAGATAATGATGATTACCAACAAGCCGCTGAATTTATCACCCAGTTAGTGATCAAAGGTTGTGGAGTAAAGGGTAAAGCGTAAGCAACACCTTTGCGAATGGGCCGCTGACGTTGTTTGCTGTGGTTGTCTTTACTTCTAGGTTAGTGTGACCAATGGCGAACTCAGGCTGCTTGTTAAAGCCGCTAAAAAAATGCGTAACCCACTGAGGGTTACGCATTACCTGTTACTTTGTAGGTCAGAACCGCTTTAGCGCCCAACCATCACTGGTATCATAAAAAGTATTTTAACGGAGCAATCTCTTTAAACACCATTTTGTATAAGCGGCCGCTTCTTTTTGGTTTCATACCCATTGCTTTCATTGCAGGACACTGATCTAGATATTCATCAGACAGTTCGAGCATGTCATCCCGATACTCTGGCTTTACATTCAGTCCGAAATAGCGCTCATAAATATCGAGGAGTAGGCCGTAACCGGTTCCTCTTTCGTCTCCCTGCAAACTCCATGCTGCTTCTAGAGCTTCGATCAGCTCTTTAGACGCTTCACTTTGCTTCCACTTCTTTGCATGCTCATATTTTTTTATCACCTTATGAGTGTGGAGGATCAGAGGAGGGATTTTCAGCTTTCCTGCGAGATAAAAATTCCCGTTGGTGTTCAGTAGGTGTTCCAAATATTTCGGGGTGACGCCTCGAGGATCTGAGCCGAAACACGTTTTTCCATATATGGCAACAGAGGCACCCTCATAGGCGGCGACAGCGAGCTGTGAACAAAACATGTTAGGGATTGTATTGCTGGTACCATAAACGAAATCGACAATTTCTTCGATAAACTGATTGGTCGTTGACTTAAATTCTCTTTGTTTGAACAAAGATTTTTTGGCTCCATCCATATCATAATACCCATTATGAATGGTCCTACCTTTGGGTCTGGTGTCGACCTCGATTCGACATAACGCCTTGGATACCGCCACCGCTCCTTTAGCCAATTCTTTGTTTTTACATTTAAATACAATCGCTGGGTTATTTTCTATTTCATGAACCTCATGCACTTCTGCACAAGCCTCAGCGACCGTGTCATTTTCCAAACCAATGGCGGCATGCTCAGACGATGATGAACCTCTTAATTTTATGCCAAATTTCTCGTCCGCTGATTTTTTATGAAGAAGTTTTTGTCCCCATGTAATTCCGAGTTCGATTTTACCAAATGCCCACCCGGGAAAGACTTTAAATATCAGTACGTCTCCGGGTTCTACGTCAACCTCGTCCAGTTTGTTGTATTGTTTTAGACTCGCAATTGCATCATTTTTATACATTGGTTCCTCTCCCCCAATTGTTGTCGCGTCTTTACGTTTATACCATCTTAAAAGTGCCGTATTTTTGTTGTTGATTTGTAGCCCGTTAACTTTGCACTGTTAAATGCAGCCAGTGCGTTAATGTGCTGTTTAATACAGCCAATGAACTTCTCAATACCGATTGCTAACAAGATATAGTGCGAGCAAATTAGTCAAATTTCATAGCTTCTAGTTGAATGTAGCTCAATAGTGAGATCAATATAAGTATTTTGTGAATGAAATTTGAACCTAGAATATGAGCTTGTTTACTTAAAAGTAGACATTGCATCGATGATTAAGGTAGGCAAAGGTACGCAGCATAAGTGGATGAGGAATAAGTGAATTTGTCTCACTGTTTGCCAGTGACATAAGAGGTATTATCGATGCTAGCGTGCCTTTCTATCTAGCTCAATGGTCAGCTCTACCGTTATCTCGCTTCGCGAGCACCGAACGCATGCCACTAAAATACACTGCGGCGAGCGCGCATTTACCAGCAAAATCGCCATTAATCATAGTGCTTCTAACCATTTTACTGTGCATTATAACTTACTTGCCTTTATGTGGTTGAATTTTAACCAGAGAGTCATTAGTTTATCGTTCACCAAATCCTTATATAAACCTCAGGTTTATTGGCTACCGCTTTAAAAAACATTAAGGGTTGTGGAGGACTCACATGTTATTGGTTTGCAAATTTGTGCCGGCATACACGGCTTCTCGTGACATGCTGGACTACTTACTCTCGCCAGATGAATGCATCGGGCAGCTGTCGCGTGCCCACAATCCAAAGGACTTACTCGCAGCACTACCTAAGCCCCTGTCTGATGCTATCCCTCAATCGGCTCATAAAGACAACTACCGCCTACTGGAACATATTAAACAGCACCTCGCGCGTGCCGACTGGTTGGCGCTCTCAACATTTAGGCGACAACACCCGCTCTCAGAAGCTGAACTGATCGCTTACCCTATGCTCAAGAAGCGTATTGAAGCGCTGGCGGCGAAACCAGCCAAGAAATTCCTTAAAGCCAACTACGATGCTGTCAGCGACGATGTTTATTTGGCCCCCAATCCTAAGGTGACCCCAGTTGAACCTTCTCCAGACAAAAAGATTGTGGTTGAGGTTGCCGGACAGCTGCCAAATCATGCCGCGTACCTGATGTTGTCTAAGACAGAGTTTCATTATCGAAAAACCGCCAAACCGAAGCAAGACCCTCACAATCGCCATCGCAGCCTTTCCGTGTTTGATGCTCTCGATGAAAGTCCAAGGAACCTGTATTTGGCCTTGCCGATGCGCGGCTTACCGCAACCACTCAAGCTGTTACTGGCAAAAGGTGTCGAGCCTGTGGATAGCAGCGTCGAGAAGGACGAATGGGACAATGTCTTGGTGCCTGTGGTGCCGATGCATTTTATCACGGATGAAAAGTCGGAAAAATCCGCTGCACGGCATATGAAGGGTTACATTTACGTGCTGTGGAAAGATAAGATTTGGCGCGAATTAGAGATTAATGACAGTGGCTATTTCTTAGATATCGATGTTGACTATTACCGTTATGCCAAGCCAGGGGAACAGAAACCGAAACGACACGCCGATATTCGTCTTACTCATCCAGAAACAGGCAGCCCGTACTGCTACGAGCCGTTTCAAGTCCGTGTCAATGGCAGCGTGATTTATAAGGGAAGGCTTAATGATGTCGGTGAAGCGCGTGTCTTCAATATCATTCAAGAAGAGATTGAAGTGGTGCTGACCGATTTTGACCCTCAGGTAGTGGTAAAAGTGGCAACCAAACCCAGCCCATTCACTGGGGCAACCCCGAACTACCGTGAAGCCGAAGGGCACCCTTTACCGCATATTTGGATACCTTACAAAATTCTTGGCGAACAACAGAGCGTGTCACTCTACTACAGCGAATCCCAACTGAGCCTACAGCAGTTGGCCGCCTTTGAGTCGGACCCAAGTCAAGCGACCGAACTGACCGATATCGAACACTACAGCAGTACGCAAAGTTTTAAACAATCAGAGGGCGTGACAAGAGCCTTAGTGATGCCTGAAGTGTCGCAAGAGCAAATCAGGCGATATTTAGTGCTGGCCAATCAGGTAGATAAAACGATAGCAGGGACTTATATCAATGGACCAAAGCCCAAGTTAACCTTCACTTATCCAATTGATACGACGGTGGATGAGCTTGACGACTACTTTGAGTTACGAGATACCCAAGGTGATTGGTGTCAGCGCCACTACTTAAAAGATTGTGTCGCCCACCAAAAAGGGATTCGCTCTATCCAGTTTTCAGGTTGGCCTGCTGAGGTGAAAAATGTCGATTTAGTGCGAGTGTATCTCGGACAAAGCCGCCATAAGCGCAACAACCAAACGGAGATCTTCAGTAACAAAACGTTGAGTGACTTGTTGGCATCTCAATCTGATGTGGCGTTGGCCGAGGAATCATAATGCATGGGCGCGGGCAACAACCATAAAGAGGCGATGATGAAAGCGCATTCACTCTTACCCTTGCTGGGGTTGGTTTTACTGGCAGGGTGCAAGTGGCAAGAGACGCAGCCCAAGCCAACGGCCAGTGTCGAACCACCACAAAACCCGCAGTCTGTTGCTGCGCCACCGCAAACGGTAGAAGAGCGGATCGCGGCCAAAAATGCCCAGCAATGGGACGATGGTCGGGTGTATATCACAGAGCATAACTACGTTACTTACGATCCAGACACAGGGAAACCAAGTTACGCTATTTACAAGGCCAAAGAGTGGCCCAGAGAAGATCTCAACAACCAAGACTCGTACGATCTACCGCGAGTGGTATTCCGCTGGGACAATGGCAGCAATGTTTCAAAAGATCTTTATGAGCGGCGCGATAAAGTGTGGAGTATAAAAACCGATGGTACCGATCTGCGTTTGGTGGCCGATGAATTTAATGGCAAGGTTCGCTTAATGCGTATATCACCCAATAACCGCTATCTCGCGCTGGCTTATTCAGCCGAAGAGGGCATGTTTAAGGTGATTAAAGATTTGCAAACCGGCGAATATATTGAGCTGGGCCGCTCACGGGGCTATCCAGAATTTTTATGGGCCGAAGACAGCAGCTACCTCTACTATGTCGACCAATTTAAAGACTGGAAATACACCTTAAGCAGCGGTGAAAAGCAGCAAGTCGATATCAAGTTTAATGAAGATTCGGTTATCTATAATGGTAAGCGCATTATTGCTTCGGATTTAGGGGTCGGCGTATACGATGAAGCCACCAATAAAAGGCTTTATGGTGTGAGTCCTGATGACACTAGCAGCGTTGAAGATGCTCGTTTTCGAAAAAGAAGTATTAGCCCCACAGGTCGTTATGTCTGGGCTGAAACACGTAAATATCGCTATTTAATTGATGTGGAAAATCGAACGTTTCAATCAGAGGTCAAAGATGGCAATGTGATCGGTAAGTTTGAAATGCTAGAAGTGATTAGCAAAAATGGCAACTACGCGCGCAGTGGCGGCGCAGCGCGAGTATTTCTTTTTAAGCTAAATAGCCAACAGCAGCTTGATGAGTATAAGGTTTGGAACCAGATAGGCACAGGTCATAGTGCCACCAAGTCATGGTTATATAACGCCTTTGCCAATAATGGTGACTTTGTTAAAGGAGGGGCGTTATGAACACTTCTCCAGTCGATAAAGCGATGCCAGTGCCAACCCATGACGCCTTAGGTGGCGTTTATATTGCCGCGATTCGAAGCCACAGCGGGAAAAACAAACCGCCTACTGACTCTGTATCTCCCGCTCACTCGGCCCCTGCTGATCACGCTTTAACGCGGTTGTATTCAAACATCAAGCATTCACTCTTACCCTTGCTGGGGTTGGTTTTACTGGCAGGGTGCAAGTGGCAAGAAACGCAGCCCAAGCCAACGGCCAGCGTCGAACCACCACAAAACCCGCAGTCTGTTGCTGCGCCACCGCAAACGGTAGAAGAGCGGATCGCGGCCAAAAATGCCCAGCAATGGGAAGATGGTCGGGTGTATATCACAGAGCATAACTACGTTACTTACGATCCAGACACAGGGAAACCAAGTTACGCTATCTACAAGGCTAAAGAGTGGCCCCGAGAAGATCTCAATAACCCAGACTCGTACGATCTACCGCGTGTGGTATTCCGCTGGGACAATGGACGCAATGTAGCAAAAGATCACTATGACCAGCGCGATAAAGTATGGAGCATTAAAACCGATGGCACCGATCTGCGTTTGGTCGCCGATGAGTTTAATGGCAGGGTTCGCTTAATGCGTATATCACCCAATAATCGTTATCTCGCGCTGGCTTATTCAGCTGAAGAGGGCATGTTTAAGGTGATTAAAGATTTGCAAACTGGCGAATATATTGAGCTAGGCCGCTCACGGGGCTATCCGGAGTTTTTATGGGCCGAAGACAGCAGCTACCTCTACTATGTCGACCAATTTAAAGATTGGAAATACACCTTAAGCAGTGGTGAAAAGCAGCAAGTCGATACCGACTTTAATGAATACGCCATTATTTATAATGGTCGACGCGTGGTGGCCAATGATTTTGGTGTGGCTGTCTATGATGAAGCCAAAGACCAATTTCTATTTAGTGTTGGAGTCAACGCGGACGAAGATAATCTTCAAGATTACGAGTTCCACAAGAGAGGTATCAGTCCGACAGGTAAATATGTCTGGGGTGAGAGCCGAAAATACCGTTTTTTCATTGATGTCGAAAATCAAACGTTTCAATCAGAGGTCAAGGATGGAAACGTGATTGGCAAGTTTGAAAAACTGGCACTGATTAGCAAAAATGGCAACTACGCGCGTAGCGGCGGCGCAGCGCGAGTATTTCTTTTTAAGTTAAATAGCCAACACCAGCTTGACGAATATAAGGTTTGGAAGCAAACGGGTGGCACAGGCCAAAGTGCAACTGGTTCTTCCCTTTATAATGCCTTTGCCAATAATGGCGATTTTATTAAAGGAGGGGCGTTATGAACACTTCTCCAGTCGATAAAGCGATGCCAGTGCCAACCCATAACGCCTTAGGTGGCGTTTATATTGCCGCGACTCGAAGCCACAGCGGGAAAAACAAACCGCCTACTGACTCTGTATCTCCCGCTCACTCGGCCCCTGCTGATCACGCGATAACGCGGTTGTATTCAAACATCAAGCATTCAATCTTACCCTTGCTGGGGTTGGTTTTACTGGCAGGGTGCAAGTGGCAAGAAACGCAGCCCAAGCCAACGGCCAGCGTCGAACCACCACAAAACCCGCAGTCTGTTGTTGCGCCACCGCAAACGGTAGAAGAGCGGATAGCGGCCAAAAATGCCCAGCAATGGGACGATGGTCGGGTGTATATCACAGAGCATAACTACGTTACTTACGATCCAGACACAGGGAAACCTAAGTACTTTGTTTTTAAGGCCAAAGAGTGGCCCCGAGAAAATCTCAATAACCAAGACTCGTACGATCTACCGCGAGTGGTGTTCTACTGGGATAATGGTACTTACTCTTCTGATGATTTTAATGAGCAACGCGATAAAGTGTGGAGCATTAAAACCGATGGTACCGATCTGCGTTTGGTCGCCGATGAATTTAATGGCAAGGTTCGCTTGGTGCGAATGTCACCCAATAACCGTTATCTCGCGCTGGCTTATTCAGCCGAAGAAGGCATGTTTAAGGTGATTAAAGATTTGCAAACCGGTGAATATATTGAGCTAGGCCGCTCACGGGGCTATCCAGAATTTTTATGGGCCGAAGACAGCAGCTACCTCTACTATGTCGATAAATTTAAGGACTGGAAATACACTTTAAGCAGTGGTGAAAAGCAGCAGGTGGATACCAAGTTTAATGAGTACGCGACGATTTATAATGGTCGACGCGTGGTGGCCAATGATTTTGGTGTGGCTGTCTATGATGAAGCCAAAGACCAATTTCTATTTGGCGTTGGAGTTAACGCAGACGAAGATAATCTTCAAGATTATGAGTTCCACAAGAGAGGTATCAGTCCGACAGGTAAATATGTCTGGGGTGAGAGCCGAAAATACCGTTTTTTAATTGATGTCGAAAATCGAACGTTTCAATCAGAGGTCAAAGATGGCAATGTGATTGGCAAGTTTGAAATGCTAGAGGTGATTAGCAAAAATGGCAACTACGCGCGCAGTGGCGGCGCAGCGCGAGTATTTCTTTTTAAGTTAAATAGCCAACACCAGCTTGATGAATATAAGGTTTGGAAACAGATTGGTACAGGTCACTTAGCTCAAGGCTCTTCTTTGTATAACGCCTTTGTCAATAATGGTGATTTTATTAAAGGAGAGACATTATGAGCACTTCTCCAGTCGATAAAGCCATCCCATTGCCAGCCAATTACTATCTATTTGGTGTCTATTTTAAAGGGGAGCTAGACCAAAAAACCAAGAATACGGTGTACCCTAAATGGCATACTGAAACCAGCCTAATTGAAAACCAAGAGATCACCAATGTGCGCCCGCTGGCTCGGGTGCCGCTATTAAATGTCACCGATAGTGATAAGCCCGAGCTTTGGGCCACGCGGCATGACTTTAAACTCAGCCAAATTAACCATGGTCAGCCCGATGAGCACGGGGTATATGAAGCGCTCAAACCCGAATCACCGATCCATGTGCTAGGTTCCCCGATCGCTAAGAGCGAAATATTTGGCATTCATTTTCCTGCAATTCGCAGCACCAACGGGGAAAGGCGCCGCTTTCTGGGCCCTATCCCCCGTTTATTTTGCCCATACTGGCAAACCAATACACTTTTTATATCGATAAATACGAGGCGATGATGAAAGCGCATTCAATCTTACCCTTGCTGGGGTTGGTTTTACTGGCAGGGTGCAAGTGGCAAGAAACGCAGCCCAAGCCAACGGCCAGCGTCGAACCACCACAAAACCCGCAGTCTGTTGCTGCGCCACCGCAAACGGTAGAAGAGCGGATCGCGGCCAAAAATGCCCAGCAGTGGGACGATGGTCGGGTGTATATCACAGAGCATAACTATGTTACTTACGATCCAGACACAGGGAAACCTAAGTACTTTGTTTTTAAGGCCAAAGAGTGGCCCCGAGAAGATCTCAATAACCAAGACTCGTACGATCTACCGCGAGTGGTGTTCTACTGGGATAATGGTACTTACTCTTCTGATGATTTTAATGAGCAACGCGATAAAGTGTGGAGCATTAAAACCGATGGCACCGATCTGCGTTTGGTCGCCGATGAATTTAATGGCAAGGTTCGCTTGGTGCGAATGTCACCCAATAATCGTTATCTCGCGCTGGCTTATTCAGCCGAAGAGGGCATGTTTAAGGTGATTAAAGATTTGCAAACCGGCGAATATATTGAGCTGGGCCGCTCACGGGGCTATCCGGAATTTTTATGGGCTGAAGACAGCAGCTACCTCTACTATGTCGACCAATTTAAAGACTGGAGATACACCTTAAGCAGCGGCGAAAAGCAGCGAGTCGACACTGAGTTTAATGAAGATTCGGTTATCTACAATGGTAAACGCATTATTGCGTCGGATTTGGGGGTCGGCGTATACGATGAAACCACCGACAAAAGGTTATATGGTGTGATTCCAGATGAGACCAGCAGCGTTGAAGAGGCTCGTTTTCGTAAGCGTGGGATTAGCCCTACAGGTCGTTATGTTTGGGCTGAAACACGTAAACATCGCTATTTAATTGATGTGGAAAATCAGACGTTTCAATCAGAGATCAAAGATGGCAATGTGATTGGCAAGTTTGAAATGCTAGAAGTGATTAGCAAAAATGGTAACTACGCGCGCAGTGGCGGCGCAGCGCGAGTATTTCTTTTTAAATTAAATAGCCAACACCAGCTTGATGAATATAAGGTTTGGAAACAGATTGGTACAGGTCATTTAGCTCAAGGCTCTTCTCTGTATAACGCCTTTGCCAATAATGGTGATTTTATTAAAGGAGAGACATTATGAGCACTTCTCCAGTCGATAAAGCCATCCCATTGCCAGCCAATTACTATTTATTTGGCGTCTACTTTCCTGCTACTCGAAGCCAAAGTGGGAAAGATGAAAAAATCTCTTACCCTAATTGGCATGCTGAAACCAGCTTAATTGAGAACCAAGAGATCACCAATGTGCGCCCACTGGCTCGGGTGCCGCTGTTAAATGTCACCGATAGTGATAAGCCCGAGCTTTGGGCCACGCGGCATGACTTTAAACTCAGCCAAATTAACCATGGTCAGCCCGATGAGCACGGGGTATATGAAGCGCTCAAACCCGAATCACCGATTCATGTGCTAGGTTCCCCGATCGCTAAGAGCGAAAAACGCCAATATCGCTTTCGCTTTCCGCCGCTGCCACTGCTCGCTTCACTGGCAGATTTAAGCACCAAACAGCTCAACGACAAAATCACTCAGTTGGGCAATGCATTAGGTAACAGTGAGGCCGAACTGACTCTAACCACGATTAGCCCAGCTCAGCTTGCACCGCCCTATAGCCGCGATGCCAGCGGCCAACTCACGGCCGATCAGCAAGCCTACAATGCCTGGCACCAAACAGTAAGCGAGCCGCTTGAAGGGTTTGTTTTACCTGTGGTCGCCAGTTGCGCGGTGGTGTTTTCAGATAAAGGCTACGCGGGTGCTCTCGTCAGCCTGTATAAGTTTCAGGTTACCAAACAAGCGGGCACCGAAGTGGGGGAATATGTGCCAATCGGTCCGAGTGTCCAAGCGGCGCTGCCGAAAAATGAACTGGCAGAAGATGAAAAACAATACCCGTGCGCCCTATTTCATCTAGACCCGGCTGAGTTTGACGAAGGCTTATACAGTATTCGAGTAGAGTTTAACCCTAACTTGATGAAAGAAATCCCTGATTTTATCAAAACAGCTAACATCGAAGAAAAACAGTTTGGTTTAAACACGGGTTACCAATACGAACTGCGTGAAAAAATCACCTTTTCTTCCCAAACCCCTCTAGGTCAGTTTGCCATTGTGAGCGGTGATATGATCTCTCTTGAAGAGTCGCTGATGTATCAGTACCCGCAGTACTTTACCCATATGAAGCACTACCTAACGGGTAACACACAAGGCCAAGCGGCCACCACCCCAGCGGCGCGCAGTATAGCCCTGCTTAAAGACATTCGCGATGCATCGGTGGAGCTCGGCGCGGGGTTAATGAGCGGCAGTTTGCAACAAACCTTAGGCGAGGACGGAAGACAAGCGGTACTGAACAATGTCTCCAAGCTGTATTGGAACGCGGTCAAATCGGAGCTGCCCGAGGCAATGCAAGCGGCTGGTGAGCTCTATTATGGTGTCTACAGTACCAAAGAGGCGTTAGATAACTTACGCAGTTTGCAAAACCCCGCCACTGCCAATGTGGGGTTGAAAGCCCTGTTTACCGCTAAGGTGTTTGATCAACAAACCGCCTTGGCACAAGGCTTATCGTCGGCGATTGAATCTCGGCTGGGTGCGCGACGCGTGGTCGCTGGTCGAGTCGTAGAGGCTTGGTTGAGTGGCGGAGCCACATTAGGCCTTAACGTGATAGGGACCATAGGCAGCGTTGCTGATTTGTACACCAAGGGCAAAACGGTTGTTGAAATGGCGCAAAAGGCCAAAGAGACCAAGCAAGACATAGGCGAAGTCGCTTATGACTATTTGGACAAGATCCCTGTTTGGAACACCAGCCGCGACTATCAGCAACAAAAGATCGAGCAAGCGCTGGAAAAAGCCAGAGCGGGCAACAGTGACATTGCCGCGACCATGGTCAATAACCGTCGTGGTGCAGGGATTAAAATTGAGTTTAGTTTTAACTCCCGAAAAAGTGAGCTTGAACACAATGAGCCGGTGTTTGTTGAGCTCGCCAGCGCCTTGGCTGAGGTGCTGGAAAGTGAATCTAACTTAAGGGTTGAAATTGAAGGCCACGCCTGTCAGGTTGACAGCGAAGAAGCCAATATGAAGGTCGCGGCGGAGCGGGCTAATTATGCCAAGCAGCTACTGGAGAAATCCGATGTGTTTAAAGATAGGATTTCTCTGGCTGTGTTTGGTGAGAGTGAGCCTATCTATATCCCGAAAAAAGGCGAAAGCATCGATCGCAATAACCCTAATCTGCGCCAAAACCGTCGCGTAGAGATTCGCATCTATATGTCATCATTGGATGTGGTGTTTCACCCGAGCCGTTATGGTTCACAAGCGATGGAGCGCTCTCGGTTGGCGGTGGAAACCGCCATGACGGCCGAAGACAAAGCCGAAGTTGAGTTGCGCAAGGCAATCTTTGAAGGGGTTGTTGATGTCGCTTCTTACCTTCCCGTTATTGCTCCCGTTGCGCGAGGCGTTTTGTTAATTACAGAAGCCAATAAGGCACTGACCTCGGCGATTAAGTTCATCGACAATGCCTTTTTAGATTCTTTCTTTACCGATCTCAACCAAAAGCACGATGTGGTTCGAGAGTTAGAGCGTTTGTCTAAGATTCATATGGAGTTGTTGGCAAAGCTGCGCAACACCAATATTGACCTAGAGTTCACCTGTCACACTTATAAAGAGTTGGTTGCCTACCTTGATAGTGAGAAGGCACAGAAAGAGTTGTTGAAACGCTACCAACTCAGAGCATTGGCGATGAACGGCTTGATATTACTCTTGGCCGATCTCGGGGTGAAAGCGAAGCACCGTTCTGACGAAAGCTTTGAAAACTTGGTTGAACGATACCAAGTTCAGCAATACATCGAGCACTATATACTTAGCGACAATTGGTCGGTGAACACCATCAAGGGCACCACCTTGGCGGCCGACTGGAAAAATCGTTGTGACGATGAGTACTATGATAAACTGCTCAAGAATATGCCCGATGGCAGCAGAGGTATGCCACTGCCAAGGCGCAGCAACTCTGTAGCGGGCTTTCAGCCCTACAGTTATCACCCCTTAGCCAGTGATTCAAAAGCCTCGGGGGCTTTCAACCGTGTGTTCCCGGTGCAAACCACCCTTTACGACCATGCTGAAGAGTCTTTGTTTAAACACTTTTCTCAGTCGTTTAACCCGCAAGTGTATGAATTGAAGCAAGAGGCTATCGGTTACTGTCGAGTATTGATTCAATCGGCGGCTAAAACACCACAAGATAAGCCTGCGTGGTTAACCTATCAGGATTGGATTCAACAAGCCGAGCATGCGCATATTGGCCCATACGACAAAGTCAAAGTGCAGATAATACTCAAATCGGAATACGATACGCCGAGTATGGTGACCATAGGTTACGATAGGGTCGACGGCTATAATATTCAGGGCCCTGCGTTCAGTGATTGGATGTTGCCGATGAAGGCCAGTGACTTTGAGCTGAATGCAGAGATTAAACGCTATTATCGTGATCAAAATCTCGATGATGACGGGGTGCTTATTGCGATAGAGCATACGCCTTGTTATCGCTTTGGCGAAGTGATGCTTGATGGGCTAAAACCCATCACATCAAAAGCGCGATTGTTGTTGACCGATACGCTGACAGCCTATGCGGCTTCGGGTTATGACGCCGCGAATAGCTACGGTGATTCCGATTCCTTTACCCGCTATGTGGCGGCGGGTGGTTTCAGAAATATGCGTTACTCTATGGCAATCAGACAAAAAGATGGCAAGAGTGCGTTTTATCTTCCTCTGGTTTTTGAGCAAGGCGAAGCGAACAAGGAAGACAACGAAATGCAGGTGGGTGTGCTTACCACAGAGGACAAATATGTCTTGCTGCAAACCTATGTCGGTGACAGGTACCTCAAGCTACGTGAAAGGGATTTGCTGCTAGAAAGTTTTACTCTGCGCAGTGAAGAAGGCAGCAAAAATACTATCCCTGTGCTTCATGGCATTAAACAGCAAGTGGTGGCTATCGAAACCCAAGTCTCTGGGTTGAACTTTTTCAATCAGCCTAAGTGGTATCAATCCGCCGACAATATTATGCGTGATGGATTCAGGTGGGGAAATCGAGGTAAAGAAGATCCAGCCTCAATCTACATGCTGCTGTTGGGTGAAAACCATGAAAAAGACACCTACGAACGCATCGAGATGGATTGGAAATCGGTGAATATGTGCATGCAATTGGAGCTCGATGGTTATGATGAGAAGGTGAAAGGGCCGATCTATTTTACCAAGATGCATCATGTTGGAGGGTTTACACACCATGCGGGTCAGTGGTCATTTAGCGCCTCAGCCGAAGTGGATAGCCTTAACGAGATGCCTTCTCTGCAAGGGTTTTTAGATCAAGCTATTAAGCGCTTAAAGGCAGAGAATGACTTGTCTCGGGGTAAAGACTATGTGGTGTATTGCATGCGTTTCGAGCTTGGGTATGTTTCTCCCACTGGGCTTAATCTCAAGGGTTTAAGGCCGTTTGGTCAAGTGATTCAACCGAGCAACTCTATCTATGATAGTGGCTCTCCTGAGCTGTCGGTGGCTCACCTTAAACAGGTCGGTTTAGTCGGAGGCGAAGATTACGATAAACACCGCGATTTGGTGATTTGTGTTCCTTCTCTTACCGAGAGCCGGACGGCCCATGATCACTATTTTGGCGACATGCCGTGGTTGGTGACCAAAGACTCTTGCAGTGATGGCGTCGATAAGTCGGCGGCAGAAACATGGAAGAAATACGATCAAGACAAGCGTAAGAAGTGGGTCAGGGATTGGATTGAGAAGCAACCCACCCTGGTACTAGCGCCTAAACCACTAGAAAAATCGTTGGACGACCCAAACTAACCCAGAGCGGGTTGGTGAGTTAGCCTAAAGCCATTTCTGCGAAGAAATGGCTTTTTTCTAAGTTTTATTTGAGGAAGTTTTATTTGAGGACACACACCAAAGAACTTCTGACTTCAACCGCTGTTCTGGCTTATTCGCGCTACGATAGTCATGCTTTTTCTTCGGCTTAGACACTCCCTGTCACAGGCTTTGATCACCTTAGGCTGACCGTGTTCATCAATAAGTCTTCCTACCTGAGGCACGTTTTTAACTCAACGAACTCGTGTTGTTGCATAGCGTCTGATAATGTCGCTTAACCTTAGCTCGTCCGTTAATTCATGTTGAGAGGAAGATGATTCGATCGAACTGGTCACCAGTGTGTCGCTTTGGGAGTTAGTGAAGCTAGAACGCATTGCGAAAGAACTAGAGAACTAGAGAGTTAGAGGAATAGAGAGCTAGAGAAATAATCAAAAACTGGGTTTTATACCCAGCCAAGAGGGCTTCAAACTGAAGCTGTAACCGACTTACTTGCGAAAAATAACCAGATGCAGATATCCATTGTTCAGGCTGAAACGGCTGACTTACCTGATTTTTTTACTTACCTTGAACGTCAACTTAGAGAAAACGGTGTCAATGGCACGCCACTTTTTCAACCTCTATCTCGTAATAACACGACCATTGCGACTCAAACACAGCAGAAGTTTATCGACGGAGTGAGTGCTGAGTTTTCAGATATTGGGTGGAGGCCACTGTGGCTCGCGAAAGACGCACAGGGGAAGATTTGCGGCCACATTGACCTTCGACGCTATATGGAAGCGTATTGCTCCCATCGGGTTAGGCTCGGGATGGGCGTAGAGAAAGAGTGCCGAAAAATGGGACTCGGCAGTCGATTAATCCAATCTGTGCTTGAGTTTTGTCAGCACCACGAGCAGATCATGTGGCTTGATTTAAATGTGCTATCAGTCAATCTTGCCGCCAAAAATCTTTATCTCAAACATGGCTTTCAAATTGTTGGCGAAATGACGGATTATTATCGAATTGATCAAGAGTCTATTTCTGAGCTCACTATGACTCTTAACACTCAAGTAGGGCTTGGTGATCAATCGCTTCACACTGGCCATTTTTACACTGTAAACCAAGGTATGTAATGCAACCTAATATAGAAACACACAGATTAGTCCTAAGACCCTTTCGTTTATCAGACAGCGAGAGGGTTGCGCTATTAGCGGGAGAAAAAGTCATCGCTGAGATGACGGCGAATATTCCTCACCCTTACGAATCGAATATGGCAGTGGAATGGATTAAGACCCATTGTCATCATTTTGCCGAGCAAACGGCCGTGGTTTTTGCCATCACGATCAAAGGGTGTGATGACATCATCGGTGCTGTCAGCCTTCCAACACTCAGACAAGGGGTTGGCATTCTCGGTTATTGGTTAGGCACACCTTATTGGGGCAAAGGCATTGCGTTTGAAGCCTCCCAAGCCTTAATTGAGTATGCCAAACAGCACCTGAATCTGGTCGAGATTGAAGTTCAGCATTTAGTCTGTAACCAGCGTTCAAAATCTGTAATTGAAAAACTGGGGATTGAGTACCGCGAAGACCGGACGGTTGAGATACACGGTGAACAACGTAAGGTTTGTGTCTACCGTTCATTGGTATAGCTCAGTGATTGTATTCAGTCAGGGTAGGATTAGATAAGGAGGTTAGATGATTAGCCATATTGACCACATTGTTCTTACTGTCTCAGATATTCAAGCCTCGGTTTATTTCTTGACCCTGATAGCAACCTGATTGAAGTCAGTCGCTATTCATTTAGACAAACTGATCATTGACAAGTAAGTCTAGGCATAATCAGGCTTGTCAGTTCTTCTGTTCTGGTGTCCAACCCTTACAGAATGTTGTCCTTTAAATGTGGAATAATGTGATTAACATCTCATTTAAAGTTTAATTTGATAATTGATTAATCACTTACTACTTTTTTATTAACTGCCGAAAATCATAAGGGGCACGTTTTGAAAAGGTTAAAGGTAGTATTTTTAGTCCAAGTTATTGTCGCTTTGACGCTGGTATTGCTGGTCTCAGCATTTATTAAATATCAAAATTTCAAAGGTAATTTACATCAAGAGCTGTTAGTTAACGTGCAAAACACGAGCCAACGGATGTCAATTAGCTTGCCTAAAGCGGTATGGGATTTTGATTTAGATACGGCAAAAGTGGCGATGTCGGCAGAATTGGATCTGCCCGAGATATCTGCGATCAAACTCATTGATGCGCAAGGCAGTGAGCTGTTGTTTCTCACCCAGAAGGGAGAAGGCGAGGATAAACAACTGGTTGAGGTGACCGACAAGCAGGCTTACACCGCTGAAAACAGCCAAACGACGCCTCTCACGTTTGTCGATTACGGTGAAGAGAACAGTGTCGGCGAAGTCACCGTCTATTACGATACCCACGCCATGGATGCCAAATTAGCGGACTCTTTGCAAACCAATATCATTGAGTTGCTTGTTCTGGATATCATTATCTCTTTCGTCATCATCATAGTGCTAACGGTTACGGTATTAAGGCCGATATCCCAGTTAACGGACGTGATCAAGGATTTAGCGTCAGGAGATGGTGATCTCACCAATAAACTTGCTCCGGCCAAATATCGAGAATTCGACGCCATTACCAACGGCATCAATAGTTTTACCGAGTCTTTGAGAGTTATCGTTCAAGATGTCAATCAATCCTCAGAAGCGTTAGGAGAGACGGCATCGGCGAATGGTGCAACGGCACGCTCCAACGCCGAAAAGCTGAAATCTCAAGAACATCAACTTGCTACTGTTGCTGCCGCGGCTACTGAGCTCAACCAATCCGTCGCTACGGTTGCTGACACGGCGTCAGAAACCGCCGATCAAGCACAGGCGGCCACAGGTTTAGCCGCCAGTGTTAATGAGGCGATCGAAAACTCAGCCAATGACATCATCAATATGCGTGAGGAAATGAACCATGTGAATGCAGAGATGCACATATTGATTGAAGAAGGCGACAAGATCACAACAGTATTGAACGTGATCAACGATATCTCTGAACAAACCAACCTATTGGCATTGAATGCTGCCATTGAAGCGGCTCGTGCTGGCGAACAGGGACGAGGATTCGCTGTGGTGGCGGATGAGGTGCGTAACTTGGCAGTGAAAACCAGCCAGTCTACCGAGCAAATTCAAAAAAACATTACCGCGTTAGGCGTCGCAACCAAATCGGTTGAGGATGAACTGACTCGGATTGCGACCTTGCTGGAGTCTACCGCTTCACGGGTGAGCGCTTCTCAAAGCTCGGTTGGTGAGGTACAGAGTTTAATCACGATTATCTCGGACCGCAGTGGACAGATTTCTCAGGCAACCGATGAACAAAGAATGGCGGTAGAGGAAATCAGCCAAGCGATTGTAGAAGCCTCGGAAGCGACCAATGAAGTCTCTTCTGGCGCGACCCAAAATGCACAAAGAACAGAAGAGGTTCTGGGCTTAAGTCAGAGTATCGCCAGCCATATGGCGAAATTCCGCACATAAGTTGTTTCAAAGAGGATTTGTTATGAGAAATTTGCTTTTACTGGCTTTTACCGCCCTGTTTTCAATGACTGGCTACACGGCAACGATTACCGCAGCACAGGACCCTTGGGCGCCTTTTGTGCAGAAAGATAGCGCCAGCCCCGGGGTGTCGGTTGAGATCATTACTGAGGCATTCAAATCTCAAGGCCACGATGTTGATTTTAAGATCATGCCTTGGACGCGTGCCCTTAATGAAGTGAAAGGCGGGCGTGTGGATGTGTTAGTCGCTACATGGTTTACCAACGAAAGGACGTCTTATCTGCACTATAGCGATCCCTATTTGGAGAACTCGCTGAAGTTCATTAAACTTAAAGGCGATGGCTTCGAATACAATGGTATGGATAGCCTATCTGGCAAAACGGTTGGCATCATTCGTAACTACGGTTATGGCGATGATTTTCTTGGTGCTTCCAATTTCAAGAAACCAGAAGCGAATGATTTAGTCTCCAATGCAAAAAAACTCATGGCGAAGCGGATCGATTTGACGCTGGAAGATGAGCTGGTGGCTAAGTCCACCTTGTCTGGAGCGGGTATGAACCTCGATGATTTTGAGTTCACCAGTAATGCGCTTTCGGTCAACCCATTGCATGTCACATCAGGTTTAGCCAACCCCAAACATGCAGAGATAATCGATGCGTTCAATAAGGGCTTAGCGGAAATTAAGTCTAACGGTACGTTCGATAAGATTCTCGCCAAGTATGGGATCAAGTAACGTTTTGCTTGCTAAAGCCTCAGCCATTGCTGAGGCTTTTTTGTTTTCAGTCGCCGCGTTAGGGGAGGTGGTTTAACTGGCGTATTGTCTGCGAATTCCCCCGTCACTTTTGCCTAAACGCAAGGGCTGACTATCTCTTCAATACCTGAACTCATTTCGTTTGGCCTTTCAGTTGGGTCAAAGTTATTTCTCTAAGGAATGATCGGTTCGATTAATTGTTTTATTTATGAATACCATTGAAAAAATACGTGATCTCCATTGTTTGATTTTGATCACATTTTGAGGCTTTTAGATCGCGCTGATTGAGGTGGTGAAGGCCATTCAATCAACCTACCTTCCGCTGAGTGACAAACCTATATCTATCCCTTAGTTATCATGGCTTTCTTCTGTGGCACGTGATTGGTGTCGTGGAATGTAATCCGCTGCAAACTCACGGTTCAATTTCATAAATGAAAGGTTAGTTTCCAAGTTCGACAGATGAGCTTGATTGTCGATCTAAGCATAATGCCCAGAATGTAACATTGTATTTCAAAGTGTAACAATTAAACCACGTTAACAGCATGGTTTTTTACAGGGTATCTGTTGATGATCTGGCACTTTGATTTTCGATGTTGCACATGCTCAACACATAAACATTCTAATGACTATAACAACCGGCCTTCAGGCATTGCCCTGCAACCGGACAAACATCGAGAAAGTTAATGGAAGCCTCAAGATATAAACGCATCTTGTCGAGGGCAAGTTTGGTGATCGCCATTCTGCTGCTCTCAGGATGCAATTCTGCTTTGCTTGACCCGAAAGGGGCTATTGGTGTCCAGGAAAAAGAGCTGATTATTACTGCTCTGTTGCTGATGTTGATCGTTGTGATCCCCGTGATTCTGATGACGATTTACTTCGCCTACCGATACCGAGCGACCAACACCGACGAAGAGTATGCGCCCGAATGGGCTCATTCGACCAAGATCGAAGTGGTGGTATGGACGATTCCGATCATCATTATCGGGATTCTTGCCACCATTACATGGCGTTCAACGCATGAACTGGAGCCTTCTAAGCCTCTGGTAAGTGATGTGAAACCCATGACGATTGAAGTGGTGTCACTCGACTGGAAATGGTTGTTCATCTATCCAGAAGAACACATTGCAACGGTTAACTATGTTGCGTTTCCAAAAAGATGTGCCAGTCAATTTCAAACTGACGTCAGACAACATTATGAACGCGTTCTTTATCCCACGCCTTGGGACGCAGATCTACGCGATGCCGGGCATGGTGACCAAGCTCAACCTGATTGCTAACCATGAAGGCGATTACAAAGGTTTTGCTTCTAACTATAGCGGCGAAGGTTTCTCGCAGATGAAGTTTACTGCGTCGGCTATGCCTGATCGCGCCGCATTCCTGAACTGGGTGCAGAAGGTCAAAGCCAGCCCAGATCGCATCGAAGACTGGGAACAATTCCGCTCTCTGGCAGCGCCAAGTGTCGCTGAGCCAGTGACGCTGTTCTCCAGTGTTCCGCCGTTTTTGTTTACTGATGTCGTGACCCAGCATCCTGGTTCAATGAACTGTTTGCCTGAAAACCAAGGACAATCGTAATGTTTGGAAGATTAACTCTCGATTCAATTCCATACCACGAACCCATCATTGTCATCACCTTAGCGATTGTTGCTCTGGTTGGCTTGGCAGTGGTTGGCGCGGTGACCAAAGCAGGGAAATGGCAGTACCTGTGGAACGAATGGTTTACGTCAGTAGACCACAAAAAGCTTGGCTTTATGTACATCGCCGTTGCGATGGTGATGCTGATACGCGGATTTGCCGACGCGGTGATGATGCGCAGTCAACAGTTGCTGTCTTCTGCGGGTGAAGCGGGTTACTTGCCGCCTCATCACTATGACCAGATTTTCACCGCGCACGGTGTGATCATGATTTTCTTCGTCGCGATGCCTCTGGTTATCGGCCTGATGAACATCATTGTTCCGTTGCAAATTGGTGCTCGTGATGTCGCCTTCCCCTATTTGAACAACCTCAGTTTCTGGTTGTTTATTGTTGGTGTGATTCTGACCAATATGTCGCTAGGTTTAGGTGAATTTGGTCGTACTGGCTGGTTAGCGTATCCGCCTCTGTCGGGGATAGATGCTAGCCCAGGCGTTGGGGTCGATTATTGGATATGGGCCTTGCAGATATCTGGTGTTGGTACCACGCTGACGGGGGTGAACTTCTTCGCCACCATCCTGCGTATGCGTACTCCGTCTATGCCAATGATGAAGATGCCAGTGTTCACTTGGGCGTCTCTGTGTGCCAACATCCTTATCATCATCTCGTTCCCAATCCTAACAGTCACGATTGCATTGCTGACACTGGATCGATACCTCGGATTCCATTTCTTCACCAATGATCTTGGCGGCAACGTGATGATGTATGTCAACTTGATTTGGGCATGGGGTCACCCTGAGGTGTACATCCTGATCCTGCCAATTTTTGGTGTGTTCTCGGAAGTGACCGCGACCTTCTCTCGCAAGAAATTGTTTGGTTACACTTCATTGGTGTGGGCAACGGTAGTGATTACGATTCTGGCGTTTGTCGTATGGCTGCACCACTTCTTCACGATGGGATCGGGTGCGAACGTTAACGCCTTCTTCGGTATCGCAACCATGATCATTTCCATCCCAACTGGGGTGAAGATTTTCAACTGGTTGTTCACCATGTATAAAGGCCGCATCCGCTTTACTACACCAATGATGTGGACGGTGGGCTTCCTGATCACCTTTACTGTCGGTGGTATGACAGGCGTATTGATGGCGGTGCCGGGGGCTGACTTTGTTCTTCACAACTCAGTATTCCTGATCGCGCACTTCCATAACGTGATCATCGGTGGTGTGGTGTTTGGTTGTTTTGCGGCAATCACTTACTGGTTCCCGAAAGCGACGGGCTTCACGATGAACGAAGCGTGGGGCAAGCGGGCGTTCTATCTTTGGATTGTCGGTTTCCTGATGGCTTTCCTACCACTGTACGCATTGGGCTTTATGGGCATGACTCGTCGTTTGAGCCAAGACATTAACCCAGAGTATTTCCCTCTATTGGCGGTTGCGGCGGCAGGTACTGCTGTGATTGCGATGGGCGTGGTATGCCAGTTCATTCAAATTTACGTCAGTATCCGTGATCGCGAACAGAATCGTGATCTGACCGGTGACCCATGGGGTGGCCGTACCTTTGAATGGGCGACGTCTTCACCTCCGCCATTCTACAACTTTGCGCATTTACCAAAAGGCGACGAACTGGACGCATTCTGGTACCAGAAGCAGAGCGGTGAGTTCGACCCAACCAAAGAAGTGGAATACGAACGCATCCATATGCCGAAAAACACGCCAACAGGTATTTATGTGTCTGCATGGGCGCTGGTATTTGGCTTTGCGATGATTTGGTACATCTGGTGGCTGGCAGCTGCGAGTTTCGTCGGCATCATCGTGACCTGTATTCAACATAGCTACAACGATGACGTGGACTACTACGTTGAAGTCGAAGAGATAAAAGCGATTGAAGCTGAGCGCCGTGCTCAGTTTGAAGAAGCGAATAAAAAACCTGTGCAAGATGATAATAAGAAAGACGATCTGGAGGTGACGTATGCAAGCTAACATCGCGTCTCACGATCATGATCACCACGATACCAGCGGCAATAAACTGTTTGGTTTCTGGGTTTACCTGATGAGTGACTGCGTACTGTTTGCGACTCTGTTTGCGACTTACGCAGTACTAGAAAGCGGCTCGATTAGCGGGCCGACAGGTAAAGATATTTTCGAACTGCCATTTGTGTTCGTTGAAACCATGCTGCTGCTGTTCAGTAGTATCACATTTGGCTTTGGCATGATTGCGATGAAACGCAAAGATGTCGCGGGCTTAAAGCGTTGGTTGCAAGTGACTTTCTTGCTCGGGCTTGGCTTTATCGGCATGGAGGTGTACGAGTTCCATCACCTGATTGCTGAGGGCTACGGCCCGCAGGCGAGCGCATTTTTGTCTGCGTTCTTCACGCTAGTGGGCACTCATGGCCTGCACGTGACGTTTGGTCTTATTTGGCTGGCGGTGTGTTATCACCAACTGGCGACGAAAGGCCTAAACGACAATATGGCGATGCGCTTTAACTGCCTGAGCCTGTTCTGGCACTTCCTAGACATTGTTTGGATCTGTGTCTTTACCATCGTTTATCTGTTGGGGGTTATGTAATGGATCAACATCTGGAAACGGGTGCGTCGGATTACGTTAAAGGGTTCGTTGCATCTCTGATTTTGACCGTGATTCCGTTCTACTTTGTTTGGACGCAATCGCTGCCTGATACGATGACATATGTTGTTCTGTTTGGCTGTGCTTTGGTACAAATCTTTGTGCACTTTAAGTACTTCCTCCATATGGAAGTGAAAACCTCCGATGGTCGCTGGAACTTAGTGTCACTGATGTTTACTGCCATCGTTGTCTTGATTCTTATCGCCGGCTCGGTGTGGATCATCTACAACATGAACGTCAATATGAAGCTGTAGGCCAGAGTATGCTGAAAAGTTATTTGTCTATTACCAAACCGGGCATCATTTTCGGCAACCTGATATCTGTTGCGGCGGGTTTTTTCCTCGCCGCAAAAACAGAGCACGCCAGTCTGTATTTGTTACTGGCGACACTCGCTGGTGTCGGGCTTGTGATTGCTTCAGGCTGTGTTGTGAACAACATCTTTGACCGAGACATCGACCAAAAGATGAAGCGCACTCAGAATCGTGAAACGGTCAAAGGTAACATCAATATCGATGTGGCTTTTGTCTACGCCTTGGTGATGCTGCTTGGCGGGACGGCCTTGTTGTTCCAGCTCGCCAATCCGCTATCGGCAGTGGTAGTACTACTGGGCTACGTGTTTTATGTGTTTTTCTACACCATGTGGTACAAGCGTACCTCTGTGTACGGCACGTTAGTGGGTAGCATTTCCGGTGCAGTACCACCACTAGTCGGCTATCTGGCAGTAACAAACTACATCAGCCTTGAAGCCATTCTGCTGTTTACCATGTTCTGCTTATGGCAAATGCCACACTCGTACGCGATTGCGATGTTCCGTATGCAAGATTATCGCGACGCGGGCATTCCAGTTTTGCCAGTGAAAGAAGGCATCAACAAAGCTCATCGCCATATGAAGGCGTATGTTGTGGCTTTTGGTGCCGTTTCACTGGCTCTATTCCTATTGGGAGAGGCTGGTTATGAATACCTAGCGGTTGCCGCTGCGGTGTGCTTTATGTGGACGCAGGTGACGTTTCGCAAGGTTGACTACAGCAATTACGTCCAATGGTCGAAATCGGTGTTTAAAGTCTCTCTGCTGGTGGTGATGAGCATCAGTGGCGTGCTGGGTCTGGAGCTGATTCCACTACCCATCTAACGAGTTAAGCGCTCCTTCCTCAACCTGCTAAGCCGATAACGGTTTTATGCCTGAGATATCCGATACCGGCATATTTGTGTAAGCAGAGAAAGGACGGGGCGCTTTTTTAGTTCCCATAAGTAGATAACAAGTATTTTTTGACCTTTAGTAACGTATCGTATTTATACTCGCTCGTGCCACCATCAGAGTAGTATCCAGAAAAACCCTCTAAGTTGTTGTCCTGAGATATGTTCTTTTCACGTATCAGTGACCCATTGTCAAACTTGTACAGATAAGAAGTATATTGAGTCCCTTTTATATCGAAGTGGTTTATGTCCCAGAGTATTTGGACTATAAGGTACGGGTTGTTTCTTAAGGATATCTCATCCATACCGTTGAAAATCGGCGGTCCTCCTTCAACAGTATATTCGTCTACTTTGGTGGTCTTACTTCCGGTAGTGATGGACAGAAAGTAGGGAGCGTACTCGTGATCCTGTTCGGAAATATTAATCCTATCCCCTTGTTCTGTCACTAGTGTGTCAATTGAGAAAGCAGGAAATGCAAATGCTATAGATAATAATATTAGGGTGTTTTTTATTAAGTTCATGATTTATCATGTTTTGATAGTGTCAGTGTGTCTCTCTTTAGATATCCAATTGTATTATTATACTTTGCAAGTGCCCATTCAATATTGCCATCATAGTAATATTCGGTGATGTTAACTTCATCACCTTCAATAACGTAACTTCCGAGTCTGTTAAACTCGTTATCATAAAAATAGGAGCGATTGGTAGTGACTTTAGCATGGAGTCTTTGTCTTTTTAATATATCTTTCTCATGGCTAACTAAAAATTCTTCTTTGGAAGTTTTTCGCTTTATGTAAAAGTCACCAACAATCTTATCTTCATAATTTAGTAATAAACTATGATTATTTATTTTCCAAACACTTTCATAGGTTTCTAAAGCTGAACTTCTATTATTGTCAATAATGTAATCACCAGACTGTTTTATATTACAGAGAGTAACTTCTTCCATGTTCTTATCCTTTATATAAACGAAAGCATCTTTTGATCTGTTTAAATGATATATTTTCCCACATTCATTGGCTCCGGAAAAGGTATCAGACAGGAAGTAATAATTTTCATATGGAGCAGAGAGTTTTTTTATATCTATAAAGTCATTTAAGTTGCTATTTTCTATAGAGATATTTCTACAAATTCCATTCTGACATACTCTTGCGAGGGCAGTGCTATTTTTTAATTCTATGAACGCTTCTGATTCCGCAGAGTACAAAACAGAGGAAGCAAACATGAGTGTTGTGAAAGTTATGGCGATCAAATATTTATTTCCAACACCGTTAATAATCATAACGATATTTCCTTATAATAGAAATTCAACCTCATTTTACAAAATTCGTTACTCTCGCTGTATAACTTATTATTTATTTGGCAGCTTTTTTCTATATAGTCATTCCATGATCTCATCGGCTGATCTAAGGGCTTGATATTATTTGCTTGACTGAAAATTAAATAAGCTAATTCAACGTTCTGATTTTCTATATAGTCAAATTCAATCAACCTTGCCTTTGTGACCCATGAATTACATTCGGCGATTAAATATTTTGTCATTATGTCAGTAATGGGTTCACCGCTAGGAAAGAACTCTGCTACAGAACAAGCTTGATTCTTATAATTGATCCATTCGAGCTGGGACTCTTTAAAATCTTCGCCTAATTCGAATGTTCTTAACTTATTTTTGAGAGCTTTGTACCGAGTATTGAGCTCTGTGTCATATTGTTTATACTCTGATTCACGCTGCTTTAGTTTTTCTACATAATTGTCGGAAAAATCATACATCTGATAAGAAAACGAGTAGCCAGAGTATGTGATACTTATCAAAGTAAATATTCTTAATACCAAAATCATATAGTTACCATGATTGTTATTTTTAAATTAATCTCTTAATCTTAATTAAGCAAACTAATCATTACTAGTTCAGCGTTATATCTGATTCCAAAACATAGCCTTGAAAGCGGTCTGATTCCAGTTTATAGAATACGAAAAATTCAGACTCCATATACTCTTCTATAGCACCAGTTATTATAATATCTTCATTTTCTTTGATAGATATCTCTTTTAGTTTAGTAACTGTTATCTCTTCATTTTCGTCAACTTTTATATCATAAAGCCAAGTTCTTTCCGATTTTGACTTTACACCAATTAATTTTCTTTCTCTAGGATCTTCGTCATAAGATACCATTATTTCTTTATTATTTTTTATTGAGTAATAATTACCTAGATCATCACTTATGTACATGTTATCTAGTTTGATTTTTTTCTTATTTAACTTGAAAGAATATTCTATCCGACCATTAAACCCCATAGGCTTATCAGATAATGAAATTATTTTACCAAAATAAGAAACATCGCCACATAATGAAACAATGCTGCCATCATCAAGATTTACGGCTTTTGCTTTGCCATTTTCAACTTTAGATAATACACCGCAATCATCTTCGTTTCTTATGTAGATATAATTATTAAAGGGAGGTGAAAGTTCCTCTAAGCGATAGTTTTCTCCTAAATAACCTCTTACATCTCTTAAGTCGAGTTTATTCATTACCAATTCTTGTGAACTTTGACTAACATAAGGGTAAAGAGTTCCACAAGTAAAAACTAATATTCTGGGAATATTTACGATTAATTTAGTTGTGTAGTTAAATAATAACATTAAAATTTTTAACTCATCATGTAGCCACTCGGTGAGTAGGTGTTCTATATGAAAATAGAATTAAAATTAATTTTATAAATTACCAATCTCCACTCCAATACTCGGATCTAGAAATCTCGCTAAAAAATTTAGGATCTGGAAATGGTTCATATCTACCACGCTGATTTAAATGTTCTTATAAAATTTCTTAACCAATTTAAAATATCAACAATTATATAAAACAAAGTCTGTATCAATCTAACCAAAAAACTAGTTAAAATGCCCGACTTGCTATTCTAAGTCACTAAATTGATAGATTTGTGCTGGACGTCTCACAAAAAGGTCTGGGCCATGCTGTGATGCTCTTCAATACGAGGTGTTTGCATGACATCCAAAACTGCGAATGTTACGGTTGTCTTTGTCCAAAAGTAACAGGTGTATCGCTTAGATGAGAGGGGACTATGATTACCGCGTTGGCGATTAAAAACTATCGTTCAATTCTAAATCTGGTTATGCCACTAGGCAGATTGAATGTGATAACGGGAGCGAACGGTTCCGGTAAATCCAATTTATATAAAGCTCTGCGTTTGTTGGCTGATACCGCGCAAGGTGGTGTTGTATCTGCGCTAGCAACTGAAGGTGGGCTTGATTCAACATTTTGGGCAGGGCCGGAAAAGATAACCAACTCGATGAAGCGAGGTGAACACGCCGTTGAAGCCACGGTTAGGCAGAATGTTAAACGCCTCAAGCTTGGCTTCGCAACCGAAGAGTTCAGTTACGCGATTTCGTTGGGTTTACCAGCACCGACTATGTCAATGTTTGGTTTTGACCCTGAGATCAAACGAGAATGTATTTGGAATGGTCCGTTTTATCGACCTGCCAGTGCGTTAATAGACAGAAATGGCTCAGCAATTAAAGCGCGTGAAGGACGAAAATGGCAAGTCATTTCTAGCCATATTGCCACGTATCATAGCCTGTTTGATCAAATTGCCGACCCGATGGCCACGCCAGAGGCGTTTATGCTGCGAGAAACGATTCGCGGCTGGCGTTTCTACGATCACTTCAGGACTGACAAAGACGCCCCAGCTAGGCAACCTCAGCTTGGCACTCGCACTCCGGTTTTGCATCATGATGGCCGTGATCTGGCTGCTGCCTTACAAACCATTATCGAAATTGGTGATAAAGAGGTGCTTTATAAAGCCATCGACTATGCCTTTCCTGGCGCTAGCATCCGCATCGTCAATCAGGTCGATGGTCGATTTTCTTTGGAGTTTTCCCAGCACGGACTTTTAAGGCCATTAAGTGGTGCTGAGTTGTCCGATGGGACTTTACGTTACTTGCTATGGGTGGCCGCTCTTCTCACGCCTCGACCACCAAGCTTGATGATTCTCAATGAGCCTGAAACCAGTCTTCATCCCGATTTGTTGCCCGCTTTGGCGCGTTTGATTTCTCACGCGGCCGAGAATACTCAGGTCTGGGTTGTGTCTCATGCTCCACGTTTGATCGCGGCGTTGTCGGAGCATCCAGAATGCAATGCTATTCAACTGGACAAGGAGTTTGGTCAGACGATTATTCCGGGTTTGGACCCTCTTTCATCGCCAAATTGGTATTGGCCTGATTCTTAAACAGAAAAAATCGTAATGTATTTTTTCTCCCTAAAAAGGGAATCAAATAATGGTCTATGCACCTCTCGTTAAACGTCAATCGCGACTAAACTCAACGTTACGTTCAATCAAAAGCGGTCTTTCTGGGAGGGCATAATGACAACCCAAAATATTCAGCACTTTTTTCATCCTCAATCCGGTAGCCTGAGTTATGTTGTGGCAGATTCGGACACCAATGAGGCAATAGTGATTGATCCTGTTGCTGATTATGATGAGGAAAACTGTAACATCAGTTTTGAATCGGCGCAGCAAATCATTGACCACGTTGAACAAAATCAACTTCATGTCACCGCGATTCTTGAAACACATATTCATGCTGATCATTTGTCGGGTTCGTTCTATCTCAGTAAAGTACTGCAAGCGCCCATCTACATTTCTGATCATGTCAAAGAGGTATACGCTAGCTGCAAGGATGATCTGTCACTCACCGATCTTTATCACTTTGAACATTTCTTACTGGAAAATGAGCAACTGGATTTTGGCCATTCGCATATAGAAGTTTTGGAAACCCCAGGGCATCCGCCATCTGATCTAACCTTCAAAATTGGTGACGCATTGTTTGTGGGGGACTCACATTTGCATTCGCGAGAAGGGTCGTCGGTTGAAGCGACTGATCCGACGTATGAATCATTGGCGAAGATATACGAGCTCAAAGATTCGACTCAAGTCTACCTATGTCACAATGAGCCAAGTAGTTCAGACGAGTTGATTTATAAGACGACACTAGGTGATGAATTACACCAACAGGGCTCTGTTCATCAGTCTAGTGCCAGAAGGCCAAAGCTTCCGACCCCGAAACTGATTAGCTCCGCGTTAGAATACAATCTGACTGCAATGCGGCCACCTATGTAGATCGCATACTGCTATCTTATTGAGTTTATTGCTTGTCAAAATTCATCGTCAGATAACATTGGTGTCATGATTGCTGTGTTAAATCGTCCGCATGTTTAACTCCACAGGAACAACAATCATGACAAAAGGACTAACAGCGTTTCGTTGGCTGATGCTGCTACTCTTTATGTTTGCTACCACTGCGCAGGCGAGCAATAAGAAGGTTTTACTGGTCGGTATTGATGGCATGCAGTTTGAACATATCGGTAAATTGTCGACCCCTGCTTTTGATCGTCTCCAGATTACGCAAGCTTATACAGGGGGCGTGAAGGGGCGATTTAGTGCACAGAAGACCAGTAGTGGCCCGGGTTGGACAACGATTTTAACGGGTGTTTGGGTTAACAAACATGGTATTTCGAGTAACAGTGTTGGCCCAGCCAATTCTGAGTGGCCGAGTATCTTTCGTCAGATTCACAACGCCAACGACCAAGCTCAGATGTATTCATTCTCGACCTGGGGAACCATCAATACGCTCTATTTCCCAGCGGATATGCCTTTGTTAGCGACTCATTCTGAAGGGGGTAGTGACGATGACAGTGTCAATCGAACCTTGGAGGTTCTGAACTCTCAAAACCCTGATTTCATCTTTATTCATTTGGATGAGCCCGATGGTGCGGGCCATAGCCATGGCTGGGGTGACGAATACGATAAATCAATTACAGACAGCGATGCTAGGCTGGGTAAACTGCTAGATGCGGTTGAGAAACGCCAGCTTGAAAAGAACGAGGATTGGTTAGTTCTGGTCACCACAGATCATGGCCGCAATGCGAGAACAGGCAGTGGTCATGGTAACCAGACTACGAGTGAAAAGACCATTTTTATTGCTTCCAACCAACCTTTGCACAACCGCTATCAGTCTTATATTTCGGTGCCGAATCAAGACTTTGACGGCCTGTATAACCTGCCAGCGCAAACCTTTATTGTGCCAACGATTTTAGAGTTTCTCGGTATCAAGCAAAATCGATTACGCCTTGATGGCTTTCCTCTTGTTGGTGATATAGAGGCGCAAAAAGCCTATGCCACGATTGAAAGTAAACGTTGCGGTTTGGAGTGGGATGCAGACAAGGGCTCTCCGATCGCGCTAGCCAGCTATGAGCATGTGGCAAAATTTGATTGTAATGGCTCAGCCGATCCTGTGCAGATCGAAGACGGTTATATCTATGCCAATATTTACGGCTCTTCCTGCGGATTGCAATGGCATGCCGCCAAAGGTACGCCAAGCCCAATGGGTAGTAATGAGCATATAGCCAAGTTTGATTGCAGCCATGACGGCGACCCGCTGTCTATTAGTAGCAGCTACATTTACAGCCTGATTGAGAGCAAGCAGTGCGGTTTTGAATGGAATGCGAAAAGTGGTGTGCCGATGACGTTAGAGGGGTACGAGCATGTCGCTAAGTTTGATTGTGATGGCAACGCGGACCCACTCAGCTTCGAAGTAATGCGTTAACGAAACCATCTGATGATTTGGCCTGAGCAGCTATGCTCAGGCCAGTTTTCGATGGGATGACTGAACTCAGCCTCGTGCGAGCGCGTCAGGAGCCAAAGTAATCGTCAATGTGCGGCCTTGATTTGGCTCGATACCCGTTGAATATGGCGGCTTAAGTTATCAACCATGGCTGCGCTAAGTGATAAGCCTCGGAGAGATTCCGAGGCCCAGTATTAGTGATTAACAAAGTCCCGTAAGATAGAAATAAAGTCGTCTGGCTGTTCCAACATCGGTGTATGACCACACTCAGGTAAGCTGACGAGGTTTATGTTGGGGAAAGGCGGATAAATATCTGACCAAGCAGAAAGCGGCGCAACACTGAAATCTTGAAGGCCTCCCAGTGCCAGTACAGGTACCACAATAGATTGCGTGTAGGTGCTGATATCCAAATGAGCAAAGTCATTGCCCCAAAGTTTATCGAGCAAGGCAGTATGCATAGGAATGTCTTGCCACAAAGGGAGCTCATCGAAGTTTGGATTGAACCAGCGCATTGGGCCTAATCGTCGGCAAAGGTGGGCAAACTTTCTATCAGGCTCAAGCTGAATATCACCTGCCAATAAAGCGATACTTTTCTCAAATGCCGTTTTGCGATCCTGACAGGCATGTCTTTGCCAATTAGCCATCTGCAGAGTTCGCATTTCCTCTGATAAGCTTGGCGCCGCGCCGATCAAAGCACACCCTTTTACACGAGTTGGAAATCGATAGGCGAAGTCGAGAGCCATATAGGCATGGCCAGAATGTCCCATCACCCAACAAGGTTCTATGTCGAGTTGACTGCAGGCTCGTTCAACATCCTTTGATATCTGTTCCAATGACACGTCATGTAAATGAACAGGCCTTTCGCAGTGCGCAAAGCCTCTGTGATCAATGAATACGCAGTAAAAATGTTGATAGATGTCATTCGGCATAATGCGATAGTAGTAATCTGCACTGCCGATAATTAGGAGTGTTGGTCCTTGGCCTTGCTCAATGACTTTTAGCCTGAACCCATCCGCTTGAATAAAACTTGTCGTCTTGTTGTACATGTCGTTCCTTTTTCAGGTCGCAAGCGACCCCTTCAGATTTAACAAAGTGATTGTTGAGTTGGAAAAAGGAAAAAAACGTCAACGAATAAGTTTCATCGGTAAGCCATCATAATGGGAATTTGTCTATGTTATTAAAAACGTTTGCCTGATGCTAGGGGCAAGAGCGGTTATCTAACCAACCGACGTTTTGCTGTCAATCGACAATTCTCAAACGGGATTTCTGCCGACCCAGTATTATTGATTTGAATTGAGAGAGTGGGCTTAGCTGGTTACCACTCCTTGAGTAGGGGCGTGTAAACCTAATAGGTGGCGGACGTCGACAAACGCTGGTGAGTGCAAGGGAATTGACGTGTATGGGGCTCGCCTGAGTGGGTGCTCAGGCGAGGGGGTAGAGACGGATTAGATGTAAACCAGTTTGGCAACAAAGATGAGCGTCAGAATGTACATCGAGATAGAGACGTCCTTCGTTTTACCCGTGGCAACTTTGAGCACAGTGTAAGTAATGAAGCCTAATGCAATGCCGTTAGCAATTGAGAAGGTCAGTGGCATCATCAGTGCGGTAATCGCAGCGGGAGCACCGTTGGTGAAGTCTTTCCAGTCGACGTGCTGCATGCTACTCATCATGACAAAGGCAACATAGATCAGTGCGCCAGCCGTCGCATATGAAGGAATCATCCCCGCCAGAGGTGATAGAAATATAGCAGCGAGGAAAAGAACAGCAACGACAATGGCAGAAAGACCTGTTCGGGCACCAGCAGCCACACCAGCGGCGCTTTCAACATAGCTGGTGACCGGAGGACATCCTACACACGCACCTGCAACACTGGAGATACTGTCTGCTTTTAATGCTTTGCTTAATCCCTCGATCTTACCTGTTTCTTTGTTTACGAGGTGAGCTCTTTCGGCCACTCCCATCAGGGTGCCTGCGGTATCGAACATATTGACGAACAAGAAGGCCAGAATCACACTCACCATCGATATGTTAAATGCCCCAGAAATATCCATTGCCATGAAAGTGGGAGCAATACTGGGTGGCGCAGAGAAGAATCCGTTGTAATGAACCAGCCCTAGCATCATACCGATCAGAGTGACACTCAGAATACCGATAAGAACCGCACCGAAGACTTTACGTTCGCTGAGCACAGCGATGATCAGGAATGCGATGGCAGCGAGCATAGCGTCTGGCTTTGTGAAATCACCCAATGAGACCAAGGTCGCTGGGTTTTCGACGACAATACCTGCAGTTTTAAGGCCAATCAGACCAAGAAACAGTCCGACACCCGCTGTCATCGAGAAGCGCAAGCTTTCCGGGATGCTTTCGATGATCCACTGGCGGATCTTGTAGAAGCTCATCCCAACAAATAGGATACCAGAGAGGAACACCGCCCCGAGTGCCACTTCCCAGCTATAGCCCATTTCGCTAACAACGGTAAATGAGAAAAAAGGCGTTGAGGCCCATACCAGGAGCCAGACCGACAGGCCAGTTAGCAAACAACCCCATTAACAGACAACCAATGGCTGCACCGATACAGGTTGCGACGAAGACAGCGCCTGAATCCATTCCAGAAGCGGCCATGATCTGAGGATTTACAAAAATGATGTACGCCATTGTGGCAAAGGTGGTGATACCCCCAATCATTTCATTCTTGACACTGGTTCCATGTGCTTTCAGTTTGAAAAAGCGCTCCAAAAAGCCACCAGATTCGCCTTTGGTGTTAAGCAGTTCTGTTTTGCTTTCATTCATGTCAGCAAGTCCTTTTGTCGGTGTTTCGTGAATTGAAGACAGCACTTCGCCGTGCGTCTCTACCTCAGACGAATTTCAATGGTTCTGATTGATGGGTGATGACACGGTTGGGTGATGCTTGTCGTTATTCGCTAGCTGCCCCGATAAGTCGAGAAGCTATAAGGTGAAACCAGTAGCGGAACGTGATAGTGCGCATCTTTATCACCCAATCCAAAACGGATTACGACGTCATCGAGAAACGCAATATCGCCTAATTCAACTTCCTTACTGCGAAAATAATCGGCAACGTGAAAAACAAGCTGATACTTACCAAGCTCAAAATTTTCGCCTTCTAAAACCGGCTCGTCAGTCCGGCCATCAAAGTTCGTTGTGACGGTTTTCATCTTGGTTAGGTGGCTACCTTCCACTCTGAACAGTTCAACTTGAATGCCTGCACCAGGCAGACCATGCATTGTATCCAATACATGTGTGGTTAGTTTTCCCATAATTCCTGTCCGCGCGTCGCGCTCTCCTTAGCTTTTTCGGGGGCTTTTAATTGTATACAAAGCTATATAGTGATTTTGTTGGATATCTATATATGTACACAAAAATTTTATGTAGTAAAGCTCGTTGTTATAGAAATGTTATTATTGAGGGAGTTGGAAAATGAATTATGTGAACTGGGATTTGGTGTTTATTACAGGGTTAAAACTTTTAAACTATTGATTAATAAAGATGTAGCTATAGATATTGACGTCAGAAACAAAATCTTTACATAAAGATAATTTATTGTATACAATGAATTTGTGAAGTTGATGTGGCGTTGCAATCACGCCATGCTTTTTAAGGAGAGCCTGAATGGATAAGGATTATTCACGAGATCTGGTTGGCTATGGGGCAAATCCTCCGCATCCCAAATGGCCGGGCGATGCCCGTATTGCAGTGTCATTTGTATTGAATTACGAAGAAGGGGGGGAACGCTGTCTTCTACACGGAGATGACGAGTCTGAAGCTTTCCTCTCTGAGATTCCGGCCGCTCAACCTATCAAGGGTGAGCGACACATCAGTATGGAGTCTATCTATGAATACGGTAGCCGTGCTGGTGTGTGGCGTATCTTACGCCTGTTTGACGAATATGAAATTCCACTCACCGTTTTTGCTGTAGCTATGGCGATCGAGCGACACCCTGATGTGGCGGATGCTATGGTGCAAGCGGGACATGAAATTTGTAGTCACGGTTATCGTTGGATCGATTATCAGTATATGGATGAGTCACAAGAGCGTGATCACATGACAAGAGCGATTGACATCATCAAAACGATCACAGGTAGCCGACCTCTCGGTTGGTACACCGGACGCACTGGCCCAAATACTCGTCGTTTAGTGGCTGAAGAAGGTGGTTTTTTATACGACTCTGATGCCTATGATGATGATTTACCGTATTGGCACACCGAAGCTGGCCGTCCGCAATTGGTGATTCCATATACCTTGGATGTCAATGATATGCGTTTTTCTACCGCTCAAGGGTTCAACTCTGGCGAACAATTTTTCCAGTATCTGAAAGACACGTTCGACACTCTATATGAGGAAGGAGAATCCGCACCCAAAATGATGTCGGTTGGATTGCATTGCCGTCTAATTGGTCGACCCGGCCGTCTCGCTTCACTCAAGCGTTTTCTCGATTACGTCAAACAACATGATGATGTGTGGCTATGTCGACGCATTGATATTGCTCACCACTGGCATGAGCACCACCCATACACACCACAGAAGGAGAAGTAATATGACTGAATTTCGTACTTGCAAACCATCAGAGATGGCTCGCGCGGAATTTGTCTCTCATTTTGGTGATGTGTATGAGCATAGCCCATGGGTGGCTGAATCTGTGTTCGAGCAAGGGCTTGATACCGAAGACAACAAAATTGAAAACTTGCATCAGCGTATGGCTAAAACCTTGCTGGCTGCAGAGAGAGCCCAACAATTGGATCTGATTAAGGCTCACCCAGACTTAGCTGGACGTGCTGCCGTTGATGGGGAACTGACCGCCGCCTCCACCGCTGAACAAGCTGGGGCTGGCATCGACCAATGCTCCGCGGACGAGTTCGAGACATTTACCACTTATAACAACCGCTACAAAAGTCGCTTCAATTTTCCCTTCATTATGGCTGTGAAAGGGGCCAATCGTTACCAAATTCTTGAGTCGTTCGAGATGCGATTAGGAAATGATAGTGAAACTGAGTTTGCTACTGCGATTCAGGAAATCAACAAGATTGCGCTGTTTCGCCTGCGAGATATGTAAGTCACAGGGCTGGCGACTATCCCGCTATTACGCTCTCCAGAGAGCAGATAACTGACTCACTTAACCTATTTTTGATTAATTGGAAGGATGAAGGAAATGTCCTTAGATTTTGAACAATACATAAACCTCGCTGATGAAAAACTGGGCGCTCAAGCTATTTACGCGACCGACGATTTCTTTGCTGATAAAAGCCGCCTTTTACGCCGTGCAGCGCCAGAGTGGAAGGAAGGGGTTTATGATGACAATGGCAAATGGATGGATGGCTGGGAAAGTCGTCGTAAACGTGGCGAAGGCTACGACCACTGTGTGATTCGTCTAGGCTTAGCTGGCACGATTGCAGGCGTTGATATCGATACCTCTTTCTTTACGGGTAACTTCCCTCCATCGGCGTCTATTGATGCGTGTTACTCACCAGATGGCGACCCAACGGATGCCACTGAATGGCAAGAAATTCTGCCGTCAATGAGCTTGCAAGGCGATCATCATCACCTTGAGCAAATTGAAAGCGACGAAGTGTTCACTCACTTACGTCTTAACATCTATCCAGATGGCGGTGTTGCACGTCTTCGTGTTTACGGCCGACCAAGTGTGGATTGGGACCGTATTGATGCTCAGCAGAAAGTGGACTTAGCCGCTGTTGAAAATGGTGGTCGTGCGTTGTCATGCAGTGACGAGCACTACGGTAACAAATCTAACATTCTTGGCCCGGGCCGAGGCGAAAACATGGGTGATGGCTGGGAAACCGCACGTCGACGTACACCAGGGAATGACTGGGTGATCGTTGCGCTGGGCCATGCAGGCAACATTGACCGTGTTGTGGTCGATACTGCGCACTTTAAAGGCAACTTCCCAGACAGCTGCTCTATTCAGGCGGCCTACGTTAAAGGTGGCACGGATGATCAAGTGGCGACACAAAGCCTGTTCTGGCGTGAGCTTTTACCAGCACAGAAGCTCCAGGCACACGACATTCATGAGTTTGTCTCTGAAGTGAATCAACTGGGCGCTGTGACGCACGTTCGTCTGAATATCTTCCCGGATGGTGGTATCAGCCGTCTGCGTTTATTCGGGACTAAAGCGGAATAAGCGAGGGAAGCGCAATGAGCAATGGAACTCGCCGATTAAAAATAGAGCCACTCACCAAAGAGACGTTTGCAGAATTTGGCGACGTTATTGAAGTCGAAAACAGCGACTACTTTATGATCAATAACGGCTCAACCCGTCGTTACCACAAGCTGGCGAGCACGGACGTACAAGATCAAGGTGGTGAAGCCATCATCAGTATCTTTCAGGCCACGCCGCTGAGCTACCCGTTAACGATTAAAATGCTGGAACGTCATCCGCTTGGCTCACAGGCCTTTGTTCCGTTGTTTGGGCAACCTTATTTAATTGTTGTTGCACCGAAAGGAGATGACCCGCAGTTGTCGCAAAGCCGTGCCTTTATCAGCAATGGCCGACAAGGTGTCAATTACCACAAAGGTGTTTGGCACCATCCGGTGTTGGCGCTGACCGAGCGTGATCAGTTTTTGATCGTTGATCGAGGTGGTGACGGGCATAACTGTGATGAAGTGTTTTTCGACACCGATTTGGTCTCTGTGCATCTGGAAGATATTCCAGCCAACAGCATCACGGATGAAAAGCAACGCATGGAACAAGCGTTGTAATGCTGGCACTGCCCATTACAGGGTTCCCTTGTGATGGAAAGCGCTGGCAGTAAATAGGAGTTTATTATGGATCCACATATCACGGAGTGGTTGAATCTGGCGATTCGCTGGGTTCACATGATAGTCGGGATCGCCTGGATTGGCGCATCGTTTTACTTTGTTTGGTTGGAGAACAACCTAAACCGCGTTAACCCGAAAACTGGCCTGTCAGGCGACTTGTGGGCAATTCATGGCGGTGGTATCTACCACCTTGAAAAGTACAAGCTTGCGCCACCAGAAATGCCAGAGCACCTGCACTGGTTTAAATGGGAAGCATACTTCACTTGGATTACCGGTGTGTTGCTACTGGCGGTTGTTTATTACCTCAATGCAGAAATCTATCTGATTGCACCGGGCTCTGGCCTGTCACCTACTACTGCGATTGCGATTGGTGTGGGGGCGTTAGTCGCGGGCTGGTTCATTTACGATCTCTTGTGTGACTCGCCTTTAGGCAAAACCCCAATGTTGCTGGGACTGGTTCTGTTTGTGCTGCTTGTGGGTGCGACCTACGGATTGGCTCAGGTATTTAGTGGTCGCGGTGCTTACATTCACGTTGGTGCCATCATAGGTACTATCATGGTGGGCAACGTTTTCCGCGTTATCATGCCTGCGCAGCGCAATCTGGTGAGTGCGATTGAAGAAAACCGCGAACCGGATCCAGCACTGCCAGCGAAAGGCTTACTGCGTTCTCGCCACAATAACTATCTAACATTGCCTGTACTGTTCATCATGATCAGTAACCACTTCCCGAGCACTTATGGTTCGGAGTACAACTGGGCGATTCTAGCGGGTCTGGCGATCTTCAGTATCCTAGTGCGACACTACTTCAACACACGTCATGGCAGTCAGAAATTTGCCTGGACGATCCCTGTGGCGGCTTTGGGTATGATCACGTTGGCATTTGTGACTTCTCCTTATGCGAACCGACCAGCAGCGCAAGCACCGGTTGTACAACAGCAGGCTGCGCCTGTTGCTGAACCTGCAACAACAGAAGCAAATGAAACCGCATCGGCATCAACCACTGAGCAGACTATCCCCGCAGCAAATGGTGTTAGCTTTGCCGAAGTGAACAAGGTCATTCAGGAGCGCTGCTCTGTATGTCACTCTGCTACGCCAACGCATGCAGCATTTGCGGTTGCGCCTGGAGGTGTTGTATTAGATACCCCTGAAGAGATCTTAACTAATGTTCCACGCATCATTTCTCAGTCCGTTGCGACGAAAGTGATGCCGCTGGGCAACCTGACTCAGATGACCGATGAGGAACGATCCCTTATCGGCGTTTGGGTGGAACAAGGTGCAGTTATCCAGTAACTGCGCTGCGGGACTGAGTATCGGCCTGATTTCCTGCCTGCTGGTAAGCCTTATCTAACCAATCTCTCACGTATGGGCGATTGGACGTTCACTGAACCAACGTTGGGTAAAGGCCATCATCATCCAGCACGTGCAACGCAGCGGGTGGGGAGAAAGTACCGATATGTTCAATATTACTCCAGCATGGAGGGCGACATGGACTTTGTCGTGATTGTTGTCACTCAGGATATGAAAGCCGATGACGCATTGTCTAGGCGTCTGTTTATGTCCAACCAAAACATCAAAAAGTTTTCGACCAAAGTGGTGATCCAACCGGGTAAAGTTGGCCTTGAACTCCCTGTGTGAAAGGTGCAGCTTTTGTTTTGACTTCAAAGGCTTGAAAAGGCATTTAATCAATCCTTGTCTATACTGATTCTAAACACTGATAAATAGTGTGAATAATTGAAGCGGGATATTCGAGGGGTCTCTATGCGCAGAACAACATGGTTTAGCACTTTGGTGATTGGTTTGATGTTAGCCAATGTGGTTTACGCTCTGCCTACTCCGGAAGGTGACCCAGTTCTTTGGGTGTCGGGAGCGATCACCGAGTCCAACACTGCCGATGGTGCTGAGTTAGATTCCGCAATGATCAAGCAACTTGAGCAAGGGACGATCAAAACCAACAACCATGTCGTTTCCAATGTTGTCGAATACAAAGGACCGAAACTCAGTGCGTTGTTGGATTATGTCGGAGCACAAGGTTCAACGGTTAAAGTGATTGCTTGGGATGATTATGTGGTCAGTATTCCAGTAGCAGACATCAAAAAATACGGTGTTTTGCTGGCAACACATGAAGACGGCATCAAAATGACCATAGACGGTAAAGGTCCTTTCTTCGTTGTTTTCCCTTTCACTGATAACCCCGAGATCCAAACTGATCTGTTTTATAGCCTGTCAGTGTGGCAAGTTCGTGAGATTGTTATCGAGTAAACAGTATGGAACGATTTTGGGACAGGGGACGTTACTTTGTTGTCACTATTTCGGCATTGTGCGCTCTGCTTCTAATGGTGATTACTTACGTTTTTTATTCTGTCACTGAAATCAAAAATGTCTCCTCTGAGCCTTATGTCACGATAATTAATAACAATATTTCAGCGAAAACAAAATTGCTGTTCGTCAAAGCTGAAGTACTTTCTTTCGCCGCCCTGAAAGATGAGAAGAGCCTGTCAAAACTTAGATTCAAGTCCAGAATTTATAAGTCGAGTATCTTGCAGGATCTCCTTGCAGAGAGAACTAATCGTGTACATGAACAATTTGGTAATCTAAATGAACTTCAGCAAGTTGTTGTGGATATTCGGTCTGTTTTCGACTCGATAGACAAGCTTAGTCTTACCAATGTGGAAGCCATCGATCTTGTGGTAGATCGCATCGACGTTACTTACTCGAGACTTAATATTTACCTAGCTGACTTTGTTACTGAGGTGCAACGCCAGCAGCTCGAATTTCTCGACTTCAAAGAATCTTTCTATAACAAGCAGTATGTCTATTTAGGCATCATTTTGTTCTGTTCCATGCTGATGATTGGTGTGATTTCATGGATGTATCTGCACCAGATTAGGCTAGGTAAAGATCTAGAGGAAAGAACCAAGGTGATGGAGGAGGCAAAGCGCAACGCTGAGCAAAGCTCCATTGCGAAAGCCCGATTTCTCGCCAACATGTCTCATGAAATGCGTACTCCTCTGAATGCCATTATTGGCTTGAGTCAGAAAGAGTATTACCAAGCGTCTGATGAGCAAACCAGACACTTCCTATCGATGATCAACAGCTCTGGGGAGCATTTGCTTAAGCTGATCAACAACGTGTTAGACCTCAGCAAGATTGAGCAAGGTAAATCCAAATTGGAGAGCGATGAGTTCTTTGTTAGTGAGCTGATTGATGTCTCTAAAACTGTGTTTATTAACTTCGATAAGCAGCAAGGGGTTGATGTCTTTTTTTCAGTCTCTTTGGATCGAAACTACAAGATAAAATCAGACAAAACCAAGCTTGTTCAGATAATCAATAACTTAGGTTACAACGCACTCAAATTTACAGAATCCGGTCACGTCGAGATCCAAATATCACTCAGCTCAGAGTCTGGGATTTTCAATATCGTAGTGAGGGATACAGGGATTGGTATGACTCAAGAGCAGCTTGATAAGGTGTTTCAGGAGTTTACCCAAGCAGACGACTCGATTACCCGAAAGTATGGAGGAACAGGGCTGGGGTTGTCGATATGTCAGTCTTTAGTAAATTTGTTGGGCGGCGCTATCAGTGCAGAAAGCTCGCTGGGTGAGGGGAGTGAATTCTCAATTGAAGTCCCCGTGAGTATTACTGGTTCGGTGCCTTTAGTCGATGACAAGCAGGCGACAAGAGCAGTGAGAGTGGTTTCAGACAACCACTATGCGAAGGAATTGATTACCGAAGAGCTCAATACGCTGGGTTTGTATGATGCGCATGGGACAAAAGTATTATGTTATCTGAGCAGTGACGATGCTTTGGAAAATACGCTCAAGCAAGCACACTGCCGTGACGACCAACCCCTGATTGTGTATGGCAATATCAATACGACACTGCCGCCGAGAGAAAACATGACATTATTGAGTAAACCGTACGATTTGTTTAGTTTGCTTGATTGTTTAAAAGCGCTGGCGAATACGGGCTCACAGCAAGAGTGCACCGTCGATGGGGCTGACGTTTCAGGCGTCTCCGTCATGTTGGTTGAAGACATTCGCATGAACCAAATCGTCGCTCAGAAAATGCTGGCAACCTTGGAGGCTGAGGTCACGACCGTGAATAACGGGCAGGAATGTGTCGACTTACTTAATCATGAGCATTTCGATATTATCTTTATGGATATCCAGATGCCAGTCATGGATGGGTTAGAAGCACTCAAACAGATAAAGCGTGACAACCTTGCGCCAGACACCGCTATCATCGCCCTGACCGCCAACACATTTGAGAGTGATGTACAGCACTACTTAGAGCAAGGCTTTGATGACGTGCTCCCTAAACCCTTTAAGTTGGAGTGGTTGAAAGGGATGCTAGAGAAACACGCATGAGTTTGTGTTTCTAATCAGATTTTACACCCACAATCATTCCCACTCTTTGGTTCTCGATACCTAGCAGCCATTTTTTGATGGGATTTAAGTTGCCAAAGTCGTAACAGTGGGCAGAGAAGACGCTATTGAAGCCTGCCTTGATAAGTTGCTCTCGCCAGAAAAGCTCTGAATTAAAACACACCCCGATACCGGCAGTATTTGATCCTAACTTGGCGACTAGGGCTTTAATCATAGTCGAGGAGGTGAGCTGATAGATTCTTTTACCTGGAATATTTGAGTGGTCCGTGCCTTCATACAGATTTTCAAAAATCACCACGATGCCTTCTGGTGCTAGCATGTCGTAAGCATCTTTTAGCCCCTTTAACTGTAAGTCATGCGTCTTGGAGTAGCTTGGCGCGACAAAATGATTGAGTACCCAATTGAACTGGATTAAGTCGTATTTGAAGAAGCAGTCGAAGCTTTGGTAATGGGCTTGGATCAGGTTTTTGCGACTATTAGGGTTGTTCTCGTTCAATGCAGTTTCGTCAGGGTCAACGATAGTGACCTGGCAGCCGGGATATCGGCCGATGAGTTTATCTGCGTAGCTGCCGTTGCCTCCACCGACATCGAGAAAATGTGCTTGGTTAGGATTTGGGATGTAGCGTTCAATAATATCTGAGACAAGGTGAAATAGCTCCTTGTCGATAATGTCTCCCTTGGATAAAACAATCTTATTCTGGCCAAGATACTTAGCTTGTTCACTCATATTCAACACCTCCATTGTTATGATGAAACTTAGCAGTTATTGTGCCGATATTATTTGTGTTTAAGTTATTGTTTTATCTTTGTTTATTTCTATCGTTGCAGACATTGTTATTTTGAGATTGATTTTGATATTCAATAAGATACGAGGAACAAAAAAAACGCCCTTGCGAAGCAAGAGCGTTTTCACTAAAAGACCGAGTTAACTAGCAAACTTTTTTGCGTCGATACGTCCTTCTGCGTCATAGGCTTTCTCGCCATAGATGTACGTCTTAGAAACGGTGCGGTCATCGCCAAGGCTCATCAGCACAAACAGCTTCTCTTCCAAGGTCTTGGCTTGCTCCATGCGGAAACGCATCAGTTGAGTTGCATGTAAATCCAGCACGACAAAGTCCGCTTCTTTACCCACTTCAAGGTTACCAATGTTGTCTTCAAGGTGGAGTGAACGTGCCCCGCCCAGTGTTGCTAAGAACAGGGATTTCAATGGGTGCAGTTTTTCCTGTTGAAGCTGCATGATCTTATACGCTTCACTCATCGTCTCAAGAATCGAGAAGCTGGTACCAGCGCCGACATCGGTGCCCATACCGACGCGAACCCCATGTTCTTCCAGTTTAGGCAGTTTGAACAGACCAGAACCGAGGAACAGATTCGATGTTGGACAGAAAGCAATTGCCGATTCCGTTTCTGCCAAACGCTGACATTCACAATCAGAGAGATGAATGCCGTGAGCAAACACAGAGCGCTTATGCAGCAGTCCGTAATGGTCGTAGACATCCAGATAAGAGTCGCGCTCTGGGAACAGCTCAAGTACCCATTCAATCTCTTTTTTGTTTTCTGAAAGGTGGGTATGCATGTACACATCTGGATATTCTTCCAGAAGTTTACCTACAGTCGCCAGCTGTTCCGGTGTGCTGGTTGGCGCGAAACGAGGCGTAACCGCATAAAGCAGTCGGCCTTTGTTGTGCCATTTTTCAATCAGCTCTTTAGATGCCTCGTAGCCAGATTCTGGCGTATCAGTTAAGTAGTCTGGTGCGTTGCGATCCATTAGCACTTTACCTGCGATCATACGCAAGTTGCGGCGCTGTGCCTCTTCAAAGAACACATCGACCGACTCCTTATGTACTGTGCCAAACACCAATGCTGTGGTGGTACCGTTGCTTGCCAGCTCATTGAAGAAAAGTTTTGCGACCTTATGCGCGTACACCGGATTTTTGAAACGCTTTTCTTCCGGGAAGGTGTAGTTTTCTAACCAGTCAAGCAGTTGCTCACCGTAAGAGGCGATCATGCCGGTTTGCGGGTAATGAATGTGAGTGTCAATAAAACCTGATGTGATCAGCTTGTCTTCATATTCGGTGATATTGAGGTTCTTTGGCTGCCTTTTAAGCACCTCTTCTGTCTCACCGATATCGACGACGTGGCCGTCTTCTACCACGAGGAGACCGTCGTCGAAAAACTGATACGAGTTTTCCAGTCCGACGTCTTTGGGGTCAGCAATACTGTGCAGAAGGCTTGCACGATAAGCTTTACGTTGAGTTGTCATGTTTACTTCCTTTAAAGGCCCTCTTTGGGGCTAGGCGATTTTCTCTTCCAATGATGAATCGCTCAGTTGTTGTTCTTTACTGTGTGGCGTAGGGCGTTTTTCTTCAAGCGAAATCCCCTGATAGTGTGCGATTAATTCACCCGCAACCGATACCGCAATTTCAGCAGGATGTTTTCCATTCACCATGCTGATTCCAATTGGGCAAATCATCGTATTTATTTGTGGCTGGTTGTAGCCTCGCTGCGCCAAACGCATGTCGAATTTTTTGCGCTTGGTTAGTGAACCTATCATGCCGAAATACGCACTGTCGTCTCGATCGATGATGGCTTTTGCCAACTCAAAATCGAGCTGATGATTGTGCGTCATGACCAGATAGTAACTATTCGGTGACATGTCGCGTACTTCAGCGACCGGATCATCGCTCACCAGCTTGGTGACGTTACGAGGGAGTTCATCAGGGAATACGTCTTCACGCTCATCAATCCAAGTGACACGGAAAGGGAGCGTCGAGACAATATGTAAAAGTGCTTTGGCAACATGGCCAGCACCGAATACCACGAGATGTTTTTGCGCGGTGCCAATTGGCTCGAAGCTCAGTGTTGCCATTCCGCCACAACACTGACCTAAGCGAGCCCCAAGATTAAAGCGCTCCACTTTCAGTGAACCTTCACCCGCGAGCAGCATTTCACGCGCCATTTTGGTGGCGATGTGCTCCAGATGACCGCCACCAATGGTGGCAATCAAACGGTCGCGAGTGACCAACATTTTTGTGCCCGCATCCCTTGGCACTGAGCCACGGTCTTCCAATACGGTCACCATCACGCAAGGTTCACTGTTTTTCTCTAGCTGTGCCAGTTCATGAATCCAATTGTCCTTAAACATACGTCTCTCCTTGAACTATTTATCTTGTCGCCATTTTCGGCAATAAGGACTCTTTAGCCATTGTCATCCTCAAGAGCGAGGAACGAGAGAGTTGGGGATCTTTTATAGATAGTGCCGATGTTAAGAGGTTCCCTGCTCCTTCCTTCGTCAGTCTATGGAATGACGTTGGTTAGGCTTTCTCTGCCTGCTCTGGCGTCGTTTGTGGTTGGCTCACTTTCGCAATTGTCATCCTCCTTGAACTATTTATCTTGTCGCCATTTTCGGCAATAAGGACTCTTTAGCCATTGTCATCCTCAAGAGCGAGGAACGAGAGAGTTGGGGATCTTTTATAGATAGTGCCGATGTTAAGAGATTCCCTGCTCCTTCCTTCGTCAGTCTATGGAATGACGTTGGTTAGGCTTTCTCTGCCTGCTCTGGCGTCGTTTGTGGCTGGCTCACTTTCGCAATTGCCATCCTCCTTGAACTATTTATCTTGTCGCCATTTTCGGCAATAAGGACTCTTTAGCCATTGTCATCCTCAAGAGCGAGGAACGAGAGAGTTGGGGATCTTTTTATAGATAGTGCCGATGTTAAGAGGTTCCCTGCTCCTTCCTTCGTCAGTCTGTGGAATGACGTTGGTTAGGCTTTCTCTGCCTGCTCTGGCGTCGTTTGTGGCTGGCTCACTTTCGCAATTGCCATCAACACACGCTCTGGTGTTGCTGGTGTATCTAATTTAGGTATAGCACCTTCAACGGCCACTGAGGCAATGGCATCTTTCAGTGCACTCCACACGGACATACCGAGCATGAATGGCGGCTCACCGACCGCCTTGGAGTTAAACACGGTATCTTCTGGGTTGGCTCGATTTTCCAGAAGGTGAGTGTGGAACTCGATAGGCATATCGGCGATCGCCGGAATCTTGTAGCTGGCGGGCCCGTTGGTCATCAGACGACCTTGTTCGTTCCATATCAGTTCTTCTGTGGTCAGCCAGCCTACACCTTGCAAGAAGCCACCCTCGACCTGGCCTATATCAATGGCCGGGTTAAGAGAAGTCCCTACATCGTGCAGGATATCTGCGCGCAGAATTTTGTATTCGCCTGTCAGGGTATCGACAATGACTTCTGAACAAGAGGCGCCGTACGCGAAGTAGTAGAACGGACGGCCACGCGCTTTTTCATGGTCATAGTAGATTTTTGGTGTGCGGTAGAAACCTGTACTCGATAGCGATACTTGGTTGAAATAGGCCAGCTGGACAAAGGCTTCGAAAGTCAGGATTTCATCACGAATCATGACCATACCGTTTTTGAACACCACTTCTTCTGCTGACACTTTGTAGTGACTGGCAGCGAAGTCGATCAGACGCTGTTTGATGGTCAGTGCGGCGTTCTGGGCGGCCTTACCGTTGAGGTCGGCGCCCGATGAGGCCGCGGTTGGTGATGTGTTCGGTACTTTGTCTGTGTTGGTAGCGGTGATTTGGATACGTTCAACATCTACTTGGAAGGCCTCAGCAACGATTTGCGCCACCTTGATGTTCAGACCCTGACCCATTTCCGTACCACCGTGATTCAAATGAATACTGCCATCGGTGTATATATGGATGAGCGCACCAGCCTGATTCAGGAAAGTCGCAGTGAAAGAAATACCAAATTTCACTGGTGTGAGCGCCAGACCTTTTTTAAGGATCGGGCTTTGCTTGTTGAACTCAGCGATGGCTTTACGGCGTGCGTGATAGTCACTGCTTTGTTCAAGTTGCTCAGTGATTTCTGGCAGGAAGTTGTCTTCAACTGTCTGGTAGTAATGAGTGACGTTACGCCCCTCACCACCGTAGTAATTCGCTTTACGGACTTCGAGTGGATCTTTACCCAGATAGCGGGCAATTTCATCCATGATATGCTCAATGGTCATCATCCCCTGCGGGCCACCAAATCCACGGTAAGCGGTATTCGACGCTATGTTGGTTTTGCAGCGGTGACCTGTCACGGTGGCATCACCAAGGTAATACGCGTTGTCTGAGTGGAACATGGCACGGTCAACAATCGAGCTCGACAGATCCGGAGAGTAACCACAGTTACCCGTTACGATGATATCAGCCCCCTTAATGACGCCATCATCGTTAAATCCGATTTTGTACTGGTTGTAAAATGGGTGACGCTTGCCCGTCATGGTCATGTCTTCCATGCGCGGCAGACGCATTTTAGTTGGGCGTTTAGTTAGGTGTGCAATAACTGCCGCCATACACGCTGGCGCTGCGGCTTGCGTTTCTTTACCCCCGAAACCGCCACCCATGCGACGCATGTCTATTACGACTTTGTGCATCGCAATCCCAAGCACTTTGGCGACCAGCTTTTGTACTTCAGTTGGGTTTTGTGTCGAGGTATAAACGACCATGCCGCCATCTTCGGTTGGCATCACGCTGCTGACCTGAGTTTCAAGGTAGAAGTGTTCCTGGCCTCCAATCTCCAGATCGCCTTCAATCACGTGTTTTGCTTTGGCAAGTGCAGCCGCTGAGTCACCACGTTTTTGCTGGTGGCTCTCAGTGACAAACCACTCTTTCTCTAGCGCTTCTTTCACGTTGAGTACTGGTGGTAGGGCTTCGTATTCAACAATGGCGGCTTGCGCAGCTTTGCGTGCGGTTTCCATATCATTTGCGGCAACAGCAAGTACGGGTTGGCCATAGTATTGAACCAGGCCGTCAGCAAGCAGTGGATCACCGGGCAGAATGGCACCGATATCCAACTGGCCCGGTACGTCTTCGTGGGTGATGGCAATCGCAACGCCTTCAAATTCGTAACACGGCGAGACATCCAATTTGGTGATTTTAGCATGAGCTTGAGTGCTCAGGCGTGCATACACATGCAACTGGTTAGGGAATTCCAAACGGTCATCAATATAAACCGCTTCACCTGTGACCTGCTTCGGGGCACTGTCGTGTTTTACGCTTTTACCAACGCCGGTTTTCAGATCCTGCTTTACGATGGCGACCATCTCTTCTTGAGTCATGGTCTGATGATGTGCGTTAGACATAAGACGTTACCCTTGTTTCGATCTGGTTGTTGTGATGAGTCTGCTCGATATAGAAGCGACGCAGCATGTTCGCTGCTGTCATAGAGCGATACTCTTTGCTGGCACGGAAGTCACTCAGTGGCTCAAAATCGTTATCGATTTCAGCCATCGCGGCATCAATGGTTGTTTGTGTCCATTGTTTACCTAATAGCGCGTTTTCACAGTGCGTTGCGCGTTTTGGCGTTGCCGCCATACCACCGAAAGCGATGCGGGCATCAATGACTTTATTGTCTTCAATCTCGATATTGAATGCGCCACAAACCGCAGAAATATCGTCGTCTAGACGCTTGGAAAGTTTGTAAGCACGGAAGGTTTCGTTCGCTTTTGATTTAGGGATAATCACTTGCTCGATAAATTCACTTTCCTGCTGAGCGGTAACTTTATAGCTGATGAAATAGTCTTCAATCGGCAAGATTCTGGTCTGCTTACCACGACGCAATTTCACTTGAGCATTCAGTGCAATCAACAGCGGTGGGGCATCACCGATAGGGGAGGCGTTACCAATGTTGCCCCCTAACGTGCCCTGATTGCGGACTTGCAGAGAAGCAAAGCGATGCAGCAGCTCACCAAAATCAGAGAAATGTTGAGTCAGAAGCTGGTACGCATCGCTGATGGCAACATTGGCACCAATGTGCAGAGCATCGTTACTTTCTTCGCAAACTTTCATGTCTTCAACCAGATTTACGCTGATCAATGTTTCTATTTCGCGATGGAATTGGGTGACTTCAAGAGCTAAATCAGTACCGCCAGCAACCAGTTTGGCTTTTGGATTTGCAGTGTAAATTTGAGCCAGTTCTTCAATGCTCCGAGGGATATAAGCTGTCAGGTTACCTTGGCTCAGACTGGCGGGTTGCCCCTGAAGAGCTTCTAGCCGAGCAATGGTCTCTTTTTCCAGCTCGACAAACTGATCCATCAATGGTTCATCAGAAGCCAGAGATAAGGCGGCGTCAACAATAGGGCGGTATCCGGTACAGCGGCATAAGTTACCCGCCAGAGACTCCATGACATCTTCCTTATTCGCCGCAGGTTTGTTCTTGCTTAGAGCAAACATCGACATGATAAAACCTGGAGTACAGTAACCACATTGAGAACCGTGGAAATCGACCATCGCTTGCTGAGTTGGGTGAAGCTTGTTTTTGTTCTGTAAGTCTTCAACGGTGATCAGCTGCTTACCATGTAGTGCGGATACGAACGTCAGACAAGAATTCACTGAGCGATACTGAAGTTGTCCTTTGACTACTTCACCGAGTACCACGGTACAGGCACCACAGTCGCCTGAGCCACAGCCTTCTTTCGTACCTGTTTTTTGTACATGTGTTCTCAGGTACTGCAGCACTGTCATATTGGGTGACAGCTCACTCTCTTGTCTGAGTTCTTGATTGAGTAGGAAAGTAATCAAGAGACCTCCTTGTGCATTGACACTATTGTTCCAAAAATAATTTTCTGACCTTTGGGTCAATAATTGGATAGTTTGACCTCTTGGTCAACTTTAATTTTACAATATTGCAACATTAAGAGAGAGTGAAAAGGTCAAAGATATAATTTAATCCATTAAGTTTATGAAATTATTAAGATTAATTTCTATCAGTAGGTAGGGCATTTTAAGGAAAATAGAGTTAATATTGTATTTTATTTTGTATACAATGAAATGTGGTTTGGAGAAAGCCTGGCAGAGGCGCCGGGCTTAGATGATGAAGAATAAGTGGATTATTTGCTTTTCAGTAGTTCTGAGAACACGACATGCAGGTCATTTGACGCAGTATTGCTATCAAGGTTGAGCTTGGAACGAATATGAGACAAGTGCGCTTCCATTAAGCTGATTGCTTGCTCGGTATCACCAGATTCAATCGTATCCAGTAACTGCGTATGCTCATCTTGCGAACAGTTTGAATGATTGCCCGTTTCGTACTGAGCAATCAGCAATGACGTTTGCGATACTAAGCTTCTCTGGAATGCGAGCAATGGGGCGTTGTTTGCCATTTCGGCCAACTTAATGTGGAACTCACCAGACAGTCGAAGTCCCTTACCATAATCACCGTTATCGAAGGCTTCGTTTTCTTTCTCTACTAAACGTCGGCATTCATCTATCTTTGCTGTGGTGGTATGTTCAACGGCAAGCTCTACAATGGCAAGTTCCATGACTTCCCGCGCTTTGATGATTTGCTTGGCTTCTTCTTTGGTCGGTGCAGATACCATGGCACCGCGGTTTGGCCTGATGCTGACCACTTGTTCCATCGATAGTCGGAGTAAAGCTCGGCGTATGATGGTTCGACTAACGCCGAATATTTCGGCCAAAGCTTCTTCATTCAACTTGGTCGCTGGTGGTAGTCGTTGTTCAAGTATTGCATCGAAGATATGGCAATAGACCACGTCATCTTGCGTTTGACCAGCGACCTTTGTTTTTATATTTTTCGCCACAGAATTTTTTAGATTTGCCATAGGCGGCTTGTCACCCTCAACCTATTTATTTCCTTGATAAAACAATGATACTTCACTTTGTATACACGTGGCTAGCTTTGGCAAAGCTAGCAAACACAGAAGTGAAACATATAGCGCAAATTTCCATCCATTGTCATAGCGTTTTTGTTAAAAAAGTGTTTTTCAGACAACTTAGATTCAGAACACATAACAAGGAGGTGCGATCAATACGACGACAAAAACCTAGTCATATCATCTTAAACACTAACGTCACACCAGGTTACTAATCTGCTTAAGTGGAGTGCTCTGCAACTTAGCTCTCCTCCAGTTCATACCCTGACTTAATGTAGGTGGTTCCGCTTTGCTTTGGCGGTTACACTGTTCCTGCAAACAAAACAAGGAATGCAGACATGATTCAGAAAGGCCAATCTATACCAACCGCAACCCTCAGTGAACTAAGCGATGAGGGCATGATTACCCATAACACAGAGGAGCTTTTTGCAAACAAGCGAGTGGTGCTTTTTGCTGTTCCAGGCGCATTTACGCCAACCTGTTCAGAAGCTCATTTACCCGGTTACGTCGTACTTGCCGACAATATTAAAGCGAAGGGCATCGATATCATCGCATGTGTTTCAGTCAACGATGCTTTTGTTATGCAGGCGTGGGGAGAAGCACAAAATGCTAATGAAATTATGATGCTGGGCGATGGTGATGCGAGCTTTACAAGATCGCTGGGGCTCGAAATGGACACAGCGGCCTTCGGTGGGGTTCGTTCGCAGCGCTACGCTATGGTTATCGATAACGGTGTGGTGACTCAGTTACATGTCGAAGAACCTAAGCAATTTGAAGTGAGCAAGGCTGAGACGATTCTAGCGGCTCTTGAGTAACCGTTAACACTGCTAAGGGTTCAGGTTAGTCTATTCTGAACCCTTAGTAATGAGGCTTGTGGGGCGAGAGTCGTGCAACTCACTCAATATCAGAGGTTGGAAATCTTGCTTATAGTTTTGATAGATAAAACCGTATTCACTTCCAACCTTGAAGCCATTTAGCTTGGTGTTTCAACTCTTGCCAGTCAATCGAATATTCCTTTTTGGAGAGTATCGCTTCAATTTTGCAGGAGATCACTACACCATCGTCATCGAACTCAATGTCAGAAACCAAGAAGTGCTTTTCCCGATTAACCGGTTCTTTGGCAGTCCATTTGCTGTTAAGTAATTTAGCTGGGTTAATTCGATTCATATAGGTACAACACCGCTTAAAATAAGAAAAATAAGCCTTAGATACGCAGGTTCTATGGCATAAGTTCAGTCACATTTTGCGTTTGATCAGACAGTAACGTCTAGCCTCTTGTTATGTTGTCAGTGAAAGGTACAATCGCCACTCCTCCATAAAGACGAGCCAGCATGCTATTTAACAACGATATCGATGAGATGATTGGGTATTTAGAGCGATTCTGCAAAGCGCCGCATGTCCAAGCATTAGATAGTGTTTCAGATGAGCAGATCAACTTACTACTCGACTTCTTAGCACTCGCTCATAAGTTGAAATGTGATATCTACCCAACGAGAAACATCAACAGCGCCCACTTTATTGGCGTCGGCGTCTTCGCTCTTACACAGGAGCGAGCCCCTCAGGGCAACCTGTTTGTTAAAATTGAACAAAACCGAATTCACCTAGCATTCGAACTCGATCCTTGTCATGAAGACAACTTGTTAACGCCTATCCGAGTGATTGACGCACTTACTTATCTTGCTGAGCATTCAGGCGACGCTCTTCTGCCCGAAGACTACTGCCAGTAAATCCATGCAGCGCTTGTTCTGTGTTTAGGGCTATCCATCGACAATGGTTTCAGTATTCTACCCCAGTGGTAACGGACGAAGCTCCGCGTAGTCGGTCGTAATTTTTATCCCTTTATCGACTTTGATAAGGACACCATCACCGACGACTAATGTCGCGTCCTCTAGCACTACCTTTACGCTTCCTGTCACGACGGAAGCGGCTTCTGTCCCCCACAGTTCATCCGACTCGACTTCAAACGTCAAATCTTCAGGTACAAATATTTCTACATTGCCACTGAAGATCTGAGAGTCATTTTCATCAGATTGTTCTATCTGATCTGCGTTAATTTCAATCCCTGAAGCCATTGTAGGCTGAACAAAAAATAGTAGAGCGCTGACAAAAAAAACGACAATTGAAGAGCACAAAGCGGTGAGTTTCGTTTTGACATTTATCTTGGATGAGTTTTTAGGAGGCGCTTCGGGTAGCAGAAGTTGATTGACGTCTAATGCAAAACTTGCCGCCAATGCTTTTACTGTTTCCGGTGAACCTGTTCCTTCCTTCTCAACTCTTTGAATGGTTCTTAAACTTAAAGCACTGACATCAGCGAGATGTTGTTGGCTCCATGCCCTTGATTTACGTTCACTTGATATTTTTTTAGTGTTCACTTTCATGGTATGTCCAATATCGAATGGTTGAGACAAAAGCCTATAATTAAATTAGCATTTCTTATACGACAGTTTAATGCCAATCATGCGCCAAAGGGGTGACAAACGTTCTGGCTGAGCCACTGTCAGCATAATTCTCGTCATTGAACGCTATATCTCTTTACTCTGCTCTGCACATACAAGGCTGAGACATTTTGCCCTGAATATGGAGGTTTTTGCAAAAGTGGAGTGGGCTTATTCGTGGCGAGGAATGGCAACAGGCTGATGCGATGACTAAAGTGCGGTTGAAATCCAAGAGGGTAGAAGCCATGAATAACCGTAAAAAACGTGATTGTTCGATCAGATTTTTGGACTCAAGCGTTTTCTTGATGAGTTCGGTGGTATGTATTTATCAGCAAAAAATGCCAGTCAGTCAATACTGACTGGCATGATTGTTCAAGGTTGTGGGGGCCGTTAGTAGCTCGCTTGGACGCTCACACCGCTAAAGCTAGTGTAGCCATTAAGCATCACGTAGTAGCGACCGTTTTGAGTGTTAGACACTGTGCACGTTTCGCTGTTTCCGTAGCGGTAAGGACGGCAGTCCCAAGAGCTAGTTGTTGGTTTAGCACCAAAGCGAACATAGAGGTCAGCATCGCCTGAACCACCGCTAGTGGTGACAGTCAGAGTCTGACCGGCAGTCACGTCGATGAAGTAATGCTTTTGTTCACCGCTGCTACCGCTGATACCAGTGACTGGTTGGCCGTTAGTCAACTCACCCCCTGGATTCGGTGTGCCACAATCTGGGTCACAGCCACTGTCTGTTTGGCTGTATAGCAGCTTGTTGACGGTACCTTTAGTATCACTAACTTTGTTTGTGCTCGCACGTTCGCTGATCAGCGTTGATACTTGAGCTGGTGACAGAGTGTTGTTTTCTTGCAGATACAGAGCCGCGACACCTGCTACGTGAGGTGTTGCCATCGATGTACCACTAATGGTGCGGTAGCCACCATCGTACCAAGCTGATTTAATATTCGAACCGGGCGCAAACACGTCAACACAGCTACCCCAGTTAGAGAAGCTTGAGCGACTATCGCTGCTGGTTGTTGAACCGACCGTCACACCGCTCGCTTCGCGAGCTGGTGAGGAGTTACAAGCGTCAGCGTTGGAGTTACCAGCTGCAAGCATAAAGCTGACACCTGACTGAACCGCGCTGGCAACCGCTTGATCAAGAGCGGTTGAAACGCCCCCACCTAAACTCATGTTGGCCACCGATGGGCCAGAGGCGTTGGCAGCGACCCAATCCACACCGCCAATGACACCTGAAGTGGTACCAGAGCCACTACAGCTTAGTACACGTACACCGACGATATTGACGTTTTTCGCCACACCGTATTGAGCACCACCAATGGTGCCCGCTACATGAGTACCGTGACCGTTACAGTCAGTCGCGTCACTATCGTTGTCGACGAAGTCATAACCTGATCTTGCACGGCCACCGAACTCAGCGTGAGTGTTTGTCACACCAGTATCGATAACATAAGCTGTCACACCTGAACCGTCGTAGTTATAGGTGTAGCTGTTGCTGAGTGGTAAATCACGCTGATCGATGCGGTCTAATCCCCAAACAGGATTGCTTTGAGTGGCGTTCGCCGAGATAACAGGATCGAGCGAGATGATTTGGTCTTGTTCAATAAAGTCGACTTGTTGATCAGCACGCAGGGCTTTCAATTGTTCATCAGAAAGGGTAGCGACAAAACCACTTAACGAGCGGTCATAAACTTTATCGATTTTAAATGCATGTTGGCTAGCGAGACCAGACACAGTTTGTTGGGTAAACTGCTGAAGGGCTTGTTGATCGTTACTCATCGTCAGTGGTTGTTTTAGCACAACGATGTATTGATTTTTAATCGCAGATTTTGCCGACGCTGTCATTAAAGGCGCAAGCATTTGGTCCTCAGATGCAATGGCTCCTCCTTCGTTTTGTTGCGCAAGCCCCGCGGTTGAGACGACTGAAAGAGTCGAGGCGATACAACAACTTAATAATTTCTTAAACATACTGTCTTCCTTTGAATAGTAAAAGAGATTGTTGAACATGGCCTACTACAAACATCAAGCATGTTTACTGGGTTCTCGTTGTGCAAAGAGAACCTGATTACAATTTTCACACTATGCATCTATTCATTGAATTGCATATTGTTGTTTTAGTTAATCTATAAATATGCGCACGGTTTATAAAATTATTGAAATTGATATTTTACTATTTCTTGATTGGTGGGATAACAATCAAAGATGAGAGCTTTTGCTCTATGAGGTGAAATCTACGTGCTAAGGCAATAGTGATTTGTTTTGTATGAGTCATCAGCAGAAGGCCTCTGTTGGATAAGAGGCCTTAATTGAGCCTTAAATCAATTGTTCAGTATTTATCAACGGAACGCGTGCAGAGATGGCATGAAGGGCGATGTTATGAATCATTTCATCGGTGGTGGTGCAACAATCGGCCAGTACAGATACTTCATATTGCTCTGCTGCTTTGGAAATCGCTGTATGAGTCACGCAGTTTTGCGTCATCATGCCGCAAATAATCACTTCAGTTACCCCATGCTTTTTGAGCACATCGTCTAGCTCTGTTTGTTCAAAGCTGTCTGCGAAAGATTTAACCACAATATTCCCTTCTGGTGCACTCGCGAGGATCTCTGAGTGAATATCTGCACCTGTACTACCTTGGTTGAAAAAGGGTGCGATACCCATAGCAGGGTCTGCAATATGCTGAATGTGAATCACAGGAATCTGTTTCTGTTGGGCTTTTTAATCGCCGCTTTGATATTGGTTAACGTGTTCTCTGTGTTCCAAAGAGGAAATTTTCCGTTTGGAAAGTAGTCGTTTTGTAGATCGATGACGAGTAGTGCTTTCTGCCTCATGATGCCTCTCCTATTTGGTGTCGTTCAAATTGGAGTCATTATGGCGCTTTATTTTTGGCCTTTTTAGAGTCTAAAATGACATAAATAATGCTAAAAACGACATTGCATGCCTAAGATTAATATTGCCGTATTTAACTATCCTTTTGCTCTCAAATCGGCCGTGTTTGGTTTCGAAGAGCTTTTTCAACTAGCCAACCGAGTATGTCGTGAGAGTGAACTTGAGATTGAGTTCAACGTGCACATTGTTGAGGCGTGCAATATGCCTCCCAAGCAATTTGATGTCGTACTACTCCCGCCCAGCATTGACGCTCAGTTCTACCGAAAACCAGACACACCAAAGCTTGAGTGGTTGGTTGAGCAACATCGTCGTGGCAGTGTGATTGCGTCGGCGTGTGCTGGCGCGTTTATCTTGGCGGCGTCAGGGATTGTTGGACAAAGGGCTTTGACTACTCATTGGGGGCTAGCTGAGACCTTTAAGTCACAGTACCCGTCGCAGCCTACGGAGATAAATCAAATTCTAATTGATCATGGCGATGTGATTACAGCAGGCGGCATGATGTCTTGGTTGGATCTTGGACTGGAGTTGGTATCTAGGTATGCTTCACCACAAATCATGCGACAGCTGGGCAAGATGTTGGTCATAGATACTGCATCAAGAGAACAGAGGTTTTATCAGCAGTTCACGCCATCATTTTCTCATGGTGATATTGCAATTGTTGAAAGTCAGCACAGAATCAGTGCTCACTTTTCTCGGACAATGTCGGTAAAACAATTGGCTGTTGAAGCAAACTTGACCGAGAGAACGTTTCAGCGTCGATTTGTTAAAGCCACAGGTATGAATCCAAACCAGTATTTGCAGCGAGTACGAGTGCAGAAGGCTTGTGATTACCTCGAAGGTTCAACTCGTTCTTTTGAGTGGATTAGCCACCAGGTTGGGTATGAAAACGCCAGTGCGTGTCGTAAGGTGTTCAGTCAGATCATGGGGTTGACACCCAGCGAATTTCGTCGGCGTTTTAGACGATAAAAAAGCCCGCAGTGCAAGCATTGCGGGCTATTGAGTAATATGTGCTTATACCTTAAATCGATCCACCAGTTCGTAAAGCTCGTTGGCTCGTTGGTTTAGCTCTTGGCTTCCTGAACGGTTGTCATTGGCTAGTTCTGCGGATTGTGAGCTTTGGTCAGAAATGACGACTATGCGCTGCGAAATTTCTTGGCCGACGAGACTTTGCTCTTCGGTCGCGGTGGCAATCAGTGAGTTCATATCCATGATGGTGCCGATGGATTCCTGAATCTGAATCAGCGCCCGAGCAGCAGCATTGGCTTCTTCTACTGTACTGGCACCACGTTTCTGACTTGACTCCATGGCTTTTACTGCATCATCTGAGGCCGCTTTTAATTGTTCAATCATCTGATGAATCTCACCCGTACTGTCTTGGGTACGACTAGCCAGTTTACGAACTTCGTCGGCCACGACGGCAAATCCACGGCCCTGTTCACCGGCACGTGCGGCTTCGATCGCCGCATTGAGTGCGAGTAAGTTAGTTTGCTCGGCGATATCTTGAATCACTTCCAAAGAGGAGGAAATGTTTTGTACATCCCCTTCAAGGCGAGAGATAACACCATTCGCTTGGGAGACTTCTTCGGCCAGGGCTTCGACAGACTGCGCCGCAGAATTAACGATGTCTTGAGCTTCTTTGGCATTATCGTCGGCTTCCTTAGCTGAATGCGCGGCTTGGCTGGCATTATTCGAAATCTCGGATGCTGTTGTGGTCATCTCCGTCATCGCGGTGGCAACTTGCTCAGTCTCTTGACGTTGACCTGAAGCCAATTCATCGACTTTTGCGGCACGGCTTGACATATCGCTGGTCTCTGAGACGACCTGTTGACCAACATCACTGACGCTTCGAATGATGGTTTGCAGACTGGCGACAAAAGCATTGAAGTTTTTACTCAGTTGGGAAAACTCCGGAGCTTCAAAATCTTCCATACGGGCGGTCAGGTCAGCATCGCCGCTGGCAAAGGAACTGATCGAGGTATCGAACATTTCTAACGGCTTAAGGATGGTTCGGTTAACGGCGACGGCGAAGGCAGCAACGACGCCCGCAATCACGATACAGAATATAATGATGGCAGACAGGGTTTCTTGTAGTGCTTCTGTGGTCGCACTTTCCATTTCGGCCACAATGGCATCAATGTCGTCGGTGTAGAATCCTGTACCTAGCATCAAATCCCACTCAGGTATATATATCGAGTAACTCAGCTTGGGCAGTGCCTCGGTCTCGCCGGGTTTAGGGAAGTAATAAGTGGTGAACTCTCCTGTTTTGGCGTTACGAATCAGATCCTGAATTAGGTAATTACCGTGTTTGTCCTGCAGGTTCCAATAGCTATCGCCAATCCCTTCGCTACTGCTACCTTGGACTTTACGAATACCTTGGGAATTGTAGCCAAACACATAACCTGTCTTGCCGTATTCTAACGTTTTGAGGGTTGGGTAGGCGTCCTCTAGGCTTGCGCCTTTGTCAAGAAAAGGCCGGACGGCAGACTTTGCCATTTGAAGGTAACTTTTCAGTTCCGCTTTCTTCATGTTCATCATGTTAGTGCGGGTTACCTCAATCTGCTGATCGTTGAGTTCATTGGTTTTAACGTAAGTGAAACCAAGCATACCGATCGCAATTACCAGTAATGGAACAAGCGCCAAAATGTACAGGCGACTTCGAATAGTTAGACTCATACAAACATCCTGTCTTTCAAAAGGTATTGGCGTTTAAATATGACCAGAGAGGCTTCTGGCATGAAACGCCTGTTGTTATAAATTTGGTTCATGCCCCCTTGACTGCTCGGTTTGGTGACCAGTGAAGAGAACATAAACCAAACGTTTATTGTATAAGACTAGCCAATTTATCGAAGCAGGACTGTGAATCTCGATAGGTTAATTCGTGTTCGCTGACAGGTAAGATCTCTGTTTTATCGAAAACATTGACCAGAATCGCACTTTCTTTTTCCAGTCAGCCACTTAGAAATGGTGTATCGATTGTTTGCAAATCTGAGGTAACACCAATCTGCAACTGGACGGATGAGTTTCCAGCGTAATGGAGCGTACAGCCAGCCTTTTCCAACCAGCTTCCATGCGAGATAAGTGACATCTAAACCGAGCAGCAGTGTTCCGTTATTATCAACGGCATGAAGAATTTTAGACGCTTGTTTTGCGTCGATCTCAGGGTAATTGAGGAAGTTTTCGGAGTGGATATCAACGAGCAATAAATGTTGCTCGCCATCGTAATGAGCTAAATGTTCCATCTCTTTCACACACAATGGACAGGTACCATCGTAGAAAATCGTAAGTTGAGTCATAGGCTTATCCTTTTTTATCTTCTACGTATGAGTGGCTTGATTGATCAGCCACTGGTGCTTATAAATTGGTGTGCTTATCGGCTTGGCTTGCGGGCGTTATCGCTGTCGTCATAGAAACAATTGCCAGCGGTAAAAGGTGTTTAAACATAGGCAAACTCAATCTATCTGTATATTTAATATGCTGACTCAATATTGACATAAAAACCGCCTTTTCGCGTAAAGTTGCGCCTCGAAAGGAGACCTGACTATGAAAATCATCCCGCTGCTCAAGCAGCCGCGCATCCAATAAGCGTTGTTTAGCTGAACGTCTAAACAACGCCACGAAATTCGTTCCGTGGCAAATCTGAATGATGCATTGAGGATTTTGTCATGCCACAAAAACATTGGTCGACATTTCAGTTACTGCATAAAGTAGTGCAGAACAAAAACATTCATATCAAGGGGACTCATAGCTACTACAGCGATTGTTGGGATAACGGTTTTGAACAGTCCGTCGTCCGCTACTTGCATGGGGACGAAATCAGCAAGCAATGGCAGCCGAGATGGGATATTGATCAGCTCTATATCGGTGACTATGTTTGCATTGCAGCAGAAGCCGTTATTCTGATGGGTGGGAATCACAACCATAGAACAGACTGGTTTTGTCTCTATCCGTTTTTGGAAGAGGTTGAGCGCTCTTATCAAGGTAAAGGCGATACTGTCATTGATGACGGAGTATGGATAGGCATGCGTGCCATGATCATGCCGGGCGTGACCGTAGGTGAAGGTGCGGTTGTCGCGGCCAACAGTGTTGTGACCAAAGATGTGGAACCATACGCGATTGTCGGTGGAAATCCTGCCAGATTGGTTAAATATCGTTTTGCCCCTGAGCTAATAGAGAAGCTGGTGGCGCTGGAAATTTACCAATGGCCTGAAGAGAAATTTGCGGCGATGCGTAAATATCTGACTCAACCAGACTTCGAGTTGCTCGAAAAAGCCATCAAAGATTACGACCAAAAACACGGCTAACGACTAAAATTAGGGCAGCGAGTCAGCTTGTGCTACACTCGCCGCCCTTTTCTGTTTCAATGAGATCAATACCATGAGTACTAAGCAAGAACTTCAAAACCTTCACAATCGTCTGGACAAGTGTCAGCGTAAGCTGGATGCGGCGAAATCTCGTGGTGATCAGGAAATGGTGACTAAGTTCACTGACGAAGCAGATAAACTAAGCAAAAAAATTCACGTGATGAAAAGCAAACAGAAATACGACATGAACAAAGAGCGTAAGAGCTTGATCGACATGCCGTTCTCACGTGCAATTACTAAAGAAGAACAAGCAGACATGGGTAAGCTGAAAAGGTCAGTCAAAGGTCTAATCGTGGTTCACCCAATGACTAAGCTGGGTAAAGAGCTGAGACTTGAAGTCATGACTGGTTACGCACCGAAAAAATTCTGATTTCCAGATAACAAAAAAGCGCCGTAAGGCGCTTTTTTGTTATTGCTTTCTGTTATTGAGGGAGGCTTAGTGAATATCGAGTTTGCTAAGCAATGATGGATACCCCCAACCATTTTCTCCGGCTTTAACGTCATCTCCAGTCAGATATTGATACAGAGTCGGAGCCAGAGAGCCGTTCTCCTCACTACTCAGTGGCGTAGCTTGTTTGCCAATTGGAGCGCCCCAAAATCCGATAAAGGCGTCCTTCTCCAAATAGCTTTCACCCGCATGGCGACCCGGTACTTTCGTGTTGTAGCCAATCCCTACCCGAGGGAACAAATTCACTGTGCCTGCTCGTGGTTCGGCGTAAAGCTTGGCGAGTTGTACGACTGAATCAGGCCTCGGCGTAAATTGGGTCAGTTCGCGCCATTGCATTTCATCACACCAGCTTTGTGGGTTGTTGATGTCTGCTCGATTGACACATTGATTGACCAACTGAGCAAACGTCTCAAGCTGTGCTTGGTTTGGAGCAGGAAGATAAGGGTTGAGTTTGTTGACTTCCAGTAACGCCGTTTTGCTATTGGCTTGGTAGAAATAGCGTTCTCCTTGTTTGATGATGAGCTCATCGATTCGTTTGCCGTCACGCTGAGCGACCAAACGTACCTGACACTTTGTCTCATCACAGGTTGATTCTCTGACGGCTAGATAGTCGAGACTGTCTGCCAGCTTTTCTACTGACTCGGCAATGATGTCGAGCTTTTTCCCTTGTGGTGCATTGACTGGTGTCCAGTTGGTCAGCTCCGAATAGACAGGTTGTGTTTGCCAACCCGATTGCGAATTAAACATATCCATCATGAAGTTACCGCCAGCGGTAGAGGCGACCACCACATCAACACCTTGGTTACTCGGATAATTTAATGCATTGGTGATCTTTGGTCCTTCGCCTTCATCCGATGAGATTTTCTTGATCACTAGAGGGTAGTCGAGTGATGCCGAAAGTGGCTCAAAGATCGCTTTCTCTGGATTTAACGTGTAGTAGACCGGAGATAGACCATGGTCCCCCGCCATTCCCCAGAGTGTCTGCTGGTAAATGCCAGCGTCCTTGTACGCTTGTTCAATTTGACGTATCCAGTAATCGAGGCGGTTGAGTTCCCCGGTTGGCATAATGATTTCATCGCTAAAAGGACCAACAAAGTGGGCAAAGTGATCTGGCCACGGATTGTAGATCAGGGCGTAATCTGGCATACCTTGTCCATCTAGCTCTGTATAACTCGCGATGTCCTGTTCAATCTTCCATTTGCGGGTTAGCTTGGTGTAAAAGTCCCATAGCGGTATCTCTTGATAGCTTTGAATATTGTCGATGAGGGACTGACGCTGTTTCGTTAACACGTTTTCCACTTCGGCTCTTTCATTCAGCTCTCTCAAACAACGTTTCTCACCAAAGTCACGCAGTGCTTCGCCAGCGCCAAGGTTAACCAGACCGTCGTAGCTGGTATGTGCATTCCAGTCATATTGGGCGTTACAATTCAGGGTTTTCAGGTGAACCAGTCGGTCAAACATCGTCTGAACCTGATTGACCTGCATTAAGCGATCGAGTTGAAGAGCATCATTACCAAAGAAGTAATAGGCTCTGTCTTCGTTACGGTCGACAAAGTGGAAATTCGGAATTCCTGTTCCTTGTTCGCCAGACACTTTTGCCCCTGTTTTGATGATAGGCAGGTTTCTTACGCTGATCGTCGGTGTGGATGAGATTCCGACCCGAGCAATGGAGTCGGTATGGTTTTGGTAAAGTCGTTTGAAGAACGGTAAGTAATAAGGGTCACGATACGTTTGTTCTGATAGAACCTGAAGAAAACGCATGGATTGAACGTGTTCTGGGCTACTTGTTGCGACAGGGCTACCGAGCTCAGTACTCTTAAGATGTTGCTGGTAAGCGTGGGAGAGAAAAGGTTTATCTGGATCAACCAGTCCTTCGATTAACCCTTGTTGCAACCCGTCGACCGTTACCTGAACAGCGAAGCGGCGGTTCTGCTGTGACTCGAGAAACTCAATGGCTTGTTGAGGGTGATGGTCAAACGCGTTTTGTAGCCAGTCATTGAGACGTTCTTGTCTCTCATCCTGATAGACAAACTGGCGATAGGCTTTCAGCACATTGAGACGCACAAAATCAACTAAGGTAATGGTTAACGCTTGCGCTTTATTATTCGGTTCGCTGGCTCTGTCGGCAGCACCATCGGCCACAATACCGAGTATGGTCTGTTTCATGTCGCCATCTTCCATCCCCGTAGCGGCTTGCTGCATGATCCCGACCACGATAGGTTGAATCTTGGCGACCAATGCTAAATCATCAGGTGATTGGGTCAGATAGGTGTATTGCTCAGGCAGGCGGTCCATATCTTGCCATTCGCCAATCTGAACCAAAGCATCATATACGGTCACCATGGCCGCCATAAACTGACCATTAATTTGGATACCTTCCTGGTGAGCCTGATCTTTGGCGTGCTGTTTAGGCTCTTTTTTCACCTTCTCTGCTAGTGCAAAGAGCGAATGCTCAAAGCCTTTCAGAGCTTGTTTGTCATACACCGTTTGCAGGTAGGCTTTAAATTCATCGTCACTGCTTATTCCTGTGTAGCGATCGTAGAACTGATAAAGAAAATAGCCGAGAGGAATGGAATAAGTCGGATCGGCAAGTTGTGTCATGACCCGGCTTTTCGTGCTTACATCAAGTGGTAATGTCAGTAGGTAGGTCTCTAGAGTGAGGCCGCCAATGGTAAACAGGGTCATATCGCGAGTAAAGCGCGTCGAGTAGGACAATGACGAGGTGATTTGATTTTTCAGCACTTCTGTTGAATTAAATAGCCCACCGATCACTGGGGTATCACCGATATCGGCGTAAGCCGAGCTCATAGGAGTAAGTGCTGCCATCATTGCCGCAGGAAGAAGCCGTTTTCTCAACCAAGCCATTGTTTATTATCTCTTTCATCATGCTGATGATTTTCATTCTGGCAGGCTTATGGGAGAGTGCAATAACAGTCTGACCAAAGCCTGTATTTGATAGCGTCATAATGTGACTTGGTTCCAGTTGTCGTGGCTGTTAGGTATTGGTTTCTTGTCAGTCATCGCCTACTTCAGATGAATTTACAATGTAAACCCTAAAGAGGTTGATAGTGGAAACTATCCTCTATAATCACTTTTTATCATGATAAATATGATTTAAAGTGATTTTAATTCATCTTTGATTGGTTCTACCCTAATCGCTGTCCAGATGATATTTAAGAGAGATGACTATGAGCCAAAAAAACCTTCGTATAGTGCCTATCGCTGCGGAACATGACACAAATATCTGCCAGATAATCAAGCAGGTCGGCAAAGAGTATGGCGCTGTAGGTGAAGGGTTTGGGCCGTCTGATGCTGAAGTCGACAATATGAGTCAGCATTATCATGAACAGAACCGGAGCTTGTACTTAGTTGCGCTCTTAGATGACAAGGTGGTTGGGGGATGTGGCGTTGCGCCTTTTGGGCAAGACGAGCAAACGTGTGAATTGAAGAAGCTGTTTTTACTCAAAGAGAGTAGAGGGCTTGGCTTGGGCAAAACTTTGTCGTTGGCCTGTTTAGAGTTTGCCAAGCAACAAGGTTTTGGACGCTGTTATTTAGACACTTTGTCCAATATGTCTGCGGCGGTGCGACTCTATGAGAGTTTAGGTTTCGAGCACCTCACTGCGCCGTTAGAAGGCACCGTGCACAACGGCTGCGATGTATGGATGCTTAAGTCTTTATGATTCTAAGAAGGTGATATGAATAACTACAAACTGCTGCGCCCATTGTTGGTACTGCTCCAAACTCGTAGCTTGACCGAGGCTGCACTGCAGCTCAACGTCACTCAGTCAGCGATGAGCCGAACCTTGAGCCAGATAAGAACAGCCTTTGATGACCCGATTTTGATTCGTGAAGGCAAACAGTTTGTAGTCAGTGCCAAAGGCCAGCAGTTACTCGCTCAACTGCCTGAGTTGATTGGGTCATTAGATGAGCTTTATGCGGTGGAAGCATTTTTGCCTCACGCTTGTCAACGAGAGTTTAGGCTGGCCTACACGGCATTTTTATCTGAATCGAGTGTGCCTCTGGTGTCTTCTGAACTGCTTAGATTGGCCCCAAATGCAGGGGTAAATGGAGAGCTGTGGCAAGATCAGCATGTCAGCGTTCTCGGTGACAGCCTGATTGATGTACTGGCGACCACACTCGACTACTTTCCTGAGAATATCTACGGCAAAAAATTACTTGAAGACCAATATGTAGTACTGATGTCTGGTAATCATTCATTGGCTGAAGCTAGCCTTGAACTGGATGATTATTTTAGTGCTCCCCATGTGATGGTGCATGGTATGCGAGAGATGCGTCAGTATGTGGGCGAGCAGTTCGAACAGCGCAAGGTTCAGCGTAAGGTGATTGCCAGAGTGCCATCGTTCACTGCGGCAATGGAATTAGTCTGTCAGAGTGCTGCACTGGTTACCGCCCCTTTGCATCTGGCGGGCTACTTCGCCAATCGATTTGATTATGTTGTGAAACCATTGCCTTTCGACTTACCTAAGCATAGTTACTATCTGCTGTGGCACAGTCGACATCAAAAAGATCCTGCCCATCGATGGTTTAGAGAGCAGAGTTTTGCGGCATTACAGCGGCATTTGAAACTGATGCACGCGATGGGTGCGGAGCAGATGTAAAAAAGCCCTGATAGTCAGGGCTTTTTGCTGTGAGTGATAACCTAGTATCAATAACCCATTAATTGTAATAGGTTTTCAGCAGTTTTTATCGCCTCTTTTCGGTTGGCGATATTGAGCTTCTGATATAGGTTACGGATATGGGTTTTGATGGTGGTGCCTGCCACGTCCAATTCCTGAGCAATTTGCTCGTTACTGAAGCCAGAATAGATCAATCCGAGTACTTGCCATTCTCTCTGGGTTAGAGGACTGGTGCGGACCAGCTCTGGAATGTTTGGATGGTTTACTAACTTCTCAACAAACTCCTCATCAAAATGCACGGAGCGGCTGCGCTGAGTCGTCGATATATCCTTGAGGAGCTGTTGAGCACGGTGTCGTTCAAGATCAGCCAACTCATTTTTGTTGACCAGCTTTTCTAGAACATGGCCGATCTTGCCACCTTCCACCAAGAAGTTACCCAAAATACCGGTCTGATTCGTCAGTTCTAAGGCTTGTTTGAGCAATAATTTCGCGCGCTGTTCATCTTGCTGTACCGTTGCCAATACGGCTTCGACGATTAGGTTGCGATTATTGTCTGTGACTAGGCTGTTGAGATTGGCTTGCTCTTGCAGGAATTTCAGCGTTTGAGCTGCCTCTTCAAACATGCCTAGGTTGATCTGTGCACGTGAGATGTTCCGCCATTGAAGCTGGGTAAAGTGGTTACACGCTTTTTCTGGGCGAGGTGTGGTTTCCAGCCAATGTTGAATGGCTTCCATATCGCCTCGTGCCTGCCAGAACAGAATCAAAGACAACGAAGCGTTAGCCGTCCAGTCAACATGGTAGGTAGACTGCTTCTGTAGGTGAACAATTTGCTCAATGAACTTGCTGGCTTTGTCCAGCTCACCACGACCAATAGCGATGCGCGCCAGCATAGAGTAGCTATGTAGGTGCTTACTTGGGCTGTGATTGCCGAGTACATCAAGCCCTTTGTACGCACACTCTTCGGCTTCATCGAGACGATTCCAGCACCAGAAAATCTGTGCACGAATACGTAGCAAAAACTCATGCATTGGAACTTGCTGCAACTGCTGTTCTTCGATGAGCTTGAAGGCATTTTCCTGTACTTCAAAGGCCGCTTGAACATAGCCTTGAGCAATCAGAATTTCGCTTTGCTGCAGCATTGCCCACAACGCCTGATGGTAAACTTGATACTGCCTCGCTAGCTTCTCGGTCTGCTGCATCATAGGTAATGCACGGCTCAAATGACCCAGTACATGGTTTACTTCACCAACAACAGACGTAGCCACGATGCGGCTTCGGTAAACCGTACTATCAAGTTGCCCTAGTGACAATTCAGCCAGTTCGAGTGCCTTCTCTGGTTCGTTTTGGTTTATGGCTACCTGAGCGCGTAAGGCGTTAAACTCGCCTTGCTCTTTGGTGCTCAGTGTTACATTGAGCGCCTCCATTTGCTCATCCGCCTTGGACAGTAGATCGCCAACATCGTTGTATCTGTGTTGACTTTGCGCTAACCATGCTTGAAGCATGCACAATTTCGGCTCGCTGTAGAGCTGTTCAGGGGCGAGGGTGTTGATCGCTTTCTCTACCGTCTGCAATTCGCCACCATTGAACATTTTCCAACCAGATTGACTCAAGATGTCAGCAGTAAGCTGGCGATTGCCGGCTTTTTGCGCATGCCGAAGTGCTTGATGCGGAGAAGATAAGTTTAACCATGCTTTAGCCGCGGTTTGATGCAGTTCTTGCTCTTGCTGAGGAATACGTGCTGAGCGCTCATGGGATAAAAATTCAGCAAATAGATTGTGGAAGCGGTACCAGTTCTGCTCACCTTCAAGCGGGTGGATAAACAGACCATAGCGATTGAGTGACTCAATCATACTTAGGGCATCATCACGCTTTGTCAGAGCTGATACTAACACATCATTGAAGTGATCAAGGACAGAGCATTGCAGCAGGAACAGGCGTGTTTCTGGATCCAATAGGTCAAACACCTCTTCCACCAGATAATCCCATAGATGAGCGTGGTTAAACTGTGAGAACGACTCGGCAGATTGTGCCAGTGTTTTATGTTGATGCTGCGCTTGAAGTGCGATCAACTGTAGTGCAGAAGGCCAGCCTTCTACGTAGTTTCTCAAGTTGTCAGCAGTGATATCATCAATCCCATCAGCGATTCGTTGGTTAAAGAATCGGGTGGTTTCTTCGGTATCGAATGCCAGCAATTCGTCGCTGATCTCTATCATCAGGTCGCGGACACGTAAGTTTGCCGTACCAAGCGGCGGTGTCGCACGGCTGGTGACAACCAGCGTGAGATTGTCAGGCATGTGTTTGAGGAAAAAACGGATGGCCTCATGAATTTCATCGTTGGAGATAAGATGATAGTCATCCAGAACCAGATAACACTCTTGATGGAAATTGGCGAACTCGGCAAAGACTTCACTAAAAAGAGAATGAAGTGATGAAAACTGGCGCTTTTCTGCCAGCTTCTGAGAATTTGGGCAGGCGTTGTGTGTCGCCTTGTTCAATGCCTTTAGCAAGTAATTGATAAAACGGAATGAGTCGTTGTCGCTTTCATCAATACTGTACCAGCCCGTATTGGCTTTATCAGACAACCACTGCGAAGCCATTGTCGTTTTTCCGTATCCTGCTGGCGAGCGGAATAGTACCAGTTTGTAGCAGGGGGCTTGCTGTAATAAATCGAGAACTCTTGGGCGGACAATTGCGTTGTGTAAGCGTCCCGGACGGGTTAATTTCGAAGGAATCCACATCTTCTTTTCCCTGTTCTTAAACACTCTTGAATTCAGATTCTATTATCCAGATTCTATTCAGAGTGTGTGGATGAAAACTTAGTCAGTTAGACCTAATGACAGGGATGTTACTTGAGAACAATAGCGACAGTTATTGATCAACCACCAGATTTTCGCGTATTTCACACTTTCCCTATCTCTACGCCCTATATTTGTGATTATTGTCACTTTATGTTGATTTTATAAGTAAGGGTTATCGCTTCTTCTGCACCAAAAATAATGAAAGTTGCGTAAACAACCCCCTCAATATGTGATCGGATATGCATATTGATTATTTTATTGAGAATCACAACACCTAACCTTCATACATCAGCGCTAAGGTGAAACCCGTTGATGGTGTGATCTTTATCACCAGAGCTAAGGTGTGGACTCGCTTGATTTGAGAGTTAGATCACTGAGGTTCTGGTCATACGCCCTCTACGCCCTGCATCCTCCTCCTAACAAGCCGTGTAGCTGGGAGGATGTTTTGGTTGTCGTGTCAATGCACGATATGTCTCAGATGGATTAAACCCAATAAGTGAGATTTCTCTAATGAAACCTACGCAACAGAAAAATTTTGATAAGGCGTCATTTCAAGCAAGCGTCAAGAAACATTTGACCGCGACTTACGCTACGACGGTCGAAAAAGCCGAAAGCCGTGCATGGTATTTGGCAATGGGCCGAGCTCTGGCTGAGCAGACAACATTTGATATGCTGCAAACTGAGCAGGATGACAAAATCCTTAACGCAAAAAGCGTTAACTACTTATCTCTTGAGTTCTTGATTGGCCGCTTGACGGGCAACAACCTGATTAGTCTTGGCTTATATGAGCAAGTTACGGCAGCAATGGAAGAGATGGGGCAAAATTTAACAGACCTGCTTGAAGAAGAACGTGACCCATCATTGGGCAATGGCGGTTTGGGTCGTCTGGCTGCGTGTTTCATGGATTCACTAGCGGCACAAGAATTCCCAACGGTGGGGTATGGCCTTCACTATGAATATGGTCTGTTTAAGCAATCGTTCCAAGAAGGTCACCAGCAGGAAGCGCCGGACGCATGGCGTTGTGTAGAAGGTTACCCATGGGAAATCGCACGCCCTGAATTAGCTCAGGAAATTGGTTTTTATGGTCACGTTGAAGTTTACCGTGAGGACGGCAAAGAGAAGCGTCGTTGGGTTCCGGGTATGTCTGTAAAAGCGATGCCGTGGGACCTGCCAATTGTGGGTTACGAATCTGATACCGTTTACCCACTGCGCCTCTGGGAATGTCAGGCGATTGCACCATTCTCTCTCGCTAGTTTTAACAATGGTGATTACTTCGAAGCTCAGCACTCGCTGATAGACGCAGGCAATATCACCAAAGTCCTTTACCCGAACGACAACCATGAGAAAGGTAAAACGCTGCGTTTGATGCAGCAATACTTCCACTCGGCTGCATCAGTACGTGACATTCTTCGTCGTCACGAACAAGCTGGCCACACACTGGCGTCACTTCCAAAATACGAAACCATCCAGCTCAACGATACGCACCCGACGATCGCGATTCCTGAATTGATGCGTATCCTGATCGACGAAAAAGGTCTCGGTTGGGATGAAGCTTGGGATATCAGCTCAAAGACGTTTGCTTACACCAACCACACCTTGCTTCCAGAAGCATTGGAAACGTGGAGTGAGTCTCTGATCCAACGTCTGCTGCCTCGTCATATGGAGATTATTTACCACATCAACCACCTGTTCCTACAGGAAGTGCGTCAGAAGTGGCCGGGTGATGTCGCAAAACAGCAGAAACTGTCGATCATTCAAGAAGGCTTCCACCGTATGGTGCGTATGGCGAACCTGTGTGTTATCGGCTCTTACGCGGTGAATGGTGTGGCTGCACTGCACTCTGAACTGGTTAAGCGTGATTTGTTCCCTGAATTTGATGAGCTGTATCCAACTCGTCTGCACAACGTGACCAACGGTATCACGCCACGTCGTTGGCTGAAATTCTGTAACCCGGGTTTGTCTGCACTGATTTCTGACAAAATTGGTACGGAATGGCCAGCGAAACTGGAGCAGCTAGAGCAAATCGCTAAGTTTGCGGATGACGCGAAGTTCCAGAAAGAATTCATGGCAGTGAAGAAAGAGAACAAACAGCGTCTGGCGGACTGGGTGTCTGAAAACATGGGTATCGAACTTGATACCAACGCAATTTTCGATGTCCAGATCAAGCGTTTGCACGAGTACAAGCGTCAGCACTTAAACATGCTACACATTCTGTCACTCTACCATCGTTTACTGAACGATCCTGATTTCGATATGGCGCCACGAGTTGTGTTCTTCGCAGCAAAAGCGGCACCGGGTTACCACTTAGCGAAAGAGATCATCTATGCAATCAATAAGATTGCTGAGAAGGTTAACAACGATCCTCGTATTGGCAACAAGCTGAAAGTCGTCTTCATTCCTGATTACCGCGTTAGTATGGCAGAAATCATCATTCCAGCTGCTGACGTATCAGAGCAAATCTCTACGGCCGGTAAAGAAGCGTCAGGTACAGGTAACATGAAGATGGCACTAAATGGTGCACTAACTATTGGTACGATGGATGGTGCGAACGTAGAAATTCGTGAAGAAGTCGGTGACGACAACATTTACATCTTTGGTCTAGAAGTGGACGGTGTTGAAGCGCTGCGAGCTCAAGGCTACAACCCATTTGAGTATTACCACGCAGACCCGCTACTAAAAGCGTCTCTAGAGCTGCTACTGGGTGAAGAGTTTACACCGGGTGAACCAGGTAAATTACGTGCGACCTACGACAGCTTATTGGATGGTGGTGACCCATATCTATGTTTGGCGGACTTCGCATCCTATGTCAAGGCGCACGAGGATATGGACAAGCAGTATCGTGACCAGGCCGGATGGGCGAAGAAAGCGATTCTAAATACGGCACTGGTTGGCAAATTCAGTTCAGACCGATCTATTCGCGATTACGTCAATAACATCTGGAAACTGGAAGCCGTTAAACGCTAGTTTCTAACAACAAAGCCAAGGCTGTGAAGCCTTGGCTCTCTTACGTTACCTATTAATAAAAACCCTACATTTTGAAGGTATTTAGTCCTTCGGAGAGAGCGATGAAACAACAATACGCATTACAACAAGTCGCCGAAATGGCAAGAATTGCCGACAGCTACGTTAGCGCGTGGGGAGATGAGGCAAAAGTAGACGAAGAAACCATTCGCTATTTATTGAGATCTTTAGGCTACGACACGACGAATGATGACACTCTTCTGCAATCAGCAGAGAAAAAACACAAGAAAGACGTACTAGATTCTGTGCTGGTGGTGCGTGATGGCGAGCCAGTAGAAGTTGCACTTAATCTGGGCGCAAGTGCCCGTGAAAGCGAGTTCAGCTGGCGTTTAGATACTGAGCAGGGAGAGGTACTTGAAGGCTATCTTCAGTCTCAAATCGTTCGTGACGAGCGTAAAGAGGGTGGCCCTTTAGTGTTTGCATTACCGAATGATTTGGCTTGGGGTTACCACAAGCTGACCATTATTCGTAAGCGTCGTAAATCCCCTTATGAAATGGCTCTGATTGTCACGCCAAAATCTTGCTATAAGCAAGAGGAAATCGATGCTGGCAAAAAAATGTGGGGACCGAGTGTTCAGCTATACACCTTACGCACTCAGCACAACTGGGGCATTGGTGACTTCGGTGATCTAAAACAACTGGTGGCTGATATTGCTTCCCGAGGAGGAGATTTTGTCGGCCTGAACCCGATCCATTCACTCTTCCCTGCAAACCCAGAAGGGGCCAGCCCTTACAGCCCATCTTCACGACGTTGGCTGAATATCATGTATATTGATGTCAGTTCTGTTCCTGAGTTTGCATTGAGTATTGAAGCGCAGCAACGTGTCGGCAGCGCGGAATTCCAGCAGCGTTTACAAAAAGCTCGCGAATCGCATTGGGTGAATTACACTGAAGTGGCTGATCTAAAATTGAGCGTTTTGCCACTGCTGTTCAGTGAATTTAAAAAGCGTCACTTGGATAAGAACACTGAGCGTGCTCAAGCTTTCTTAGCCTTTGTTGAAGAAGGTGGCGACAGCCTAGTACATCAAGCGGCGTTTGATGCTCTGCATGCTTCCCTGCATGCTGAAAATTCCAACATCTGGGGTTGGCCGGTTTTCCCTGACGAGTATCGTCGTTTTGAAAATACCGCGGTTCAGAAGTTTATTGAGCAGAACCTTGATCAAGTGCATCTCTACATGTACTTGCAGTGGGTCGCAGATATCCAAATTAATGAAGCTCAGGCATTGGCGGAAGAGAAAGGCATGTCTGTTGGCTTGTACCGTGACTTAGCGGTTGGTGTCGCCGATTCTGGGGCGGAGACTTGGGCAGATGACGGTAACCTTGTGATGGATGCCAGCATTGGTGCTCCACCTGATGTACTTGGCCCATTGGGACAAAATTGGGGTCTGCCGCCATTGAACCCACAAGTGCTTCAGGAAACCAGTTACGACGCATACATCAAATTGTTGCGTGCCAATATGAAGCATTGTGGTGCGCTGCGTATTGACCATGTTCTTGGCCTACTGCGACTGTGGTGGATTCCAAAGGGTGAAAACGCAACAAAAGGCGCCTACATCTACTACCCAGTAGAAGACATGCTCGCGATCTTGGCACTTGAATCTCACCGTCACCAGTGCAGTGTGATTGGTGAAGACCTAGGCACAGTGCCCGATGAGATTGTAGAACTTCTCCGTGAAGCGGGAGTGCATTCTTACAAGGTATTTTTCTTCGAAACGTCTGAAGACGATGGCGGTTACATTTCGCCCGCTCATTATGCGAATCAATCGATGTCTGCTCTGTGTACGCACGACATGCCGACATTGCGTGGTTTCTGGCATTGTGATGATCTTAAAATGGGTGAAGAGCTGGGTTTGTACCCAGATGCCGAGCAACTTAAAGGTTTGTTCACAGACCGTTTAGAGAGCAAACAGGGTATTTTGGACTCAGTCGCTTGGCATGGTTATCTTCCTGAAGGGGTTGGCCGAGATGCGCAGTATGTCCCTATGGACTCGTATCTTGCAGAAGCACTGCAATTGCATGTTGCAGCGGGTGCTTCAACATTGTTGAGTGTTCAGCTTGAAGACTGGTTGGAAATGGATAAGCCAGTCAATATTCCTGGTACCGTTGAGGAATACCCAAACTGGCGTCGTAAATTGTCGATGAACCTAGATGAAGTGTTTGCTCAGGAAGGGGTAAACCGCATTGCTTATAAGCTGACAGAAGTGCGTGCTAAGGTCAGCAAATAACAGGATCTTATCTCGAATAACATAGAAAAATATCGACTCTATCACTCTATGTGAAACAGGAATTCGGTAGACTTTCATAATGCTATATTAAGCCCGCATCCATTAGCGGGCTTTGTTTTATAAACCAAAAGCTGTTTACGTTGCGCCTCGATTTCAACGCTGTTAAATCCGCGTTCCTGTCCGCAATTATCTACCTCAAAATGTAAGCAGACTTTCGGAGTTTTTTAGAAAGTTAGGTTAGGGAGAGAATAACTTGAAAGCTTCAACACTAGACAAAAAAACCAGAGTGTATAACCAACTTTCACACGCGTCGTATGCGGATCCCTTTTCGTTTATTGGACCTTTTCTGGAACCGGAACACGGTGCACTTCGGGTATGGATGCCTGGGGCCGACAAAGTGGAACTGGTCATTGAAGGCGAAGAACGCGTTGAACTAGAGCGTGAAGAAGCGTCTGGTTTTATTCTGCAGCAGCAACGCGATCTGAAACTTACCCATTACCAGCTCGCTGTTGACTGGGCAGGGGAAGTACAACTGATCGATGATCCCTATCAGTATCATGCTATTTACGCAGAGTACGATGACCTGCATACGCCGAAAGATATGTACCATCACATGGGCGCGCAGTTTGTGACGATTGAGCGTGATGGCAAATCGATCTCGGGCATTCGTTTCCTCGTTTATGCACCCCATGCTTCAGCTTGTAGCTTAGTCGGCGAGTTTAACCAGTGGGATGGCCGACGCACGCCGATGCAGCGTCTCGACTATGGTATCTGGGGTATTTTCATCCCGGGTCTGGAAGAAGGGACTCAGTATAAGTTTGAGCTAAAAGGGCCAAACGGCGAAGGGCTACCGCATAAGGCAGATCCTTGGGGAGCGTATGCAGAACAGTACCCTTCCTTTGCCTCGGTGACTTATGATCACGCCCGCTACGACTGGCAGGATAATCAGTGGCAAAATCGACCAGTCACGGAAAAGCGGAAGGAAGCATTGTCATTTTATGAGCTTCACGCGGGCTCATGGCGTCGCAATGATCATGGCGATTTCTTGAACTACCGTGAATTGGCTGATCAGCTTATTCCTTATCTGGTCGATATGGGTTATACCCATGTTGAATTGATGCCGGTCTCTGAGCACCCTTTCTACGGCTCTTGGGGCTATCAGCCCGTTGGGTTGTTTGCACCAACAAGTCGATTCGGTTCGCCGGATGACTTTAAATATTTCGTTGACCAGTGTCACCAAGCTGAAATTGGTGTGGTACTAGACTGGGTTCCGGCTCATTTCCCTTCCGACGATCACGGGCTGGCCAATTTCGATGGAACACCGCTTTTCCATGATCCGGATCCACGCCGTGGTTGGCATCAGGATTGGAATTCCTACATATACGATTTAAGCCGTGAGCACGTTCGCCGCTTCTTGGTCTCCAATGCCTTGTACTGGTTTGAACAATTCCATATTGATGGTATTCGAGTTGATGCTGTCGCCTCTATGCTCTACCTTGATTATTCTCGTAGCCACGATCAGTGGATTCCCAATGTCGATGGCGGTAACGAAAACTACGATGCGATTGCGACTCTTAAATGGATGAATGAGGAAGTATATAAATATTTCCCGAACGCGATGACCATTGCAGAAGAATCAACGGCTTTCCCCGGCGTTTCTGCTCCGACATTCATGGGGGGACTCGGTTTCGGTTTTAAGTGGAACATGGGCTGGATGCACGATTCTTTGCAATACATTAAGGAAGATCCTGTCCATCGAAAGTACCATCACGACACCATTACATTCCCAATGGTATACGCTCACAGTGAAAACTATGTCCTGTCTTTGTCTCATGATGAGGTGGTATACGGTAAAGGTTCGATTCACAATAAGATGCCGGGTGATGAATGGCAACAGACGGCTAACTTACGTGCTTATCTTGGTTACATGTATGCTCAACCGGGTAAGAAGCTCAACTTTATGGGTGCTGAAATTGGTCAGACGGCGGAGTGGAATCATGACGATCAGTTACAATGGTTCCTGCTGGAGTTTGAACGCCACCAAGGTGTGCAAGCACTAACTCGCGATCTCAATAACTTGTATACCTCTGAATGCGCGATGCATGAACTGGATTGCGAACCACGCGGCTTTGAGTGGCGTCTGCAAGATGCAGCAGAATCATCGATTTTAGCTCATGAACGATTGAGTGATAACGGAGAGCGGATCCTTATCATCACCAACTTTACCCCTGTTCCGCATGATACTTTCCGTTTAGGTGTGCCATTGGCTGGTGAATATGAGTTGTTGCTCAACACTGATGATGATAGGTATTACGGTAGTGGTTATGCCGTCAAGCATTCAGTGAGAACGGAAGAGGTTGAAAGCGAAAGTCAGTCTCAGTCGTTATCTCTTAGCTTACCGCCACTGGCAACGGTGTTCTATAAACTTAAATAATGTTACATCAGTAACAAAAAGAGCCGATCAATTGATGGGCTCTTTTGCTTTTCAGCGTCAACCCGTTAAGGTAACCAAATCTAAAGCAACAAGCCATCACACAGGGACGAGAAAGTTGGAGACGACACTGCTTAAACATGACTTTGAAGTTATTACTTTTGAGCCACAGCATACACAGGATGTGGTGTGCTTGTGGCGCGATTCGATGCAGGCCGCAATCGGAATTCCACCAGTTCATACTGTTGAATCACAGGCATTTTTCCTAAACCATATCTTACCTGAAACGCATAATATCTATGTGGTGATAAACAATGAAACGCGTCAGCCTGTAGCCTTTGTTGCTATTAATGACAGTGAAGTCAATCAGCTTTATGTCCATCGAGGTTATCAGTCAATGGGGCTAGGTAGCCAGCTTTTGGTCATGGCCAAACAGCAGTCGTCAGGTCGCTTGAGTTTACGAACGTTCGAAAACAACATTCGCGCTCAGCAATTCTATGAGCGCCATGGTTTTGTTGCGATTGGCGGCGACGCAGAAAACGAGGAAGGGCTTCCAGACATTCTATACGAATGGAGGCGTTAACCATGAGGGTAAAAGTATTCTGGGATAGCTTTTATCAAACCGTTGCACTTGAAAAAACTTTGTTGGGTTAAGGAGTACCCGCTTTGTCTATATTATTGCCACGTCGTCTATCGAACGGTGACACCATAGGATTTTTCTCACCTTCGTCACCAGCTACTTATTTTGCCCCGACTCGATTTCAACGAGCCAAAACGTATCTCGAAAGCAAAGGATTCAAGCTCAAAAGCGGAAAGTTAACCGGAAAGTCAGATCACTACCGCTCAGGTTCCATTCAAGACCGTGCCGAGGAACTTAACATCCTGATTCGTGACCCAGAAGTTCGTTGTATTATTTCGACCATCGGTGGCTATAACAGCAACGCCTTACTGCCCTATATTGATTATCAGGCCTTAAAAGCGGATCCGAAAATCATTATCGGTTACTCTGACGTCACGGCTCTTTTATTGGGGATCTATGCTCAGACAGGGCTTATCACCTTTTATGGCCCCGCTTTGGTTGCATCATTTGGCGAGTTTCCCCCTCTGGTTGATGAGACTTTTTCTTCGTTTGAATCTCTACTCTGCTCCGCGCCTTCACTACCTTATTGCTATCAGATGCCTGAAGTCTGGACAGATTTCATGATTAACTGGGAATCCCAAGCTAAGGCGAAACCTGTGACAGCCAATGAATGGCAGTTTATTGGTGACGGGAAAGTGCGAGGGCGGATTATTGGTGGAAACCTGAACACCATGAATGGGATTTGGGGCAGCCCCTACATGCCTGACATTGGTCAAGGCGACATCCTGCTTATCGAAGATTCTCTTCATAACATTGCCGTGGTAGAGCGCAGCTTTAATCTACTCAAGCTTTGCGGCGTGTTCGACCGTGTCGCTGCCATCGTACTTGGTAAGCATGAGCTGTTTGATGACAAAGGAACAGGCCGCACGCCTCTTGATGTTTTGAATGAGGTGTTGAACGAACAAAAAGTGCCCATTCTGTGCGGTTTTGACAGTTGCCACACACACCCTATGCTGGTGACACCGTTGGGCGTTGAAGCGGAGTTGGACTTTGACAAACAAACGGTTTGTCTTGTGTCTCCTTGGCTTGCAAGCTAGGTATTACTGGCCTGGTAGTGGGCAGTTGACCCTTTCCTTGATGCCGTTAACAATGCAATGCCATTGAGACAAAACATTCATCCTCTTCAATGACTTGATAGCCTAGTCGAGTGTAAAACTGGATAGCTTTGGTGTTGCGAGCGAAGCTAGACAACGTGATTTTGTTGCGGCCTTCACTTTTAACGAGAGTGTTGATCTTCTGCATGACCCCTTGTCCCAAACCCTGATTTTGATACTGAGGAAAGAGGATCAACAAGTGAATGTGGTAAGCGGTGTCGTAAGGTTTGAAGCACACTAGCCCGACCTTGTTCTGCTGGCTAACAATCCAATGAAACCACTCTGGCTGATAGTCGCTTGACAGCCGCTGCCTCTGAAACTGGTCATCCCAGCCGAACACCGCATCAACATGATCATATAGTGCTTGTTTGACACTAGAAAACACCTCAGGAAATTCTTGTTCAGGGACGGGCAAAAGCTGAATGGTCATGGATATCAACACCTTGATTTAATTAGACTTGATAGTAAGCGATGTTGGCTTAGAAAAGGCAACTCGGATGTGTCGAAATTGTGACAACCGATGAGTAGCAAGCCCTACCGGATCAGTTCAGCGTTAGGTGCAGTGAACATCGCGCTAACGTAGTCGGGATAAACTAAGCCCCCCTGAATGTGCCATACACTGTCTGCTAAATGACAACGTACTTGCGAATGGTGCCATTGAGTCTTGAATGGCATCGAGAAAAAACTCTGTCATTTCTTCTTCTTAGCGAACTGTTTTCAACTAAATTTTATGTATGTGAAATTTTCTTATTGATTTCCCTATCTTGTTAACCATGGCGCAGTGATAAACGCCATGGATAGTTAGCCGGCCTATGCGAGTAGCGCTGAAGATTTGAAGAAGTATTACTGAGGTTAGAGATGGAGTTAGCAAATCAGATACAGGCATGGTTGTACGCTGGGCATACATCAGTCGCAATGCTGTTTGTTGGCATCATCCTGCTTTCATATTTACTGGAAGACTTAGCCATTGTGACCGCCGCAACGCTCGCAGTACAAGAGTTAATGCCAATGAGTATCGCGCTAGCGGCTATCTTCGTTGGAATTGCCACAGGCGACCTTGGCCTCTATCTGATGGGGAAGAGTGCGCAACGTGTACGCTTGCTACGATATCGAATTTTCCAATATCAACGTGTTCGTCAAGTAAAGAAGAAACTCCACCAGAGCGCGTTTATTACCCTGTTTATTGTCCGTTTCATTCCTGGCCTGCGAACTGTGGGCTTCACCCTAAGCGGTTTTCTTGATGTGCCTGTGATGCGATTTTTTGTCGCGGTGATTGGTGCAACAGGGCTCTGGACTGCTTTGATTTTTGGTTCCTTCTACCAGTTAGGCAGTGTGGCTTGGCTGAAAGACAGTCACATTAGCTGGGTGCTGATTCCGGCAGGTCTATGCTTAATGTGGATGCTCAATAAAATTATTACAAAAACGTTTTTAAGAGGCTCTTATGACACAGCTCGCTAATGTCGAAATGATTCCACAAGGAAAGGTCAATGCGGGAATGCCTGTTCTCCATGAACCGAAAAGAGTCATCTCGCCATTTGAATTTTTACCAGCTTGGTTTGTTTATGCCCCTGTGGTTGTCCAAAGTGCAGCATTAAGCCTATATCACAGAGATTGGGCGCTACCGCTGATTGCTAACCCTGCGATCAAACTCAGCGGCATGGTGGGAGAATCGAAACACGACATTTTCAGCGCGGCTGGAGATATGACTCGCCAGTGGATTTTGCCTTTCATTACGTTGGAGAAATCTGACACCAATGAAGAGCAATTGTTTACACAGGCAAAAGCACAACTTAAACAGCAAGGAATTACTTACCCTCTTGTGGCAAAGCCTGATTTGGGTTGCCGAGGCGTTGGGGTCAAGTTGGTGAATGGCGATCAACAACTCAAAGATTATATTGCTCAATTCCCTTCTCAAGGACGCTTTCTGTTGCAAGTTCGCTCGGACTACAGTGCTGAAGCGGGCATATTTTATGTCAGACAACCGGGAGAGGAGCGAGGCAAGGTTATTTCCATCACCCTCAAATACTCCCCACGTGTGACGGGTGATGGTCGTTCTTCACTCAAGCAATTGATTGAGCACTGTCCACGTGCAGGCAAACTTCAGCATTTGTATTTGCCTCGTCATAGCGAACACCTCGGTGTGGTTATCCCTGAAGGGGACGAGTTTCAGTTGGCATTTGCGGGCAGCCATTCACGTGGTTGTATCTTCCGCGATGGCAATCAATTCATCACACCGGCATTGGAACAAAAGCTGGACGAAGTTCTCGGTGATTTTGAAGGCTTTAACTACGGTCGTCTAGATGTGAAATTTAAAGATATCAATACATTAATGCGTGGGGAAGCGTTCGACATTCTCGAAATCAATGGCGCGAGTAGTGAAGCTGCGCATATTTGGGACAGCGACACATCACTGTCGCATATCTTCAGTACGCTGCTTAAGCAGTACCGTTTGCTATATCAAATTGGCTCTAAACACAAACAGCAAGGCCATCAGACGCCTTCTCTCGGTGCGCTACTACGGGCGTGGCGAGAAGAAAAATTGCTGACTCAGCTTTATCCCATGACCGATTAGTCGCTCTGCGCAGGAAACATGTTTATGAACAATACTTCGACGCTTTCAGCCATGCTTGCCAAATCTCAGCCTTCTCAGGCCATTGTCGGCTGTATTGAGACGCTCAATCAGGGTTACGAGTTTTTAGAAACGTTGCAGCCGGAAGATTATACCTATATCGCCCAACCTCATGTGAGCAGCTCGATTGGAGAGCACTACCGTCATTGGCTCGACCTATTTCATGCTATTCGTTTGGACCGTGACAAAATCGATTACAACGTTCGCCGCCGCGGCCATAACGTTGAGCGAGATATTAATGTTGCTAAGCAGGAAATCGCAGAGTTGATTGAGTGGCTGTTCGCTTTACCAGCCAATGAATTACACCAGCCAGTTCAAGTCGAAACAGAAGTGATGCTCTCTCAAACGCACGTTGAAGAAGTGACTTCGACCTTCGTTCGCGAAATTACTTTCGCCGCGCTACACGCCACTCATCACTTTGCGATGGCGAAAGTGGTGGCATCGTTAAGAGGCGTGGCATCAGACAGCCATTTTGGCGTCGCACCAACGACGGCAACTTACCAAAGGGCGCAGTAATCTATGTGTACATTATCTTGGGTTTACCATGGCAATAACCACTACGAAGTCTATTTCAATCGCGATGAGCAGCGTTCTCGCCTGCCAGCGCTTGAGCCACAAAGTCTAGTCATTGATGGTGTGCATTGTGTGATGCCGATTGACCCTGTCGGTGGAGGCAGTTGGATATCCGCCAATGAACACGGTGTTACTGTGTGTCTGCTTAACTTCTACCAAGGGAACACACCACAAGGTCCGCTAACCAGTCGGGGCATGATCATTAAACGTCTTGCTAGCAGTTGTTCCAGTAAAACGGTTGATGCTCGATTGTTGGAAATGACACTCACACATTTTGCACCTTTCACTGTGGTCTCTTTCGATACACGCAGAACCGCGAATGAAACCGTGCTATGGACTTGGGATGGGGAACAACTTACGCGTTCACATGCGTTTGCTCCGATAGTCTCTGCGGCTTTGCACTACGAAGATGCCAGACAATATCGACTAAACCTATTTAACGAATTGATGTTGACGACGCCAGATAAAGAGATAGGTAAGCGCTTTCATCAGACGTTTGATGAAAGCTATCCACACCTTTCTCCTCTTATGGAAAGAAATGACGCTCGCACTGTAAGTTTTACCTCAGTTGTCGTGTCTTCTACTAAACAAGAAATGAACTACCAATCAGTCGACAATCACCGCAATGTTGATTTTCGAACGACACAAAGTTGTTTGAAGACCGACGTTGTTGCACAAGGAGTCTTTAAATGAAGAAGTTATTTGCCCTTTTAATCATGTTAGTCAGTTTTCCATCTTGGTCAGCAGATAAAATTTACACCGGAATATTCAGCAGCAAAGCGGTAAGCGGTTATGACACGGTGGCCTATTTTACCGAAGGCAAGCCTGTCAAAGGAGATAGCAAGTGGCAAGTCGAGTATGAGGGTGCTGACTGGTATTTCTCTTCTCAGGAGAACTTAGACAAATTTAAAGCAGACCCTGAAGCTTACGCACCTCAATATGGCGGTTACTGCGCTTGGGCAATTTCAGCTAAAAACGATTTTGCGTCAGCGGATCCAAAACAATGGGCGATCGTCGACGGTAAGCTTTACTTGAACTACGACGCAGAAGTGAAAAGCTGGTGGGATGACGACCGTACAGGTCACATCAAACAAGCTGATATCAATTGGCCAACTCTCGTTAACTAACAAGGACTGCCCTCTATGAAATTTTCTCCGATTAAGCATATTCCTTCAGCGTTCATTGCCTTTGTTTTTATTCAATCGTTGTTCTTCAAGTTCTCTGGCTCTTATGAAACGGACCATATCTTTGGCACGTTGGGAGAATGGTCAGGGATTGAATGGTTTGGTGTTTACGGTGGTTACTTGATTGGTTTTTCTGAGCTGATTGCTTCAATCCTGCTGTTTACTCGCTTGCATGGTGTTGGTGCGGCAATGAGTGCAGGTATCATGACAGGTGCGATTTTCTTCCACCTATTCACTCCACTAGGCATTGTAATGCCTGAGTTCAACGCTATGGGGGAGATTATTGGTGATGATGGTGGTCTTCTATTTGGTATGGCATGTATTGTTTGGGCGTGCGGTGTATTCCTCTTCATTCGTGATGTAAAAACAGAAGGAACCTTTACCAACAACTTGCTAGCAAAAGGAGCTTAATATGTTGGACAGTCCTTTCAGATTGCCGCGAAAAACACCGTTTGGTATTGGTGAGTCAATGGTGGAGTGGGCAACGGGTTTATCAACGCTCGACGCCCTCTACAAGCAAGATATCTTGCCGGAAGACAGCTTTGAGTTTATGCAAGAAGCGCTCAACCGAATTGGCACCCAGTATGAAGTCGACCATGGCAGTCTGGAAAATATCCCCGCCGAAGGTTCGGTGCTGATTGTCGCTAACCATCCATTTGGTGGCATTGAAGGGATCATTCTCGCGTCTCTGATTTCTAAGGCGCGAAAGGACGTAAAAGTACTGGCTAATGAGCTGCTTAAACGCATTCCTGAACTGAATGACCTGTTCATTGGAGTGAACGTATTTGGCGGAGAACAAGCCAGACAAACCAACAGAAAAGCGATTAAAGAAGCCAATCAGCACCTCAAAGAGGGTGGGGTGTTGATTATCTTCCCTGCCGGCGAAGTGTCTGCTTGGCAGGCGAATGAAAACAAAATCACTGATAAAGCTTGGAGTAAATCTGTCGCCAAGTTTGTCAAGCATGCCGAAGCGACAACGGTGCCGGTTTTTATCAATGGCATGAACAGTAAGCTCTTTTACCAAGCGGGACGAATCCATCCTTTGCTGAGAACGGCGCTACTTGGACGTGAACTGCTGAACAAAGCAGGGCAGACGATATCTGTCTCAATCGGCAATGCCATCCCATTCTCAGAAATCAAAGGTTTTGAGGATGAAGAAGATATTACCCAGTACTTCCGTCTTAATACGTATTTAATGGGCAGCATGGGAAAGCCACAAACGTCTGCAACCCAGACGGATGAGGCCGAGCCAATCATTGCTCCTGTTGGTGTTGCCACATTGGAGAATGAGTTGTCGCAGATTGAACACTACAAGCTCCTCGAACAAGGTGACTTTGATGTTTACTGCGCTCCAACGGATGCGATTCCACACATGATGCAGGAAATTGGCCGAGTGCGTGAAGAAAGCTTCCGTGAAGTCGGTGAAGGTAGCGGTTTATCGTGCGATATCGACAGATTCGACCCGCACTACCATCAGTTATTTGTTTGGAATCATGCCAACCAAGAGTTAGTGGGTGCTTACCGCTTAGGTCTGGTGGATGAACTGATGGCTAAAGGCGGGATTGAACAGCTATATTCCACCAGTCTGTTCAACTATGACCAAGCGTTTGTTGATACCTTGGGTCAGTCGATTGAGCTTGGGCGTTCTGTGGTATCGAAACAATACCAGCGTAACATGCACTCCTTACTCCTGTTATGGAAAGGTATCGCCAAGTTTGTTGAGCGCCATCCGAAATACACGCACTTATTTGGTCCGGTCAGTATCAGCAATGATTATAGTCCGGTTGCGAGACAGCTGATTGCATCGGTAATGTCTGTCCATTATTACGATGAAGAGAAGGCAAAACTCGTATCGCCAACCACACCATTAGAGAAAAGTGGTCAGGAATTCTGGCGTCCGGACATGTTGAGTACATTGGCTGATTTACCCCTGCTCTCTAAAGTGCTAAGTCGCCTTGAGCAAGGTATGGGGTTACCTGTGTTGTTGAGACAATACCTTGGAATGAACGGTAAGCTGGTTTGCTTTAATGTTGACCCTGCCTTTAACTTTGCACTGGATGGCTTGATTGTTGTCGACCTGACGTCGGTGCCAGTCAGAACATTAGGCAAATATATGGGGCGTGAAGAAGCGAAAGTGTATCAAGAGCTCCATTCTGCACAATTAAGCCGTGAACAGTCTCACTAAACTCATCCACGAGTCTAAGCCGCGATAATCATCGCGGCGGTACCTGTGATTGCGTTTATTGCGGGTAGTTTACTACTGGGTGAAATGCTGACTTTAAATGCAGTCATGTCGTCATTACTGATTTTGGGAGGTATCGCGCTGATTTTTACCGTTCGTTTCAGGGGCTAACTCTCGTTTTTGCTATCTATCTCAGTAACATGCTGAAATGACGGCTAAATTATGGGAAAGAGATAAGAAGATAATGAGACCAAATCGATGAAAATCTGGATGACGCTAGGGCTTGTATTGATCTCTTTGAGTGCTTTTGGGCAGCAAGACTCTGAGAATGACAGTGCCTTTATTGACGTTAATGTGACGCTGGAGTTGGAAGGGATTGAGAAGTCCATCGATCAAACTCGTGTATCCTTGGATAACATTGCGGGTGCGCTTGATGGCATAGCGCACAGTGACAATCTGACCGAACAACAGAAGCAGACGCTGAGTGAGACTATTGCCAATCTCAATCAACTGGTCACCATCTCCAAAGAGTCTGTTGCGAGCTTCCCTGCTGCTATTCAGCACTCACAACAAGTGGTCAGTGAAAAGAGTCAGCGATTTTTCGACGATTTGCAGTTTAAGATCGTGTTGATCGTTACTTTAGTCGGTGTCATCTTGATCGCTGTTATCGGGGCAGTGTACTGGCTATTGCTAAGACCACTTCAGAGTACGGTATTCAGTGCAACGCATAATGTGTCTCAGATGGCCAAAGCCCTTAAGGTGACAGCAGAGACAGTTGAACGCTGCTCCAAGAAGCAAGAAGATATCACGCAGCAACTCGCAGACCTATCGGAGCAAGATAAAGCCTAGGCAGTGATAATCGAAGATGAGAAAAAGCCCGAAAATGACGCTGACGGGCTTTAAGTGGATGCGCTTTAAAGCAGCTTGTCCTTAATGATCTGAAGGACGCCATTCTCTCGATTACTGGGTGCGCGGAATCGAGCGGTTTGCTTTATGGTCTCGTGGGCATTCTCCATCGCATACGAGTGGTAGCTCTCTTTGAGCATTTCCAAATCATTGAGGTAGTCGCCAAAGCTCATGGTTTGCTCATGACTGAAGCCAAGCGTCTGTTGGAGATGTTTAATGGCTGCGCCCTTAGAAGCCTCCGCATTCATCACATCGAGCCAGATCTTAGCGCTGACTACCACTTGATGACTGTCGCCAAAGTGCTTGTTCATGGTGGGGAATACGAGCTCTTCGGTGCCGTCGAAGTGACAAATGGCGACTTTAATGAACGCTTCTTCAACGCTGAGTAGATCTTCAACGTACTCGCAGCGATGGTAATACTTGGCAAATTCTTCCAATGCTCGCGGGTCTTGCGTTTCAATGTAAGCTGAGTTTTTACCGCAAAGCACAATGTGTGTTCCGCTGATCGCGCGTGCCTGTTCAATAATGGCTGCAATCGCACTGCCATCAATCGTGCAGCTGTAAAGCTCTTTTCCTTGATGCATGACCAGCGTGCCATTTTCAGCGACGAACATCATACGATCTTTAATTGGAGAGAAAGTCTCCATCAGGCTGTAATATTGACGCCCTGACGCCGCTGCAAACATGATCTGCTTCTGTTCAAGCTGCTCGTAGAGTTCGAAGAATTCAGGGTTAAGATGGCTGTTTTCATCCAAGAGAGTGCCGTCCATATCGGCAGCGACGAATTTGATATCTGAAAGCGACATGTATATTTACCTAAAAATAGAGGTGGCCAAAGGCTCGAAAAAACGCTCAAGCGAATATCAGGTAAAGTACAGGAAAATACAGCGATCTCAAGCTGAAATACAGAGGAAAAAATGGTGGCCCGATAGTGTCGGGCCGGCTATTAGGAAGCATTCGCTTAATAGTCTTGGTAAGCGCCGCTTTGTACCATCGCGCTCTGGAGCAATTTATGCAAACGAGAACCTGGTTTGAGCGGCTTTCCGTACTGACTGGCCAATACGCTACTTTTGGCAGAGACAGACATATAGTAATTCACTGCGGTCACTAGTTTGTCGGAATCTCTACGAGTGATTAAGTTTTTCAGCGTTCTCACAGCCTGCTTGGATTGACTGCTTTGGCGAAATTTAATCGCACTGTCGTACTTAGCCAAGGCACCTGAAATAAGATCGATAAAGTAGTGATTGTCTGAAACGTTATCTTCACCAATAACGTAATCAAAAATGATCTCAGGGTAAGCTTGGCTAGCACCAGTAATCATAAACTCATTATTGCCGCTGGAAATATTCCAGAAGTGATTATTTGTGCCTCGAGAAATCACTGAGTCATAGCCTAATTCTTTCGCCTGAACTGAACTCACTTTTTTAAAGGCACTTCTGGCGGAAGTGAACGGATTGGCTTTATGAATAAGGTGAGGAAAGAGCTTTGAATGACCGAGGCACACTCGGGAAATGAGCGCCGTTTTACTAAATTTCCTACCTGTGCTGTCTCTGCAAAAGCAGCGATAGTCACCACATTGAGGACAAGTTGAATAGGTCATTATCTTTGAGAAGTTATCCGAGAAATAGGCACCTTGGCCGAGCATCCCATAACATCCAGACTTCGCATTTTTCTTGCCGAGATCGGGTCTGAATCCGCCTCCTGCAATCAAATCACCGATATAAGGTGAAGTGCCATGGAACAGCATTAACTCACCATTTCTTCGGTTAAGCACCGGAGCACAGAAATCCGTATAGTCGGTGTCATTTTGAAATTTAGACTGGAATTTGGTGGCACCAATCTTATTGGCTGAGTTTTCACCAAGTGAGTAATTGGTATTGAGAAACGATTTATAAGTCGCTAACAACGCTTTGTTGTAAATGATTTTCAAAGAGCGAATGGAAATGTTCGCAGACTCAGGAGGCTTAACGTCACCTTTACCCTCTTTCATTCTGCGTGTCATTCTTGCCACCATCATTTCGCTATTATCGGGATTGCTTTTCATCTCGAAGGCGTAATGCATACGGGCACCTTCTGCTGTGGGGGACACCACTTTCCTAGCTGAGATGTTTTCGTTAACAAAATCTTCGACATGTTTAAGGAAAGGATGACCGCTGGTGAGCTCTAGGTAGATGTATTTGCCACTTTTTGGTGATTTCCACGATGTCTTAATCTCTCCCCAGTAATTTGGCAGCTCAGAGCTTAGATATTTATCGTAATCTGTAATCATATGCTTCAATACCCCGTCTAGAACTCTATTTTAATGACATTTATCTTGCAGTGTAGGCGCGCCGCCTATCTAGAGCAACACAGCGACTGTTTAATTGTCAACCAACAGATGATTGAAATTTCTACCGTATTGTAAGGCTTGGTATGAGTTGTTGAGCGTAAAAGGCTTGCGGAATCTACTATCAAAATCTGGTCAGAACAGTTTTTTAAAGGGGTAAGCGAGTGCGAAGTCAGGTGTGTCATTTGATCAGAGTTTGGCTTGACGAATTAAATGATTTGTATACAATTCGTATATGTTTTATATATTGGTTATTGTTTTGGGTATAGTCAAAATTTCTGATGAGTTACACGAAGAAATAAGAAAAGCCAGCTCAGTTATGTCTCGCTCTATCAACTCTCAAGCGGAGTTTTGGATAAAAATGGGTATGTTGGCAGAGCTTCATCCTCAATTGTCGTTCAATCAAATTGTTTCCGACTTGATGAAATCAGCTGAGGTATCGGCGGCGAATGTGGTCTCGGAACAAGGAGAAGCGATTGAGTCATAATGTGACGGTTAAAACGGCTGCAGAGGCAGAATTAATGCGTGAGTCTGGCCGTTTGCTTGCGGAGGTTTTCCATATGCTAGAAACCTACGTAAAGCCTGGAGTGTCGACAATGGACATTAACAATAAAGTAGAGGAATTTATTGTTAATCAGCTCAAAGCTAGGCCTGCGAGTAAGGGGCAGTATGGCTATCAATATGTGTTGAACTCATCCATCAATGATGTGGTGTGTCATGGTGTGCCAAAAATCAGCCAGTTTTTAAAGCCTAAAGATATTGTTAATCTAGATATTACGCTGGAGAAAAATGGCTTTATCGCGGACTCCAGTAAAATGTATGTTATGCCTGAGGCAACGCCGTTAGCGAGAAAGCTTGTTGAAGTTACCTATTCAGCTATGTGGCAAGGGATTAAACAAGTCAAACCCGGTGCGACATTGGGTGATGTAGGGCATGCGATTCAACAATATGCCGAATCCCATGGTTATAGCATTGTTAGAGAGTATTGTGGCCACGGTATTGGCCGCGAAATGCACGAAGCCCCGCAGGTACTTCACTACGGGTTGCCCAATCATGGGCTGACCTTAAAGGAAGGCATGACTTTCACTATTGAGCCTATGGTGAATCAAGGTGCGGCAAGGGTAAAAACAAAGAAAGATGGCTGGACCGTTGTCACGCGAGATAAAAAACTGTCTGCACAATCGGAGCATACAGTGTTGGTAACTAGCTCCGGCTACGAAGTCTTGACCTTGCGAGAGGAAGAGAGGGCACTGGTTTAATTTCAGGGGGAGTGGTATCGCTATTCAATTCGTAAGGTTAAGCGCCAGTTGTGTGACTAGACTGGTGTCATAACTTGCCCGTTTTTTGTTGATCCCTACTGTGTTATCCACTCAAAATGAGTACCCTTCCGTTCTTCAATCACTTAAAAGAGAAATGGTAGCCTACCATTAGTTTCCTTTTACTAAACCCATGCCTCTCCACGTCATAACATCGTTAAACGTGACGACTTCGAGTAATCACTTGTGACTCACCTTTGTATTTGTCCACGGTCAAAAAGATAGCGCCTCAATACTAGATAAAGATAGAAATCAGATTTATAGACATTGAAAAAACGTCAAAGCTTACATCTACATCAAGCCTATATTTACTGGACGACTTATTTACCGTTATTTAAATGTTGGCTTTATTGTTTTAGCCATATGGCTAAGGTTTCTTGATATGTATCATCTTTAATTAAAAATCGAGCAGGTTAATTGATATTAATATCTTTTATTAATGTGTTTTTTGTCGTTATCATCTTATTTACCAGATTTATGGTTTAATATTTAAAATTAAATATGCAGAATGAATAGGGAATTATAAAGGAGTAAAATTTTGAAAAATGTTATTGCAGTTTCAGCGTTGGTCACTTTATTTTCTACTAACGTTTTCGCTAAGGTTGAGACATACCCTGCAGCAAGCGTATGTCATGAAGATGTTGTGAAAAAGAATTCAGCATTTGAAAAGCATTTAGCCAAAGAGGGTAACTTTGAACAAGCAATGAAAACTTTGACGCTCGAAAAAGTTGGAGTTGCGGATGGTCGGTTTATGTTTGCTCCATCTTTTGGCAGAACAGAGCGTCAATTTGTGTGTAATATCCCTTTAAATGATGATATGGGGAATGTTAAAGTCAATATGCATGCCTACCTAACGGGTATGAAGGCTGGTCGTCCTGGCGGTTGTGAGTTTTCAACACTACGCCGAATTTCAGACGGTACGGGTTGGAAAATATTTGACTATGCAATGCCTGGCGGCTTTGCATGGACGGGCCTTAAAAGTAATGGTGGCTTCGTAGACTTCTCCCGATTTATTGACAATGAATATCGTCGTTCGACTTCGTTAAAAGTAACTTGTAGAACAACCTGGGATCAAGGTGAAATACAACTTAATCATATCGAGTTAGAGTATTAACGCCTAAACAACTTTCGATAAAATACAGTCGAGTTATTTTTGACTCGACTTTTTCATTTCTCTATTTCCATTGTGGATTTTTTCTATACCTTACCTTTCAATAATCTTGAACAGCATATGAACTATTTATTCTCACCTTAAGGATAAAAATTCATTATTCTGGTTTATATAATCGTTGAGTAACACATTTTATATTGCCGATTTGTAGTGAAAGCTTATGTGATTTCGCCAAATAACCATCAGCGAATTTGTCTTGTCGAGAAGCATGCTTGTATAAGCAGCGCTAGCAAATGCCATTGAATATCTTGACAGCATCAACTGAGTGTACAATAAACCTGAACATCGCAGCATGTTTGACGTTATCCCTTCTCTGTTTGGAAAAGAGAGTTACTGGCGCGCAGCCCTTGGCGTTTGTTGGTGACTTCTGCGTATCGCAGCCTCAACTTGCCGTCTATAAAGGTTGGTAAAGCTATGATGACAACGAGCGGTAAAGTGTTCTGACCACGACGCTCTGTTTGCTGATTTGATCATCTATGCTCACCAAGTATGTTTGGGGTACAACAAGATCGCGTAGCGACCCTAACTCAACAAGCAGCCATCACTCAATATGGTTTGCCTTTCTAAGATCCTTTTAACGTATCAATTATAACATTATTAATAATATATTATTATTTAAGTGCATGATTTTAATGGTTTTAGTTTATAAATTAAGATCAATTAATCGCCCCTTGCGCTCCGTCTAAATATTCTCACCTAGCTTGCTCAGCTTTTTGAACAAGTGCATATGTCAGGCTACAGGTGAGAATTAAATTATGAGCATTATTAACCCTAAAATAGTAATTAAAAACAAAGGCATACTGGTACTCCGTTCTATTTTATTGGTATGTGGCTTAAGCGTGATGCTTTCTGGTTGCAGTGATGGCAGTGATGATAGTGCACAGCTAGATGCCGGGAATACTACTGAAGAAGCCAAAGATACGTCAGCGAGTACGACCGATAACAATAATCAGGGTGATACAAACCAAGAAACAGAAGAGGGTACTGCCGCAGTAGAAGAGAGCAATTCATCCAATGAAAATAATGGTGGGGAAGCTGGTTCTGGTAGTGGTGAAGATGACGCCAGCAACAGTGAAGATAGTTCTGGTGATGGTGATAACGCCAACGGTGGTGAAGGTGGCTCCGGTGATGGCGATAACGCCAATGGCGGCGAAGGTGACTCTGGTAACGGGGATCCTATAGATGATACGCCGGCGGATACCTCTAAACTCTACATAGAGTTTATTCGACCAGACCCTGCCGCGAATTCAGCTCCGCATATACAAAGAAAAAATCAGGAACTATCGGGTCGTCAGTTTCAATTAGCGGTTTATACCATAGATGACGAACTCAATTTGCAAGAGGTGACCACTGAAGTCACTTGGACAGCGGTCGATGAAAATTGTGGTGGAGAGACATGTTACACACTAAGCCCTGAAGGCAGATTGGTTGCTGGAGCGGTCGGTCAATTCAGTGTGCAAGCAGAGTACAACGGTCTGTTATCTCACGAAGTGGCGCTTGAAACACCGAGAAAACTGGAAACTTGCGGCGTGGAAGGCAATGCCGACAAAGCTCACCGCACAGAAGAGTGTTTGCATATTATCGTTGGAAACTCTGGCGATGCTAAAGGTAAATGGTTTACTGAGCCCCCTAGACCGCAGGTAATGAGTTACATGTGGTATTCGTTTGACAATAAAATGTATAACTCGGGATACACACATTCAGGCCTTACTGCTGACGGTGGCAGTGGTACTAACCAGTTTGTTCAAATGAGAAACGATGGTTACGACCAGAGCGTTAAGGATGCTGGAAAGCCAGTAGATGAAGGTCAATTCGGTCAGCATGAACGCTACTGCGCAGATTTATCGGCTATTAAGTTTAATGGTAGAGGTAACTGGCGAAAAGCGACATTAAATGAACTAACTGAACTATCCAATATGTCGATAGGAACTACCTATGACTGGCCAATTAGTGGTTATTATTCTTCAGGGTTGCCACATCAGAGAGGTGATGCAAGAGGTGGCCTTCATTACTTCAGTATGATTATGTCGTCAACAGATAGTGTAAGCTTGTTACCAAAAATAAAGACATACCCTACCTGCGTGTCTGAACCTTAAAAAGTTGGGGGGACGACGTCACCCCCAAAACACATTGAAGTGAAGTTTAGCTAGGAACGTTAAGTGTGTTGGATAGTGAAGTGAAAACCTAGCAATATTCGAGACGCCGGAGTGAGCAAAGAATCCACTTCACTCACCTAGCCTAAGCGCAACTTGGCTGGTGGGTTAGTAAATTAACCATTAATTATTGATTCCATTTGATGTTAAATGAAAATTAATAAATACAAACATGCTATTAAGTCAGCCGTTTTATCTTCAACTGGATTATGGTTGGCTCAATTCCGAATGTGTCACCCAAGCCAATCAGGGTTAGCTTCCCTGCTTCAATGATTGCCGGAACGATTTATTTAATAAGTCGTTACACAACTTGGTACTTTAACCCTTTACATCTTGTTCTAAGCAATGAACACTGCCTCTCGAAATTGTATAACAGCCGATTTTATAGAGTCAGTAGGAAATTATGAGTAACACGACGGCAAAAAAGTCGAACCCCCTATTCGAGATCCTTTTCAATGTATTTATCCCTTCATTCATCTTAATGAAGTTCAGTGGTGATGAGCATTTAGGCACAGCCACGGCCTTAGTGGTCGCTTTGCTATTTCCCATTGTTTACGGTTGTATGGATCTGATCCGCAACAAAAAATTTAATTTTATCTCTGCACTCGGATTTGTCAGTGTGCTACTAACGGGTGGGATTGGGTTACTAGAGTTAGATACGCGCTGGCTAGCGTTGAAAGAAGCATTGATTCCTGGCCTGATTGGTTTAGCGGTATTGGGCTCTACGTTCACACGCTATCCGTTTATGCAGAAGATGATTTTGAACGACACGGTATTGAATCTGGCGTTGATCACTGAGCGTTTAGAACAAAGTGGCAAGAAGGAAGCGTTTGAACGTTGTTTGATGTCATCTAATTATCTTTTTGCCAGCACGTTCGCGTTCTCTTCGGTAATGAACTACTTTTTAGCCACTTGGATTGTGACAAGCCCAGCGGGAACACCAGAATTCAATGAAGAGTTAGGTAAGCTAACGCTATACAGCTATCCGATCATCGCAATTCCAAGTATGTTGATGATGTTTGGTATTTTCTATTACCTCTGGCGTCAAATCAGAGCCATGACCTCGCTTGAAACTGAGCAGATATTCCACACAAAATAACCGCCAAGGGCATAGCCTGACTCGAGAAAAAGTCAGGCTTTTTCTATCATACCAACGCTTATTAATCGCCCGATAAGTGCCAAATCTTTTAAAAATCACTTCCATATCAGAAATTTACACTTTTCTTTACGCCATTCTTTTATCAGTTTGTTTGTCTACAGACTCTGTTGTGATAGCGCTTTTACTTGATTGAGTCTTCCTCTGAAAGTTATTTTATTCCATTAACTAACTGAATGTTTTCTCACTGTAAAGGCGTGATATTTGCCGCATATTGATATTATTCCTACCTTTTTGTCAGATCTATCAGGCCAGAGATGCTAACTTATTTTCAGATGATTATTTATTCGGCAGTGTAAATGTCTTTCCCTACTACAACATGAAATAAGACAACAAGATAATTAACTGAAAGGTAGAATTATGTTTAAGATGAGTAAGATAGCGACCTCGTTGGCGTGTATGGTGTTAAGCGGCCACTTATTTGCGGCAGAGCCTTATGACTCGAGCAAATCTTATGCTGGCGGGTCACAAGTCACGGTTGATGGAAAAACCTATGAAGCCAAATGGTGGGCGGGTGCGGGCCAGAGTCCAACGGGTGAGTATCCCAATGAATGGGACTCACCTTGGAAGCTGATTAGCGATACCACTCCTGAGCCAACCCCAGACCCTAATCCAACGCCTGATCCAGACCCCACTCCAGATCCTGCTCCAACGCCTGACCCAGCGCCCACACCGGGGCCGGTTGACGACTTGTGTCTTGAGTTCAATGAGTATCCAAACTGGACCCAAGGTGACCACGCCAAGGGTGGCGATATCATGGTAAAAGACAATATTGCTTATAAAGCGAATTGGTGGACGTCGTCCGTTCCGGGTAGTGACGGTAGCTGGGCTCATCATCTAAACTGCGATAGTACTCCTCCGGGTACTGCCCCATTGCTTTCCTTACCAAACCCTATGGATCCGGTAAGACTGGAAGTCAACGGTTGGCCAAGCCATTTTGTGGTCACCAGCCCTGCCACATTTAATGCGCCCTCTACGTTAGTCGTTGACACCATCAGCAGCACCAACCTGTCTGATGCCACGCAGTTAACGAATGCGTTCGTGTCTCTAATTCAAACGGTCGAAACTGCTGGTTCTTCATCGGTCATTATTAACAGTGATGTTCTGGATGTTGCGACGGCAGATAAAGGCCAATCTCTAGGTGTTGTCGCTGTTAAGCAGGCGCTAACCGCTGCTGTGGATGCGACGGGCAGCCAGATCGATATCAATGATATCAATGCACTGACTGACGATGTAAGCGGTTGGGCTCAAGCCTATAACCTGGTTATTTCGACACTTGCTCCTCAAGCGACGTTTGGCTGGACACTGAGTATCGGTGACTTTGCTTACGACACTCACTCGGGCCGGAGAGCCGTTTGGAATGCTGCTTCGGGCGCTACGTCGGATCTGCTGTCTGCATTTGAGCTGTACAAAGCCGATTCATTAACCAAAGCAGACTTCGTCGCCTTTACTAAGTCGAGCGCTTCGCCTGCATTGAGCGACAATCAGTGGCACTACGCACTAGAATATGTGAAACAGGTGACGGATTACCTTAAAACTCCGGCTATGTTGACGTCTCTTCCTACTGCACAAACTGCGTCTTACTTCTTAGGCAATACATCTGGAGAACGCCATATTCGTAAAGCGGCACACAGCAATATTTTTGCCATCAATTTTGATACTGACACTGCCGACCTAAGCGCTAAGATTACCCGTTATCAGCAGGCGACTGTGCCGCTCTACTATGTCGGTGAAAGTGTGACCAGTGGGCCGTTAACGCGTATCGAATCACTCAACAACGAGTTGGCAAACGCAGAAACGGCAATGAATAACCAAGCCTTCCTGTTTGAAACCCCTCAATCGCAATGGATCCCATCCACAGTGTATAAATGGGCAGATTTCCTTGCCGGTCTCAACTCAATGCATAATGTAGGTGTTGCGGGTAATACCTTCTGGCTGTTGGACGATACAGCGGATGATGCGACCAACACTCTTTATGCGAAAGTGGCTATCGCTGCCTTCTTATCGCAAAGTATGCAAGAGACTATTCGTTACAATGCTTGTGATGAAAATAACTGGTCTGAAGTTCGCTATGGTGCGCCAGTAGACTATCCAATGACAGCAAGTTGTGGTCAGCTAGGTCAGAAGTACGCTGATTATGGTATGGATCCAGTCACAGGCCAAGACCACCCATACTCATGCCCTCGTGATCCGAAGATGGAAGTGAGCGCGTTAACCAATGCGAAATGGTATGGTGCGCCAGCGCCTATCTTTGCTGCTCCAGATTCAGTATTGAAAGAGCAAGGGTTGCTCGTCAATGGCAATGTTGGTCGCTGGACAAACAATGGGCACTGTAATGAAGTACCGAGTGTTGTCGATACGTCTAAGCAAGTTTGGGAACGTGATGAATGTAAAGTCTATGCTGAACAAAAAGCGGGTAAGTTTATCTGGGATGGTTCAGATACCAACGGTACAGTACAAGGCTGTGGTTGGTGGGGACGTGGTGTTATTCAAACCACAGGTCGCCAGAACTTTGGTACCTTAAACCACTTTATGGGCCGCTCACATGTTGACCCAGAGACTATTGGCACCACAGTTAATGGTGTGACGGTTGAAGCGCCACCGGCAAATCCTCTGTATGCCGATCTTGATTTCTGTTCTAACCCAGGACTGATTTGTAGCTCTGAAGAAAACCGTGAGATCAAATGGATCGCAGGTTTGTTTTACTGGGTTACATCAGTACAAGCGTACAATGACGTCGGTGGGCCATACGCAGACTGGAATTACCATACTGAACTGAAAAAATACGTGGATGGTGGTTTGCAAGGTACACAGTTTATTGATGCGGTATCTGGCATTGTGAACCGAGGTTGTCCAGACCATACCTGTCCAGTCAGCGGTGAAGTACACGCAATCAAAGAGCGTCAAGATAACTTCAAACTTGTTCTCAAAACACTGGGTCTGAATCCTCAATAGCAAAGGGGAGGAGTCGTCTTACTCCACCGAGATCCTAACCGAAAGGCTCCCGAACCATGGGAGCTTTTTTATTAGCCTTGGCTTGGGCGTTCGATAATGATGCCATATTCGAAATGGCTCAATGAATGGCAAGCTGGGGACGCTTCTATCAACTAAAAAGCCAGTCGCAAAAGTGACTGGCTTTGATTGAATTTACTCGGCTAACAGCGCAAATCTGGAAACACAGAGTTAAATCTTAAATGACCCAACATGTCGATCGAGAACTTGTGATAGCTCGGCAAGTTTCTGGCTTGAATGCTCTAACTGTTCGCTAGCATTAAGACCATGTTTCACAGAGTGACTCACCGTATCCATGTTTAGGTTGATTTCATTGGCGACTGTGGATTGCTGCTCAGTTGCGGTTGCGACCTGAGTATTGATATCCAGAATCGTGACGATCTGTGTGGCAATGTCTTCCAGCGCTTGTCTTGCCACTTGAGTTTCAGATGTGCCTTCCTGAATCAGTGTTTTACTATTGTTCATTGACGCCACGGCATTTTGCGCCTCGGTTTGCAACTGGTTAATCATGGCGTCAATTTCATCCGTAGACTGTGCCGTTTTAGTCGCTAGGTTGCGTACCTCATCAGCGACGACCGCAAAGCCACGCCCCGCTTCGCCTGCGCGTGCAGCTTCAATGGCGGCGTTCAGTGCCAGTAAGTTAGTTTGCTCTGATATACCTCGAATGACGTCGAGAATGGTACCGATTGACTGGGTATTGTCCGCGAGGTTTGTGATGATGTTCGACGTGCTATTCATCTCGGTTTCAAGATCATTAATTGCCGTGGTCGTTTTTTCGATCGTCTTCTGTCCACCTTGAGCTTCACTGGTTGCTGTGCTGGCGGCGTTCGCTGCGCCAGCCGCACTTGACGCAATTTCATTGACTGTAGCAATCATCTCATTCATTGAGGTGACGACCAGCATCGCTTGCTCATTTTGTTCATGGCCTCTTGTTAGGGCTTGTTGAGATTGCTGACGAAGGGCAATGGCGGCGTTGTTGAGCTCTGCACCTGTTTTTACCACTTGTGAAATGATTTCGTGGACTTTGCTCACAAAGACGTTGAACGCCGAAGAGATCTGAGCGACTTCGTCATTTCCCTTAGTGGGTAGTCGAACCGTGAGATCACCGTTGCCTTGGGAGATATTGTGTAATGCGTTCTTAAGTACCGAGAGAGGTTTCATTAGCTTACCTAACAAGAAGAACAGCACGACGACACAAAGCACGAAGATCGCCACCATAGAAGAGAGCTGATAAGTAACAATGCCATTGGTTGCTTGGCTGACTTCAGTGATGGGAATACCGATGTCGAAGGTGCCATAGAGTTGGCCGTTTACATAGATCGGCGCCATGATGTCATAGACCCACACTTGCTGAACATCTGCATACCACTTTGAATATTGCTGAACACCTCTTGTCGCGCCAGCGACGGTATAGCTGTCCTCATAGGTTTTGTTGAGCTTTTGTTTATCACTGTGAGCAACCGCTGTCACATTACTATCAATGACAATTGCGTAGCTGACATCAGATCGTTGTTTTAGCTTGCTGACTAAAGATTGCAGGTCTTTTAACGGATGTTGTGAGTTTTCGAGGATGTACCCAGCATTGCTTGCCAAGAATTCCGCTTGCACTTGTGATTTATGGAGGATGATCTCATCAATTTTCTGACTGGAGATAAGGTAAGTTGAGATCATACTGGCGGCCACCGCAATGCCAAACATGACACATACTGCGAGGAGGATTACTTTCTTCATTCTGAACGTCTCTATGCAAATCTTATTATTGGTTTTTGCTGATGCTTGATACAAGGAAAGCTCAATGATAAGCAACAACTCTTATATCGAGTATGTTTGCATAAATTTCAATAACTTTAGTTGTTAGATCTAAAACTCTAATTGAGGATCACACTTTTGGCGAAAAAGTGCCACAAGCGGTCGGTAAAGGTGGGTATTGGTAACGAACGCTCAAACAGTGGAGCGGAGATAGATAGCCAGTATTTGATTGGAAAACTTGGGGCGTAATGGAGCGAAAGTCCAAGCTGCCTCACCTTTGCAGGCAGCTTGAGATAGTGAATTGGCTAAACGGACAGTTCTTTTCGCACCAGTTCAGCACCGGCACTGAGTGCATTCAGCTTGTGGCGTGCGACGTCTCGCGGGAGTGGTGCCATACCGCAGTTCGTACATGGGTAAAGTTTATCGGCATCGACGTATTTGAGTGCCTCTCGCAGTGTTTGCGCTACTTGTTCAGGCGTTTCAATACTCTCAGTTGCCACGTCAATGGCGCCAACCATCACCTTTTTGCCTCGAATCAGTGCTAGCAACTCGATGGGCACGCGTGAGTTATGGCATTCCAGTGAAATAATATCAATATTAGACTGTTGTAGTTTCGGGAAGATTTCTTCGTATTGTCTCCATTCATTGCCGAGCGTCTTTTTCCAGTCGGTATTGGCTTTTATTCCATAGCCGTAGCAGATATGTACGGCTGTTTCGCATTTCAGCCCTTCAATTGCGCGCTCCAAGCATGCGATACCCCAATTATTGACGTCTTCAAAGAACACATTGAACGCGGGTTCATCAAACTGGATGATGTCTACACCTGCAGCTTCCAGTTCTTTGGCCTCTTGATTGAGTATTTTGGCAAATTCCCAAGCCAGTTCCTCACGACTTTTATAATGATCATCGTACAGCGTATCAATCATGGTCATCGGGCCGGGCAGTGCCCATTTGATGGGCTGATCGGTTTGCTGGCGCAAGAACTTGGCGTCTTCGACAAAAACGGGTTTTTGACGGCTAACGGGACCAACAATTGTCGGAACACTTGCGTCGTAGCGATTACGAATCCTCACGGTTTTACGATGTTCAAAATCAACACCGTTTAAGTGCTCAATGAAAGTGGTCACAAAGTGTTGGCGGGTTTGTTCGCCATCACTGACAATATCGACACCCGCATGTTGTTGTTCTTGCAACGACAAACGCAGTGCATCCTGTTTGCCATGGGTAAGTTCATCACCTTGCAGTTTCCAAGGAGACCAGAGTGTTTCTGGTTCTGCTAACCAAGAAGGCTTAGGTAAACTGCCAGCGGTTGAAGTTGGTAATAGTGTTTTCATAGTCAGCCTTTCATCCCTCTGTCAGTTGTTAAGCGTATTGCGCAGACCATTGTTCAAGCACGGTCTGGTATGGCTTAATGAAATGTTCTTGAGCAAATTTTCCTTGTTCAACCGCCAACCTGCTGCGCTCTTCGCGGTCATAAACAATCTGCGTTAAAGAGTGATCACGGTTGTTTAAGCTTGGCTGATAAGACTTACCTGCCGCCGCGTTTGCGTTGTAAATTTCAGGACGATAGATTTTCTGGAATGTTTCCATTGTGCTGATGGTACTGATCAACTCCAGATTGGTGTAATCGTTCAGTAGATCGCCAAAGAAATAAAAGGCGAACGGAGCGACACTGTTTGGTGGCATAAAGTAACGAACTTTTAGCCCCATTTTTTGGAAATATTGCTCTGTCAGAGACGACTCATTCGGTTGATATTCGTAGCCTAATATAGGGTGCTGATTGTCAGTTCTATGGTAGGTTTTATTGTCTGACACACTCAAGCAGATAACAGGAAGCTTTGTGAAGTTTTGTTTGTATGTCTCTGAATTGACGAAATGTTTGAACAGTTTGCCATGCAGCTCGCCAAAGTTATCAGGGACGCTGAATTGCGACTTACCTTTATTATGATCAAGCAAGAGCACACTAAAGTCATAATCGCGAACGTAGGAAGAAAAGTTATTGCCTACAATGCCTTCGATACGTTCATTGGTTTTATGATCGACAATATAGGTTTTGAGTACTTCAATAGAAGGGAAGCGCTCGCCATCGGCTGCAATATCCATGTCGACAGAAACGATTTCCAGTTCAACAGAGTAACGATCGCCATTAGGGTTATCCCAGTGAGCAAGGGCATTAAAGTTATTGTCAATCATCTTAAGCGCATTGCGTAGGTTCTCTTGGCGACTTTCTCCCCTCGCCAAGTTGGCGAAGTTTGTTGTAATGCGCGTGTTGTCTGAAGGACGATAGTTTTCATCAAGGCTAAGGCTCTTGATAGTAAATTTGAAGTCTGTAGTCATGGTGATCGGTTATCCTATTTCCTTAGATGAACGCTGAAGTGATGGCTTACTTCTTGTATTTGTTTACGTTTCTAGTCAGTCATTTGTTGTCTCTAAATTCTGTCTAGATATAAGATTAGAGTCCTTTATAACGTTGTTCTGCACTTGAATAACAATGGTATTGCTTCACATTGAACATGAGAGATTTTCATGAGCAAGTTAGCTTAAGTACGGTCGGGACAGCAGAAAGCATCGCTCAACGCGTCTGTGACTCGTTGTCATGCCATAGAGGAGAGCGAGTAAAGAGGTAAAAACAAGTGCACCCGATTAGCGAATTTCCGAATAGGTGATTTACCGCTAGTTTGACGTAAGAGTTGATAAGTTATTTTGTTATGTTATAACGTTTCCATTGTGATTTTGTCTGTCATTCGTGGTCATCGCTCAAACAGGTAGGTTGTCACCATGAATGAAGTATGAAGCTGGCAAATCATGCTTTTTAATATAGGAGGTTATGCAATGAATGCGGCTTTGGCTGAACAAAAAATCTATAGTGCTGAGCTTGATGTTGTGACCGCCCCCAGTTTCAGTTCAGGGAAACAACCGACGGTATTGGCCGATATCTATAAAGACGAAGTGAATATTGCGATTTGGCAGCGTCAATTCGAACCATCGTTCATCGAATCGGTTCGTGAATTTGTTGACACCAACCCCTCATTGAGCAAGTCGCTGACAGTCTCTCCTGAGAGCGCAATGGACGATTTGGTTTATGCTACTGACGGTCAAGCACCGCAAGCTCTGCTAGAAAACATCGTTCAGCTTGTTGATATGTTTTGCTGCTTATTTGAGCTTGAGCAAGTCGGGCTGAGGCTTGCAACACTTGGCGGTGCAATGTGTCCGCGTTTTCATGTTGATCAAGTTCCTTGCCGTTTGGTAACGACTTATCATGGGGTGGCTACAGACTGGTTACCAAACCATGTTTTGGATCGTTCAAAGTTAGGTCATGGCAGTAACGGCCAACCCGACTGTTCATCCGGTTTATATAGAGAAGAATCTGACGTGCAGCAGCTTAGCTGTGGAGATGTAGCATTGCTGAAAGGTGGGCGATGGGAAGGCAACGAAGCAACAGGGCTTGTTCATCGCTCTCCGTCGATTGAGAGTGATCAACCCAGACTATTGATGACATTGGACTTCGGTTAACCTTGATGGCCAGTGACACAAAACAGAACAGGGCGATCATCGCCCTGTTCTCGATTCCGGTGGCCGAATTAAAACACACCATTGCCATTTTGAATATCGCCACCACTGAGCAATGAGTACAGTCGCATTGAGAAATCAAGCGCCTGAATAGAGTCCCAGTGCTCAACGATTCGGCCGTCTTCGAGTCGCCAAGTGTCGATGATATTCATACCTTTCTCGTCATTACCTCTATCTTCCTTATCCAGCGTGGCATGTGAGTGGAAAATGACGTAGTCGCCATCGACATAAATGTGTTTTACGTCGTAGGTATAATCAGGGTATTCCTCAACAAAATCACGCAAGAAACCCACTAGGCCTGTTACTTTGTCGGGTAGATTACGGTTGTGTTGTATGTAGGCGCTATCATTGTAGTGCTCTAGTACATAATCAAAATTATGGTCATTCATTAAATTCTGCACAAAATCGGTAATCAATTCGGCATTAGCTCGCTCCTGCTCAGTCCAGTTTGGTTTCTGCAACTCATGGAGGTTAATCGTCAATTTGTTTGATGATTGCGCATAACTCGTGGTCGTTAAGAGCAAAAGAATGGTGGATATGGTTCGTGTTAGCATGGCTCTCTCCAAGGTACTAGTTGTTATTTAGGTATACATTGATCATCATAGTAATTAATAGTAACCTACATGACAAGAAGGCACTTTCATGTTCGCTAGGCACATTTTGGTAACCTATGCGCGCTTAGAGTTTGATAAGGGGTACACATGGCTGAACAAGCTAAACCGGAAAGACGAGTTTTTTATAACAATGAAGATTGCGCTGTGCGCAATGTGGTTTCGCAAATTGGTGACAAGTGGTCGCTTTTGATCTTGTTTGCGTTGGTGGATGGGGAAGATAGGTTCAACGCTTTAAAATCTAGAATAGAAGGCATATCACAACGGATGCTGACTCAAACATTAAGAGATTTAGAGCGAGAAGGCTATGTCAACAGAACGGTCTATCCAGAAGTACCTGTAAAAGTAGAATACGGCTTAACAGAAATGGGTCGGGAGCTAGTGAAGCCTCTTTATCAACTGGTATGTTGGGCTGATGACCATCGGCAAGATATTGAGCGTGCGCGCAAAGCTTACGATGAGAAAAACGCATAGAAGAGCTGGCACCAAGGCAGGCTGTGGATTCTACGCCTTGATGCCAAATCGATTAAGCTAAAATTTCCACCAACTTTTGGCCTACACTGTGGGCACTGGTTGGGTTTTGGCCTGTGATGACTCTTTGGTCGACAATGACAAATTCCTGCCAAGGTTGAACCTTGCTAAATTGTGCTGCACTTCGCGCAAGCGACTCTTCTAGCAGAAACGGGATGTCGTTAATGGTGCCGAAATCGATTTCTTCTTCACGTGTGAATCCGGTGACCGATTTAGAGGCCAATAGTTTATCGCCATTGCTCAGCGTTATTGGCAATAAGGCCGCAGGGCCATGACATACTGCTGCTACAACGCCACCCTGTTCATAATGTTTAGCGGCGATAATTGCAAAGTCTTTATTGACGGCAAGATCGGATAATAAGCCAAAACCGCCTGGGTAGAAAATCGCATCATAGTCTGAGCCATTGATCTGAGATACTGGAATTGTATTGTTGATTTTGTTCAAGAAATCGTCATTGCTCAAGACTTCGTCATTCACCGCGTCACCCTCGATATCCGTACCGTACAGAGGCGCTTTCCCGCCTTTGATTGAAGCGATATCGTACTCAATTCCAGCCGTAAGGAGTGTCTTGACTACGTGGGTGAGTTCTGGCGCGTAAGTACCATTAGCTTGATCTGTGGTGCCCAGTGTGGCGTGGTTAGTGACGGGTATAAGTACTTTTTTCATGTGTCTATCCTTCCGATTGATTCATATTTTTTGTTCCCCTTAATACTAATTGCACTTTATTTGGGTGATAATATGCTTTGTTTGCAAAACATTATTGCTATATAGCAAAGGTGAGTATGGATAGCTTTGAAGGGATTAACGAATTTGTTGCCGTTGCGGAAAGTCAGGGGTTCTCATCTGCCGCAAAGCAGTTGGGATGCAGTACTAGCCACGTTAGTCGACAAGTTTCAAGGCTTGAAGAACGGGTGGGCGTAGCGCTGCTTGCCCGATCGACCCGCATGGTATCATTGACGGACGCAGGTCAAATTTACTATCGCCAATGCAAAGAGCTGGTCAATGGGTTGCAACATGCCAACGAACAACTCTCATCACAACACATCCAGCTCAGCGGGACGTTGCGTGTTAGCGCTGCTGGAGCCTTTGCCGAGGATTATGTGGCACCTGTCTTGATGACGTTCGCCAAAAAAATATCCCGAGCTCACAATTGAGTTGGATTTCAACACTCGGATGGTCAATTTTATTGAAGATGGCATCGACTTTGCCATTCGCTATGGTCGGCTCAATGATTCAGGGTTAGTCGCAAGAAAGTTAGCAGACAGACCGATGGCGGCCGCTGCAAGTCGTGACTATATTGAACAATTTGGTTTACCGACGCATCCTGAACAGTTAAAAAAACATAGCTGTATTATTGCTAACAGTGATCACTGGTTGTTTGAACAAGATGGTCAACCCTTGAGCGCAGTTCGCGTTCATGGTCGATGGCGCAGCAACAATGCCTCAGCGGTGATAGAAGCTTGTCAGCACGGCCTTGGTATCGCTTACTTACCTAAAAGCAGCTTTAAACATGCGCTTGAAGATGGAACACTGATGCCAGTGCTGGAGCCATTTTGGGGCAAAGGCACAAGCAGTTGGATTGTGTATCAGAATCGACGATTTTTGCCCTTGAAAGCCAGAATGGCGATAGACTACTTGGTCAGTTATTTTGCCGATTGGCAAGAGTAATGCCTTATGTTGGCCAATAATAAGTGTTGTCCAAAGCCTATTCGTTGTGAGAAAGATCTGGAACACGGGTGAGATTCTTTTGGTGTGTGTCCTGAATCTCTTCCTTACCTAAATCAACCTAGTAAGAGCTGGGAGGTCGGCTTGAACTCATCAGTTTATCGAGATCTTTCTGAGCTTTGTTGGGGTTTTCTAAGTCAGTGACTTCTATCATTTCACACTCATCCCGAACCATTTCATTGATCAGGCTAGGGTAGTGACGGCAATCTTCTGGTCGGTCGAAGTAAATACGGCAAGTGTATTTATCTTTTTCTTCTGGTTTGGATTTAGGTACTAGCTGCAAAAATGGACAGCGGTTTAATGGCTCTCTGGTTTTTGGATCAAACCAAATCTGCCCATCTTTGACATATTCGAAAATATCAGGGTTAAACAGTTCCCACAGGTCTATTTCTTCCTGCGTGGCTGCCAAATCACCATCGCCATACTTGATACAGCATTTTCCGCACTGGTTGCAGTCTTTCATGGTGTTTACTTCGAATTGAGAGCTATAGATTGAGTTTATCATCAATGGTGGAAATAGATCTGCATTTGGGGCAGATATCCGTTGTGGTGTGTGTCCTGAATTTCTGTGGTGTGTGTCCTGAATTTCTGTGCTGAGCAACTATCTAGAAAAGTTAATGAGTGAAAAACTTCCCTCACCTAAAAGCTCTTGTATAAGGAAAGAGCCCAAGCATTTAGCATTCAATGCTTGGGCTTATTATCAATTACCGAGAAGTCCGGTATTAGATTTTTGTCGTTTGAATGATAACCGTACCAAGCGCTCCAGAGTCTAAATTCGCGCCTGTTTGAGACGTGATGTATTTATTCAATGGAGGCTGAGGGCCTGATAGAGTCCAACTTGAATCGTTTGTTTTACTTCCCCAAGGGCAATCCCAAGAATAAGTACCAACGTGTGTTGAGCCGTCGTATAGTTCGAATGAGCCTTCTGTACCTGATGCTGAATCCGAGCGACCACATGCATTAATCGAGAATGATGTGCCTCTTTCAATAACTTGTCCTTCTATCTCACTAGGCTCATATTCGTTATCTTTGCTACCACCCGCTACACCGATCTGTTTTGAGTCATAAAACTTGCCCCAAGAATGACTGACATTTTTCAGAGTCACATCATAGTTGGTTGCATAAATCGTAATTGTTACCCATTGTGCATATGCCATGAGAGTTACCTTTCCATTTGACGTTTAAGTTTTTATGTTTATCCAAACGATAAACTTTGCTCTGTACTCGCCTTCGTATGGAGCAACGAGCACTTCACTAAACAATCTAGTCCGTTTCTCTCATTATTCTCGTTGTCTTTATCTTTCTGTTGTCACTAACACAACCTTTATGAGACTAAGTGCAATCATGTTAAACGTTAATAATCCTTCAATCCGTTGAGACTAAAATCAAAAAAGCCATCGCGAACAGCACACCTATTGAAAAAGGTTTTTGAACGCGATGGCTTACACTGATAGTTGGCTAATTAATACTCAAATTGAATGCTAGCCATATAATTTCGACCCTCACCAATATCAACATCTTCAGCACCTAATTGAGTGCTTCTTGTATTGCCACCTCCATCTAGATAATCAGTATCAAATAGATTTTCAATATTGAAGCGAGCTACGATGTTGAGGTCATTGTACTTCTGAGTGTAAGAAATGCCGGTATCAATACGCGTATATGCATCTTTCTTGAAAGTGTTACCTGAGTCACCGTAGCGGCTTCCGACATGGACAACGCCTAGATTTAGATTGGTGTCATCTCTAAGTTTGTAATTGGACCATATTGACGCTGAAAACTTAGGTGTATTCGCTGGTACATTGCCCTTGTAAGAAGCGCTATTTGTTATCTCAGCATCAAGATACGTCGCAGATCCTGAAAGACTTAACTGACTACTAATAAGACCCTGTGCTGCGAACTCAGCACCTCGATGAACTTGTTCGCCATCTTGAGTCAAAATATCTTCATCTGCATTCGCTGGGTTTTCAACGCTTAGTTGAATGTTCGATAATGTTGTCTCAAACAAAGCTCCAGTCAAGAATAAGCGACGATCAAATAGCTCCCACTTGGTGCCGACCTCATAAGATTTACCTAATTCAGCGTCGAGCTTTTCACCTTCGTTTACATAAGATGTGCCCACTTCACCTTGAGGAACGAAACTTTCTGAGTACTGGACATAAATAGAGCTATTGTCTGAAGGGTGATAAATAATCCCTGCTTTTGGTGAGACTTGGCTTTCAGTTATATCATCATGTTTTTCGTCATAACGAATACCCACTAGCAGATGCCATTTATCATTAAATTTTGTGAAGTTTTGGAGGTAAGTACCCCAAAGATCATAAGAAGACGCTCTTATGCTGGTATTCAACGATACAGGGAAGTTGATCGACTCTCCAACACTTGCACTGACTGCGTCGCCTTTATGACTGATACGATCGAAAGAATACCTCAAGTAGTTCGCACCAATTAATAGCGTATTCTCAGTTCCAGCTAAATCGAAGTTATGGGTGAGATCAACATAAGCAGTATCATGATTCCACTCGTCATACTGTTTGCCGGGGGTCAGAGTGACAGTCCCATTTTCCTCATAGTTGCTAAAGTTAGTCCAGGTGTAACGATAATCACGTTCATATCTTTGGGCGTTGTAACCCGTCTTTATGTTAGTGTCATAGCTTGGTGATAGGAGCAGGTCAAAACCGTAGTTTTGAACTTTAATATCAGTATTCGCCCAGTCAGCGTCCCAAATATACTGGCTACCGGCAACTGGCTTACCATCGACAATGTAAGAGCCAGTATCTACTCCACCTTCATAATCAAAATAGTCATAATGCAGAGATAACATCGCTTTTTCATTGATGTCATAATCAACCACTAGTGCGCCGATCATGCGTTCGGTTTGAGGGTTGCTGCCATCTGCATATTCGCGCCAAGAGCTGTAGCTATCCTTTACTAGAATAGTTCTCGCGCGCAAAGATTGGTCTTCGTTAAGTGAGCCACTAACATCGATCATCGTTTTAGATTTATCGTTAGAGCCAATGTCTTGGCGCAAAATGAGTTGTGTCTCAGAGGTTGGTTTTTTTGTCACCATATTAATGAGACCACCAGGCTCTGATTGACCATAAAGTAAACTTGATGGACCTTTTAACACCTCGACTCGTTCTAGTAGCTCGGTCGGTTGTGGGTAATACGACCAGAGTTGATGACCATCTCTCATGATCCCGCTACCACTGCCAACATCAAAACCACGCATGGTAAAGTACTCAATGTTGTGCCCTTTAGTACTTCCTGTTGTTACACTTGACTCATACTCTAAAACTTCTCCAAGACTACTTGCCCCTTGCTCTTCGAACATTGAACTATCGATGATCGTAACTTGCCCCGGCGTTTCTAATTGAGTCATCTCCATACGCATGGCGGTGTTGTTAGTATCATTCTTATAATGAGTAAACTCGCTACCCATAATGGTCATAGTCTCAGTTTGCACCACTGATTCTTCTTTCGTATGACTTTGTGCAAATGCTTGATTCGCTAATACGGTACTGATTAGTAGCGATACCTTTGTTTTGAAAAACACTCTAGTTTTAACTCCTATTGATTATCGTCGTTAGATTTTTTGTCGCGTAACCAGTTTCGCTAATGCCAAAGACTGACCGTATTGGCTTCCGTAGCCCTGTCGTTGTTTAAGCGATGGAAGAAGCAAACTATCCGTGATCTGAACCGCGCTCATTCTTTGATGATGTCTAACGAGTCGTTTATTCCCCCGCAAGGTAAATGACAATGATTTACATTTGCATTGAATTTACATTTTTTACATTCGCCTATATTTTTCTGTGCTTGAATCACAGCTCTCTGGTTGGTGTAAAATTGTTCAAAAGACACAACGACGACTCAATCGGAAAGGCACGCGTTACTAATGTCGTATGGTTTAGAGGTAAACTAAGCAAGTGCAGGAATCGGAGACAGTAAAAAACGCCACCTAAAGTGCCTATTCATATTGATGGGCAGTTTGTAATGGCTCGCTGGGTTGGCCACGTTTATTCAAATCGACTTCGGTGTTTAGGGCACACCTTTTAAGTTGGGCGGTATAGCGTTAGCAAGGTGTTAGCTGGTAGGAGGTTATATGGAGTTTAATACCAACTTTGAGAAGATGAGCTTTGATGATGTGTCTATCAAATATGTTTCCAGAGTTGACTCCTAGGTTACCATGGTTCTCAGTGGTATGTTCATCAGCAAACAGCACCCACGTACAAATGGCAGCGACCTAATTGTTCAAAATGGGGGAGATGACTCTATATAACGTGTCTGATGAAAAAAGCCTCACTTGGTTAAATAACATTGCACCTGTCGCCCACGAAACACCAGAGTACCCGATTGATCAAATTATGAACGCGAAGTTTGATGGCAGTAGATCCCACTTTGGTGGTTTTAAGGAATCGATGCCTTGGCATGAGTGGTTTATTCAGGCAACAAGTTTCAATTTGGTAGCTTTGGATGTCGTGGAAACGACCAGCTAACAAGATGAAAACCGCGCTCATTGGCGTTGACCTAGCCATTAAGGCGATATAAATAGGTGTTTATTGAAACTCAAAGCTGCTTTCTAATAGAGAACTGACGCCTCAGTAATTTAGGCATTTTTGCCTCAACAATCTCCACGTGTCGTGATATTGGAATCTTGCAGCGGCCAATTTTAGTTGGCCACTGCATAGAGATAAGCCGTAAATCTATAGATCAACCGCTACTGGGCAAACATAGGAAGCTGCTCCTCAGTCAATACGCTGTCTTTAACAAAAGAGCCATGATCAGTTACTTGGCTAACATTCCAATTGCTAATATCTTGGTTAAAAGCTTCAGCACCCTCAAACATACTATTCATATCAGTCACATTAGAGGTATCCCAGCGACCTATATCTTGGTTAAAAGCTTTCGCCTTTAAAAACATCTGAGACATGTCAATCACATTAGAGGTATCCCAATCACCGATATCTTGGTTAAAAGCTTTCGTCCCCGCAAACATTGCACTCATATCTGTCACATTAGAGGTATCCCAGCGACCGATATCTTGGTTAAAAGCTTTCGTCTCAATAAACATCGCAGACATGTGCATCACATTAGAGGTATCCCAATCACCGATATCTTGGTTAAAAGCTTTAGCACGTTCAAACATATAACTCATATTGATCATATTAGAGGTATCCCAGTGCCCGATATCTTGATTAAAAGCTTCAGTCTCATAAAACATTCTAATCATATGAGTCACATTAGAGGTATCCCAGTTTCCTATATCTTGGTTAAAAGCTCTAGCTGCGGCAAACATCCCATTCATATTAGTCACATTAGAGGTATCCCAGCGACTTATATCTTGATTAAAAGTAGACGTATCCCAGCGACCTGTATCTTGATTAAAAACTTTCATCACAGCAAACATATGACTCATATCAGTTACATTAGACGTATCCCAGTGCCCGATATCTTGGTTAAAAGCTAAAGCACTCCAAAACATCGAAGACATATCCTCCACATTCGAAGTATCCCAGTGCCCGATATCTTGATTAAAGGCTTTAGCGTCCCTAAACATTTCAGACATGTAAGTCACATTAGAGGTATCCCAGTGCCCGATATCTTGGTTAAAAGCTTCAGCACCATAAAACATCGACTCCATAACGGTCACACTCGAGGTATCCCAGTGCCCGATATCTTGATTAAAAGCTTCAGCCTCAGAAAACATCAAAGACATATTCTTCACATTCGAAGTATCCCAATGACCGATATCTTGATTAAAGGCTTTAGCCTCGCAAAACATTTGATACATGTAAGTCACATTAGAGGTATCCCAGTGCCCGATATCTTGGTTAAAAGCTTCAGCCTCAGAAAACATCACACCCATGTAAGTCACATTAGAGGTATCCCAATAACCGATATTTTGATTAAAGGCTTCCGCTTTATTAAACATACCCGTCATATCAGTCACATTAGAGGTATCCCAATCGCTGATATCGGCATTAAAGGTGGCTCTGTTAGAGAACACATAAGACATATTAGTGACTTGGGTGGTACAAAAGCCAATATGGCCTTGCTCTAGGTTATCGAGCATAATTGGGTTTTTAATCAAAGTGTTGTCGACCACCACATACACCTTGCCGTTTTCGAGTATCACGGAATTGACGGGCTGATCTGGGCATTTGACTGAAATATCGATGGCATAAGCCTGCTGGCTGACGAGCGCCGCCGCCCCAACAAGCAGTGACAGAAGATTCTTTTTCATGGTTATTTCCTAGGTTGAATCGACATTATTAAGAGAAATTAGTGCGAAAATAGCGGCAGGTAATAATTAGGTAGGCCACTTTGCAGGGCGAAGTCTTTATGGCGAGTGACCTTTTCCACCGACCAATTGGATAAATCTTGCTTAAAGTGCTTCGCCCCTTTAAACATACGATCCATATTGGTCACGCGGCGCGTGTCCCATTGACTGATGTCGTAATTAAAATAGGGTGATTGAGCAAATAAATCGCTCATATCAGTGACATGACTTGTACACAGCTCTATCTTGCCGTTGATAAAGTTTTGCCAGTAATCTTGTTGGCGCAATAGCGCATTATCGACCACCACATATAAGCGCTCATCGATAATCACCACACTACCGGGAGGGTTAGCATCACAACGAATGGTATGATTTTCTTCGGCAAAACTGGCTGTACTACCCAAAGCCATGCAGGCTAAAATAACAGACGTTATTTTCATGATTAATATATTATTTATTATGATTAGTTTTAATATTATATTTACTTAACTAATCAAAGTTAACGCTATTTTTTATCTTGATGCATGCCAAATATAATAATGATATCAATGTCACGCATAGGGTGTGATTTAATGTTATTTAAATCATTTATGGATGGTTAAATTTAATATATTAATGACAAGCTATATTGACTTTCTAAAAATTTACATTTAATCGAACACTTATTAACCCACTTATTAACCCAGAATTCGAGGACACACACCAATCTTTTGGTGTGTGTCCTGAATTGAATTTCAAACAATAGAAACCGTTTTCTGTGACGGCCTTGTCTAACCCCCATCCTTTACTCGACACATTGTTAACACACTTCTCTATAAGAACCTGATTTTTGACCAGTTAATCGGCCTATGCGTTGAATCCGTTGACTCTTCTGAACCCCAGCGATATCCTGCAAAAGCACTGGCAAAATCCAGTGCCAGGATTGATACCCTGCCTCAATTCACTAGTCACATAGAGCGTCAGCAAAACGCTGCTCTTTATGTGCTGCCTTGGCGCACCTGTAGAAAACGGATTGGTTTTTGTTTGAACAATCCGGTTGGTATTACGGTGGGCTGGGCGAGGCAGCTTCGGCTGGCCGTTCCGAGTGCGCGGTAGTGCTAACCTTGTTCAGTTCACCACCCTTTGTTATGGGGTCTCTGTGTGGTGATGGAAATGTTTTCCTGTTGGAGGTTACCATGCCAAAGCTCACGGCCGATCATGTTCTGAAAGTTCTCAACTCTATTTGTTACCGTATTCACACCGAGCCGGAATCGATTCGCTCCCATATGCGTGATTTATCGACGCTGCTCAATGGGCCCGACCCTAAACAAACGTCCAAATACAGCTGGCTCGAAGCGATTATTAGACAAGCGCAACTCAATCGCTTTACCGAGCACTGCTCCCCATCTCCTGGCACTCCCGATCTTTGTTTAGTTAAGATGCAGAACCAAAATGCCTATAACTTGTGTTTTACCCAAGATGTTGACCAATGTATTTGTCGTTTGCAGTCTTTGTGCGCACAGCCGATTGAGTTGGTGGCATACGGGAAGGCGAAACTCAGCCCAGACGCACTGCTTGAGGTGCTGTCTGAACCGCAGATCCAGAAGAACCGTTGGTTTCCATTAAGCGATAGTCAGCGAGACGGCATCGTTAAGACGCTTAAGGCAGAGCAAACTCTCACCTCGCGTTAATTGGCTATCAACGAGCAGGCACAGAATCACTGAGCTTTGGAGTAGGGTGGTCGCTCTAAATTATTGTTACTAATAGAATTTTTACTCTTCTTACTAAGATAACCCGCACGCTCGCTTTTATGTATTGATAGAATGTATAATTCTATGTATTTTCATTAATTTTCAGTTATATACGATGGCTGATGGTTAGTCAGGCAAACAGAATAACGGGATTCGGGGACACACCAATCTTTTGGTGTGTGTCCTGAATTGAATTGTTATGTATCCGCCAGAATATCAAAAGGAGGTTTAGGTGTATCAAAACAAGCAAGCTTTAGCATTAGGGACATTGTTTGCAATGTTTGTTCTATTCATTTTACTCATTGCTTTATCATTGTGGGCTTGGCCCAAGTATAAAGTTTATAAGCTTGAACTAGACGGTATTGCAACCTTAAAAGAGGCGGAATGGAGTAAGCAGATTCTAATTGAAGAAGCTAAAGCAAGAGAAACAGCAGCTTTAATGCAAGCAAAAGCTAAGGTGACGCTAGCGGAAGCTGAGGGTAAAGCCATGATCGCGAAAGCCAAAGCTGAAGGTCTAGCTGACATCGAGCGCGCAAAAGCAGCGGCAAAAGCGAACCAAATTATCGGTAGTTCGTTGAAAGGTAATGATGAGTACCTGCGTTATATTTGGATCAAAGGTTTGCAAGATGGGAAAGGAGAGCGAATCTATATCCCTACAGAGGGCGGGTTACCGATTTTAGAAGCAGGTAAGGCAAAGTAACAAAGAATTCGAGGACACACACCAATCTTTTGGTGTGTGTCCTGAATTTAATTCTGTATGTAAAGAAGAGCCCGCGTTTGAAGTGTTTAAAAGGGCTCTAGAGCTAGTTTTCGAGGGTGGGGACGGGAATACCGAGTTTCTTGAGCGTTTAAGTACTGAAGCTCGTCTTGTATATTTGGTATGGAACCTAGATGGTGAAATTCACAACGGTGGTTTTGACCAGTTATTTGTTAACTCGTTAGGTGACCATTGTAGTGAAATACTCTTATATCTTAGGGGTTTAAATGCAAAGAGCAGTGAAAGCTTGCTTAGGGCCGCGATGTCCCATTTTCCTGACTCAGAAGTTCCGAAAGACCGCCAAACTCGCGTAAGTTTGTGGCTTTCCATTTCAGAAAGTGAAGAAGTAGGAGAAGCTTTGGAAGCCTTAGACCTAGAGTTCTATGAATATAAAGATAATTTGTCAGGTTTGCTCGATGATTTTGTTTGTGCAAATAAGAGTGCCACTATCGCCGTATTACAAGGCGTTTAGGGCAGATTGCCAACGCGTGGCGCTCTGAATTTAAAGTTGAGTTTGGTGTTTACGGTGTAAAGGTTTAGCGTTGCTCACTATTTTGCGCGCGTTAGCTGTTTGAGAAGAAAAATGAGAACAATCGATAAACCACTATTGTGGTTATATGTTAAGACACGTGATTCTGTACTTTCAACTATGAAAGGCTTTAGCTCACTACTTTTAGTTCTGGTTATTTGGACTATTGCTTTAGGTCCTGAACCTTCTCAAAGCGAACTAATTAACTTATTTTCGATCCTATTGGTTCTTGGTTTACCACTTTCGATAGGGCTGATGATTTTAAGATATAAGTTTCGTAATGTTGGGGCATCGATACCAAGAGCGGAACTAGCATGCTTACTACAATACAAACAAGGTATCACGCTAGAAACTGCGGTAAAAGGACTCTTCTCACTCTACTTGTCGTTAATAATTTATTTTTTGTTCACGATGATTCTAGCAGCTGCTTTGATATTTAGTGTTTTGGTGTTCGTGGCTTAGTAAAGAATTCGAGGACACACACCAATCTTTTGGTGTGTGTCCTGAATTGATGTGAACTGGATTAATATGAGCAAAAGACGAGCTAGAAACAAGAAAAAACAGACGGAAGGGTATAGAAAGCTTTCAGATTACCCTCAGTTAAGCTATGACGCTCGGCATCGCCTGTTTTATACCAAGCGTACTGTAAATAATTCTAAAGAAGCGCGTATATTGAAATGGGCGCAAAAAACAGCAAGCTATAGGTTTCAGTTCTTCTATTACATCAGTGGTGTAGTGTCTTTTATGATTTGGGTGGCTACGGGTATAGGCTTTGTTACTTTGCTTGGCTACGTTGGTTTAGGTTATGTGTTCTATCGCTATATACGCATGACATGGTCTTATGAAGAGCGTGTTACTTATGAAAGAGAATATCCAGTAAAGACAATAACAGAAGTTCATAAAGAGCTGGTTCACGATGGCTTAGTTACGAGTTTCTGTTCTATTGTAATCACAATAGCAATGTTCATTTTGGTTTATATGTCGAAATCTTTAACATAACAAGAAATACTACGAGGCGTTTTTTGAATTCGAGGACACACACCAATCTTTTGGTGTGTGTCCTGAATTGTGAGTTATATCACTGGGCAATGGTGGAATATCAGCGCCTAACGCATACCTGTGGACTGGGAGAATTGTGAGGGGATCCGCCAGCGCCCTAGTAATCTAGCCCAATTAATAAATGTTCAAAGTTAGTCAGAGCGGGAAAGATATCGACGCCGTCATAAGTTATATAAACGACTTCTGGCTCATCCTTCACGTTAAAGTCTAGACACAAAAGATCGCCGTTATCATTTGCGAAAGGTATCAACTTGCTCCAATCTCGTCCGCAAAGCTCTTGATCATATTCACCAGAGCTAAAGCATTCATCTAAGATTTTTTTCTCACTGTTATAGGCAGCACTACCCGGTAGGAAAAAACCGTCAAATAATACAAATGTGATATTTCTAGAACGCTTGTTGTCAACGATGTCAAAACTGATCGACAGAGATTTATTCATGTCATCCGGTGCGCAGGGGTAAGAGTAATTACAGCTATGATCAAAATAAAACCCGCCACACTCTTTTAAAAAATTAAGAAATAGTTCAGGGAACTGAATATTGAGTTCTTTTTCGATGGATATATGGTCAAAAGGTTGATCATTTTTAGCAAACCACATTGACGAGATCTTAGAGTTTTGTTCCGGGATGTTTTGGGCATTCCCATAAAAGAAAGCTTTGTAAGACTTGTTTTCAACCAACACTATTTATTCCCTTACACGAATATTTTTTATTCTATAATAAAAAATAATTTACACCAGTATGGACATTTTTCGAAAATAGAAATTCAGGACACACACCAAAAGGACTAAATAAGTATGATTTCCTCCTTTTCGAGGGACTGATTACAAACTCTTGTTTGAATGATTGCTACCTTGTTATTGTTCGACAAGGAGACACATTGATGACAACAGCGCGCAAGCAACTTATCTCGATTGAAGCCACATCCTATTATCACTGCGTTTCTCGTTGTGTGAGGCGCAGCTTTTTATGTGGTGAAGACCCACAAACCCTAGTGAGTTATGAGCACCGCCGGGAGTGGATTGTCAACAAAATGCACTCGCTTGCTGAGCTCTACTGCATCGATATTTGTGCTTACGCCATCATGAGTAATCACTACCACTTAGTCGTCAATATCAACCGAGAGAGAGCCTTGGGCTTGTCACATCATCAGGTTGTTGAACGCTGGGGGATGGCGCATAAGTTACCCCCTATTGTTCAGCGCTGGCTTGATGGCCAGCTTACTCACCCGATGGAACAGGAAAAATGTATCGAGATCATTGAGCGTTGGCGAGAACGTCTGTGGGATTTAAGCTGGTATATGAAGGAGCTTAACTACGATATTGCTTGCAAAGCGAACAAAGAAGATAGCTGCACTGGGCATTTCTGGGAAAGTCGATTTAAAAGCCAAGCTTTGCTGGATGAAAAAGCCCTAGCCGCTGCGATGGCGTACGTAGACCTCAATCCTATTCGAGCAAGCATTGCCACTAAACCCGAAGACTCAGAATTCACTTCCATCAAAGCTCGAATCGACGCCTTAAACCAACAGCAATCTACAGCCCCTTGCCTTCATCCATTTATCGGTCACGAGAGCCACTTAAAAAGAGATGGCATTCCTTTTCGATTGATGGATTATCTTGAATTAGTCGACTGGACCGCGCGTCAAATTCGGCCCAATAAAGCATCGATGAATACCAGCCTGCCACCCATATTAGATAGGCTTGGGGGAAACAGAAACAACTGGCTCAAGGTGTGTACGCAATTGGAGAAATTTCACGTCACGGCGGTAGGCAGTCAAGCCAAGGCTATCATCGCCAAAACCGCTCTGAATAAGAAAAAGCTTCATTTACTCACCTTTGAGTAAGCGTCACTCGAAAGCTTTTAGACATTCCCCCACAGCTTGATAGCTGACATGGTGTTGAAATAAACGTACCGATATTCAATAAAATACCTTCCTCAAGTCCAAGTCGGCGACAATATTCATCAAAGTTGGCCGTTTATCAAAATAACCCTGAGATGATTTTGATTTGGTGAGTTTTGCTGGCGATTTACTGGCGATTTACCGGTGTGTGTCCTGAATTTGAGATGCAAGTCCAAGTCGGCGGAAATCTTTTGGTGTGTGTCCTCAATTTGAATTGAATTTGAATTGCGCATTTCTTCACTTACAAAAAAGCCGCGTAATGCGGCTTTTTGCTCCCGATAACGATACGTTTAGGCTATATGCGTCATCCGGTTGATGGTGAATGTCTCTACCGCGCCGTCAACGGCGGCGATGTAGTCGGCGATATGAGCGCTGGCGAGATGCTTGTTCAACGCGGCTTCAGAAGACCAGTTTTCATGGAAAACGAAATGCGCTGGATTGTCGTTGTCTTGATGCAGATCGTAGTTGATGCAGCCATCTTCAGCGCGGGTTTTGTCAATCAACTTGATTAGCTCAGCTTTAACTAATTCAATTTGGCCTTCTTTGGCAATGATATTGGCGATAATGGTTAACTTGCTCATGTGCTTACCTCTTGGTTGTTTTTTGTGCTTTACAGTGTGGTGATGACGTCTTCTAGAGGTAGACGCGCTTTTGGTAAGCCGTGGTTATAATCCTCACCGTCTTTGTGATAACCCAGTGCTAGCGCAAAGTCACATACAAAGCCGTCTAGCTCTTGTTTGAACTCTTCACCGATCAGCTTTGGATCGACCCCTTCCATTGGGGTTGAAGCAATGCCCATGCGCGCTAATGTGTGTAGCGTGTTTCCCAGTGCGATATAGGTTTGAGCTTTTGTCCAATTGCCGTTGAACCCGGTTTCATCGGTGTTGAGTTCTGCAAAGCCGAACGCGCCATTTAGCATGTCGTTGTATCGCTCTGCAGGCAGGTGGCCTGAGGTCACTTCTGCATCGACCACTTTTTTGTAGTTGTCTTTGGTAAAGCGAGGGTTGTGAGCAAACAAAATCGTATGAGACGCTTCTTTGGCATGCGGTTGGTTGAACTGGTGCATGTTGGCAAACGTGTTGTGGAAACGTTGTTTTGCTTCGTCACTCTCAAGAACGATAAACTTCCAAGGCTGTGAGTTGATAGAAGAAGCAGATAAACGAATCGCTTGTTTTATGACTTCCATATCTTCAGCAGAGATGCGCTTACTTGCGTCGTATTTTTTTGCTGTGTAACGAGTGTTGAGATCTTTGATGATTGGGTGAGTCATGTTGGCTCCTAGTTGAATTTAGATAATTGCATTAGGTCTCACGAACCGCTCGGACGATGTTGAACCCTTATTTCAAGTAAACGAACAAGCTCAAAAACTCGAAGACTTCGATATGAACAATGTCGATGGGCGTAGATTAACGACATTAAAGAAGGGGAAAAATAGCGAAAACTTCCAATCATTATGGAAATAATTGTCCATAATTAAACGGAGTGCTTGAACGAGGTGGAGCAAGATGTGCGGACGCTTGAATGTAACGGATGATCCACTGGCAAGAGTGGTTTCCCAACTGGTGGGGATCGACTTCTTTCCTCAGATAAACCTTGATTTGAAACCGACTGAAAATGTCTCTGTGGTGGCGTTTGAGGCACAGGCGTATTGTCAGAAAGATATCAAGTGGGGAACTCGGCCTGAATGGGCTAAGCGATTGATTATTAACGCTCAGGCAGAAACAGTGGCCAGTAAGCCTACATTTCGTAACGGATTTATCCGCAGGCGTGTCATTGTGCCTTGTAACGGTTGGTATGAGTGGTGTGAAAGTGGAGGTAAAAAGAACAAGTTCTTGTTTACTAACCCAGATAGCATGCCTCTGTATATGGCCGGAATTCTTGCGGATGATGGCAATTTGGTCATCCTGACTACAAGCCCGAACACACAATGCTCACCATACCATCATCGTATGCCATTTCTTGTCCCTGATATTGGTGTTGAGCAGTGGATAACGGCAACGCCGCAACAGGCACAAAGTTACCTTGAGTTAGGTTGGAGCGATGAACTTTTAATTACTGCCGCTTAGTGCGTCAGTAGCTCGCGGCCAATGGCATCGACCAATTTACGCCTTTGCGTTTTGCATTGTGGGCCATATCCACCACAGACTGCGTTTCTCCCGACTTACTTAGCAGGGAGAGCGATCTTTGATTTAACAGTTGGTGTTTTCAACCCGTACGGTACAGACACAGCCTTCAGCTGGGCAGGTGCCTGATGACCGTCCTCCGAAGGAATCATAGATCACGTAGCATCCCTGCGGCAGAGTGGTTATGTTGCTACTGTTGAGCTCCGTGGCCGAAAAAGAGTGTTCAAAGCCAATCACTGTGTGTCGATTGCCGATCGCCGTTGTGAGATCATCGGTTGTACTGAGTGTCATAAAATCGAGCATGGTCAATGCATCTCCCGATTCCCCCTCACTTTCTGGGCATAGCGCCCCCAATCGACTTCAACAGTTCCGATACCGAAATCCAAGATATAGTCCTGCTGATTCCCCGGGTTAGAGGTGCTTGGCGTTAGCCCTTTAACATAAGCTTTGGCACTGACCTGATTAACAACGCCTTCCATTGCGTTGGCAATACCTTCTATGGTGGCGGCACGAGCCGATGTTTGAATATTGAGAAATTTCGGTGCCGCCACGACGGCCACAATACCAAGGATGACTACAACACTAATCAACTCGATTAGCGTAAAACCTGCTTTTTTCTTCAAACTTCAATACGCCTATTATCTATGCACGTGTTGGCTTTAATGGAGTGATAGAACGATTCAATAGGGGCAATTATGCATATAAAACAGATAACTACAACTAGGTTGATACTTCTAATACATAGATATTGGTAATGTGTTTAGGTAACAAACAACTTGAATTTTGGTCGGTTGCTTGGCTGTTTTTGGTCGTGAGTCGATAAAATGAATCGGTGGTTAATCGTCAATGTGGTTATTCTATATTTAGTTAATAATAATCAATTGCATTAACCTGATGTTATCATTATCCTAACAAGCTGATTTTGTTTCTATAAATATCACTGCTATGAGTTCAGACGCCTTCTTCGATCACCTCTTTGAATACTCTCAACAGGTAACGCCTTATCTTGCTGGTGTGATTTCACCGATACCTGAAGATGCGTCCCAGCAGGATATTATCCATGTCGATCATCCTTGCAGTGACAATATCCAAGCACTGTATGAGCGCCTTAAAGCCGCTCATCCGGAAGCCGGTTCTGCCTATTGGCTGACTCGAACTTGGGATCTGCTTTGCTGGCAACCCGTCTATGTCTCTTTCATTTCGATTTATGCCTTGCACGGTTTGCCTGATCTCACTCGTATTGGTCAGAAAGTGCAGTCGGAATTTGTGACAGGTTTTCAATTCGAGTCGACAGAGCATGTGCATGGAACCGAGGCGGATTTGGTGGCAAAAGCAGGGGTTCAACTGCAGGCTTTATTTGCTTACTTTCGCGAAGAAATGAGCCAGTGGACGCGGATTCGTCCGGGTTTTACTAACCATCTATTCGCTGATGGTGTGCTTGGCTGTCTTGTGAAGCTGAGTCAATTTGCCCCTCACATTCCGAATGATTATCTACTTGAACAGGCTTCGCTTTGGTTGGATGCGTGCGGCTTGCCAGCTAAATTGGCGAAAACTCTGGCGGTGGATGAGCAAAGTGGGGCGCTGAAACTGGTGCGTACTAGCTGCTGCTTAGTGTATAAATGCCATGGACGCAATCTCTGCGAGGATTGTCCGCGGCATCCGGATAATAAAGCCTAGTGGCGCGTGTCTATGCGAGGTTGAAATGTATTAAGGCCGCTCATTGAGCGGCCTTTTTATGATTTAGTGATGATGTTTATGATTCATCCCACTCATCACTTTCTTGATAGGCGCTGAGACGGTTTGCTCCTCCCCATTGGCGAAGGTCAGTTTTACATCAATGTTTTCACCTTCGACTAGCGGCTTTTTCAGATCAAACAGCATAATGTGTAGGCTGCCTGGCTTTAGCTCTACCATGCTATTCGCTGGCACGGTAATTTGTTCTATCTGGCGCATTTTCATCACATCGCCATCTTTGATAACGTCATGCAACTCAACTTTACCTGCCGCCTCTGTACTCGCAGAGACGATAACACGGTCTGTTGCGCTGTGGTTCATGATTTCAGTGAACACGGCGCTGGTGGCGGCGCTCGGTGGTGTCGCACGCGCGTAGGTGTGAGATAGCATGATGTCGGAAGCCGCGTGAGCAAGTGGGCTCAGCGCAATAGAGGCTAACATGAGGGCTTTTAACTTCATTAAGATTTTCCTTGTGACGTAAGTGTTTTCATCGCTTCGACCAGAGGAGCAGGTGTCAGCGTATGCGGCACTTTAGTAATTAATGTGCCATCTGGTTTTAGGAAATAAAAGTAGGAGCTGTGGTCAAGGGTATACTTTAGCTCCGAGTTTTCTAATTTGGTTTTACGAAAAATAACGCCGTATTTATGTGCCAGAGGCGTGGTGATATCGAGTGGCGCCGACAAACCTTCAATCATTGAATGGAAGTATTGAGCATATTTGTACGAATCTGCTGCGGCATCACGCTCTGGATCAAGTGAAACAAATATAGGCCTGAAGTGGGATTTCACCTGGTCATCCACCTGATTAAGTGCGCCGGCTAGCATAGCCAATGAGGTTGGACAGACATCAGGGCATCGTGTAAACCCGAAGTATACGATACGCACACGAGGGTCTTGCTGATCGAAGATTTTGACGGCCTTGTCATCTTTGCCAAAAAGGACGACTTCTTTGCTGGCTGTCACGGGGGTGTCGGCCGTTGGCTTTGAATCCAAATACGCTTTAACACCAAAACCGAGCGCAAAGGCAGCGACTAATATTAAAGACCAATTTTTACTCATTGTTCCATCCTAATCGAGGTACTCACACTGTGTTGGCCATCAGTGATTTCACCAATCCAGGTCATAGCGTCCGTTGTACATACTGGCAGAATGACTTGGCCGGTAAACTGACCAGTTGAGTTCTTATTGAGTTTAAATACAGCGGTACCCATTTCCATCTCGTAGCCTTGCAAAGTCAGTAACAGGCTGTCTTGTTGAGCGGTGGGCCAATCAACGACGATTTCAGTGGGTACCAAAGGGTGACTGATGTCGCGGTCTACTTTTATACGAACATCGTTGTTTTCACAAGCTTGAGTAGTGAGTAAGCAATATTCTGACAAAGGTTTGACTTGGGAACGGTTTTTAAACCACTGATAAATGTCACCGGCAAAGAAGCCTGCACTGAGTGTTACGACAACTAAGAACAGCTTTAACAGTGAAGACACGGTGTTCTCTCTTTCCTTATAAAGCTGCAATCCTAGCATCAAGCAACGCGAAATACCTTAGCCAACCAATAAATCTGTGGTTGGAATCAATTTACTCATCAATGGGTGTTTTGGCGGTGAATACCGTAGATGGCGTGATCCAGAATTCGATCTCCAATTTTTTCCTCATTGGTGATAATCCCTTCCAGTGTCATGCCTACTCGTTCAGCCACTCGCCGGCTAGGGAGGTTATCTTTGGCGGCGGATAACTGGACCTTCTCCATTTGGTATTCATTGAACGCGATATCAATCAGTTTGTTCACAACCCGTGTCACTATGCCTTTGCCTTGCTGATGTTGCGATAGCCAGTAGCCAACCTCGACGGTTTTTGTATCGTAATCTATGGTGTTAAAGCTGCAGTTTCCGACGATATTACCTTTGTAGATGATTGCGCAGGTCATGGACTTTCCGTCTGCATATTCATGTAAAACACGTTGCACGAATAGACGAAAGTCTTGTTCGGATTGACAGAAGGGGGCCAAGCCAACCATTGCGATAAGTACTCAGTTTGACTGGACACCAATTCGCTGTATTGAGCAGCGAATGACTCTTGAACAAGAGCGAGTTCGAGTTCAGAGTCGATAGAGATTGTGAACATAAGGGACCTAAACAAGTTGAATATGAACAGATAACGTAACAGAGTAAGGCTTAGATCACCATAACCTCTTGTTGCAAAAAATATTTTCTATGTAGCACGAAATTCACCCAAGACGTTATACCAATCACAATTATATAAATAGTCCCAAATAACTTGTGGTCTTTATGAAATGAAATCGTTTAGCCTTATAGACCTAAAATAAGAAAAATGAGTCAGTTAGGTTAATACGAATGGATGAGCTGCTTGATAACGTAAGCGTAGACTTACGTCAGGTGCTTTTTGAAATCGCTTCAGCCCTCGATGCTGTCGGGATCGATGATTTAAATCACGGTCACCGGGTGGCATACATTGCGTATCAATGTGCTAAACGGATGGGGTGGGAGGAAGAGCAGGCTCAAATCGCTTTTTCTCTGGGATTGATCCATGATTGCGGTGTGTCGCAGTCTCATGAGCGTTCCTATCTATTCAAGTCGATGGCACCGGAAAACGCCAAAAAGCATTGTGTTAGAGGATATGAGCTGTTAAAGGCTTGCCCCCTTTGGCCGGACTAGCGCCGCCAGTTTTGTATCATCATACTTGGTGGGAGCAGCTGAATGGGGAAACCAAAGCGTCAGAAAACGATAAACTACTCGCCAGTCTGATATTTATCTCTGATCGAGTGGATCACCTTTATTCCCGCTTTTTCCCAGACCAATACGGTAATATCACCGAGGCCAACAAAACGTTGATCATCGGGGAGTTGACCGCCAATGCTGGGATCTTGTTTGAGCCGAATATGGTTCAGCATATGTGCGAGTTGATAGACAATGATGATTTCTGGTTTTCGATGGAATCTCGCTATATCGAGACAATGGCCAGCCGCTTTCCGCCAGTGCCTTTCTTTTCATCTCGATTGGGGTTGGAAGATACGATTGCGGTGGCGGAGTTTTTCGCGCAGATCGTGGATGCAAAAAGTACTTTTACGTTCCAACATTCTCGTCATGTTGCAGAGTTAACCTCGTTTCTGGGCAAACAACTGGGGTATTCGACCAAAGCCCAACGTATGTTGTATTTGGCTGGGTTAGTGCACGATATTGGAAAGCTGAAAACGCCAGTTGCTGTGCTCCATAAACCAGCGGAGTTAACAGAGGAAGAATACGCCTGTATAAAGCGTCATGCGACGGATACCCGACATGCGCTGACCAATATGTTTCGATCGAGCCAAGTCATTGATTGGGCGTCTAATCACCATGAAAGACTGGATGGGTCCGGTTACCCTTTGGGGAAAACAGCCAAAGACCTTGATCAACCGAGTCGAATTGTGGCCATCGCTGATGTGTTTCAGGCGTTGACCCAATCACGTCCTTATCGGCCGGGTGTTTCACTTGCAGAAACGATGCAAATATTGCAGCAATTAGTGGATGAAGCCAAGCTGGATTCTGTCGTGTTCGAGTGTTTAATAGAGAACGACATGCAATGCTATCAGATTTCCACGGGTCACCCCGCTATAGAAAAAGCCAGCGCTTAATTGCGCTGGCTCACTGCCGTCGACTATTTTTCTAGCAAGAATTGTTTAAAGCGCGCCTGTGTTGCTGCGTCGGCTTTGTTATACCAGAAGTGCAGCATCTCCTCGGCAGTCGAATCGCTTTTGATGCCTTCTTGGGTGACTTGAGCAGGTAAAGTGACGGGTTGCACTGCGGCGCCAATTGTGGCGGCGGAAACAGCAGCCACCCCTCCTCGGCGGTTGTAATCTGCCAATTCAATTTTGAAGTTACGGCCAATCTGCATACCGTCTTTGACTAGTTTATCCTGCTTTACCGCCAAAGCGCTGCCACTTGCTGTAATGAGCTGCCAGTCTACTTGCTTGATCTCTTTCTCCGCTTCACGTTGATCGCGGTATTTGGGCATGTCGAACGTCAGTTCCGTATTCTTGGTGTCAAAAGTAGCAATAATCGGATCGCTTTCAAGAATAATACGGTCTTTACCTTGTGTGAAGTAAGGTTGGTAGCGGAATAAAATTTGGTTTTCGCCGTCAGGCAAGGTCAGCGTTTGCTTTGACGAAAAGAAGCCACCAGACAGCTCTGGTTTTGCGTCGTTTGCAACCAATACATCTACGGTGTCAGGGACGGTAATCGTAACCTCAGCCGCCGCCATTCCGCTGATGCTTAGTGCCGCAGCGGCCAATAATGTTGTTTTGATCTTCATGACTTGATCCATTTTATTTGCCCAGCCAACACTTTGCCTAGCAAGTCCAAATATTTCAATTCGATGAATGTCAAAGTGATAAGATTTCACGGAAACTTAACTTTCAGTAGTGATGTATCCGTCATTAACAGAGCTAAGAGCGATCCTTGTTGATGGCGAGCAAAAAACGGCTGAGCAGAGGTGGGATCATTGCAAGCAACAGAGTGAGCAATTTATAAATTTTGAGTGACGTCTCATGGTAAATTTGGGTAGTCATGGCTATATTGATTGTTATGTCTATAACCTACGAGAGGGAACACGCTATGAATTGCATTTGGATGCAAGACAGCCGTTTTGTGTTGTCGTCATGGTACAATCTAGACTTCTGCCTATCACTGTTAAGCAAAGTATCAACCTCGTAATAATTTCCTAAGGTGCACTCGCGCCATCTATTTGTAATTTAACACTTTAAACCCGATGCAGCTTATCTGCAGGGACAAATCTATCTATAGGAAATTAACAATGAAACGTATTCCAGAACCCTTTCGCATTAAGATGGTTGAACCGATCAAAATGACCACTTATCAAGACCGAGTCGCTGCTCTTGATGAGGCTGGCCTTAACCCCTTCTTGTTAAAAAGTGATGATGTGTACATCGACCTTCTGACCGATTCTGGCACAGGTGCGATGAGTGACAATCAGTGGGCGGGATTGATGATGGGAGACGAGTCTTATGCGGGGAGTCGTAACTATTACAACCTTTGCCAGGCCGTTGAACATTTTTTTGGTTATAAGCTAACGGTACCAGCCCATCAAGGTCGCGGTGCGGAGCAAATTCTATTTCCAGCTTTGATTGAGCGTATGCGTAGTGTTCGTGGCGGAACAGAGCCGGTTTTCATCTCCAATTATCACTTTGATACCACGGCGGGGCATATTGAGTTGAATGGAGGCAAAGCGATTAACGTCGTTGACAGGCATGCTTTTGATACAACGACACCGTATGACTGGAAAGGCGACTTCGACCTCGACAAACTGAAAGCAACCATCGAGCAGTACGGTGCACATAACATCTGTGCCATTATCACTACCGTTACTTGTAACAGCTCTGGGGGGCAGCCAGTCTCTATGGCTAACATGCGCGCCGTTTATGAGTTGGCAAGCAAGAATGATATCCCGGTTGTCATTGATTCAGCGCGTTATTGTGAGAATGCCTATTTTATTAAACAGCGCGAAGAAGGGTACCACGATAAGTCGATCCTCGAGATCATACGAGAGATGTATCAATACGGTGATATGTTGACGATGTCCGCTAAGAAAGATCCTATGGTCAATATTGGAGGTTTGTGTTGTATTCGTGATCACCAAGAGCTGTTCCAAGCTGTGCAAACGCGTTGTGTTCCAATGGAAGGGTTTGTGACTTACGGCGGCATGGCTGGGCGAGACATGGAAGCTTTGGCTCGTGGCCTTTATGAAGGCGCAGATGAAGATTACCTTCACTACCGGATCAGTCAGGTGCAATATCTTGGAGAGCGTCTGCGAGAAGGCGGTATTCCCATTCAGTACCCTACAGGCGGACACGCAGTGTTTGTTGATGCGGCTAAGATTCTCCCCCACATTCCTCCAGAGGAATTTCCGGCCCATGTCTTGTGTAATGCGCTATACCTAGAATCCGGTGTCCGGGCGGTAGAAATTGGTTCGCTGCTATTGGGGCGTGATCCGGAAACAGGCCAGCAAAAAGCCTCGGAATTGGAACTGATGCGCTTGACCATTCCTCGTCGTGTGTATACCAATGATCATATGGACTACATTGCCGATGCGATTATTGCTCTTAAAGAGCGTGCTCATGAACTTAAGGGCTTAGAGTTTGAGTATGAGCCACCTGTTCTACGTCATTTCACGGCGCGATTTAAGTCCAAATAATCTTCGAAAAGAACTTGCCCCCTATCTACTTTAGGGGGCGTCATGTTCTAAAGTGATCCTCAATGTTTTGGTTAATTATTGTTTAAATTACTGACAAATAAGAATGTTTTAGCAAATGGTTAGATTTTATAAATTTGGGGTGAAATCCTATTTGTAATGCAACAGGCTTCCTATATACAGCTATTTTTTGATCTTGCCTCGAAAACAACCTTTATTTTTTTCATCAAAAAAAAAGTCTCTCGAATACTGAAAGTGATGTTCTTGCGACGTATCTGCAGAACAGCGAATACCGACCTTCGATAAGTCTTTCGCCTCAATATTTGGCCATCAGGCAGTTAAACGCGGCTTACGATGATAGGTATCACTTCCCCACTTTTCGGGTAAATGTACAAGGAATGAGAGAATTAGTTATGAATCGTATAACTTTGTGCGCCGCTAGTATCGCTGTGGCGTTATCCGGCACCGCGATGGCTGCACCAACAGCCCCAAGTATTGATGTTTATGGCTCAAACAATCTTCAGTTCTCGAAGATTGAACTCGCGATGGAAACCACTTCTGGTTACAACGACATGGTCAAATATTTCGATGAAGCGGATATTGCCATTAAGTTTAATCAATGGAGTGGCACAACAGGGGACACCTACAAGGTTTACTTTGATGGAGTTCAGGTGGCAACCGGAGCCATTACGGGCAGTCAGACGACAGCAAGCTTTAAGTATGCCACTGGAGGTCGTTATCAGATGACAATTGAAGCCTGTGATGCAACAGGTTGTAGCGCCAGCGCCCCTGCAGAAATCGTGGTTGCTGACACCGACGGTGCTCACCTTGCTCCTTTGAAGATGAATGTTGATCCAAACAACAAGAGTTACAATACGGACCCTAACACCGTTGTGGGCACTTACTTTGTTGAGTGGGGAATCTATGGTCGTGAATTTACGGTAGACAATATCCCTGTCGATAACCTGACCCATATTTTATATGGATTTATTCCAATTTGTGGCCCGAATGAATCACTGAAATCAGTCGGTGGTAACAGCTACAATGCACTGATGACCGCATGTAACGGGGTGCCGGATTATGAAGTGGTGATTCATGACCCATGGGCGGCGTATCAAAAGAGCTTCCCTCAAGCGGGTCATGAACACAGCTCTCCTATCAAAGGTAATTACGCCATGCTCATGGCGCTAAAGCAACGCAATCCCGATCTAAAAATTGTCCCTTCTATTGGTGGCTGGACGTTATCAGACCCATTCTTTGACTTCACTATCAGAGCAAACCGAGACACGTTTGTCGCGTCTGTTAAGCGCTTCCTGACGACGTGGAAGTTCTATGATGGTGTGGACATAGACTGGGAATTCCCCGGCGGTGGCGGTGCGGCTCCTGACTTAGGTGATCCGGTGAACGATGGTCCTGCGTACATTGCGTTGATGCAAGAGCTTCGCGCTATGCTTGATCAGCTAGAAACGGATACAGGCAGAACGTATGAACTGACGTCTGCAATTGGTGTGGGTTACGACAAAATTGAAGATGTGAATTATGCGGAAGCGGTTCAGTACATGGATTACATCTTTGCCATGACGTATGACTTCTACGGTGGTTGGAACAATGTTCCTGGCCATCAAACGGCACTGTATTGCGGCACCTTTATGCGCCCTGGTCAGTGTGATGGTTCTGGCGTCGACGACAATGGCCAACCGTATAAGGGCCCTGCCTACACCACGGATAACGGTATTCAGCTTCTACTAGCGCAAGGTGTGCCAGCGAATAAACTGGTTGTGGGTACTGCCATGTATGGTCGTGGTTGGGAAGGCGTGACACCAGATACGCTCACAGATCCTAACGACCCCATGACAGGAACAGGTACGGGTAAGCTGAAAGGTAGCCCGGCACAAGGTGTCTGGGAAGATGGTGTGATTGATTATAAAGGCGTGAAATCCTTTATGCTTGGTCCAGATAATACGGGTATCAATGGCTTCGAGTACGGTTATGATGCACAAGCTGAAGCGCCTTGGGTTTGGAATCGCTCAACGGGACAGTTGATCACATTTGATGATGATCGCTCAGTGAAAGCAAAAGGTGCTTATGTGCGTGGTTTGGGTCTGGCAGGTTTGTTCTCTTGGGAAATTGATGCCGACAATGGTGACATTCTCAACGCCATGCATGAAGGGCTGGCTGGTGGCACACCAGCGAATCGAGCTCCAGTTGCGGTGGCGGGAGCGGATGTTTCGGTAACTGGACCTGCATCGGTTGTACTCGATGGCAGCGGCTCAAGCGATTCTGATGGCAGTGTTGCAAGCTATGCTTGGGAACAAGTCTCAGGAACTAGCGTTCCACTCACGGGTGCAAACACCGCACAGGTCAGCTTTGATGTGCCAGAAGTTGCGCAAACAGAAACGCTTACTTTCAAACTGACGGTAACCGATAATGAAGGTGCAACGGGTACTGACACTGTGGCGGTGACCGTACAAGCGAAAGACACTGGCCCTGTCAACACTCCGCCAGTGGCTGCCGTATCAGCACCAGCGACAGCGAATGCTGGAGATAGGGTGGTGGTGGACGCCTCAGGTTCTAGCGATGCTGACAATGATACCTTGACCTACAGCTGGGATGTGCCTGCAGGACTGGATGCGACGATTAATGGCGCCACAGTGACGTTCACGGCGGCTGAGTATAAGCAAGACACGCCATTGCTATTTACTGTTACTGTCAGCGATACTAAAGCGACATCATCGGCTTCGGCAACGGTCGTTGTTGCCAAAAAAGATACCGGTGGCGGTACTTGTACCAACGCTTGGGATGCTGGCGCTGTATACAATGGTGGTGACCGAGTGACTCATGGTGGCAGAGTCTGGGAAGCGAAGTGGTGGACACAAGGTGATGATCCCTCTCAATCTGGTGACTGGGGTGTTTGGAAAGAGGTAGGGCCAGCAAACTGTTAGTCTAGGTTATTCTTCTTATCGTAGATAAAGAAAAGCCGCTCAATATACACTGAGCGGCTTTATCGTTTCTGTCAGATTAGTTAGCGGCTCTGACTTTACCTTGTTTGAGGTTGTTTAGCACTTCTGCTTTGGGGCCATCAGCGATGACACAGCCTTTTTCCATGACAATGACACGATCGACTACATCTAACATGGATGTTTTGTGTGTAATTAGGATCAGCGTTTCCGATGGTTTAAGTTGCGCTAACTGTTGCTTAATGTGCATCTCAGAGCGGTTATCCATGGCGCTAGTTGGTTCATCCATCAATAACACTGGTGGGCGACCAAGGAAGGCGCGTGCAATGGTAATGGCTTGACGTTGACCACCTGAGAGCAGGAGACCACCTTCACCGACCTGACGCTCTAGACCTGCTGGATCTTGCTGAGTAAATACCGTCACGCCAGCGCGGTTTGCTGCATCCATCACATCGCGATCGTCGGTCAATGGGCGACCTAAAGTAATATTGTCACGAATGGAACCATAAAATAGCTGGCTGTCTTGCGGCACGCAGCCGATATTACGCCGGATGTCGATATGATGGAGTTGCTCGATGTCAGTATCATCAATACGTACATGGCCTTCGGTCGGTTTAAACAATCCAAGAATAAGACGCTCAAGCGTCGTTTTACCTGAACCAATGCGTCCAATGATAGCGACTTTTTCACCTGGATTAATCGTAATGCTCAGATCTCGAATAGAGGCGATTGGCGAATCAGGATAGTGGAAGGTGACTTTATCCAATTCAATCTTACCGTGAACAATCGGACGGTGAATATAGCGCTTGCCTTCTTCCTGTTCATCCGGCATTTCCATCACTTGTTCAATAATGGTCATTGAAGACTTGGCTTGATTGTAGCGAGTAGACAGCAAAGAAAGCTGAACCATTGGGCCGATCGCCCGTCCGCTGAGCATGGTTGCCGCAATCAAACCACCCATGGTGAGATCACCTTCCGCGATCAGATAGACACCAAGGATAATCATGCCTATATTGGAAGCCTGCTGGACAAAACCTGCGGTGTTTTGGATACCATCAGTGATCCGTCGGCTCTTGATGTTCCAATTTGCCATGTGTGCAACCGCCTCTTCCCAACGAAATTGGAATTGGCTTTGTGCACCAAAAAGTTTAACGGTTTCTAGGCCGGATAAACTCTCAATTAAGTTCGCATATTTCTGCGAGGCAAGGCGAGAGCCCTCCTCAATGGTTCGACGTAGTGGCCCCTGAATCAGTGCTGAGTAGATAATAAGAATTAGCACCCCCGCTATGGGGACTAAGACCAGACTGCCCGCCATTAGCCAAATCAAAACAAGGAACAGTAAGGCAAAGGGCAGGTCAATCAAAGAGCCAATAGTGGCAGAGGTGAAAAACTCCCGAATGGACTCGAACTCTTGCAAGTGACGAGCGAAAGCGCCTACGGAAGGTGGTTTTGCCTCCATGCGAATACCAAGTACTTTGCTAAACAGTTTCGATGAAATCAAAATGTCCGATTTTTTACCCGCAACATCAATAAAGTAGCTGCGCATTATTTTAAGCGTGAGATCAAACAGGAAGATAACAAAAATACCACTGGCCAACACCCACAAGGTCTCAAAGGCAAGGTTTGGAACCACCTTATCGTAAACCAAGCGAGTGAACATAGGGGCGGCTATGGCAAAAAGGTTAATCAGAATCGAAGCGATCAACACATCACGATAGATGTTTTTTGACTGCCAGATTGTACTCCAGAACCAATGTCCTTCACGCGTCTTAAGTACTTCAGGAGAGCGTTCATCGTAACGGAATTGTTTCTTAACCAGAAAGTAGCGACCAATATAGAGCTCTTCCAGTTCCTCGAGTGGGATGGCAATGGGTACTAGACCAGATTCGCCCGTAACGATTTCAGCTTCTCTTTTTTCGCTGTTGACAGTATTGAGAACACAAGCGTCACCACTTTTCAGTAGCAGCACCACAGGCAAAACGAGATCTGAAATATCTTCGAGTTTGGAACGATTTTCTTTAGCGACCAGACCTGCGCGCTCAGCCGAACGAGGGAACAAAAATGGTGTTAGCTTGCCTTCGGTTAAAGGCAAACCATTGATCAAGGCTTCTGGCGAGTTAGCCAGACCGTAATAGCGGCTGACGTAAATCAGCGAATTTAACAAAGGATCCTGCATCGATAACCTTTTACTTATCTACAATGAAGCCTTGGAAGACATCAATAAAGTGTTCAGACAAGAAATCCAATTGGGTTTGTGTCTCAACTCGGGACGCAATCGTTTTAATACCTAGGTTATGCGCCGTACGTGAGATGGATGTTAGAGTAAACTTCTGTTTTTCATCATCCAGATGGTGTGTGTACAGATAATCCAGCTTCACGTACGCTGGACGGAACTCGTTGATGTAGTCGAGTGACTGGAAGTTACGTCCATAGTTATCTACCCCAAAGTCTGCCCCTGCCCCACGGACTGCATTACAGAATAAAGCGGTATGGTGTGGTGTGTTGACGAAGCAGCTTTCTGGTATTTCGAAATGCAGCAGACTGGCCACGGATTTGTGGCGGTTGAGCATTTGCGTGATCCAGCGAATAAAGCTGGGTTGAGCAATACTGCTTTGCGAGATGTTGATGGCTACAGGCTCGGAAAATTCGTCTTTCTCAAGGCGATTGATAATGGATTCGGTCACGTACTCATCAAACAGGTGGCTAGCATTGAGCTGTTCTAAGGCAAACAGGTACTGGTTAGCACTGAAGCGTTCACCATTCTTTTCAATTGCGGAAAAGACTTCGCGATGATAAGTCTTACCTCCTTCGTCATTGGCAGCCTGGAATCGGAACTGGAACCAATCGTTACTGATCGCTTCTTCAACCAAGGTTTTCCATTGCTGTTTGCCCATCAAGTTTTCAGAGTTGTCACCTGTGACATAGCCATAAGTTATTTCTGGGTCCGATTTGGAGATTGCCAGTGCGTTGTCCAACATGGTCAAAATTTCAGATGGGTTTTTAGTCGTTTCACTGTAGACAACACCGAGTGATAGGTTGGAGGTGGCCATGCCTGTTGGATCGGCGTTGATATCCTGAACATAGGTGACAATGCTTTCGGACATGAGTTTAAGGTCGGTTTCGTCCACATTGGGCAAAATAATGCCAAATTCCGCAGAAGAGATTCGAGCTAGAGTCACATCTGGTGACGTCAAAGAAACTTTTAGATGGTCTGCGAGTTCGCGAACCATGCCATCACCAGCCTCATAGCCTTTTTCTTCGTATAGCTCATGAATAAAGCTGGCTTCTAAAATAGCGACGCCACCGAAGCCGCCTTCGCCAAGCCATGAGTTAAGTTGGCTCATGTAGTATGCACGGTTGCCCAGAGCAGAGACGGGATCAATGTAGGCACGTTCACGCAGTTGTTGAGCCTCTTTTGCTTGAGCTTTAAACGACAGCTCGACTTGAGCTGACATACTATTAATACCGTCGACGACGTAGATTAAATCTTTTGTTGTTGGCCTTGGAAGCGGTTCACCAAAATGATTTTGTGCGACTTGCTCCATTTTCTCCACGATGAGCTGAAGTGGGTGCAGTGCACGTTTGAGAATGAAGGCGATGGCGAGAAGGCCGATAGTGAAGATTAGGCTGAAAGCGATGACTAGGCGCTCGAATGCGTTCCATAACTGGGTGTAGGCATCCCCAGTATGACTAACGATTTCCACTTCAGCCAGTTGCATCCATCCGCTCGTCACCACGCGACGTTCATGAATCTTCTCAAACAAATGTAGTCTGGTAAACCACTCAGGAACATCGAGAGGTTTGACAGGGTAAGAGCGCAGGACTTCTTCGCCGTTGTCGAGGAATATCAGTCGAACGATTGAGTAGCTGCTGCCATCAAAAAGAGCATTAATAACAGATTCTACTGCCACTTGATCTTTGTTCTCTAAATAAGGAGCCAGCGCCAAGCCAACGGTATTGATGGTGTTATTTACTTCTGAGCGCTGCTGTTGCACTAAGTTATTGCGCGTGGTGTTAAATTCAATGATGAAGACTGAGGCCATCAGCATCAAAAATACAGCAATCATTCCCGCGACAAGCTGTTTATATAAAGTCATATTGCCTACTCATCGTAATTGACTATTGGTTTATTCAGTTTGAGTGATTTTTCTCGGGCACGAAGGTCATTCCATAAGCTTAGTCGGGATGACTTTCCTGCCAGTTGTCCTTGTTTTGATTTCATCAGCCACAGGTTTTTACCATTGAAGCTGTATATCGGTAATAAATCTCTACGTTTAGACGCTTTTTTGATCTCCGGGTCGATGTTGTCCAGCAGAATTGGCTCCGCACTAGGTTTGGAATAGTAGGCAAGCACCATGTGAAACTGGTTAAGTGTGATTGCTTTAACGTATACCAAGCGGAGTTTTTGATCTGAGACACCTAATTCGAGAAGAGAAAAATACTTGGCGATAGTAAAATCCTCACAATCACCCGCATTGCTACCAAGGAACTCTAGTGGCGTTGCCCAGTAGTCTTTCTTGCCCCATAAACGGTCATCATTAACGAAATTCAGTTGGTTAAAAAAATGGTTCACTTCCGTCAGTTTTTGTCTTTCTGAAAGGCCTTTAAATTGTTCCATTTCTCGGCGCCAGGTTTCGACTCGTTTCCCTGCTCTATCTCCGTAAGTATTGCGTACAGCCTCAATCCAGCGCTGCTCTTGAGTATTAAGCGCCTGTGAGGCTGTAGAAGCCAAAATGAAAAACAGAGCCGCTAGCCAGTATTTCATCTTAGCTAACTCTGACCTTACGTGCAGTTACCACTGTTTGCATTGTTATTCCTTCAGTGCGTTGTCTTTTGCGCCCAGAATCGGCTTGAGTAAGTATTCCATCACGGTTCTTTTGCCTGTGATGATGTCTACTGAAGCTGTCATACCTGGAATGATAGGCAAAGACGTATCGTTATTCAGGCTCGTTTCTTTGGTTCGAACCCTTACCAAATAGAAGCTGTTTCCTTCTTCGTCGGTGGTAGTATCTGCGCTGATATGTTCAAGAGTGCCTTCCAAGCCGCCATATTTGGTAAAGTCGTAGGCACTAAACTTGACGATGGCATGTAGTTCTGGACGAAGAAAGGCGATGTCTTGAGGGGCTATCTTAGCTTCAACCAGAAGTGTATCTTCGCTTGGTACGATTTCGACAATGTCCATGCCTGGCTGTATCACTCCGCCAACTGTATTGACATTGAGCGTTTTGACGGTGCCTGTCACGGGTGACATGACAATGGTTCGATTGACTCTGTCTTCTAGGCCTACGGTCGATTCGGTCAACGATGACAGCTTATCTTGAGCCTCATTGAGTTTCTCTTGTTGCTCTGAACGGAACTTTTGCGCAGCGTCAATGCGGCTTAGCATGGATTCTTTAATCGCAGATTGGAGGACAGGGACTTTGAGTTCACTGGAGGTCATTTCGCGGCGGGTATCGTTCACTTGGCGCTGGAGCTTGAGTAGCTCTATCCGAGGCACCACCCCTTCATCCGCCAGTGGTTGAGTGATCTCCAGCTCTTTGCGAGCAAAGTTGTAGCTTTCACGTAAATTTTTTACGCGAGCTTGAATCTCAACCAAATCTTGCTGTTTTTGTTTGACCTGTTGATCGATCAATGAAATCTGATTTCGGAGATTGTTTAAATCCTGACTGTACTCGGCACGTTGACGCTGAACCAATGTTGGTTGTGTTTCTTCTAGTTGTGGAGGAAAAGCGAGCTTACTGAAATCCAGTTGGACACTTTGCTGCCAAGACTTCTCGCTGAAATCTTCATTGATCGCGACACTCGTAATCGACGCTGACAGTTGCAGTACACTTGCAGTTAGGTTGGCTACTTGTTGCTCTCGCTCACGAAAGTCTGAACGGAAGCGAGTGTCATCGATTAACAGTAACTGCTGGCCTTTTTGAACGACTTGACCTTCACGGACAAGAATCTCTTTGACCAGACCACCTTCCAGGTTTTGGACAACCTGTATTTGAGAAGAGGGCACAACCTTTCCTTGCCCAACGGTGACTTTATCGATTTGAGCCCAAGAAGCCCATATGCCAGCAAGGACAAAGAATAAAACCATCACCCAGAGCATGACGCGAGCGCTATTCGGCGTATTGAGTAAAAGCGCTGCCGTTTTGTCATCTACATAATCAAGTTCGTTATCCGAGAGCTTGTTGTAATGGCTCTGACTCATTGAGATTCCTTGTTATTACTGGGTATATATTGGATTCTATTATCCAATCTATTAAATGTTAAGGTGCAGTTTTAGAACGATACTCTGTATCAAGTACTTAAATAATAGAAAACAATCAATCAGTTGTGCTAAGTATACATGATGATTTTTCTCAATAACGGGTCATTTACCAATAGATGGTATTCCAAATGCCCAAAATGCCTATAACAAGATGGCACGTAGGCTTGTGTTCATGTATATATGAGCGCACAATCAGCAAAAAAATTTCGCAGGAGAGAAGATGGAACTCGAAGACATCCGCCGTGAGTACAGCAAGGGTGGGTTACGCAGAAAAGACCTTAAAGCCAACCCAGTAGAGCAGTTTGACTTGTGGTTACAACAAGCGATTGACGCTAAGCTCACTGATCCGACGGCAATGACAGTGGCGACGGTCGACGAGCATGGTCAGCCTTTCCAGCGAATTGTGTTGCTCAAACATGTCGATGCACAGGGGTTTGTATTCTATACCAACCTAGGTAGCCGCAAAGCGCAGCAAATTGAAGGTAATTCGCGAGTCAGCTTACATTTTCCATGGCATCCACTCGAGCGTCAGGTTCACATTACGGGCGTCGCTGAAAAACTGAGTATTACAGAGAATATTAAGTACTTCTCTTCACGACCAAAAGAGAGTCAACTCGCTGCTATTGCGAGTAAACAAAGTAGTCGAATTTCGACTCGAGGAGTACTCGAAGGTAAGTTTTTGGAGCTAAAACAGAAGTTTGCACAAGGTGAGATCCCTGTTCCTTCTTTTTGGGGAGGGTTTCGCATTAAGCCTGAAAGTATTGAATTTTGGCAAGGTGGTGATCACCGTCTCCACGACAGATTCCTGTTTTCAAAAGCCGAGAATGAATGGCATATCGACCGACTCGCTCCTTAAGATTCCTTTCCCAATATCAACAATACGCCGCTTTACGCGGCGTATTCATTATTCAGTACCACTGAAAGTTGAGTGCGTAGTAGGGTTTGTGGTATGTGGGAACCAAAACCCCCGATCCAACGCTATATCAATCAACTGAGCTCAGTGTCAGATGAGCTTGGAGTAAATTCTATCTAAATTTAACACATGAAAAAGGGGGGAAATCCCCCTTGAAGCAACCAGTATGTCATCTTAGTTGATATCACGTACCACACGGAAACCAACATAGTTGGCCGCTGACGAGCTTGATAAGGAAAGCTGTTGATGCGCTGCTGCCATGTCTGGAGAGAAGTTCCACGCACCACCTTTGAGTAGCCCACGGCTATCACTTGTCCATTGCCATATATTGCCTACAGTATCATAAATACCTAAGCGATTAGGCTTGAAAGCGTTGACTGGTGAAGTGCTTTTGTTTGACCAAGGCGTGCCTCCCCAGCCCGTGTTGGCTTGGTTTGGAATAAACTGGTCTCCCCACCAATAGTGAGTTTCAGCACCCGCTCGGGCGGCAATTTCCCACTCATCTTCACTGGGTAGTCTGTAACTGTGCTTCGTTTTGCTGCTCAACCAGTTAGCATAGGCTTGCGCATCATTTCGACTGACACAAACAACGGGTGAGTTTGACGCCTGTTTAAATCCAGGATTTCGCCAGTAACCTTTGGCAATTGGTGTCACTTCGCCTTTAACAATGGCGGTACAGGTGTTCTTTAATTCAGCATCCGTTTGGTAGTTAGTTGCATCAATAAAAGTCTTGAATTGCCCAACCGTCACGGGCGTTGTACCGAAGCCAAAAGGGTGTTTAAGCTGTAGCTGTTTGGAACCGTGTTCACCAAGAATGTACTGACCTGAAAGAATGGTAGAGAGCTCAGGGCCTTGAAGGCCTGAGCCTAGAGAGTCTGCAAACTTATCCCCTTCGCGTAGAGGGTTGGCTTTTTCAACCAATACGGCACGAAGGTTTTGATCACGTCGTACGGTCAACTCACGGTTGAAGGAGCGATAACCCTCTTTTTCGACCGTGATCATATGTGGGCCGACAGGAAGCATCACTTCTACAGGCGTGCTGCCGTAGTTCACGCCATTGATCGCGACTTTATCATCAAAAAGGTTTGAACGAATCGTTAAGGTGACCCAAGCGACTTCTTTATTGCTTACCAATGTGTCTTTGTCATTTAACGTCTCTGGCTCAAAGCAATATTGCTTGTCGATGCCGAGCAACGTACAGGCAGCGCTTTGTGTCGGACGAGCTTGCATTTCAACATCCATCAGGCTTCGATAGCGAACACCATCATAAAAGCCAGATTCTTTGGCTCTAGACCGGAGTACATGGATATTGAAAGGAACCTTGTTGGCATTTAACTTAACCACTTGTGGTTCACTGGTCGTGGCAACCAGCTCTGACTGAAATTGTTTAACGGCTTTTTGCAGGGCAAGGTCACGTGTCTGACGGTCACACTGAGCGATAGTCATGTCTGCTTGGCAGCGGTTAGTAAAGCTGACGGACAATGAATGCGCTTGTTGGAGTTCTTCCTGAAGGCGTTCAGCGCGGGCACGAAGTTTGTTCTGGTCCAGAACGTCAATGCTTTGTTCAATGGCTTCAACTGCGCTATTGGCGAGATCCAATTGATGCTGTCGTTCTTGAAGTTCTTGTTCTCCAGATAGACGTTGACTTTGATTCTGTTTCACTTTTGACCAAGCGTCTTGGTACTTTTTCTGTGTTGCAGCCAGATCAATATTAGGATCTTCAATCATTCTGGAGTAATCGTTTTCGAGGCTCGTCTTGGCTTCGTTTAGCGTTTCGTCCAGAGATTTGGCGAGCTTGGTTAACTGAGCGACAACCTGCTGTTGCTCTTCAAATTTCGCATTTTGCTCATCCCGAGCTCGTGTTGCCGCTTTCAGCTCTTCATGTTTGTCAAACAACTGTTGATCGAGAACAACAATAGGATCGCGAGCCTCCTGAGCCAAAACAATAGCTGAGATGAAGCAAGGTGACAAAGCAAGAAGGAGCGTTGGTAAACCAGTTCGCATTATCTATTTCTACAATTCTTTTCTATCTAATGGGCTTATTCTAAACGAAAACGCCATTTTTTCTTAAGTTATAAAGCGATAACTTACGACAAAATGGCGTTTTTGGTCAATTTTGTGCAATCCCCCTCTTTCTGAAAAGAGAAGTGTGTTAAATATCTGAGTCAGGACGTAACTTGACCCATACTGTGTCATTGCCATTAACGGCTATAGTTCGGTTGTATGTTTGATAACCATCTTTAGAGACTGTGAACTGATGTTTGCCTCTAGGAAGGACAACTTCGACAGGTGTGCTTCCATAGTTTACGCCATTAATGGTGACGCGATCTTCATACTGGTCGGAGCGAACGGTAATGTTTGCCCAGCTTTTCTCTTTGTTACTGCTGCTTTGGTCTTTTTTGGTCACTTGTGCACCATTTAGACAGTAACGCGACGAGACATTCAGTAATTTACAAGCGGCTGAAGCTTCTGGACGAGCCTGCAATTGTGCTTGCATTTCAGTAAAGTAACTGTTGTTGCCTTCGAAGCCCGAACGAATAATTTGGCTTTCCTGAACAAACACATTGAGCTGAACGCCCTTTAGATTTTGTTTAGCAAGGGTTGCTTCCGTCAGACCATCAAGCAGCTTAGCTTTGAAGGTATTCACCGCACGTTGCTTGGTTAGGTATTTACCCTGATTGGTACATTCACCTAGCGTCATGGTTGCAGAACACGTAGTTTTAAACGCAGTGTTGAGAACGTCACTTTCGCGCAGTTCCGCATCGAGTCGTTTAACGCGCGCTTCTACTTTCTGTTCTTTGAGATAAGACAACTCGGAGTTAATGCGAGAGCGTTTCTGTTTGATCTGAGACAAACGCATTTCCTGTTCTGTAATGGTTTGCTCTTGCTCAAGAATCTGTGTTTGGTTTTCTTTCACCGAAGACCACGCTTGTTGGTACTCTTGCTGGAAAGAAAGTAGATCAACTTCCGGGTCGTCTAACAGGCGATTATATTGTTTGTCCAGTGCAGACTTAGCGCGGTTGCGTTTCGCGTTGAGCTCTTGCTCTTCACGCTGGTATTTAGTCAGTTCAGTCCTAAGCTGTTGTAAACGATCGGATTCACCTTCGAACTCAGTGCTTAACGCTTGTAGTTCACTTTGTTTGTTTTCTAACTTAGCATCGATAGCTGCGACAGGATCGGCAGAGTCAGCCGTTTCCGCAAAAACCGAAGTCGATACCCATATAGGGCTTAGCGCAATTAAAAGCGCTGGGATGCGACGTGTTATCATATTTCCCTGCAACAATTAACGTTTCATATTACCAACGTAAAACCAAAAAAAGACAAACTTTTGACAGTCCATGTATCCCTGCCTTTCCCAAGTTTTCTTTTATCCCTGCATCTTTCTTTTTAACAGATTAGTCAACTTTTGGGCAGACGAATCTAATTTGAATGTATATAAAACTTGGATGCTACCTATCATTTTGAGTTGATTGGGGAAATATGCAAGTGAAGATTGAACATCTGCAAAAAGAAATGTTGCTAGAAGTGACATAAACCGTAATTTATGTGCACTTGATCATTCTTCCGAAACGAAATGGAGCTCACTTTTTAACCTTTATGATGCAGTTTATCGAAACTTAAATAATGTGATGATGTGCCCAATTGCATACGCCAGGATAAATTTCGGATTGGGAAGTTTTTGGTATAACATGCGAAGCCAGTACCACTTGAGATCACAAAACTGTGCTATGAGTTCCTTTAAGCTCCCCCTATTTTGGGCGATGATGCCAAACTTTTGTCACCCAAGCCTGCTGAGCTGGTGACATTACCATCTTATATGGACTGTCATGACCATAGTTATACTCAGATCGTCATTGGCCTGAAAGGGCAAGCAGAATTTGAGGTTAGCGGTTTTGGTAACTTGGTCGGGCCTGGTCAGGGTTGCGTTGTGACGTCTGGCTCAGGTCATGCTTTTGGTGGCGTGGTGGGCCAGTCTGACATTCTGGTATTGAATATGCCGGTTCCATCAGAGGGGGATCCTTTGATGCTACAAAAGCTGAATGAAATCAATCAGCGCGATACCTACTTTCAGCTTGATGTTCAAATCCAGAAACTGATACAGATGCTAGTCGCGGAAATGTACTCTAGCCCAGAAGACTTGCTTCTTAGTCGCGCGTGCAATGACACGGTGATTGCTCTTCTGCAGCGCCATATGTCGACATTTGTCACCCCTCACAAAGCGTCTCGTTTCGATCTGGAGGCGATTGACCGCTACATAGAACAGCATTTGAGTCAGAAGATATCTGTTGCTCAATTGGCTGGTAGTGTGTTTCTTGGAGAGAGTCAGTTTCATCATCTATTTAAAGAACAAATGGGTATCACACCTCACCAATATGTCTTGGGTAAGCGCATTGACATGGCGAAATCCTTGATTGAAAAAGGCCACCTCTCATTGGGCCAGGTCGCTGAACTAACAGGCTTTTCTGGGCAAAGCACTTTCACCCATACATTTTCTCGTCTGCAAGGTATGTCTCCCTCCAGTTACAAGAAACAATTTGGTTAAATAAGAAAAGAATAACCATATATTATTTTGCTCATATGCATGTGACTCTGTTTTTGTTTTGTTAATAATCAGAGTTTTTAGCAAAAAACTCGGAGTTTTTGACAAGTAATCCGGTCGCGCTCAAAATACACTGCAAGCCATTGTAAGAACCCTGATGAGTTTATCAGGTTTGAGATTGAGGAAAACGCATGTTTACAGCAACTGATGTGTTGAATGCCGAGTTTGTCGAGCAGCCGCTTGATAAGTTATGGTCATTGATCTCGCCACTTTACATGGTGGACGAATCCCAATGGCTTGAACAACTGTTGCCTCTGGCAATCCCTACTGATGCTGAAAAAGCACAAATTAGCGACAAGACCACCCAGCTTATCGAATCGATTCGTGCTGATAAGAAATCAATCCAGATGATTGACGCCTTGCTACTTGAATACAGCCTAGATACTCAAGAAGGCATTTTGTTGATGTGTCTTGCCGAAGCTTTGATGCGTATCCCTGACTCTGCAACGGCTGATGCGCTGATCCGAGATAAGCTGAGTGTTGCCGATTGGAAATCTCACCTAAAGAATTCAGATTCTGTATTTGTTAATGCGTCGACATGGGGTTTGATGCTGACGGGTAAAGTGGTGGGTTTGTCAGAAGCTGAGTCACAAAGCCCTGTTTCTGCGGTTAACCGCTTAGTCAGTAAGATGTCGGAGCCAGTTATCCGTAAAGCGATGCATCAGGCGATGAAAGTGATGGGGCACCAGTTCGTTCTAGGACGAAGTATTGCCGAAGCGCAGAAAAACGGTCGCACCATGCGTGATAAAGGCTTTACCTATTCCTACGATATGTTAGGTGAAGCTGCACTGACGACAGCAGATGCGAATAAATACTTCAAAGATTACCTGATGGCGATTGAAGCGGTTGGCCGCGACAAATATGGCTTAGACACTAGCCCTGCGCCTTCAGTGTCTATCAAGTTGTCAGCCTTGCACCCACGCTACGAAGTGGCCAACGAAGAACGTGTTCTGACGGAATTAGCGGATACTTTGATGCAACTTCTTCGCCGAGCGGTTGAGCTTGATGTTGCTATCACCATCGATGCGGAAGAAGCCGACCGTCTTGAACTATCGCTGAAGTTATTCGAGAAAGTATATCGCAGCGACCTAGTGAAAGGTTGGGGCAAGTTTGGTTTGGTGATTCAGGCCTATTCAAAACGTGCACTGCCTGTATTGGTTTGGATTAACGGCTTGGCAAAAGAGCAGGGAGATTTGATCCCTCTGCGTCTAGTGAAAGGCGCGTACTGGGATAGTGAGATCAAATGGTCTCAGCAAGCTGGTTACGATAACTATCCCGTTTACACTCGCAAAGAGGCGACGGATGTTGCTTACTTAGCGTGTGCGCGATTCCTACTTTCTGAGAATGTGCGTGGTAACATCTTCCCTCAATTTGCGAGCCACAACGCTCAGACGGTGACGTCTATTGCAGTCATGGCTCAGCACAAAGATTACGAATTCCAGCGCTTGCACGGTATGGGTGATTCCCTGTACAACCACGCGATGGAAGCGTATCAGCAATCTGTGCGTATCTACGCGCCAGTCGGCAGCCACAAAGATCTGTTGCCGTATTTGGTTCGTCGCCTTCTTGAAAACGGTGCAAACAGTTCGTTTGTACACCGCTTAGTCGACGCCCGTTGCCCGGTAGAAACGCTGACTCAGCACCCCGTCGATATGCTAAAAGCGTTCGATACCTTGAACAACGCTAAGATACCACTGCCTCCGCAGGTCTTCCCTGAGCGCCAAAACTCTTATGGTGTGAACCTGGATATTGAATCAGAAGTCAAACCATTTGAGCAGTCTGTCGAAAGCTTCTTGAAGAATCAGTGGCGGGCAGGTCCGATCATCAATGGTCAGGGTCATGCCGAAAGCATGATCAAGGAAAACATCAATGTTGAAGCGGTAACTGCGCCTTATGATCGCCGCATTGAGGTGGGTCAGGTTGCCTTCGCAACTCTTGATCATGTTTCCGCTGCTATTGATGGTGCGCAGCAGGCGTTTGCTGAATGGCAGACCAGTGATAAAGCGCAGAGGGCGGCTATGCTGGACAAACTGGCAGAGCTGCTGGAAGCCAACCTTGCTGAACTTGTGGCTCTGTGCCACCAGGAAGCGGGTAAAACAATTCATGATAGCATTGATGAAGTTCGTGAAGCTGTCGACTTTTGTCGCTACTACGCTAAGCAGGTCGACGCTTTGGGTGAAATCCGCCTAGACGGTTTTGATGGACAGGCACGTACAATATATCGTCAAGGGCGCGGCGTGTTTGTGTGTATCAGCCCTTGGAACTTCCCACTGGCGATTTTCCTCGGTCAAATTACAGCCGCTCTCGTCGCAGGCAACACTGTGGTCGCGAAGCCGGCAGAGCAAACCAGTTTGATTGCTGCCCGTGCCGTTGAGTTAATGAATGAAGCGGGCTTCCCAGCAGGCACGATTCAATTGTTGCCAGGTCGTGGTGCTGAAATTGGCTCAGCCTTAACCTCTCATCCTGCTATTGCTGGTGTCGCCTTTACCGGGTCAACGGCAACAGCGCAACGAATCAATCAAACCTTAGCGTCTCGTGATGCGGCGCCTGTCCCTTTCATCGCTGAAACGGGCGGCCAAAATGCAATGATTGTTGATAGTACTGCACTTCCTGAGCAGGTTGTACGTGATGTTATTCGTTCAGCGTTTGCCTCCGCAGGTCAGCGTTGTAGTGCTCTACGCGTCCTGTATGTGCAAGAAGACATTGCCGACCGCATCGTTGCACTGATTCAGGGTGCCATGCAAGAACTGAGCGTAGGCCTTCCTTATCTGCATTCCACGGATGTGGGACCAGTTATTGATACGACAGCAAAAACCAAATTAGTTAAGCATATTGAGCGTATGACGGCGACGGAAAAGAAAGTGGCTGAGTTGACTTTGGGTGAAGAACATCAACATGGTGATTTCGTGGCACCAAGTGCTTTTGAAATTCGCGATATTGCCTGTCTTGAAGAAGAGCAGTTTGGTCCAATTTTGCATATTGTCCGCTTTAAAGCGAACGAGCTTCATCAGATTGTTGAGCGTATTAACAGCACTGGTTTTGGTTTGACTATGGGTATTCATAGCCGCAATGAAACCACTTACCGCTGGATTGAAAAACATGCACGTGTGGGTAACTGCTACATCAATCGTGACCAGGTGGGGGCTGTTGTTGGTGTGCAACCATTCGGTGGTCAGGGCCTTTCAGGTACGGGGCCTAAAGCTGGCGGCCCGCACTACCTATTCCGCTTTACGCAAACTTCGTTTTCTTAATCTGTAGGCAAGGAGAAAGATTATGGTTCATCAAGTCACTCGTTTTTCTGATGCTTTTTCAGCGTGGGAAAACTGGAATCTAACTAACTTTGATTCGAAAAGTGAGTGTTTACTTGCTTTCAAGCAGGCTTTGCATTCTAGACAGCCGAACTTAGCGTCTGTAATGGGATACCATATTGAACACGCCTCAGCAATGTTGGCTGAAACGCATCAACTGGTAGGCCCTACTGGGGAAACAAACGAACTGTATACTGCAGGTCGAGGTGTAGCACTCATCATTCAAGATGAGTCGTCACAGTCAGTACAACAAGCAACGATTGCACAGGTGACTGCTGCATTGATTGCGGGTAACAGTGTCATCTTATGTAGTGATGACACGCAACTTACTCAAAATTTGGAAGCTGCCTATACGCAGTCTTCTTTACCTATGAACCTATTACAATTTGCTTCTCTTGATGCTTATCATCAATTGTTGGAGTCAGATGTACGTAGTGTCGGATATATAGGGAATCAAGAGGTTGAGCAAACAATCAACCGTCAATTAGCGAAACGTTCAGGTGCAATTGTTGGCCTAGTTTCTGAAACGGATGTGACAGCGATTCCGGTCGCACACGATCCATACCTATCGCTTCGCTTTATCACAGAGCGGACGAGAACAATAAATATAACAGCAGTGGGTGGTAACGCGACCTTGCTCGAGCTTGGGAGTGAAGCCCACTAATCCTTTCTCAGAGAGCCCTCACTCAGTGTAAGTGAGGGCGTTCATGGAAGGCGATCTTTTATAAGAGGACAAACACATGGAAAATAGCTTTGCTATTACGACCACGTTTATTGCGTATCTAATTCTGATGCTGGCAATAGGCGTTATTGCATACCAACGAACGAAAAACTCCACCGATTACTTCTTGGGTGGACGTTCATTGGGCCCTTGGCCTGCGGCGCTATCAGCGGGTGCATCTGATATGAGTGGTTGGTTGCTACTTGGCTTGCCTGGCTATGCGTATGCATCGGGTATTGAGGCTTTCTGGTTAGCTGGTGGTTTGCTAGTGGGTACTTGGCTAAACTGGCTAATCAGTGCCAAACGTCTACGTACGTATAGTATTACGACAGACGCTTTGACCTTACCCGAATTCTTTTCACGCCGTTTTAACGATAATTCGAAACTGATTCAGGTTATCTCTGCTTTCTTTATCCTTTTATTCTTCCTTTTCTACACCAGCTCCGGTCTGGTAGCGGGCGGAAAACTGTTTGAAACAGTATTCGGACTGGATTACACCACAGCAGTTATTATCGGTACCGTTTGTGTAGTTTCTTACACATTGTTTGGTGGCTTCTTAGCGGTATCATGGACTGACCTTGTCCAAGGCCTTTTGATGTCCGCAGCTCTGATGATTGTGCCTATTGCTGCTATGGAAGGTGGTGTTGGACAACTCAGTGCTGACCTAACCAACATCAACCCTCAGCTTCTGACATTGTGGAATGATACTAAAGGTGAGCCGTTGTCAGCGATTGCGATCATCTCTTTGGTTGCGTGGGGCCTAGGTTACTTTGGTCAGCCACACATTCTGGCGCGTTTCAAAGCAGCGCGTAGTAACAAAGATTTGACCACCGCTCGTCGCATTGCCGTGGTTTGGACTGCATTGTCGATGGTTGGTGCAATGCTGGTTGGTTTGGTTGGTCTGATTTACGTGACCAACTCTGGTGTATCCATTGATGATGGTGAGAAGATCTTCATGCTATTGGTGAACTCGATCTTCCACCCAGTGGTTGCTGGTGTGCTTTTAGCGGCGATCTTAGCTGCAATCATGAGTACAGCGGATTCTCAACTTTTGGTTTCTTCTTCAGCATTGGCAGAAGACTTCTACAAGCAGCTGGTGAAAAAGATGCGACATCTGAAGAGATTGTTATGGTTGGCCGTATTGCAGTCGTGGTGATTTCTATTGTTGCGCTAATCCTTGCCATGACGCCAGACAGTTCCGTACTTGGCCTGGTTTCTTACGCTTGGGCTGGCTTTGGTGCGGCATTCGGTCCGGCACTGATCCTTAGCTTGTATTGGTCTCGTATGAACCGTAACGGCGCGCTTGCGGGTATCGTGATTGGCGGTGTAACTATCGTTGTATGGAAGCAGCTAACCGGCGGTTGGTTCGATGTTTACGAAATCGTTCCGGGAATCATCTTCTCTACTATCGCCATTGTGGTTGTGAGCCTAATGACAGGTGAACCAGAAGAATCTGTGAAAGCACAGCATGCGAAGTTTGAAAAACAGCTTACTGAACTAGAATAAGTGACAAACGCACTCAACATAAAGCCCCGATATTCGGGGCTTTTTTAATGAGATTGATTAATAATTGAACTTGGTTCACAAATTGAAAATGAAAATTTGAGCAATTGGAACTAAGGCCTTACTAATATGTTGACTATCAGTAAAGCCTTCAATCACGGAGAGAAAAAATGCCTCAGGTATATTGCCATTGCTGCGAGAAAGTGACTGCCCACAAAGTGGTTATGAAGCGATGCCAAGCAGAGCATAACTCGGTGAAAAACAGTTTGGCGTGCTTCTTTGCCACCCTCTTTCAGGGCGCACACTACGTAAAAATGGAAAAGCAGGCGTTTTGCCGAGTGTGCAACACTCAGGCAGACTTAGTCGAAGAGGGTGAGCTCTCGAACGTTGAAGCCGCTTAAGTTTCCATTACTGTCGATAAAAATGCGTCTAAGTCGGCTGCTTTGTTAGGTTTCATTGCCTTGTTTCGATTATGATAGGTATAAAGAAACACATCGAATCAGAGCGTTAAATGGACTTAGATAGAATTGACCGTGAAATCCTTCGCACCCTAAATCTTAAAGGGCGCCTTCCTGTTGTCGAACTGGCTAAACAGGTGAACCTGACCACTTCTCCGTGTTCTGACCGCGTTAAACGACTGGAAAAAGAGGGTTATATCAAAGGTTATCACGCTGAACTGAATCCAGAAAAACTTGGCTTAGATGTGCAAGTTTTCATTCATATCCGTCTTGATCAGACCAGCTTTTCGATTTTTGAAAAGTTTGCCAAAGCCGTCGAAGATATGCCTGAGATCGAAGAGTGTTATTCGTTATCTGGTGACTTTGATACCATGATAAAAGTACGAGTCAAAGATATGAAGGCGTACCAGTATTTTATGTCAACCAAACTTGGCACTTTACCCGGGGTTATCCAGACGCGAAGCGAAGTGGTCATCGAAGAGCATAAAACCAGTTTTGGTGTGAATGCGGATTTGATCGCGACACTCTAGATAATAAAACGGGAAGCGCTAGCTTCCCGTTTTGTTATCTTTTATCGGGCTACCTAAGCGATGAATGATGATGCGACCCCAATCAGGCCACCAAAAACACCGCCCCAAACGACCAACCAGCCTAAGTGCTCTTTAATCATTTTCTGAACGATCTCTTTGACCAGTTTTGGTGTTAATTCATTGAGGCGCTGATCGATGATGTTTTCAATGTTCGCTTGAATTTCTTCCATCATAGCCGGTGATTCAAGTTGGCTTTTTAGTGCTTCTTTAACCACGTTACTCTGACTGATTTCAACAACGGCTTTCTGCATCTTCTCAACAAAAGGCTCTTTTAATGGTTGAAGGGCTTCTGCACCACCAAACATGGCCAGCATGCTGCCAAACGAAGAATTAGCAATCACATTCACTAGCGAATCAAACGTTGGATTGAAATCGACTTTTTCTAGTACGGGTTCAAGGTTTAGTGACTTGCCTGACATTTCCTTGTTTAGGAATCGATCGATGTTTTTCTCAGTGAAGAACTGCTCCATCATTAGGGTTTTGATGGCACTCTTAAACTCTTCAAATCGGGCTGGAATGACCCCTGAGCCGTAAAGTCCAGGAACTTTCTCAAACAGCATATGAATTGCCAGCCAATTGGTAATAGCGCCAGAAAAAGCGAACAGGCCAGCGTAAAACGCGATTTGGTTGTCGGTTTGATAACCACCAGCCAGCAATGCCAGTGCCAGTAAATTGGTCAGTAAACTTTTATTCATTGATTGTATGGGAAACTATTGATTGTGAATGGCGCGATTATATCTCAATTGCCACGGCAGAATGAACATAGAAAACAAAAAAGCAGAGACCAGCCTCTGCTTTCATGCTTTACAATAGCCTGAATTATGCGGTTTGCTTTTGTTGGTCTTCGTCGGCTATAAATCCACCCGTTTTATAATCTTTAAATTTTAATGTATATATTTCAGTAGTTTATAAATGTCGTGTTTTCTAAATGGCGACAAAATGGCGACGACTTTTAAGCCTGTCGCCATTTTTTAGGGCTAATGACCACGTTCGATGAAGTCCTTCAGCTCTCTCGCGCCCTGATATTCTAGAACCATTCCTTTGTATAAATGAATATGGTTCACGATATCTAAATCACCGTCTAAGTCGGACTTAAAACTTTTCAGGTTAGCTTCCATTTGGTCGCAGAAAGTGCGCATTGCCGCAACTTGTTCCACCATCACTTGATGCTGCTGTCTGGTGAGCTGATAGCGCGCTTTCAGCTTGTCCATTTGGTTGAAGGTGCATTGGGCGAAACGCGCCTGTTTTTCGCTGAGAGTCACACCTTGTAGTGGGGCAGTGACCATGGCATCAAAAGCGCGAATCACTTGCAGATGGAATTTAGGGCTGATCCACATGGCGTAGGAATAGACCAGTTCTTTGCAGACCCAAGTTCCTCGGTTTGCTCCGCCCCGCTGTGTCACTACTGATCTAGGAATTCCTAGATCACCTTCAATTTCGTAGATGAGTGCTTTTGTTTGTTGGTTCTGCATAAACAGAGCTGGTTGGTGCTTAGGTGCTCTACCACTCGCTTTATGTAAATCATTTAACGAGTACAAGTTATCGAGTAAACGAATATCTTTAGATAGAATGGTTAGATTTGGCATGTTAGCCCCCTTGAGATCTAGTTTTGCTAAATCACCACTCAAAGGGTCCAATCAATGGGTGGTGAACTGAACAGGGTTGGACCTACCGCTCTCAAGGAAACGGCCAGCATAAAGCTGCCCTGCCCAGCCCACCATAATTCAGTTGTATTTTGCCTAATCGTTAAGCAAAACCACCATGTTTAGGTGTGTCGAGGCCGCACATAAAAAAACCAGCTGTAAGCTGGCGTTTATGCGCCTTGAGAAAATAAAACGGGGGTCCAATCCCGACACTGGATTTTGCCAGTGCAGTGGTAGGTTAGCTATGAATGACGGGAGGAGTCAACGAAATTATGGTAAGTGGACTGTGTTTATATGGCTTTATCATAATCCTATGATATTTATGATATGGTTGTCATACGCAATGTGTATAGTATTGATTTGAAGGGGCCATCTTGAACACGAACGCTACGAAATCCTATAGAACCTCCAATTACATTCCAATTTTGGCATTAATAGCAACAGTTGCGATACCTATTCTTATTTATTTCTTGCAGTCTAGCGGTAACGATAAGTCACTGTCAGTAAACTTAGTCTCGTCAGTTGAATTATCTTCTGTACAGCAATTGACAGGCTCCCCTGATCTGGATGTATATATTGATGGGAAAAAAGTTGATACGCCTTATATGTTCGACTATCGAGTGGTGAATTCAGGAAACCAGCCAATAGTCGCCAACGATTTTGAAAAAGCTCTAACATTTAAGTTACGAGGTGGGAATATCGAAAAGGTCTATGTTATTCAAAATATTCCCAAATCTCTTAAGGTTGGTTTTTCATTTGACAGGGAGAGCATTGAAATTGATAAGTTTCTAATGAACCCTGAAGACTCCTACATGATTAGAATCATCACTTCGGGCTTAGTGGAATCTATAGAACCTAGCGCCCGTATCGCAGGAATCAGAGATATAGATAGACGTGACGAGTCTAAACCTAAAATGAATATAGCTCTCTATATGTTTAAATTATTAGTTATTTTCGGGTGTGCCACTGCATATTGCTTGCTTTCGGAATTTCTTACTGAAACTTGGGAATACTCTAGTAAATCGTTAAAAATAATTTTGATAGGTTCTACAGCTACTACCCTTTTTGGGGCTTCAGTGATTACCCTAAGCACCGTGGTAATAGGTGATTATGAATACAGCACATTTATTAACTTGTTTTTCCTAGCATTAGGTGCGTTATTCGGGTTTTTTATTGCTAGGAAAAATAAAATGTTTTTCAGTAAGTTAAGAACAGTTAGCTGAGTCCCATCAATTAGTAGAAGTAACTGATGTGACACACACTTATGATCTTTTAGATAGAATGGTTAGATTTGGCATGATGGCCTCCTGTGGATTCAATTTGAATCACCACACAAAGGTACCAATCTTCGGGTGGTGAACTGAACAAGGTTGGTACTACCGCTCCACAGGTCGCGGCCAGCCGAAGCTGCCCTGCCCAGCCCACCATAATTCAGATGTATTTTGCCTAATCGTTAAGCAAAACCACCATGTTTAGGTGTGCCGAAGCCGCACATAAAAAAACCAGCAAAAAGCTGGCGTCTATGCGCCTGTGGAAATAAAAACGGGGTACCAATCCCGACACTGGATTTTGCCAGTGCAGTGGTAGGTTAGCGTAGGTTGTTGAGAGGTGTCAATTGGTTGTAGTCGGCTTATGTCGGCCGAGGTCAGTGTAAAAAATAACCAGTAACGTTGACAGCGTCGTCAGGATCAAAGAAAATTAAGGCGTCTGTCAGACTCACGGATAGGAAGTGAGATCAGGCAGACACGGAGTGACCATTTTAACCGAAAGGGCATCGATAATGGCAATAAAGAGTAGTACATTTGGGCGACTAGAGCTGTCAGGTGAAGATGCTAAGCAATTTGCAAAGCAGGTTCGCGAAGCAAAAGTTAACCCACATGCCAAGAAAGCGCTAGCACGTGGTCGTGAAGCCTTAGCTAAAATGCGCGCCGCGCAAGCATAGTCGTTCCCTGCCATATGGGAACTGCTCACTATTCGATTCGAAAACTTTCCCCTTCAGATAACTGCAAAAAGTTTCGTTCTGGCGATCACGCCTTCGCTCCTTTAAAGACCTTCCTACAAAAACAAGCTTGTCACTTTCAAGAGTCAATGATTGGCATTAGTTATGTCTGCATTGAGCGCAATGAAAGCGATGAAGAAACAGGTAAAGTATTAGCCTATATGACGCTGACAAGCAGTGAGGTCGATCTTGGCGATGCGTATGTTATAGATGACTGCCCAAAGGCGAACCGATATGCGACGCTACCCGCGTTAAAAATCACGCGTTTGGCGGTCGATGCCAACCAGCGCGGAAGCGGCCTTGGTACAACGGCGTGTATCCGCTCTTTGAGGATACCGATGGAAGTACTATAGAAATGCCGCATGAAGTTTATGCTAACAGCTTTCTCATATCATCTGACAAAGTTGACGAGTTAAATGAGCTTTTGGATAAAGCATGGCAAGCCAAGGCCATACCAACGTTTTATCAGTTGGAAAATGACCTAAAAGTACGTTCTTCTGCTAGTCAATGGAGTCGATTGGATTTGGTGAAAATCTGTAGATATCTCTATCTGAAAGGTGATAGCTGGGATGATACATTTTGGAATACTTTGTTGACTCCTCAGCAGCACCCATCGGAAGCTGGTGCGATAGTTAGAAAATTTGACCGGAGTAAAGACATATACTTCGAGTGAAAATTGGGGCAATTAATCGTGTCTAGTTTAAAAGACAGCTATCGTAATAAAATTGTAAGAACAGATATTATTAAGCCTTGCTATTAGAAGAACTTAGAGCTTTACCAGAGAGGTGACTAGGTATAAAAAACGCCCTTGTAGGGCGTTTTGTATCTTGTTGAAGGTAAATTAGCCACAAGCTTTAATCGGTTCGCTTTTAGCTGCTTCTTCTTCCGCTTCTTTTCTCGTTTCTTCTGCGACTTTCTCACGCAGCATCATTTTAAGCTCTGCATCTACAAATCGTTTGAGAACTTGTTTGATTAGTGGTTGGTAGCCAATACCATGAATTTTAGCGATATTTTTAAGGTCTTCAATCAATCCGTTTTGTAGGCGAATCGAAATTAGCTGTAATTCTAGAGACTTATCAATTATCTCTGACTTGATTTCTACTTTTTCTACAAAGTGTTCGTCACGGCCTAGTTGACCGTCTTCCCATGCTTCAACGGTACTTTCGATCTTCTTAGGTGTGTTCATTGCATACTCTCCTGCGACACGTTGTATCAGTGTCACTCATCGGGTTTATTAATTGATATAATAATTATTAAGCAAATTTGTTAAAGATGCGAATTTCTTCTGGATTTGCTGCATATGCTGTTTTGATTACAAACTTTTCCAGATCGCTATAATAGATAAAGACAACTTTTAGCTTTTTCCCTGTATCAGTCTCTGATACGAACCATAGTGTAGGTGGGTCTGTAAGATGTTCTTCTCTCGTATCTTTTAAGAAGTTTTTAGTGGATTCCCTGTTTGCAAAACACTCTATTACTTCTTGCTCAGTGACATCATGTTTTACGGCCAGTTTTTTTCGAACATCATTAGAAATTTCAAAAGTCATAGATTTTTAGACTTCATATCACGTTAAAGAAAATACTGTATGAACATACAATGCTAATTTTATATTTTGTATTTAGTATATACAGTATATACATCTAGCTTCTTTCAAATCAATAATGATTTATTTCTAAGGTCATCTTTTGGAGTTTAATTTTGTTTGTTCTGTATTTTGTGGTGTTTTAGGTTGTATTTTATTTTTATTGTGGTTTTTTGTTGTATATACAGGGGGTGATAAATGCTGTTCGGGCATACAGTTACTATCCAAGATAGAGTACGGGTTATAGCAGGGCCGATTTAATCCAAGTAAAAATTTGACAGCTTTTTGTCTTTTTCTTGATAACTAATAACTCCACCCCAAACTCCCCACATCCAAATTCAGGTCTGTACCCTTCTCGCTCTTAGCCTTGTCGACCGTAACTGGCTTATCGGATTTGATGCGCAGTTCGACTTCAGATTTACTTTTCATTGTTTGTGGGGCTAACGGTTGGTAGGGGCGATACTGGCTTTGTGTAGCGAAGTTCCCTGTGGTGTAATCACTGTAACGTTGTTTTTCAGTTCGGTTATGGGTTTCATTGGTCGTGATACCTAATTTGACGTTTTTGTCTTTTATCGTGTTGAGTTTCCCGGCTAATTTATCCGCTTGTTCACCTGCCTGTTCGGTTTCGATTTTCCAATCTTCAGGGATGAGCGAGTCGGGCAGTTTGTTGATGAGCTTTTTGAACTCTTCCCACAACCAGCTGATGCCTTCCCCGATGGCTTTCATCACTTTGTCTAGGCCAATGAATTTATCAACTAGGTAGGTAATGGCCACCACCGCCGCCATTACACCTGCTACGATAAGGCCAAGGGGGTTACTTAATATCACGGCGTTGAGGGCAATCAAGGCGGCTTTAAAGAGAACAACGCCAGCGACGATTTCGCGGAAGTATTGAAGTGCAAATAGGATGCCTTTGCCGAGTAAGGTGAGGCCGTTGTAGAGTCCTTTCACTGCTTGGGTGACTTTGGTGATGGTGTCTTCTCGCCATTGCTCATCTTTAAAGTTTTCAGTGAACTCACTAAAGGCTTGGGTGGCTTTTTCCATGATGGGGGCGAGGGCGGCGTACTTGATGGATTTGATGCTTTCTTGAATGCGCTGCAGGGCGTCGTTGTAGGCTTCTGCTTTGGCGGCGTCTTCGGCTTTGGCGCCGCCGCCGAGTTCGGCCAATTCTTTGCGCGATTTGGCGAGGCCATCGGTGCCTTCACGCAGTAGCAGGAGCATTTGACGGCCGTCTTGGCCAAAGGCCGCATCGGCAAAGGCCATTTGCTCTTGAGCGGTTTTCAGCTTTGCAAAGGATGCTAATAGTGCTTCATAAGCTTCTTGGGTATTCGCTGCACCTTTCAAATCTTTGAAGGCGGAGTTACGACTTTTTTTGAGGAAAGAGCCCAGAGCGCCGCTCCCCGTTTGTTGCAGTACGCCGAGGCGTTTGGTGAAGCGAGTCAAGGCCGTTGACATGGTATCTTCGTCAACGCCTGCGTGTGAGGCTTGTTTGCGTAGTGCTTGCAGCTCGCTAATGGATATTTTCAGCGTGGCTGACTTCTTGGCCAGTGCATCCATCTCGCTGGCGGCCTGGTTCACTTCGTTGACTAGGCCAGCCAGGCTCAGTCCACCTAGCAGTGCGGCCCCTTTGCTCGCCACCGCGCCACCAATCTTGGGAAACTTGATTTTGCTATTGAGCTTTTGCATCGGTTTCATGATGCCTTGCAGCTTGGTGTACTTCTTTTGTAGTGAGGTGATCGCTTTGCCATGCTGTTGGTAGCTCTTGTTGAGGCGGTCGTATTCGCTATCGAGCTTGTACACAGAAACGCCGGATTTTTTGAGGCTTTTGCGCAGGTCCATTAAGCCGGTCTGATGTTGCTTTTGCTCGCTGTTGAGTTTGGTTAGCTTTTCTTGTTGCTTGGCGATTTTGGCCGTCAGTGCCGCGCTGGGTGCCAGCAGTTGTTTGGCTTTTTTCTTCAGCTTATCGAGCTGCTCTTGCTCGGCTTTTAGGGCGAGGGTATTTTTCTGTTTGGCTTTCTTGATGTCGTTGAAGCGGTCAATCATGGCCATGGCGCTGGCGTCGTCCGCCTGCGCTTTCTGCACTTTTGCGATTTTCTTGGCGTAGCGGTCGGATTCGCTGCTCATGCCTTTTAGGATGGGTTGGGTTTTATCCTTGATGCCCATAACGATGGATAGGCTCATCTTCATTGGTTGGGTCCTTGTCTAAGGCACAAAGGAGCGATGAGTCGCTCTCTGGCTCTTCCGTTCGTTGGCGGGCTTTGTCGCGGAACAACAATAGGTCTTCGTAGCTGAGCTGGTCTATTTCGCTGGGTGGCCAATGGAACACGGCAGCAAGGTCGGCGTAATAGTCTTCCACATGGTCTATCACTGTTCCACATTGACGAAAAAAAGAGGCGATAGTCGTCAGGATTGGCGCCCAGTTTTCAATGGGCATATTCATCACATCGCGTTCATTGAGGCTAGTGATGCGGGGTAACAGCACTTCACCGGCGGCAAAGCGCATCTCGCACACGTCAATCAGGCTCAGGCCGCGAAGGTGGCCTGAGTTGGGTTTTTGGATATCGAGCGTTGTGATTGGGTTGCCGTCTTTTTCTATCGGCACAGGCAGGTCCACGCTGCGCAGGGTGGTCTGATGGTTAATTGGCGCTGTCATTGCCGAGCTCCTGTTTTAAGTCTTTGAGTTTGGTCTTGCGACCGCCTTTTTTCGGGTCGAGCCTCATCACCTGTTCGAACCAGTCATGGGCGAGGGTTTTCTCGCCGTCTTCGAAGTACCAGTCTCCGACCAGGCGATACATTTTCACTTTGAGTGGTGCGTTGGTGGCAAGGTGACCAGACTGGAGGTCGTTGACGGTTTGGATCAGGTAGTCTTTGGTGAACGGTTGGTTGTTCTGCACCGCCTGGTGTGAGTAGCTGAAGACCAAGTCACAAAAGGCGGTATGGCCGTTGGTGCGCCAGGTGGTGGGCGGCTCTAAACCACGGTCGATGGCCAAGCGGAAATCCGCGTATACGGTTTCAAACTGGCCGAGGTCGACTTGCCATACGTAGAACCACCACATTACTTCGAGGTTGGCGTAATTGCCCTGATGAGTGGCGATGAGCTTTTCTACTAAGGGGCGGTATTTATCGACCAGTTGTTGTTTATAGGGGTTTTTCTCTTTCGAGCCAGCTAGGCTTTTTAAGTAGCTTAGGTCTTGCTTTAAGATCGCTTGCGTCTCTTGCCAGGGTTTATCAGCAAACGCCGTGCGAGTGGTGGTGCTTGCTTTGGCTTGCTTGATCTGGACGGTGTTTAACGGCGGTTGGCGTTTCATCAGTATGGATAACATGGTTTCACTCCTTACTGTGGGATCAGCTCAGTGCCGTTAAGTAAGATTTCAAGCTGGCCGTCTTTGACATTGAGCGACAAAGGATCGGCTGAGAACGCTTCTTTGAGCGTGTAGGTTTTGCCGCTGTTGGTTTCTAAGGTGATGTTTTCATCCACTAAATTAGCGATTGCTTCTTCGTCGGTGTCTTTGGCGTGGATGATGGTCGCCTTGATAAAGGGCGCATCTGAGTGCTCTTCGGTGTAGCCAAGGACGCCATCATCGCCCAACACGGCTTCACGTTTGAGGTTGCCAAAGCCTATTTCAGCCCCTTCTTTGATGGGGAGGCGACCTAATGACCCGGCGTTGAGGACAGCGCGGCTAGTGATTTTCGTTGCCATAAGTTATTTCCTAAATTGAACTTTACCTGCGGTAATGATGAGGCCATTAACGAACTGCGGTGAATCTTGGTAGTTGGCCCGTTGCTTGTTCTTATCATCTAGCTCAACGATGAGTGACTTTTTGTAGCCGTCAAAGTCTTGAACGATGCCGTTGTACTCGAGCTCGCGATAGAGGGCGAGCAGCTCGGTTTTAAGCATGCTGGGGGTGACGATAGCCTGGCCGCGGGCGAACTTAGTGCCATCTTTGGCCAGCTTGTGTCGCGCGTATTTACTCAGGATGCGTGAGTGTTGCTTTTGGCGAAAATACATTGCGGTAGCAGGGGTCATCACATCAAGGTAGCTGTTATCGGCAATGCCTGCGGCGTTTTGGGTGTACGCCGTAATAGGGCGCTCAACCATGACTTCTTTGGCCGAGCTGACGGTAAAGGTGCTGATGCCCTCATAAAGCAGCATGTTGCGCTCGGCAAAGGTCCACTCACTGGCTGCCTTTGAGTAAACGCCATTGAGCTTAAGCGTTTGCAAAGGTCGGCAAGGGTCGATGGCCAGTGAAGGGGCGATTTGCCCTACCCAAGCACCAATGGCCGCGGCATCACTGAGCGCTTTGTTGGTAGAATCACAGAATTGATTGATAGGCATAAAGCTAATCAATGGGCAATTGCTGACAGGGGCGAAGGTGACGAGCTCTGCATGTGTGCCTTTCTTTGGAATGTAAGCCAAACCGGGGATCTGGTTCATGGCGTCATAACGTTCTTCGAGTAACTCACCGAGTTCTCGAATCGTCCTTTCATCCTTGAGTGAGCACAGGATGTGGTGATATTGAACGTCGCCCAACGCCGCCAGCGCACTGGTGATATCGCCAGAATCGACACTGACCGCGTAAATGGGCATCACTTGATCTTGTTTGCGGAAGTATTTCACCATTTCGACAATCTCTGAGGTGGCGCCCTCTTTGCCGAAGTACGCGGCGGCAAGGGTTTCGTCCATGCACAACTTGACGGTATTGGGCCCCACTTTGGCACCTGCAATCGCATGACCAATGGCTAAGATGACTTGTTGGTCTTCTGCACTGTTCGCTAGGCTGTTATCGATCTCGATAAAGCAACCCGGTACGCGAATATTAGTAGGGACTTCGCTGAAGCTAATGCTCATGATTTAGCCTCCTTCTTGATGGTTGTCTGTTTGGTTGAAGGCTCAACAACCGTGCAGTCACCATCATTGACACGACGTAGCCAATAGGTGTTACGTGGTTTGCTTTCCCCCGTCTTTTTCAGTGGCTCAAGGGTTTCTGGGTCTTTGACGGTGACGCCGGCTCTTGGCTTGATGGTGAATGTGGGTAGTGTGGGTTTTTCCATTACGTTGCCTCCTCTCGTGCAAAGTGTTCTGCTGCCATGGCGAGTAGCTCGCGTTCTAGCGCTGGCGTCCAACCAATGAAGGTTCGCTTGGGCATGGTGTAATGTCGTTTGGTCAGTGTGCCGCCTGTCCAGCGCCCCACCTTGCTATCGAAAAAGCCGTTGAGTCTCGGCTGGTAGGAAACCTGAGCGCCTTGGTTGTGCGCGCGTCCGATTTCGCCAGCCACGCCTTTGATCCCAACTTCAAACGTCTCTTCCGTCACTCGGGTTCGCATGGCGCGTGCTAACCCCAACAACATGTTTTTGTTGTTGGCGGTATGTGCGCCTTCAACCCCTTGCCGAACCGTGACTTTCTTTCTTCGTGTTCGGCTTTGGTATGGGGTGTTGTCAATGTCTCGCTGAGCGCGGATCTGGGCTCGGAAAAACTGGCTGGCGTGATTGGCCATGCGTTTGTTGAGGTCTACTTTTTCAGATGCTGTGAGTACTAGGCTCTCAACAACTTGGGTTAACTGGTCCGGTGTTTTTAGTGCGAGTTCTGACATGGCAAATCATTCTCATGGCCAACAAAGTAAATCAGTTCGCCTAACTCTTGTTCATTCGCGGCGGCTTCAAACTGGTTATCACAACGGAAGCGTGCATCGGCTTGTTTCCAGTCGCCTTGCTCATCTTCGACCAGGTTGTATTCTTCGCGAATATCGAGCTTGAGTTTGAGGTCGTAGCGGCCTTTGTCGAGTGGTTCTATGGCGAAGGACGGCATGGCTAAACCTTTCTCGCTGCGGTGTTGGTCATACTGGTTTAACCAACTGACGATGTGCATAAACAGGTTGTCTGGGTTGAGCTGGGCATTGTGGATAAAGAGGATCGCGGTGTATTCGACTTCAAAGCCGTCTATCTCGTCGCCTTGTGTGCAAAAAATCGCGCCGTCTTCGGCCCAGGCATCGAAGCGGTTGGCATCGACGACATGCTGTTTGAATAGGTCGGTTAAGCTTTGTAATGCTTTCATTACACCCTCTCAAAGCGGTAGGTTTCTTGGCCATGAATGAGCATGTCTACCGCTTGTCGGTACTGGACTTCACATTCTTGTTTCTTGTCGGTTAGGGCTTGTTGTCTTTCCGCTGCGTCTTTGCTGGCATCGCCACTCATTTGCGTGCTGATCAGTTGCGCGGCGGTGAGCGCAAACACGGCTTGTTGGTAAAGCGTTGCGCCGGACTCCGTATCATCAAACCGTGCTTGCGACAATGCCGCTAAATCGGCAAAAGGTGCTAGGGTGTCTTTGAGCTCTGTATGCACTTTCAGACGCGATACTTTTGCATGATGCACAATGCCTGCCTCTGTCTCATTGCTTTGGAAATGGAACAGAGACTGAAACTCTGAGATGGCGAGCGCTGGATACTTGCCAAGGGCAGGTAACTCAGAGCGATATATCTCGTTTTTGTTGCCGACATACTCAGCCATGCTGCCACCTTATTCACTGGGTTAGGGGATGCAGGCCGCACTCGCGATTATCATTCAGTGCATCAGCACACATGAAGCAGCGAGAGAGCCTGCATGGGTGGGGTGTTCGTCAGGCGTTATACCCAAGCGTTTCCAATTTTGAGTTTGACGTTCTTGAACTCGATCGCCGCCGCTTTACCGACTTCTTCAATCACGTAAGCCATGTTCATTGATTCGAAGTTTTCAATTTGGTCTTTCTCGTCGTTTTTCTTTCCCATTGAGCGACGAATCGACCCTTCCTGAATGTAGATAGACAGGTTGTCGTAACTGGTGACCAGGATGCCGGTAGACGGGAAGCCTGGCACTTTGACCGCGGGTAAGCCGCCGTAGGTACCAATGACTTGCAGCTCTTGGATCTTGCCTTTTTCGCTTGGTGTGTTGCCGTGCGCTTCGTAGAACTTGGCTTTGTCGTAGGCCAGCAGGTCGGAGCCGATAATCGCTATCAGGTTGGCATCATTCTCACACGCGGGGTGGAGTAGGTTTTTGGTGTCGAGCACGGCAAGGTCGAGGTTGATGTAGTCACCCCCTTGACCAATGCGTACTTCACCAGAGCCTGCTTTTACTTCTGTGATAAGGCGTTCGGCGTTGTGCTCGCGCATGGCCTGAAACCAGCCTTTGTTGACGTCTTCGCCATTGGGGTTGGCTTCGGCATCGGTGTCTTTCTCGACCCGTTCACCGTACCAGCCGATGGTGATTTTGTTGGCGTCTATCTGTTCGCGGTTGCTTTTGCTGATCAGGGTGTTGAAGTGTTTATGGTGCGCCCAGGCATCGAGTTTGGCGTAGCGGATCGCGGTGTCGAAGTTGGTCTGCTCACACATGTACGGCATCGCGCCCATGCTGGAGTAGTCTTTGGGCTTGCGCTTGCCTTCGCCGGTTGTGTCGGTTCGGCTGGCAATCATGCCGGTGACGCCAAGGCCGATCGATTCCCCTTTCTGGTTTTTGACGGCGACGATATTGATTTTGCCGAGGAACCAGTTGCTTTCCCGGATCGCGGCAATGATTTTCTGCGTACCGTTGGGGGTGACGTTGAATTTCTCAGTCGCATCGTCGACGTCGTTTTGGATCGCGACGGTTTGTAGATAGGCGTTGAGCTTACTGTTGGTCTGTTTTTGCATGGGGTTACCTCATTTAAATCGTGTACGAGTGACCTAAGCCTTAGAGGTAAGGGTCTTCTTCGCCGTCTGCGCCCGCCAGTTCGCGCGGTTGTTCGTCGGTCAGTTGGCGGAGTTGTTCGAGCTGACCGGAGAGGGTTTCGACCTGGCTTGAAAGCTCAGTTACCTGGCCTTTTAACTCGGTGAGGTCGTGGCTCTCTTCCACGTCATTGGTGTCTTCTTGCTCAGCCTGATCTTGAGCGGAGAGGTGAGTCACCAGCTGGCTAAGTTGGCTGGTTAGCGCTTGGTTCTGCTCAAGGCTTTGTTTAAGCAGCTCTTCGGTTTCTTTGCTCATTAGGTCGTCTTCCTGTTGTTGTGAGAGCTGCTCAGAGTCGGCGTTGCCCTTGAGCCAGCGTGAAAATGTGTGAAAAAGGCTTTGTTCTGATGGCGTTGGCGCTGGCCTTGATATGGCGGCTAAGCTGACCGTCTGCCCAGTCGATACGTAGTGCTTGTCGTGTGACTGGTTCGACAGCTGAATTTGCGTGGTGCCTAGCGAGGCCGGGTTGTCTGTGAGCGCCAAGCCGGTCAGATAGGCTTTGCCTGTGTCGCCGAAATCTTCTTTGTATTCCACCGAGGTATGGAGCAGCTGACCGTTTTCTACTGTGCGCAGCAGCATGGAGTTGGGTTTGATGACAGCCCAGAGTTCATCGTCGCGCTTCTCGGTAGAAAGCACTGAGCCGTACTTCCAGCTCCATTGGTAATGCTCTTCGTTGATAAGGGCGCTGTATTTTTTCGGGTCGTATGTCTCGGCGAGATCATCGATGACCTTTTGCGGCACGGTTCGCCCATCGACAGTGGGACCGGCTTTCAAAATACAAATGGGCTCAGACTTGAACATCGTGGTCTCCTAAATTGATGCTCTCAATCTAACCAATGGCGAGGTCTTTTTGTATTTGTGCTGGTTCTAGATGGTGAATATAGAAAGCGCACGAGCTGAGTAATGGCGGGGGCTGTAGCACTATGCTGGCATGGAGACGAATGCAATGAGCGACGTATTATACACCGCCGAGCAGACGAAAGCGTTGGGATTATTCCTGCGTCAACGAAAGCCGCCGGACATTGCCGAGCAAGTCGGTGTGGCGACGCGCACCATTCAGAAGTGGATCACTCAGTTTGATTGGAAAAAGCTTAGGGATGATGCACCGGTTGAACTGATGCTCAGACAGCGTATTGCCTACTTGATGTGGGTTGACCACAAGCTGGAGTGTCAGGAACGTGAGCTGGCGATGCTGCTTGAACAGCACTACAAACATCACCGACCAGCCCGCGGCGGTGGCGGAGATAGTCGTCGGGGTCGTAAGCCGAACAAGGTTAAGAATGATATTGCCAGCATCACGAAAGAGCGGCTGGATGAATACCGAGAACAGACCTTGTTCCAATATCAGCAAGAGATACATGCTCATAAGCTTGACGAGGAGATCAACGAAACCCGTTTCTATCTTAAGTCACGCCAGATTGGTCTGACTTTCTACTTTGCTTTTGAGGCGTTTGAAGATGCGGTGCTGAGTGGCGATAACCAGGTGTTTATTTCGGCGTCGAAGAAGCAGGCCTATATCTTCAAGAACTATATTCGTCAGTTTGCTCTCGAGCTGGCTGGGGTCGACTTGAAGGGCAAGGATGATATCGAGCTGAGCAATGGCGCCAATCTGGTGTTTGCTTCCACCAATGTCGCGACTTCGCAGGGGTTTAACGGCCATATGTATTGGGATGAGGTGTTCTGGATCCCGCGTTTTGGCGAGCTGGATGATTACGCAGGCGGCATGTCGATTCAGGCCAAGTATCGCACCACCTACATTTCGACCCCTTCGACCATGGCCCATGAAGCGTATCCGAAGTGGTCTGGCAAAAAAGAGCAGAACATTGATATTAGCCATAAGGCGCTCAAAGAGGGCGCGCTTGGGCCTGACTCTATCTTCCGTCAGATGATCACGGTGGATGATGCCATCGCCAAAGGTGGCGACAAGCTGTTTAACATGGCCAAGCTGAAGCGTAAGTACCCGATCAAAGAGGTGTTCGACAACCTGCTGCGCTGCAAATTCTTGGACGATAGCGCCTCGTTCTTTTCACTTAAGGCGTTGTTGGCGTGTAAGACCGATACCGAGCACTGGCGTGATGTCGACCACAGCAAAGCGAAGCCGGTTGGCCATGCGGAGGTGTTGGTTGGTTATGACCCACGAGGTGGCGGCACGGGTGAAGGCTCGGACGATGCAGGTTTAGTGGTGGCCTTGAAACCCAAAACCAAAGGCGGCGTATTTCGGGCGATTGAAAAACGGCGCTTGAAGGGGTCGAGTTATGAGCAGCAAGCGGAAACCATTCGCAGCATTACCGAAAAGTACAATGTGGTTCATCTTGCCATTGATACCAGTGGCGTTGGCTCTGCGGTGGCGGAGCTGGTGCGTAAGTTTTATCCATCGCTGCTTGAGCTGAACTACTCGCCGGAGGTGAAGCGGATGATGGCGTATAAGGCGCGCGAGATTATCAACAATGGGCGCTTTTTGTTTGATGACGATTGGGATGATCTGGTGCATTCGTTTTTGATGATTCGCCAGCAAACGACCGATAAAAGCGGACAAGTTACCTTTGTTTCCAATCGGAGCAAGATAGGGTCGCACGCTGATTTAGCATGGGCCTCAATGCACGTTTTGGCATGGGAACCCATAGATGTGAATGCCGACAGCGATACCAGCGTCGCCTTCTTTTAATCAAATAGCCGGAGAGAGCAAGTGATTGAGATTGAATTTTCTAAACCTGTCAGTGTGATGAATAGCGATATTCTGAGCTATTTGGAAGTGGCGTTGATTGATGGCATCTATGAGCCGCCCATACCGCTTGATACCTTGGCTAAGGCGCTGCGGGTTAATCCGATGCATGCCAGTGCGATTGAGTTTAAGCGTAATACGTTGGTGTTGGCGATTTCGTTAAGCGAGCTTTTACCGCGCCAGGACGCCAAGCGTTTTATCCAGGACTATTTAACGTTTGGCAATGGCTACCTGCAGGTGGTGCGTAACTTCCGCGGGCTAGGTGAGCCTGTTAAGTTGAAGCACTTGCCCGCGCTTTATATGCGTCGACGGGAAGACCTAGGCTGGACCTACAAACCACGCGCTTATGATGACGAAGGGCGCATTGATTATAAACAGGGGCAGGTATTTCACTTGGGTGATTATGATATTGCTCAAGAGCTGTATGGCTTGCCAAGTCATGTGAGCGGCCTGACGTCTATTTGGCTCAATGAGGATGCGACTCTGTTCCGCCGTCAGTATTTTCGCAATGGGAATCATGCGGGCTATTTGCTGTATATGAATGAGCCGACCATGACCACCAAGCAGGAAGAGGAGATCAAGAAGCAGCTTCAGGCGCAAGAGGGCATGGCGTTTAAGAACCTGTTTGTGAATGCGAAAGGTAAAGATACCAAAGCGCCTGAATTAAAAGCGATAGGGCAGGTGGAGGCGAAAGATGCATTTAAAGATGTGAAGAATCAGACCATGACGGATGTGTTGGCCCTGCATCGAGTACCCATCGAGCTAATGAGCATCCGCCGAGAGAGCATTACGTCACTCGATTTGAGTAAGGTTGATTGGCTGTTTCACAAGAACGAGCTTTTACCGCTGATTGATATGATGCAGGAGCTGAATGATGTTGTGGGGCAGGAGGTTATTTTGCCTAGGGAATATAAGAGCCTAGAGTATGCAAAAATAGAGTCAGATCACGAATGATATTATATGAATATGTATTCTTATTCTTTGACATAAAGAAGAAGGATTTCTGTATGGTTGAACTACGAAAAGTCATGCCGCTAGCTCTTGTATCACTATTGTCGGGTTGTAGTGTATTCACTTCGCCCTACGAGCAGCCAGTGATCGAGGATACGCTGGGTCCCTCAGTGTGGTCATCTGAATCGGTTGTTGGCACCTTAGCTTTGACTCCAGAAAGAAGAGTGGTACTCGCTAACTATAAAACGAATCGTTTTTGTGCAGAAGCCCCGACAGAAGTTGGAGTCGATTTATCTAATTTATTCAAAGCAAGCGCAGGCGTTAAAGATTCTAAAGGGCAGAGCCTCGGCTTTGAAGCAATCAAAGCCGCTGCATTAAGTAATATTGTTTTGAACAAGAGAACTCAAGGAACGCAATTGTTTCTTGCTAACTCATACTTTATTTGTCAAATGTATATGAATGAAGCGATTACTAAAGAGCAACTTTTGTATTTACAGCTGCAGACTTTACATGCTGTTGCCCCTTTGATTCAAAAAGAAATTGACTTGATGTACAAGTCAAGCTCTTCTGATCCGGTTGCTCAAAAAGAGAGTAAAAAGGAAAAACCCAAGGCATTGACGGATGCTGAAAAAAAACACTCAGAAGTGCTTGGTGCTGACTTATCTATATTTACAACGCCTTCACGCTTTTTAAAGAATTTTGAGGAATTTAAGGCACTAGGTGAAGAGCTAACACCACAGCAAGAGCCAGCTGAGGATAAATAATATATCAAGTTGATTAGGTGTAGTGAAAATAAGGGCGGAACCCCGCCCTTGCGTGTAGTTAATAGAGCCCTTGCAAGTGCAAGGGCTTGTTTACTTCTGACCCTTTATCCACTCTTGAAGCGCCTTTAACTGCCGTGCATTCTCCGCACAGGTTTCTATATTCGCGACATCTTCCGCTAGGACTTCGGCGTCTCGCTGGTAACCTGGAGCGGTTGTGGCGGGACCATCAGTGAGGGGGTGGATGGCTGAATACCGATTGCTCGATTATGCGCTCGCACGGATTGGGCGCGGATGCGCAGCCAGTCAGGATCAGTAACCACGCACTGCTTATCGCGGTTTGTTTGAGCATATTTGATCACCTCTTTCTCAATCTCTCTAAACTTGATGCGAATATCGGGCTTTTGGTTGGCGAGCTTGACCGCCAACTTAAACGCCTCGTCTTGTTTTTGTTCGACTTTGTCCCATAAGGCGTTTTGCGTTTTTAGGGCTTTCGCTTCGGTAGTTTTCACGCCGTAGTCATAAGAAAGGTAAGCAATACCAGCAAGGACAACAGCAAAGCCAATGGCTTTAAACACAGTAAGGTATTGATTTAGCATGCTTACTTTCCTACCAGCCGTTAAGGCAGACGTCTCGCTCGATGCTTCGGCGTTTAGCAATACCGGCACAATTGCTTTTCTTGAGTCGGCAATCTTTACCATTCACAAACACCCATCGCGTGTACTCATTGCAAGCACCAGTGCGATCGCCCAGGTTGAATTTTTTCAGTAGGGTTGAGCGAGTGAAATTGCCTGCGCCAAGGTTAAACACAAAACTGACCATCATGTCGTATTCGCCTTGGCTTGGTGTTTGGATGAGGTGGGTGTTGACCACTTGCTCTGCCGCGGCGATGTCTTTGACGAAGTACTCGGCGGCTTGCGGCTCAGTGAGTAGCGTGTCTTGCGTAACGCCTTGGGTATGGCCGAGCCCAGCAGTCCACACATCGGCGCTGCATTGGTAAGGCGTTAGTCTGCATCCTTCTTGGTTGGCGATATGGCGCAGGCCGTTTTCACTGGTTGTGAGCTCTGCGTCGAGGGTAAAGACAATGGCAAGAACGGCGGCCACCGAGCAGACGACGGCCTGGATGGCTTTGGTTTTTAGGCTCATGTTTCGCTATCCCGATTCGCGTTGAGTTGATCGAGCTTGGCCTGATTTAGCCGGGTCGCGACGAGGTAGTGACGGATGGCCATGATCCCCGACACGATACCGACACCAATCGCAATAAACTGGGCGATGTCGTTGACGCCAAAGCTGATAGCGGTGGCACTGATGGAGGTGAGGGTTTTCTTCAGGCCCGTCACGTCGAGCACGGAAGCGAGTAATGTTTTTAGCTCGGTCAGGTTCATCGATGTTCTCTTGTCGGGGGGCCTTATAAAACCAGTCTATCGGGCCGAGTGCTAAAGGGTACTGATGGCCTTTCTAAGCAAGGGATATAGAAGTTTGGCAGGGCAGAAAAACAAACCCAGCGGCTAGCTGGGTTGACACGAGGAGAGAGATTGACGAGTCAGTCGATGTCTAGTGGATAGCGCTGTTTTATCTGTTGGACTTTGTCACGCCAAATGGCCTCTTTTTCGTCGGTTCGGTCATATTGCCATTCGATAAACAGGGGGTCACTTTCTTCCCGGTATGCCAGTGCTCTCAGTTCTTGCTGCTCGTCGAGTTTTTGCTGCGCGGTTAAAGGTGGGTTAAGGAGAGCGTCAACCTCATGGTGCGATATCGCCACCGCTCCTTCAGCAAGGGCGTTGTTGTACAAATCAGACTGATGAGCGTCGTAGCCGAAGACTTGATTATCTTTCATTACATATTTCATCGTTGTTCCTTAATAAAGTTCTGCCCACGCGCTCAGCCTCCACTTTGTGTTTGGCACCTGCACTTTGTATGTTGAGCCTGGAGGAATGATGGCGGTGAATATTTCATTCGCGGGTTCCGAGTTTGAAATCGATGAGGTGTGCCACGATATTTTTACACCATCAACGAACAGAAACCCGGTTCCGCCTAGCCGTTCTGCATTGTGGAAAACGGAGGCGATGATCTGAATCGGATAGTGATAGGAGTTGGTGTACGTCACGTTTAAATCTCGACTTACAAGCCTCCAGGTTTGACCCTCGCTAAAGCCCGTGATGAGGTTCGTTATCCTTGTGTTGATTTCGTCAGTCGCGGCGGTGAACTCTCTTTCAGAGATGTACTCAAGGTGTTTAAAAATGACTTGCCCAGCTTCACCTGAAATGGCGACTTTGATTGTCACCATGCCGCCGATGCCTTTCGGTAGAGCGACTTTGGGTGTCGAGCACTCGATCACGGCTTGATGGTTGCTATCGAGGACATGGATTTGGTGTAGGTACTCGTCAAAGTGCTGCTCAACGGGCAGGTTTAGGACAAAGGTTAATACGCCATTCTCATCGTAGTAGCTGGTCTCAATGGTGCTTTGATAAAATGTCTCCAGTGATGGTTTGGGGGCGTTATGGGTGAGCGCGCCAATAAGCCGATACTTGGTGACGGTATTTTTCAGCTCACTGTTTAAGATTTCTATCCCATGTTCGGTGGGGATCGCTTGCAGTGCACTCATTCGGTGTCTCCTATTTCTAGCTGCCATGTGAGGGCCGTGCGGCACAAAATTTGGGTTTCAGCCTCTATCTCTAACTGAGTACTCAGTAGAGGTTTCATGGCTGAAACGGCGACCGGTTCAAATTGGGCCTCAGCTTCGAGTTGGTAAAGCCAGTGGAACTCGGTATGGGGTAAGCGGACGTTTTCAAACGCGTTGATCGCTGCGCGATTATCCAGATTGGGCAGGTCTATCAAAATGAGGTTGGGTCTGTTCACGTCGTCATAAACCAAACCCTCTGAGCCCATTGTTCCAAGCAGGCTTTGGTAGTCTCGGATCTTCCAGCCAAACCCTTGCTCTTCAAACCGCGTTAATAGCGACAGTTCAATATCGTCATGGGTCTGCTTAAAGTCTTTAGCAATACCGTTAATGGTATTGGCCAGCTCTGCGTTTTCGGTGTCTTGCCAGTATTCGCCTTTAGGCAATAAGCCTCGGTAGGCGTCGGCAAAATCCCCTTCGCTGTACTCTAGAATTAGGTCGGAAGTGTCCATTTAACATTTCCCAGTACATGAATTTGGTTGTTGGCAATCGCCACTTCCCCCACGGGCGATCTGACGATGAAGTTGTTGGTCACGGTTGATATCACTAGCACGATTTCGGTATTGGTGATGGATTCAGGCCTTTTGGTCTCCGGGTTTATCTTGCCCATTTTGCCTTTGACAAAGTTCTCTAGGGCGGTGACCACAGCTTCACGGATTGCGGGGGCTTCAATGCCTTGAATCTCTATATCGAGTGGCGCTTGTTCTGGGACATAAGCAAACGGATGACAACCCGCGAGTCGGTTTGCTTCGAAGGTCTCTTGAACCAGTTTGACCACTTCACCGCTTAGGCTTGGGTCGTTCTCCCTCGCGCCGACATAGACCTCAACCATACCGCGTTCGGGGGTGTTATCGAGTGCCCAGGCAAAATCGACATCGGCGTGTGCCGAGATTGCCCAGATTTGGTAATCTTCCGCTTTGCCGATCAGCTCGTTTCTCTCGAATGCCACAATCACTCGCGCTCGCCAGTGCTCTAGCTCTTCGATATCAGCACCACCTTCAATACCAAGCGATAAGATATTATTAGGGTCGATACCGCTCACCCCTTCGGTTAGGGTGAGGTTGGCGCCGTTTGGTAAATTGTTTGCTGTCCCAGATTCAAGGGCGATCACTTCTATGGGCACGTTGCTGTATTGCTCTTTGATGGTTTCGTATTCGTTATCGCCGTGCGTTAAACGTGTGCCTTTCTTAATAACGACGGTTCCGCCAAGCTCAGTGAATGACACTCGGCCTGTTGCGAATGTGGGTAGCAGGCGCGGCGTGTTATGGCGGTTAGCGTGTAGATATAACCATGCTTCAGAACAGGTCTCAGGGTGTAGCTGCCTGAAAAGCAAATCTTGATAGCCGTATTGCCCATAGCTGACACCCGCAATGGCCGAGGCTATCGCTTTGATGGCCGGGTTGTTCTGGCCTGTTGCTTTGACTAGGTTGGCTTCTGCCCGAGCGATTAAGCTTTCCAGGCTGATTTGGGTACTCATTGGCTGACCTGCGATAGGGGTACATCAAATGTTGAGCCGTCTGTCAGGGTTATCATGACGTGGCGGCCGATTCGGTTCGGTGGCTCTCTCCAGACCGTGACTTCAATGGCTTTGGCGTGGCCTTGTTGAATTAACCAATCGAGCGCATCTTCATAAAAGCGTTTGGCAAGCCGTAAGGTTTCATCGGTCAATTTGGCGCGTTTGAGTGTCCAGTCTCGAGAGCCGACCACCTCAATCATTTCATGACTCCAAGTGCCGCCGCGCTCATTGCTGCCCATTCGGGCGCGGTCATTTTGGGTTGACTCAGCGTCGTTGTAGACGCTTTGCAGTACGGCGTGAGTTAGGCCTTGTTTGGAATCTACGGACTCGGTCACCGCATTCAATTTAAAATGGCTCATGCTTTGTTAGGCTCCCTTGTCGTTTTGATGGCGCTGTTGTCTTCATAATCGTGGTCGTGGGTCTCGACGTTCACGCCGCCGAAGGTACCAGACTGCCCGATAACGGAACCCTTCACTTCGGTATTCTTCGCCACACTCAGGTTGCCGCCGATTTCTACATCTTTGGAAAACGTGGTTTTTTCAGCGATAACGTTCACCTGTGGCGCTTTGATAGAGACTTCATTCGCGGCGACCACATCGACCTTGCCTTGGGTGGCGTAGACCTTGATTCCTTCTTCGGTTTGATGGATGAGGTTTCCTTTGTCATCGAGCATGGCGACTTCACCGGGCTTTAAGTCGATTTGATGGCGTTCATCTTCTACATTGACGGTAACCCCACGGGCCATCACTCCGCCGATAAACAGGTTGTATGCTTTGGCTTCGGGCAATGGTCGGCTCATAAAGCCGTAGTTGTGGACGCGTTTAATGCGGTCATTGGTGCGGCCTGTTGCGGTTCTGATTTGCAGCATGCCCGTGGTTGCCCCTGTGACCGTGCCGGTTCCGATCACGTTCTTGATGCGGGCCATTAAGCGCTGTTGTTGCTGACGCTGAGCACTAGACACGGCATTGCTCCTTGAACGGTCTGATTAACTCCACGGAGGTACTCGCGGTGCTTTCGGATACCGATAAGCCAAGTGACTTAATCACCAGCATTTCACTGAAACTTTGCTGCTTGTCGATCACTCGAATCACCCGATTTAATCCATCAATCGCAAGCTGAGGAAAGAGTTCGGCGACAGACGTTGAAGCGGTCAGGCTTTCGGCTATGGCTAGGTTGCGCTCATATTTGGCGCGAGATAAACACGCGGCACGGCTTTGCAGTTGGTCAGAGGTGATCACCATAGTGCGCGAGCGTTCAATGTTTGGGTTGGTGAGTTGGGCGCTGGCGTCATCCCACTGGCCCTGTACTTCAATGGTATGAAACTGTTTATTGAAGGTGCGCTTTATGCTCAGGCTGTTGATGTTGTTGCCTGCCTCAAGGCCAACATTATCAATCGTGGCATGTGCGGTGTTCTCAATGGTCAGCACTCCATTTCGTTCAATCAGCATGTAGCCTTGTTCACGGATCAGCTGAGCCACATTTTCAACTGGAGACTCAGCGTTGATCTGAAACTCTTCAATCTTCGGCATGCCTTGAACTAGGCTCTTTACCCCTAAACCAAATGGCTTGGCCAGCTTTCTGAGCAGTGCTTCAACATCGAGGTTATACAGCGCATCCATGGTGATGCGTGAGTCAATCATATTGGCGCTTTTGGAACGGCCTGCTATTGGCATAGTGAATTCGCTCGCGCCCGTTTCGCTTTCCGCTTCATCTATCTGACCGATGAAAATGGATTGGTCGTTGAGGAAGAACTCCACCGACAACGGGCGATCAATGTTCATGGGTTCAATTGAGCCATTGAAGGTGTGGGCCAATTGCTCTGTTGAGTAGTTCAAGTTCGCTTGGTAAAAGGTATGCGGCTGGCCATCAATTTGCATGGTGAGTTGGTTCATTGGCCACCCCTTACCGCGATATCGCCACGGATAAACAAAGGGTGCTGTAGGGCGTTCATTTTGGTGATCACCTTCTCATTGGTGTATTCGTCATGGGCAATGGTCAGCGCTGATTTAAAGTGAGGTGACTGCACGGTTCGGTGTGCCTTGGTTCCCTCAGCGATTTTGTCTTGTTGCGTTTGCACATTGCTTTTTAACGATGTGAGGGCGTCGTAGAGTTGGATGCTTTTCTGGGTCGAGACTTGCGTGGTTTCCTTGATGCGCTCCTCAATACTGGCCACTAAGGCAGAGAGGTCGCTTTCCATTATTTCTGGCTGCTTTTGGGTTAGGGCGATTTCAAAGCTGTCATTCGCTTCGAGGTTAGTCACGTCTTTACTCATCTTCACCGCGCCCGTGACCAACTGCACGTTGTGGTGCTGGGTTGGACTCTCGGGTTTGACTTGACCAAGTATCAAGGCTTGAGCAATGCGAGAGTTATCAACGGCTTCACTCTCGGAATCTGGCTCTGCTTGAACACCTTCAGACACCGTATCAACTGCGCGAGAAAACCGTTCAGCGAACTTGGCAGGGTGAGTGCTCAAGCTGCTCACCGCAGAGAAGGCTTCATTGATCGCGAGGTTAATGTCTTTCAGAGCATCATCAGCGAGGTTCAGACGGTTAGTAATATCAACCAACACAGTGAGCGCGTTGGTAGCGCTGCTTTGAACTTCATTGATTTGAGAAACATCCAGCCCTTTAACCTCTTCTACAAATGACTGCTGAGAAAGGCTCTCTACGATGTCGGCTTGTGCCTTGGCACGGACTGTTTTTGCTGCGGTGATGGAAGGTGAGTTACCGGCACGAACAAACTTCAGGCTTAGCGTCACTAAACCTTTCTTGGTGTTAATACTGAGGGAATGTTCCTCGAATACTAGCACCAACTCACCTAACCAGGGATGCTCCAGTTCCCCTTGCGGATTGGCTTCAAGGTTATCAATGAGTGCATTCGCATCAGCCAGCGAACTCGCCCCCACGAACACAACTTCAAAGGTGAAAGCTCGGGCTTTGGTACCCATGACTTTGATGTGCGGTAGGTCAGCGTAGGGGATTTCACTCACTTGCAAGCGCTTACCCCCATCAAAGGAGGTAGACAGGATATTGAGCTTGTGCCCATTCCATCTAGCGTGCTCGTGTTGTCGTGACCACATGAGAAACCCCACCAATCGAAGAATAAAAAGGAAATAGGCAGCGAGTGGAAATTTGGGGATGGGATAGGGCGCTCAGCGCTCGTTCGGACTCACCCCTCCCTCCGCGCTAAAATTCCACACTGCAATTTTGCGATCCTATAAATGATCGTGTTTCGGTAGGGTTAGTAAAGCACAGCCCCCGACATATCTATATCGAGGGCTGTTTTAGATGGGCGATTTAGAGATCGTCGAAGATCGTTTTTGTGCGTTTTATTCTAATAGGTTAACTGTACTCGCTCTTAAGCAAACATAACTATAAAGGCCATCACGACTGGAGCACATATTGCTGTAAAAATGCCACACAATGCGAGTGCTAAAGAGCTATACGCAGCATCTTCTGGGTTTTTATCTAGAACTTGAGCCGTCCCCAATGCATGGGCTGCAGCACCAATTGTAAGACCTCTCGCAATTTTCCCTTTAATCCTCAACAAATTAAAAATTGGGTAAGCGGTCATTGCTCCTATGAGGCCAGCAAATAAAACAAGGACAGCACTGACAGCAGCATCGCCATCTAGTTGATAGGTTGTTGCCATCGCGATAGGGACTGTAACCGACTTAGTCAAGACACTAACCACTAATGGAATATCGGCACCGAGCGATAATGCTATGAGCCCTCCTGACAACATCGAGAATATTGCCCCAAGGAAGCATGCCCCAAGTATTAACCGAGCCTTTTTCTTTATTGTGCTTAGCTGAGAAAAGATTGGGTAAGCCATCACTACTATTGCCGGTTGCAACAAATAACCCAGTAGTCGATTATCTTCATAATACTCGGAATACGGCACATCCAATAAAAGTAAAACAGCAATAATGAATGAGACACCTAACAAAAGAGGATTAAGAAGTGGGTGCCCCAATTTCCTACATATCTGCTTAGCAGTTACATATGTAATCAACGTCAAAATTAACCACATTAATCTTTATCTCGCTCAAAAGTATTGATTGAAATCGCCATAACCACGAGAGTCAGCATTGTTCCACCAAACACGCTGGCTAGCAGTATGCTCAAGTTAGACTCAATTAAGTCCCATTTGATCATTAATCCGACAGATACAGGTGTAATCAGTAATGGAATGTTTTTTACTAGCAAGTTGCTAGTGAAGGATAGCTTAGTAGAGTCACATAGCCCTGTAGCCAAGAAAGCTAGTAGTATCATCATTCCTATAACACCTTCAGGTATTGGCATACCACTAATGGAGATCACCACATGACCGAGAAACAACGATATCACCACCCAAACAACTGAATAAATGACATTCTTCAAAACTACATTCCTAAGTTTGAACATTCGAAAGCGCGACTTTAACATCAACCTAACTCAAATTCATACGCGACATGAATGCTTTTTTAGCAAGCAACACAGTCAAACTTCAAAAATACCCATCTGATTCACATCACCCTTACACAACTCAGGCTGCATGTCTGGGTCGGGCGGTAGGCCAACGGTATCAATAATTCCTTCAACAGACGTTAGTGTGTGAAAGCGAACGCCGCAGTTAAAGTTCATACATTGCCAGTAGGCTTTTCTTGTTTCGTTGGTCATCTCCTGAGAAGTGACAATGCGGGTTTTGCACCCGCATTTGGGGCATGGCATTAGCATTCGTTCTCTCCTTCTGACTGACAGATTTGTTCAATACCCTAAGTCGCGAACTTGCCTCACGCTAGGTCGTCACCAACCGGCCATTTCTCAGTTGAACGGACATATATTTGTCTATCGGGACCTTTGCTCCGAGCGACAAGGGCCGGAGCAAGCATTGAACCCCTTTAACGCTCCATCCGGTCACGTCCATCAAGGCTTGTTCAAGTGGTGAAATGGGTATTTTTTCTGTCTGGTTACACTTATTTTCAGTGCTCCAAGGAAGCGCTCCGCGCTTTGCTTGCCTCGTGGCCAAGTCCTTTTTCTTCACCAGACTATAGTGCTCGCTGCAGGTTGCGATTACTTTCCCTAACCAATCAATACCAATGACTCGCTTTACCTTGTCGCCGTATTGATTGAACTTTTCTTCATACGCAAACTTGGCCTTAAAACCAAGTTCGCAAAAACCTTTCCAGCGAGAGTGGTTTGCATGGTCTCTTAGGGCTTCCAGCTCTTCATCAAACGCGGTATCTAAAGGCGTCGCTCGGCGCAATTGGCGCCAGAGCCCAACAGGTGGCGCACCAGATTGTGAGAACTGCTTAATTCGATGTATACGGGCCCAAGCGGTGGCAGACATTGCAGACCGCTTTGCATCACCTTCAGGCAGGTGAGCCCCATTGATGTTCTTAGATATGTACTTAATGATGTAACCGGTGGCGGTACCCTGAGCTGGGTCGCAATCTTTAATATCAATACGCGGCTTTTTGTTGAATATGCCATCGATGTAGAGCTCGTCTTTGTCTTCATCGGTCGCGACCCCCTCGATAATATCGATCAAGTCTTGTTTATGATCAGGGTGAACATACAAGAACATATGGGCATGTGGCGTACCATCTTTATGAGGTTCAGCAACGCGTAAGCCAAACCAGTCGATGGCCATGTTCGGCTTCTTAAACCAAGCTCGGGCCAAACGCCATTTCGCCATCAACACTTCGTGTGCTTCTTTAGGTGTGCAGCCGTTCCATTTGCTTGACTTACGATGGTATTTGCTCGGCAGCGTCCAGTTAACAAAGACCCCCTCGTAACCCATTTCAATGGCGCGTTCTTCATCGCCCCGGGAGCGAACCACGAGTTCTATTCTGCGGTTTTCTGGGTTGGCGATGGTGCGTTTAACGACTTCAGCCAAGTCAAACGAATGCCCCGTTTCATCGTTCAGAACCGCCATCGACTCAACGAACGCTTGAGCCTCTTTTTGCTTCTTTTCCCAGCGAGCGTAAGAACGGCGAGACACGTATTTACGTTGCCCTTTGCCAGCGCCCACTCGGTTCAAAGCGATCTGCGAATACTCGATGTACTGAGTGCGTAGAAACTTAAACTTTCTGACCAAGTAGTTCACATCTAAACAACGGCGAATCGCACGTTCAAGCTCTCGCTCGGCCTCTTCTAAATTCGGGTGTTTCTTTTTGATTTGAGGTGGAGAGAGGTAAACCTGCTTCATTTGCTTGCTGATACCCTTGAAAGATTTTTTGAGTGCATCCAGATAGCCCTCCTCTTCCTCCAGTATCTCTATCTGCTGCATCAAACGCGTAAATTGCTCGATTAGATTTAACGCCAAGTGTTCAATGGCATCATCACTCATCAGAACACTGTGCTTGAGTTCGACAGAGCTGCGCGCCCCGCTGTGCACTCTCAATCGATCGGTGGCACCATTACGCTCATCGACAAATGAATACTTATCTTCAATAAATGGCGAGCACTTCAACCCATGTTTGACCGCATCATTGGTAAAACGATCCATGTTTTCACGAGTGGCATTGGTGCGTTTTTTTCTCCGATAAATAGCAAACCTCACATCGTCTTGCACAATGCGAGGTAGCCTAGGCATGAATTTGCGGGCGAACAGCGTATTCATTCAATAGTCCTTATAACGTCGAATCGGCTTGGTCACTTGCGGCGGATGATTCCAAAGCGATATCGCTTGCTGTGAAGTCATTCCCTCCGGGCCTGTCTTCCCGCAGTCAGAGCAGATCACAAAGTAACGCTCTGACTGTTCTAGCGCCTTTTCGCAAAACACATCGTTACTTCGACATGCCTTACAAGGATGGAGGCGCAAGGTCGGGATGAAGAGACTCATTGCGCGTTGTTTACCGTTCCATCGGCATCGATACAGCCGCTACCTGTACAAACAAACGTCATGGGCTTGTTCTTGTTGGAAGCGCGCTTTCCAATGCCATGTTTTTCTCGGAGCTTGGCCAGCAGAAAACGCGCCCGCCCAGTCTTTTTCGGGTCATAATCACTGAGCCCCGCCATATCTTTACACGGCTTATGGCAGGGCGAAGTCGCGGGCAGCGCGTATTTACCGCTTTCGGTATAAATGGATTCGCCTTGGCAGTAGTGGATATCTTCCGTCATGATTTCATCCTCACTTTTTCTTTGACTTGAAAAGGGAAAAAACAGTGCTTTATCGCGGCGTGTTGCCCCCTGCCTGAAAGCCAACCGTCATGACAGAACGCGCCTTGCCACGCACCGCCCGCTTGACCTGCTTCTTACTCAGGGTTGCTTGCCAAAGATTGATCCCCAACACACGCTCAATATTGGACAGCTCACCACTCGTCAGACAGGCAAGCCCCTTGCCTTCAGGATGAGTGATGGCGTCTAAGACAGATCGCATATCCTCAATCGCTTTCTGCTCTTGTTTGTTCAGATTCATACCGCGGCGAGCTCCTGTGCATCGAGGATGAGGTAACCGCCAGCGCCTTCCCCCTGACTCAGCACACCACGCAATAGGTGATTGCAGTCGAGTTGGGCACAAGCTTGTTCAACTGCCGACTCTAAACAGTCGAACTCACCAAGCTCAGTCACTTCTGGTTCAAAGGTTTGCTCGTGGCGCTTTATCGCGCCATCACCAAACACACGCAGGGCAAAATACTCCATCACGCCACCTCCGCGGCTTGTTGCATCGAAAGAATCGCAAGGCCAGCTTGGGCGTGAACATCACACCACATACGGATAAGATCGCTTTGAAAATCCTCCTGCCCGTCAACAGGATTAGCGCGGAATTTATGGATGTTAAGCGCGGCGACGTTCTGCCAATGCAGCGCCTCATCAACAGTGGTAAGTTGGATATTGATGGATTGAGTGTTCATACCTTGCCTCCTATAACGGCCAAACAGTACTGTTCAAACTGATGTAGGGCTTCATCATCCCAACGGCCTAAATCTCGAAGCCCCAGCATTTCCAAATACAAGCGGCGATTGCTCAAATCCAGTTGCGACCAATGGTGCAACTGAGGCTTGGCCTGTTTATTGGCCGAAGAGCGATACCAGCTCACAAACGAATGCGAGAAAAACACCCGCGCCCGATCGCCCTGCATGGCGTTTTGGATATCGGCCAGCACGACCTCTTGCGGTCGAAACACCTCAATGGGTGGTAACTTTTTAGCAATGGCATCTAACTGCACCAGAATGTCGAACTGTTGATCCTCACTACTTGCCTCAAAACGAGTAACGATTTGCTCAAATGAACCTTTGATCAGTTGTTGTTGGAAGTTATCCATATCTACACCCCTGTAGAAGTTAAGAAAGGCCCGACAGTGGTGCGCCATTGGCAATAAGGTCTACCCCCATTGCAAAAAATGGCTGAGCACTGCCGGTGCGGCTTTCCAGATCGTTGATAAGTAGCATCAGGTTGCTAATCCCAGCCTGCGCCGTTTTGATGATTGAGTTTCTTGTCGTGCGAGGAAGCGTTCGGTTGCCGGCATTGTCGATCGCCAGTTGCGACATCTCCCCTGCGAGAATGGAATTGTTGAGAGCCCGTTTGATGAAGCTTTCCGCCTCGCTACCTTGGGCAATATGCGCGGTAACCAGATCAAGCTTGCGCAGCACAACTTCCAAAATCACGTAATCGTTGCTGGCTTTAGAAATTGCCATCATCTCTGGTAAGGAAAGCACGTGCGGCTGCTCGGTATTGAGCTTATTGCGCAGCATGTTAGAGCGAAGGCCGCAGGCGTTGGCTATATCCGTCAGGTCATTGCGATGACGATGACGAAACAAGCTGCATGCCTCGTTGTATTCATGTTGTACATCCGCCAGAAACGCGCACATTGTTTGGGTTGCTTCCATATCAGATACTCTCTACAACGGGTTAACCGAGCTGTTCCATTGCTTCACGGGCGGCGATTTCCGTCATTGCCACCATATTGATCAGCGTCTTTTCTCTGGGCTTGGACTTGGGCTTGATGATGATGCGCCCCTCATCAATAAACTGCTTGACGGTGCCTTCGGCCAGGCCAGTTAAATTGCAGTAGTGCGCTACCGTCACGTACGGGCAAGCGATGGTGGTCATGAGTGGTTGGTTCATCGCTGCTCCCCTTTAAAGTTGTTGATATCTATAAATTGGTTTTTGAATGGTTCTGCTTTTGGATTGCGAAGGGCGGCTAAAATCGCCTTCTCTTGCCGTTCGGTTAAGACTTGTTTGCGGCATGCATCAATATGAGTGGCTAGGTCATCAAGGTGGACCATAAACGGGCTGCGTTTGTGATCTTCCATTCGGAAAGTGGGAATAGGTAAAGACTGGCTGTTTGCTTTACCGTTTGCGGTTTCGGCGTTGATATGGAAGAACTCTTCGCAAATATCGCCCAACGCCACAATCGGTGTGCCAAAACGAGCATGGAGTGCATATTTCGTATTCATAATCAGTGCCCTACATCACTACACGGCAGAGCGCGCATGTGATACATTGGTGAGTCGGTGTTAATTGGCATTAATCGGGAATGTTGCTTTCATTTTAGGATTTATGCTGATTTTTTGGAATCTTAGATCGGATTTTTAGGTTCGGTCAATATTAATTTGTGGGTGTTTGGTGAAATTTTGGTTTAAGACTACTGAGTTACAAGGGATTGCAGGTTTACCCACGACTCCTCAAGGTTTCAGTCAAAAGGCAAAGAAAGCAGGCTGGAAGTCCCGTAGGGCAAAAGGTCAGAGGAATGGGCTTGAATATCACATCTCAAATTTTGATGAAGAAGTGATTGCTGAATTACGCGTAAAGTATGGTAATGACGTTATTCCTGATAATGTGACGGAAATCTCAAACGTAAAAACCGTGAATACCGTCTCTCAAATTGAAAAGATGTGTGCTGTTCCCGTCTATAACGTCTATGCATCCTGCGGTTTTGGCACATTGAACGATGCTGAGTTTCAACTTCGTACCGAGTTCCTCCCATGTGAATGGTTAAAGCGGTTTGGTTTAACCGAAGAAACCGCCAGAATCATTATCTGCCATGGCGACTCAATGGAAGGGACCTTAAGTGATGGCGATGAGGTTCTTGTCGATATTCGAGAGCTAGAACACCCAGTTAAGCATGGCGTGTATGTTGTTCGAATTGGTAAGCATGTCTACATCAAACGTCTGAAGTACGACATCATGGCAGAAGGCTATGAAGTCATCTCAGACAACAAAGAAGAATATGATTCATTCATTGTGAACGAGGAGAAACTCAACGAGTTCGCGGTGATAGGAAAAGTTGTTACCACCGTCATGAAGGCGGTGGTGTAGAAACGCAAAGGCGACCTTCGGGTCGCCTTTTTTATTGGATAAGAAAATGACAAATGAATCAATAGAAAAGGACGCCATTGATTTTGGTCCCTTTCAGTTTTTCACTTTGGTCCTATCAATATACGTTCTAGGAGCATTGTTTGCTGAAAGCGTGTTCAAGTTACCTTCTGATGTGACTGAAATTCTGGCAATTACAGACAACATTATATGTGTGGTGTTTCTTACGGATTTTTTCATTCGGTTTAAACGGGCCGACAGTAAGAAGCAATTTATGAAGTGGGGATGGATAGACCTCTTATCTAGTATCCCAATGCTAGATATGTTTCGTTACGGAAGAATCGTAAGAGTGGTTAGAGTCCTTCGAATGTTAAGGGCTGTTAGGTCAACCAAAATGCTTCTTTACTACCTGTTTAGCAACAAGACTCAGGGCACGTTTTCCCTGGTCTCAGCAGTATCAGTGATACTCGTTATCTTTGGTGCTATCGCTATGCTCCAACTTGAGAAAGGCATCGAAGGTTCAAACATCCATAATGCAGGTGATGCCCTTTGGTGGGCATTTGTGACGATCACGACAGTAGGTTATGGAGATTTCTATCCAGTGACATATGAAGGAAGAATTGTTGCGGCTGTGCTGATGACGGCGGGTGTAGGCCTATTTGGTACCTTTACTGGCTTTGTCGCATCTTGGTTCTTAGAAGAAGATTCGGACAAGCAAGATGCACATGTGGTAACTAACTTACGTACAGAGATCTCAGAGCTGAAAGCCTCAGTAGAGCTATTGAAGGAATCAATAGAAAAAAAGGATGTGTAAATGACTACAAAATTGGATTTATATGGCTATGCATGCAAAGAAAGTAGACCACAAGACTGGCCGCAACTTTAAGGTGATCGGCAAGGCGTTAGCGCCGTTGTTTAAGAAGATTTTTTAGTTTCAAGCTGCCCATGAGAGTGGGTGGCTTTTGCGTATTTGCTCCGAGTTAGTGTGGTTTAAGTTGTTACGGTTGTCACGAATAAGTGGAAAAGTGCAGCAAGCAGTTTTGGAAGGCCTTCGACAACATGAGGTGCTATGTGCCAGAAGAAAATTAGCTCGAACAAGGTCAGCTTTACTTCTTTAAGTGCCCTAAGTAACTCATCTACTTTCATTGCGATATTCCAGCTTTTTCTATGTGAAAAAAGTGTACTAAATGACTGAACCTACGCCTATTTTAGATTTAGTAAAGAGAACAGAATGACTAAGAAAGATTATTACCGTTCGTTGGAAAAAGTTAAGCAAGTGCTGACTATGGAGTCTGATCCATTTGTAAAGCATGTACGCACATTTGCTGCTATTCACGAGGTGGTTTCTGGTATCGGCTATACAGCTTTTATGGCTACTGACCGCACACATGCTTCAAATAACAACGATGCTGATAGTGAAAGACGGAAGGTGGAGCAAGCAATATCGAACGCAAAACAAAGAGATAGTAGGGAGACTCATATATTCGAGCTGATAACAAGTCATCAATCCCTCAAATCCCAACTGACAGGATTTCAGCAACTTGTTGGTGAAAGTTCCAGGCTCTTTGAGCTATCTGCTTTGTATCTAGAGCTTTTAGAGCGTTATAGTGAAACGTATAACAGCTATGTTAAAGGTTATTCACCTCACACTGCATATTCGTTAGCGTTCATCGCCAATGATCTGATGCGCGCCACAGACAATATGGTGTTGATCATTGATGTAGTTTTAGAATCTTATAAACACAATTCTATCCAAACTCCTGATGGATGTGAGTCACTAGAGATCTATTTATCTAATGTACCCTCTGTTGTTGCCTTTACTAAAAAGTTAGCTGCTTTGAATGTTGTGTACAGTGAGGTTAGTCAGTTATTGGGTTACTCAAATGTAGATTTCCCTTTAACTATCGACTATATCGAAAATGGCAGCTTATTAACCCGGATCGTTGGAAGTGGGGCAGGTATAGCCCTGGTTGGCTGGATCTTCAATGTTGCGGCGCCAATATATATTGAAAAGTATGTGAATGAGAGAGAGCCGGCGGAGCTTTGTTCAATTGAAAATACTGGAAACTTAGATGCGATGTTCAACTTGAGTGTAAAGCTGAAGGAGAACGGTGTAGAGACAGATGATATACAAGAGAACATAGCTAAGTGTTTGAGGAAAATAACCAAGTCTACAGATGAGTTATTTGGTGACCAGCCTATAATCGAGGTCAATGATAAAGTTTATCGATTGGACGAGGGGTTACAGGATAAACTACTAGAGCATAGTCGTCAGAAGTTAATTGGTCAGTTTACACTCGATCAAAATGCATAATTAGAGGTACTCAATGTCTCAACTATGGTTACCAGCACCAGTAGGTGTGGCGGTAAAAGGAAAATCTTACTTAAACAAACGTATCTTAGCTGTAGGTAAGAAAGAGTTTTATATTCACAAGGATCAACGTTGTAGACAAATGCCAACATTAATATTAACTAGAGGTAGTTACAAAATGGTGCTGATCAATAGTTGATAACCTAAATTGTAGAGTTTTGCTTAATGTTTAATATTGGACAAATTTACCATCGTAAATCTGAGATTAATGCTTTGTACAAAGGTTAAGGGCAAGGAGGAATCTCAACCCCTTCATCTGTAAAGGACATATTTATATTTACTGGTGATGCTGGTGAAAAACACGGTTATGAAGATCACTTCACTGAAGAGGGGATTTTCCATTATACCGGTGAAGGTCAGGTTGGTGACATGGAGATGGTACGAGGAAACAAAGCCATCTATGAAAGTTCTAAAACTGGACGAGCAATTCATGTTTTTGAATACGTAAAAAAGGCGTATGTTCGCTATAACCAGGGTGAGAGCATACTAACTTAATCGTTCAATCCGCAAACATATTGGTCACTTTTCAAACTGAGGAGTTTGTGTTTTCTCGGCAGTTTTCGGGAAATTCGACTTAGATTTTAAGCTCGAATACGGCTTGATTGAGAAGTGAGCGAAGTGTGCTCCCGCCCTGTCGCTATAACGGACTAGCAGAGTGCATTGGTATGTTTAATGTATCTGTCCTTTTAACTAGAATATATAAGAGCTTGTAGCTTTTTGAGAGCCATAGCATGACGTCATATCATAACGATCAACCAATTATTGATTTGGGACAAGATCAACTTAACCGCGCATCTTTTAGTCGCTCGCTAGCAAAAATTGCAGCTTTAGATGCCAATTCTCCTTGTTTAACTGTTTCCATAGAAGGTGTTTGGGGGGCGGGTAAAACTTCCATCATCAACCTTGTAAAACAAAATTTGGAAGAACTACCTATGCCACCTATTGTGGTTCAGTACAATCCCTGGGTTAATGGCAAGCCCAAATCGTTGGTTGAAGACTTTTTGGTGCAATTCACTTCGCAGTTAGGGTTGGCTAATCATCCTGAAAATGGGTTACAAGTAGCTAAAGAATTACTTTCTTACTCTAAACTCTTTAGCGTGGTAAAACTAATACCAGGTGTTGAGCCTTTCGGTTCACTTGTTGAAAATATATTTAAAGGTGTCGGAGAAGCTACTCAATCGCTTTCAGAATTGAAGAAACTGGATATTCAAGCACAGAAGAAAAAAAGTAGCTGAAAGCTTAGGTAAAATCGACAGGCCAATTGTTGTTATAGTGGATGATATTGATCGGCTTACACCAAGTGAATGCTTTCAAGTTTTACGATTAGTTAAAGCTATCGCTGATTTTCCAAGAACTACATTCTTACTTGCTTTTGATCCAGACTATCTTCAGTCGGTTCTCGCTGCGCATAATGTCAGCAATGCAACTCAGTATATTGACAAGATTGTTCAATTAAGATTGCCAGTCCCACTGATCACTAAAGATGATTTGAATGCCTTGGTTGACTTAGCCTTTGAGCAATTAGGGTCTGACTTCACGTTTGAACATTATGAAGATGATGGTGAAAGGTTTACTTATATTTATCACAAATACATAATGTAGTGGTCAACAAATTCCGGACACTAACTTAAGCCGATTTTCGGCAGTAACTGGGGACAGCCCATCATTTGCTTGATGAGGCCGGTGCCTATTGTAGTAATTCATTAAGTAATAGCTGATATCCCTCTTTGCCTGAGTTTGGGTTAAATATCCTGTCGCTGGTATCCATTCGGTTTTTAGGCTTCTAAATAGCCTTTCCATAGGAGCATTATCCCAGCAATTACCTCGACGACTCATGCTCTGAGTTATGCGATATCGCCAAAGCCTTTGACGGTATTTTAGGCTACTGTATTGGCTTCCTTGGTCTGAGTGGAACATCACGTTGTTAGGTCGTCCTCGTTGTTCCCAAGCCATGTCCAAGGCTTTGCAAGTCAACTCTGCATTAGGTTTGTCTGATAGTGCCCAACCCACTACACGACGGCTAAATAGGTCGAGTACAACAGCCAGATAACTCCACTTTGAACCGCACCAGATGTAAGTAATATCGCCACACCAAACTTCATTTGGAGTGGTAACAGAGAACTCACGCTTCAACCTATTGGGGATATCTGGTCGCTCTAGCTTAGCCTGCTTATAGCGATGCGAGCCCGGTTGTTTGCTTATCAGCTCTGCTTCTTGCATAAGCTTACGTACTTTGAAACGTCCGACATCAAAGCCTTCAGACTTCAGCATAGAAGCAAGAGTTCTGCTACCAGCAGCGCCGCGACTCATGTTAAAGAGCTGCTTCATTCTGCTGGCTAACCGAATGCGATTAACATCCGGCTTTCGTTGTTTAAACTCGTAGTAGCAGGAAGACGCAACATCGAACAGCTCACAAAGAACTTTGACCGTTTCGTGCTCCCTCAACTGGTCAATTAGCGAGAACGTTCTAGTTCGTCCGACATTAAGAGAGCTGTAGCTTTTTTTAGTATGGATTTTTCTCTTTCTAAGCGATTAATCCTAGCTTCTAACTCTTGGATCTTCTGCTGTTCTGGCGTCAAAGCTTTAACCGTTGGCGTTTCTCCGCCACGCTCAATCTTTAGTTGCTCGACCCAGCGTCGTAAGGCTGTATCACCGATGTCTAGAGAGCGTGCCGCCTCAGATATTGAGTAACCTTGATCAAGAACCAAGCTTGCAGCTTCTACTTTGAATTCAGAAGAAAATGTACGTCGTTGTCGTTTTGTCATTGAACACCTCATGTATGGTGGAGACTTTACCACCTAATTTGGTGTCCGGGATCATTAAACCACTACATAAAGCAAATACTAGAGACTCCTCGTGATGTGAAACGTACGATGAATCATTTTAAGTTCGTCTATCAAATTGTGAAACATGAGGTTAGTACAACCGATTTGTTCATACTTTCGGTTCTTGCTACTAAGTGCAACAAAGTTTACGAACATATTAAAAATGAACCATATACGTACACGAATCACCACAACGGCAAAAATATTCGGTTTAACAGTGATGAAAAAAAACATGCACTGAAAGAAGCTAAGGTTTGGCGTACTAATATTTACAAAGAAATGAATATGCCAGATAACAATCCAATAGAGGGACTTTTAGGGGAAGTTTTCCCATCTATAGAACGGCATTTTCAATATAAATTTTATGGGGTGAGTGATGCAGACGCGGCAGGGCGTATTGATAGTATTGATCGGTTATCAACAGCGCTGCATATTTCTACACCTAGAGGTTTGTTCTCCGATGAGGGTGTTCGTAAATTTATTGATGATGCTGAATCAAATCTGGATGTCTTGGAAAGTGCGATAGATGATAATGCGATTTCTCGATTTTTAGAACTATATACTTTTCAGCTTGAAAGTCGAAAATACAACTCTTGGCATTATTTGGAGAATCTGAATGTCTTGGCAGATGTTCTGATGAAAGAAAATTTATTCGATCAGCATAGCGATCTTTTTAGCGATATGTTTGTAAGTATTAGCAACCATAAAGCCATGTGTAGGCTTGTCAATAAAGTGATCCGAATGGGTGAGGATGATAAAGTAAAGCTATTAGAGAGCGCTATCAATAATCTAGCCCTACTGCCATTTGTATCTGAAATAGTAGTATCGGTGTTAAGGCAGTATAAATCTAATGATGAATCCCCATTACTTACAGAAAGTGAGTTGGAGAGAGTTTTTGAAACTTACGTGGTTACTGCAGAGAAAGTTCTGAGAGAGCATCAACTTAATTCAAAGATTCTTGAGTATCATGTCATACAGCCTCTTTGGACTGGAAAAAAAAGATGCAGGAGAACATACAGTGAGTTCTTTAGATCAAAGTGATGTCTTGCGGCTAGGTTATCTTTTAATTGGTGAAATAGGTGCTTCCTCGTCTAATGGGATTTACCTTGCTGTCAATCTTGAGAAAGCAGGTTCATGTATCGATGTTTTTTCACTGAAACAACAGGCCAAAACGCAATTAGAGTTAACTGAAAACGCACTAGATAGAGCGATTTTACTTAGCATATCGAATGGACAAAAACACTATGTCAGCGATGGTACAGTGGCTACGTAATGTGTGGTTAGCTAGCAATACTCTGTAGCTGCAATTGTGCACTTATATCTAACTAGAAGATTGAAAAACTTCACCCAAACAAATACCGCATATACATGCGGTGTTTGTTGGTGTTGATATGTCTATTCGAAACTTAGAAGACGGGTCAAAAAAGCCGTGGCTATGTGAATGTTACCATCAAGGGCTAAGCATACAAAGAACAGGCACTACAACTTTCGCTGATTCGGTAAGAAGGAGCCACTAGGCTCCTTCTTTAGAAATTATGGTGTGCAATGTCATGCCTGCACTTTATTGTCTTTTAAATAGCCTTCTCTGGCAGCTTTGGCTTGTTCTTGCGCAGTTTTGCTTTTACGGAATGCTTTCATATCCATTACCACACGATCTGGGTTAACCATTTTCAGCATTGGGTAATCGCGCTTCGTGGTATTCTGTTTACCAAAGAAGTTTCGGAAAATGTCCATAATCCAACTCATCAATACCTCCTAGATAGACTCACGTTATCAAGTCGGTGTGCTTATCTTAATGTTAGTGTAGGGGAGTAAAAGGCAGAGCAACAAAGATCTGCTTCATTCTAATGTATCACTTATTACCGAGCCAATCTTCTGGGGCAGACTTAGACCTTTCATCAAAAGTGTATAGGCGCCATCCTACCGCACATTGAAAAACTAACGACAATGCCGTACTGTTTTTATATACAGTATTTTCTTGGTATTGATATGTCTATTCGTAACCTAAAAGACGGCTCAAAAAAACCGTGGCTATGTGAATGTTACCCTCAAGGGCGAGGCGGCAAGCGTGTTCGTAAGAAGTTTGCCACCAAAGGGGAGGCCAAGTCTTTTGAGCTATTTACGATGAAGGAAATAGACGACAAGCCCTGGTTAGGTAAGAAAACCGATCACCGCCGTTTGCAAGACTTACTCGATACCTGGTGGCAAGTTCATGGGCATACTGTGAAAACGGGTAAAGTCTCCTATGATGTGATGGAAAAAACCATACGGATGCTTGGTAATCCACTTGCCCGTTTATTTACGGCTAACGATTATCTTCACTATCGAGCTAACCGCGTTAGTCACCACCCAACAAGGCCAGATATCGTCATATCTGCCACCACTCATAATATCGAGCTCAAAACCTTACGGGCGATGTTCAATAAGCTCATTAAGTACGAACGTTGGGACATGCCCAACCCATTGGCCGATATTGAACTGGTCGCGAGTAGTCAGCGAGAGTTAGCGTATTTAACCAAAGAACAAATAACCCCGTTTCTCGAGCGTGTGCGCTGCGATAACAGCCCTTCAGCTGGGCAAATCTGTGTGGCTTGCAAAGTATGTCTAGCGACAGGGGCGAGAATAGGTGAGGCTCTAAAGTTGAAGTGTTCTCAGGTCAGCCAGTACAAATTGCTGTTTACAGAAACCAAAGGCAAAAAGAACCGCTCTGTTCCAATATCTCGCGCTTTATATCGTGAACTACTCGATGTTGCGGTGAGTGAGTCAGCCGTATTTGACGTGACTTACTATGCGGCTTGGGAGTGTGTGAAACGTGCCTTGCCAGAGCATGTTCCAAGTGGGCAAGCGACGCATATATTGCGACACACGTTCGCCAGTCACTTTATGATGAATGGAGGGGACATTTTGGTACTGCAGCGTATTCTAGGTCATAGTAAGATTGAACAAACCATGGCTTATGCGCACTTCTCACCAGACCATCTTATGCAGGCTGTTGAGCTTAATCCCCTCGAAAACGAGTCGTTAAAAAGTGGCGACAAAATGGCGACAACTGTCAATTAACCTCGGTTTTAGTCGGTTATTGTCAGTATATCGCCACTATTCAACTTACTTAACTTTTATATAAATCAGTCACTTAGGCCACTTCAGTATCATCTGCGATGAATCCACCCGTTTGGTGGGCCCACAGCTGGGCATAAATCCCTTTGTTTTGAATCAGTTCCTGATGAGTACCTTGTTCAACAATTTGGCCTTTATCCAAGACAATTAGACGATCCATTGCAGCGATGGTGGATAAGCGGTGTGCAATGGCGATAACGGTTTTTCCTTTCATTAGCTCATTGAGACTTTCTTGAATGGCGGCTTCTACTTCTGAATCCAGTGCAGAAGTTGCTTCATCCAGAATCAATAATGGCGCATCTTTGAGTAATACTCGCGAGATTGCAATTCGCTGTCTTTGACCGCCAGACAACTTCACGCCTCGCTCACCTACTTGAGCATCGTAGCCTTTGTTGCCAAATGGGTCATTGAGCGTCTCGATGAACTCGTGTGCATGGGCTTGTTTAGTCGCACGTAACAGATCCTCTTCGCTGGCATCAGGGTTACCATAAAGGATGTTGTCGCGAATCGAACGATGCAACAGGGATGTATCTTGCGTCACCATACCGATATTGCTGCGCAGAGAATCTTGAGTGACATCAGAAATCACCTGACCATCGATCTTGATGTTGCCGCTCTCAACATCATGGAAACGCAAAAGCAGATTGACCAAGGTGGATTTACCTGCACCGGAGCGACCCACCAAACCGACTTTTTCCCCTGGCTTAATATTCAGGTTGAGGTGGCTGATCACTCCTTTGTTTTCGTCGCCATAATGGAAGCTAACATTGTCAAACTCGATCCCACCGTGCTCAACTTTAAGAGGCTTAGCATTATCTTTGTCTTGAATATCAATGGGTTTTGAGAGTGTTTTCATACCATCGACTACGGTTCCCATGTTTTCAAACAGAGCCCCTACTTCCCACATGATCCACATCGACATGCCGTTAATACGTAGAGCCAGAGCAATCGCAATAGCGATGGCACCAATGCTGATCGAGTTGTCCATCCATAGATAAATAGACAATGCACCTATGGTGAAGACCAGGAGGTAGTTGGTTATCTCAACAGCGACGTCAAAACCAGTCACTAAACGCATCTGGCGATAAACGGTATCAAGAAAGCCGCGCATGCCGTTTTCTGCGTACACCGTTTCCCGTTTGCTGTGGGAGAATAATTTAACGGTCGCAATGTTGGTGTAGCTATCGACGATACGGCCTGTCATGGTCGAACGTGCATCGGCTTGCTCTGACGCGACCTGCTTCAACTTAGGAACGAAGTATATTTGAATGCAGACATAACACAGTAGCCAGATCACCATTGGGATCATTAAACGCCAGTCAGCCTGCGCTAAAAGCACGACAATCGCGGTAAAATACACCGAGACATAAACGAAAACGTCCATCGTTTTCATCACCGTTTCACGCACGGCCAGAGAAGTTTGCATCACTTTGGTTGCAACACGGCCTGCAAAATCGTCCTGATAGAAGTTCAGGCTTTGTTTGAGCAGATAGCGATGCGCGAGCCAGCGAATCGACATTGGGTAGTTGCCGAGCAATGTTTGGTGGACCAAAAGAGAATACGCGACGACCAAGATGGGCATCACTATAAGTAGTAAGCCACCATACAGCATTAGCTGTGACTGGTTTTCTTGCCAGAAGGTGTTCGGGTTGCTGGTCGATAGCCAGTCAACTAGGTTGCCCATTGCACCAAATAGTGACACTTCGACTATCGCAACCACAGTGGCCATTAATGACATCAGGATCAGAGGGATCTCAAATCCACGAGTGTAATAGCGACAGAAAGCAAAGATCCCACTCGGTGGTTGAGAGGGTTCTTCATCGGGAAAAGGTTTTGTGAATCCTTCAAATTTCTTAAACATATCTCGCCTTAAAATATCACAACGCAGGAGAGAGCCAGAGATGGCTATTGCGTTTGTGTCATATGGTAGCTCGTTAATGTTTGAAATGTAACCATATATCAATCAATTGTTATACGAGCTGCTGCATATTATTCATACAATCGGTTTAAAAAGTCTTGCTGGCAATAAAATTTACTGAGAAAAATGAAATTCACAGTAAAAATACATGGTGACTATCGGTTGGGATGGGTGAATTCAGTTATTTTTGTTTTAACAATATGTCTACAATTCAACGTAAGTGAGTGAGATATAACGAGTCTATCGCAATGTTCAAACAGCAAACACAACTAGAAAAGTCAGTTTCTACAGTGCAAAACGCTAACTGTGTGGTGATGGTGCCACCAAAAGAGTTTGCGTTTAATGCTGAAACCGCTCGAGACAATGAGTTTCAACATCAAGTCAGCGAAACAACGGAACAGGTTCGCAATCAAGCAATGCAAGAGTACAACACTATGGTTGAACAATTGCGCCATGCTGGTGTTCAGGTCGTTGAATTTGACTACCCACTTGGTGCGGTAGAAACACCAGACGCCGTATTCCCAAACAATTGGTTCAGCACCACTGCTGACGGTGCTCTCTACACCTTTCCTATGGCATGTGAAAATCGTCAACAGGAAGTTCGCCCTGATGCCCTGCGTCAAGCACTAGAAGCGGCAGGTCGAGCTGTGTCTAGTGAAGATTCGTTGACGGATTACTTAACACAGAATGCACACCTAGAAAGTACAGGTGTGATGGTGATTGATCATGTTAATCGCACCATTTATGCTGCGCTTTCACAACGTTGTGACCGCGAAGTGTTGGAAGATTATGCTGAGCGAATCGGTTACGAGCGTGTGGTGTCTTTTCAGACGGCACTACCCTCCGGAAAACCTATTTATCACACCAATGTAATGATGGCGATCGGTGAACATTTTTGTGTGATTTGCGATGAAGTGATTCCAGAATTTGAGCGCCGGTTTGTACTCAAATCTCTTGCGAAAGATAAGCAGGTTATCTCTATCAGCCTTGAGCAGATGAACCAGTTCTGTGGCAATATCTTGGAACTTGAGACTGTCAATGGTGATAAAGTGATCGCAATGTCACAATCGGCGTTCGACGCGTTTTCACCAGCACAACGTGCTCAGTTGTCGAGCCATGGTAAGCTTCTTCCATTCAACGTGCAGACCATAGAATCAATCGGTGGTGGTAGTGTTCGTTGCATGTTGGGTGAGGTTTTTCTGCCAAGTCGCAAGAACAGCTTATAATCATAAAACAGCCTGTCATCAGACAGGCTGTTTTAGTTTGGCTCCATACTTCTCTTTACAACTGCCCATTACGCCTCTTATTCTGCGTGTATGAATTAAAAGAATAGGTTCATACCTATGCTGAAAGGAAGCGAACTCCCTTCGATTAAAGCCCTGCGATCGTTTATCGCGGTTGCTCATCATCAGAGTTTTTCAAAAGCAGCAGAAGAGCTGTATGTCACTCAGGGTGCAGTGAGTAAGCAGATAGCGATACTGGAGCAGATGGTTGGTAGGCCATTGTTAGAGCGTCAGTTGAATGGCATTGAATTGACGACAGCTGGAAAGCAATACTTACCCAAAGTTATTGAAGCGCTAGAGATCATCCAACACGCTACCGCTAGCCTGATTCAAAGTGATACACAGCAAGAGTTACTGACCATTGATGTGACGCCTTCGTTTGCCAGCTTATGGTTGCTGCCTAAGATCGAAGAGTTTCGGCGTTTGTATCCACAGTTGCAGGTTAAAATACGTACTCGTGAGAATGCCCAGCTTAAACTTGCAGGTGAGTCGGATATCGCCTTGCGTTGTTTGCCGCTGTCTAAGCATTACGAGCACAGTCAACTCTTGTGTCATGAAAAGCTACTTTTGATCGGTGAACAATCCGCGTCCTGTCGCGATTTTACTTCTGTGTTAACACAGCATACTTTGATCCCTCAAACCACTAGACCACAGTTGTGGGAGCTGTTTAAGTTAGAGCATCAGTGCTCGGAGCCACTCAACTATTATGGTGTCGGTTACGAACATTTTTACTTGTCATTAGAGGCGGTGAAGCGGGGGAAAGGGTTGGCTTTGGTGCCTGATTTTATGGCGCGTGAAATGTTGGACAATGCTCAGGTGAACAATCTGCTTGGTCTATCGATGCTCAGTGGCTATGGTTACTATTTGAGTGTGCCGAATTACCGTTTGGCTTCAAGGAAAGTTCAGCTTTTTCATCAGTGGCTCAGAGACGAACTTGAAGAGAATAAATAATAAACCCGGCGTTTGCCGGGTTTGTTATTTATTACGTGGTTACTTAATCAATCCCACTTCTTTATAGTATTTAAGCGCGCCTGGGTGAAGAGGTGCAGACAGACCGTCTTTGACCATCTCTTCTTTTTTCAGGTTGGCGAACGCAGGGTGGAGTTTGCGGAAGTCGTCGAAGTTTTCAAATACCGCTTTTACCGTGTTGTATACCACATCTTCCGGTACTGCAGTGGAAGAGACAAATGTAGCACCAACACCAAATGTTTGAACATCGTCAGGGTTGCCCTTGTACATGCCTCCAGGAACTGTTGCAGTGCGGTAGTAGCTTGCGTCAGATAAGAGTTTGTTGACCTGAGGGCTTGCGACTTGAACAATGTGACTGTCACAGGAAGTGGTCGCCTCCTGAATCGCGCCACTTGGGTGGCCTACGACGTAAACCATCGCATCAATTTTGTTATCACACAATGCTTTAGACTGTTCAGCTGCTTTTAGCTCAGAAGCTAACTTGAAGTCTTTAGTCGTCCAACCATATTGGTCCATTAGAACTTCCATTGTACCGCGTTGGCCTGAGCCTGGGTTGCCGATGTTGACACGTTTACCTTTAAGATCTTCAAAGCTCTTGATGCCTGAATCGGCGCGAGCTACAACGGTGAACGGCTCAGGGTGAACAGAGAACACAGCACGTAGTTCTTTGAATGGACCTGCATCGGAGAACTTACTTGTCCCATTGTAGCCATGGTACTGCCAGTCAGACTGTGCGATACCTAAGTCCAGCTCACCGGCGCGAATGGTGTTGATGTTATAGATGGAACCACCTGTAGATTCAACAGAACAACGAATCCCATGTTCTTTTTTGGTTTTGTTTACCAGACGGCAAATAGCACCACCAGTTGGGTAGTAGACGCCTGTTACCCCACCAGTGCCAATGGTAATAAATCTATCAGCAGCCGAAGCGTAAAAAGTGGCGCCTAAAAGTGCAGCTACCGAGGTGGCAGTCATTACGTTTTTTAGCAATGTCATAGTCATTCCTTTTTATTGCGTGTAACGATCCTATCTTACTTTGCACAGGCACCAATCAACGCTTTGTTAGTACCCTCCGGAAACTATATGCATCATGAATCGGAATGTTTAATAATTTATTAATTTTTTTGAGGTTTCTCACTTGTTCCGCATTATTAATTGCTGGGATTCCTCGTGGGTCAAGGTGATTGTTCTCAAAACCGACACGGATATCGAGCCCAAGTAGCATTGCACTGATGAGGCAGTCCTGCTCACGATTGCCAAAGGCACAGACGGCGAGGTGAACGTTTTGTTGAACGAACTGATTCAAGTCGAGTTGCATTAAATCCCACGGACTGGATTGCTGTTCGTTGTGGTATCGGCCAAGAACGACGAGTGCGTGTTGAGCCACGGTCGGCAAAATTCCCTGAGCACGCAGCTGGAAGTAGCGGTGAATATCATCTTGATCGTAGAGGATGATTTGACTGATGATTCCGTGTTCCGCAACCCAATGGAAAAAGGCTTTTCCAGACTCAATATGGTTGTCATCGGGAATCAGCTCACGGAGTGCAAATGAGGCGGCTTCGGGCTTGATCGCTTTAGTCAGTGCTATTTGTTGCTCTATGCTGTAAATCCCTATGGCTTCGGTTGTCAACTGGACAATAATGCTGTCATCGACGGCCTGTTTTACTCTGTCGTACAACTGTCGATTGGATTCGATTTCCAAACTGTGTTGGCCATTCTCGTCTCGGCAGTGAAGGTGAACCATGGCAGCGCCGGCATCACGACAGGCGATGACCTCAGAGATAATCTCTTCCTCGTTCATTGGAAGGTTTGGATGATCTTGCTTGGTTTTTCGCGCTCCATTTGGCGCCACGATAATTGCACAGGTTTGCTGATAGCCAGCATCTCTTGGTGTTAAATCCATGTCCCGGACACCTCAGTTAATGTGGTTTTCAGTTTAGTCACAATCTCGTCAATGTGGTGAGGTTCGATGATGAAAGGCGGCGCTAACAGGATGTGATGACCTTGTTTACCGTCAATGGTTCCAGACATTGGATAGCACATTAGGCCGTTTTCCATCGCTTGATACTTTACCGCAGCATGTGCTTTTGTGGCGATATCGAGCGGAGCCTTACTGTCTTGATCTTTGACGAGCTCAATGCCAAGGAAAAGACCTTTACCGCGGATATCGCCTACGTAAGGCAAATCGCCCAGTTCATTCAGCAGTGTTTGTTTTAGTTCTGCGCCGTGAGATTGCACTGATGATAACAATCTTTCCTGTTGAATAGCTTCGACCGTGGCCAGTGCAGAGGCACATGCCATCGGGTGCGCCATAAAGGTGTGGCCATGCTGGAAGAAACCGCTACCATTGGCAATAGCTTGGTAAATCCGGTCATTGGCGATGGTAGCGCCAATAGGTTGATAACCTGCTCCCAGCCCTTTTGCAATACAGACCAGATCAGGCTCTATCTGTTCTTGTTCAAATGCAAAAAAACTGCCGCTGCGACCGACACCACACATCACTTCATCTAATATAAGCAAAACCTCATACTGATCGCAGATCTCCCTAATTCGTTTGAAGTAGCCCCTTGTAGCCGGTACTGCGCCAGCAGTAGCACCGACAATAGGTTCTGCCACAAACGCCATGACATTTTCTGCACCTAGTTCGAGGATTTTTTCCTCAAGCTGATTGGCGCTGCGAAGTGAATAGTCCAACTCTGATTCACTCCCATGTTTCAGACGATATGAGTAACAGGGGTCGATATGATGACTGGTTGTCAGCATTGGTCGGAATGGAGCTCGTCGCCATTCGTTTCCACCGACGGCGAGTGCGCCTAAAGTATTGCCATGATAGCTTTGTTTTCGGGCTATGAACTGAGTCTTAGTCGTTTTTCCAATCTCGACATAATACTGACGTGCCATTTTTAACGCCGACTCTACTGCTTCGGATCCGCCACTCACAAAATACACATGTTTAAATTGAGCAGGCATTAGATTGCAAAGTGCTTCAGCCAATTGTTCGCTAGGTTCGTTAGTAAAAAAACCTGTGTGAGCGAAAGGGATACGCTCAAGCTGTTCTATGATTGCTCGTTTAATCGATGGGTGGTTATGGCCAAGATTAGAAACTGCAGCCCCTCCGCACGCATCTAGATAGGCTTTACCTTGTGTATCAAAAAGATAGACACCATCGCCGTGACTGACGGTGGGTAAACGAGTATGGCAGTGTCGATGGAAAACATGAGACATAATGAGGTACTCGATGATTGTAGTGACCCTATCGTGTCTAACTTGCTTGAATGGCGCAATCGATTAAAAGTTGACCGCTATGAGCGTTTGGAATGAGTAGAAGCGCACAGGAGGTAAAAGAAAAGCAGCCAGTTGGCTGCTTGACACTTAACTAGATATCACGCTTATCGGCGAATTTTTCCAAGCTGAGAACCAGTGCAATAGCACACAGCATTAGAATGATGGCCATGCCTATCTGGGCAGGTTGTGAAGTGATGGCTTCAAAGTCCAGCGGTGAGAGATTGCGTTCGAGCAACGGGACCTGTTCGCCACTTGAGTTAGTGCGCCACGTCAACGTTTCTTTCCAAGGCCAGATCTTTGGTAGTGTGCCAATCATTAGGCCGGTTAGAAAAATCAGAGTTAAGTCTCTGAAACGACTCAGTAGCCATGACAGTACGTGAGAAAAACTCAGTAAACCTATAACGCAGCCAGTCAAGAAAAGCAGCAAGACAGTTACATCCAATGATTTGACTGCACCAAGAACTGGGCTGTACATACCAATGAGTAGCAATATAAAGCTGCCAGAGATGCCAGGCAAGATCATCGCGCATATAGCGATCGCTCCGGCAAACATGATATTGATGCTGGTTGGATCCATTTGAAGGGGGTTGAGGATGGTAATGCTATAAGCAAAACCGACCCCGAGTAATAGGAAGATAAGGCGACTGATGCTTCTTTTCTCAATTTGTTTCAGCATATGGAAAACAGAAACCAGAATCAGACCAAAGAAAAAGGACCATAAAGGGATAGGGTGCGTGACTAGTAACCACGAAATCAGCTTGGCAAGTGTCGCAATACTGGTTAGCACACCACCGAACAGCGCGACAAGGAATAAGCCGTTGATATGGTTGAACGCTGCTTTGATTCCATCATGCTTCAAAATGCCGAGTAAGCTAGGATTAATGCGTCGGATACTTTCCAATAAGGTGTCATAGATGCCTGTAATAAAGGCAATGGTGCCTCCAGAGACACCGGGTACTACGTCGGCCGCACCCATGGCTAGGCCTTTGAAAAAAAGTAGATAAGTAGTTCATTCGTTACAACGGGTCAGTTCAGGTGATGAGAGTATATCGTCAATAACGTAAAAAAGTATGAAAACAGTGAATTGATAAATTAATCGATAAGAGACTTGTTTAATATCGAATTGCACTTATTTGCAAAATGCAATTTTCATTTTGCATATTGATTATAATAAATTGGCTAAAAATTGGACCAATATTGGTATTTTATGGCCTTTTTAAGTTGGCACGCTATCTGCATTACTTGAAGTGACCCTTATTAAGCCGAGGGTCACCTAGCCAACTGACGTTGTTAGTGAATGATTTTTGTTCACACAATATATGTGCCAATCGCCCTTATTGCGATTGGCTTTTTTTTTTTGTCTTTTGGTCAATTCCTCGTCAATTTACATCGTTTCATGACGCGAATTTTCTCTCCATGCTCGACAAATGCCTGTGAGTTTATTAATAATGTCCGCTTTCTTTTTCGGTCCCTAACGTACACCGTAGGGTTTCGATGTTGAAATTGAGCGGGTTTACCCGCTGTGGATAGGACGTTTTTTTAACAGAGAACATCTCAATCAGTGCCTGCAATTGTTACCGAGGCCTTGGTAACGAAATGGCCCAGAGCAATATGCTCTTAGCTCGTTAGGGAAGATGAGTGACAGACAATGAAGAGGTTATATGAATCAGATAATTTCGGTTGGACCACTAGAATCTTTCTTAATCGCAATCAGCGTTTTGTTTCTAGGCCACTTTGTAAATTCTAAGCTCCCTATTCTGAAGAAGTTCAATATTCCAGAGCCCATTGTGGGTGGTTTGATTGTGGCGATGATCATTACAGGCATGCATTTTAACGAATTGGATCTGGAATTCTCACTGCCGTTACAAAATACTTTTATGCTGATGTTTTTCAGTACTGTTGGCTTGGCAGCAAACTATACGCAGTTGATGAAAGGTGGCGTTAAAGTCTTTATCTTTCTTGCGGTTGCATCTTTTTACATCATGATTCAAAACGGTGTTGGAGTGTCATTGGCTTCTGCGCTAGGCTTAGACCCTTTAATGGGCTTGATTGCTGGTTCTATCACTCTATCCGGTGGACACGGAACCGGCGCAGCTTGGTCTCAAACCTTTTCAGAAACTTATGGCCTGAAGAACACGCTAGAAATCGCGATGGCTTCTGCCACGTTTGGTCTGATTATCGGTGGTATCATCGGTAGCCCTGTTGCTCAAAAAGCTGATCAATAAAAACAACCTTGAATCAGAATACGGACGCGGGACAGATACCCATGAAAAGTTTCCTGAAGTCATCACTTACAATGAGTATGAAGAGGACAAGGTTACAGCGAAAAAAGTGATTGAAATCCTGTTTGTTTTGCTTATCTGTGTGACAGGAGCCAAATACTTGGAACAATGGGTCAGCAGTCTGGAGATTAGCTGGCTGATGATCCCTGATTTCGTTTATGCGCTATTTATTGGCGTGTTTATCACTAATATCATGGAAGTGACCAAAACTCATAAGGTAGATGCAGAAACAGTCGATATTCTGGGCACGGTTTCATTGTCACTGTTCTTAGCCATGGCTCTAATGAGCTTGAAGCTGTGGAACATTTTTGATCTCGCGATTCCGTTTCTGATCATCCTTTCGGTTCAATCGGTGATCTTAGGTATTTTTACTTACTTTGTGACTTTTAAGGTTATGGGCTCAAACTACGATGCGGCTGTTATCGCGGGTGGTCATTGTGGATTTGGTTTAGGTGCAACGCCCACGGCTGTGATGAACATGGGGTCAGTAGTCAACCAATATGGCCCATCACCTCAGGCATTTATGGTGGTGCCGATTGTGGGTGCTTTCTTTATCGACATTGTGAACTTAATTATCCTTCAAGGGTACATCTCCTTTATCGGTTAATGTGCTCATCTACAAATGAAAAGGCCTCTTGTAAGAGGCCTTTTTGCTTTCTGACGGATTTTAATGGTCTAGGTAGAGATAGTTCTGCCAGCTTTTCATTCGAATGAGTACTTTACGCATAATGGAAACATGAGTGAATTGATCGGAATAAACCGCCACTTCGACTGCTGTCCCCATGGGCAAGTGGTAGTCGGACAAGTCATCCGTGATCTTTAAAGTGACAAAGACTCGTCCACTGGTGCGCAATGCTTCCGTGCCAAGCAGGGCACCTCGCGCCTGAAACTGGCTTTCGCCAATGGCGGGCAGTACGTCTACAACCTCTCCCTTAAAGACCTTTCCTGGAAGGGCTCTGAAGAGAAATTCTGCTTCATAGCCTGGTTGTAAGCGTTGTAGAGAGTTTTGCCTGAACGCAGCGGCATACAGCGTTTCTTCGGTATGAACGAATGTCATTACTGGAGCCAGTGGCAGTGGAACTGCCATCACGCCAGGGCGCAAGGCCAATTGAGTCGCAAAGCCATTAGTGGGGGCTTTGACAATAGTCTGCTCCAAGTCAAATTCTGCTTGACGCAGCTCAGCTAGCAAACGTGCGACCGTGGTGTTCTCACCGCCTATTTCTGAGTTGAGGGCAATCTTGGCTTGGTCTACTCTGGCCTCAGCAACTTTGACCGCGGCTTCAGCAGCCTTGTAGGCTTGACGTCGAGTGTCCAGTTCCTGCTCGGTGAACGCGCCTTTTTCGTAACCGCGCTGATACCGCGAATATTCGCGCTGGGCTTTGTCTCTATCGGCGATGGCTTGAGCTTGCGCAGCTTGCGCTTCTTGTACGTCAGACTCCAGCCCAAGAGCGCCTTGGCTGGCCTCTTTAATTTGTGCTTCAAGCTTCTCAACTTCTGCTTGGTATGGGATAGGGTCAATCATAAAGAGAATGTCCCCTTGTTTGAGCGGTTTATTGGGCTCAACAGGCACTTCGATAACCCGACCTCTTACTCCTGAAACGATAGGTGTACTGGAAAAAACTTGATTGCCAAGCTGAGTGAACGGATGGTTGTAGTTCATTAAAAGAATCAATGTACCGACCAATACCACACCACCTAATACGGCAGTTGGCACTGTCCATTTATTGAGCGGGATGTTGAAGATCTTAAAAATCGCAATGCACAACGCGGCGTACGTGAGAATAAGGAGCAAATCCATTACTGTTCCTCCTCATGATCATCCATTCGGATCGCAGGGGAAGGAGTAGTCTGGTGTCTCTCTTTGAGGTGACGTACCTCTTTTTGTAGCTGACTAACCTGATCGATGAGTGAATCGACACGGTGATGAATATCGTGCTGTTCTTCTTCCAGTTTTTGGAATCCCCAACCTCTTTCCTGACGCCAGAGCGTGGCCCATATCCAGAGAAATGGCCAAATAGCATGTAGTGTGAATAAGCTGACCCAACCTGCATAGTGAATCGCATCCTGATGTGGGTGTGCTCTCTGCTTGGCTATTTCATACGGAATATCGTGAATTACAATGATGCCATAGAAAATCACCAGTGCGACAAAGATAAGTAAACCTAGCGCAAAGTAGTCCAAAAACATAAAAGCTTTCCTGTTATTGTGTTTTTATTCAATAAAACATACGGTGATACCAGTTTAAGTATAGAAATAAAAACAAGAATTTAGAGAGAGATTACCTATTTCTGTTTGTTTCTCTTAAATCAATATCGAGGTGAGTAGATGGAATTTCAGGGAGAGATTGCCGCATTGTCGGCTGCAGTGGTCTGGGCGATGGCGACTTGGATTTATAGCCAATTCAGTCACCACTTTTCAGCCATGCAGCTTAATATCGTCAAAGGCGTTGCCGCCTCGGGCATGATGCTGGTGGCGTTACCATGGATTGAGATACCCACGATGGTGATATCGTCTACTCATCTGGCGATATTGGCTGTCTCCGGAATTATAGGCATTGCTGCCGGAGATAGCGCTTATTTTGCTTCACTCAAGCGAATTGGCGCCAATAAAACCTTGTTACTGGAATCCTTAGCACCGCCGCTGTCAGGTGTGTTGGCGTTGGTCGCCTTAGGTTCGGTTTTACCTCTGCAAAGTTGGTTCGGTGTGTTATTGACGACGTTAGCCGTCACTTTCGTGATTTTTCAGCCAGATGCCCGTGGAGAACAAACGAATTGGTCTGGTGTGGGGTTTGGCTTGCTTGCGAGTGTGTGTCAGGCGTCGGGAGTGGTTATCTCACATTACGCTCTAGTGGCCGGAGACTTATCGCCTCTGTTGGGAGCGTTAATTCGACTGTCTATCGGTGTGCTGGCGGTGGCTATGGTGATAGTGTTTTTGAAAAAAAACCTTTCTCGTCCATCAAAAAACATTTAGGACAACTGACAAAGTCGGCCTTTCTTTGGCTACTCGGTGCGATCTTTGTGGGAACATTTTTGGCATTGTGGCTGCAACAAATCGCCTTGAAGCACGCTAATCCTGCTATTGCTCAAACGCTGATTGCAACCAGCCCAGTGTTTATGTTGGGTATTTATGTGGTGAAAGGGGAGAAAGTGACAGCCAAAAGCATTATTGGTACCTTGGCTGCAATAGTAGGAGTATCTTTGTTCTTTTTACCCTAGAAATTACTCAGTACAGACTTGGTTGCGTCCATTGGCTTTCGCACGGTAGAGCGCTTTGTCTGCTCGATAAAAAGTACGCTGAGTATTTTCCCCTTCTCTATGAAGCGTAATCCCAACACTTACTGTCAGACCGCGTTCTCCAAGAATGTCTTGCCAGCCAAACTTGAAAATACGCTCGCGGTAGTTTTCCGCGTGCATAGTCGCTTGCTCCAATGTCGTTCTCTCTAGGATGACCAAGAATTCTTCTCCGCCAAAACGAACACTCGATGCCCCTCTGAATTTAAAGTAAGCGGATAATTCGTGAGAGACATTTACGATGGCTTTGTCACCGACTAGGTGACTGAGTTCATCATTAATGGACTTAAAGTGGTCTATATCAATCACCATTAACGCGAAGGGTACATCATGAAGGAGCAGATCTTTGAGTTTTACATCGAGCCAACGCCTGTTGTGCAAGTTGGTCAGAGGATCAGTAAATACATCTTGTTGAAGCTGAGCCACGGTATGTTTCTGACTTTCCGTTGTCTCTTTAAGCTCGCGGTTTTCCAGCTCTGACAGAATCAGCTTGAGTTGCAGTTCAAATCGTGACAAGCGGCGCAACTGGGCAGCGCCCAGCTCACCAATAGGGATTTGCTTCATCAAGTCGCTTTCTATGCGAAACGCCTTTTTCTGGCAGTATAAAGCTTGCTTGAAATTGCCTTGTTGCTCATAAATATCACCGAGAGCGGTATTCAGTTTTAGATTCAGCACTGGTGAAGCGTAGTGTTTGACCTTTTTCTGAGCGTTTTCTAGTACCCAGTTAGCAAGGTGTGGTTTGTTGGATTCGTTTAGGCTGTGTGCCAATTCAAGGCGAATCATGTTGGATAACCAAGTGGAGTGGATGTTTCCTGCGGTGTACTGAACATTGCCAAGACATTCAATCGCTTTGTCTTGTTTACCTTGATGGCGATATAACTTCGCTTGATAAAGTAATATCTGTCCAGCAAGCACCTTATCACTCACCAGTATTGCGAGTTCTGAACACTCTTTGAGTAAATCTTTGGCGGCGGTTGTCCGATTGAGTTCAATGTAACATGCCAACATATAAAGTTTGTAGCGAAGACGCAGCGAACGGCTAGAAATCGCATGATCGATGCCGTCAATCTTTTGATAATAACGCAGTGCACGATTGTGGTCGCCATAAGCGTCGCATAGGTTACCCATCCCTAGAACGGCTAAAACGTAAGCATCAATATGGCTGGTATCTACTGCTATGGTCGAAGAAGTGATGTATTCCTGTAGTGCTCCCGAATAGTCACCACCTTCGACCAGCTTGTCGGCAAGGCTACTTTTGACTTCGAGGATTAACTCAGCATCGTTAGGTAGAGAAAGATGCTCAAGCGCGCTTCTTAGTTCTTCAATGCTGGTTGCAGGTTGCTTAAGTTCATTGCGGTATTCGGCGCTGATAATGAGACTTTGTGCCTTCTCCTGTGGCGTAGTGGCGATATGTTGACGAATGTGGTTCCAGAAAATGATAGCTTCTTCACCAGATACTGAAGAAGCATCTAAACCAGATTCGGAGATTTTATTGAGCAATGTTTCCATTCTGTACTTCCAGTGGTTGGCTTTCTTCTAATTGTTCTAAGGTGAAGGGGAACGTTAGGATGTCTTGAAAAACCACTTTGGGTAGTGATTTATTGAGCCCTTTTCGGTGCCAAGGATAGATTTCAATCATTTGCGCCAGCACATGGAATACCTGAAGTGCGGCATCGTCTCTTTCGGCAAGTAGAATACCTAAGCGATCGCCACTAAGACGTGATAGTAAATCCTGATGGCTGCATAGTGAGTGGGCAAGTTCGGTACATACTTCAATATATTCTGAGTCGCTGTGCTGTATCGTTATTACTGCGTGGTTAGAACGCTTTAACTCTGTTTTGAATAAAACCAGTTGTTCCCACCAATAAATCTCAGACACCATTTGGTGGAGGTGTTTCTCTGGATCATATTCATGTTGTCCGCGAATGCGATTAATCAGTTTACGTGCTCGTTGCTCAAGCTGGCGTTTTGATGTACGCGCTCTGTCGTTACTGACGCGAGCGGTTTGCTCCCTGAGCATGTCCGTTGAGTGTTTGCGATATTTCTGAAATGCGTGCAAGGCGGCTTTAAAATCCCCTTGTTCTTCAGCAACACGTGATTGTTGGAAGCAGATTTGAGACAACAGTTCACCATTATCAAAAGAGGCGGCAGAGCGTTCTGCTTGGACGAGCAATTGTGTCGCTTTTTCGGGGCGTTTACGTAATAGCTCCAATCTTGCTTGGCTGATGTAAGAATGGGCTTTCATCCAGACTAAATCGTGTTTCTCTGCCAGAGCTTGTGCCTTACCCGTCGCCACTTCGGCATCTTCAATTCTCTCAAGCCCTAGCAGTGCTAAGCCTCTGAAATCCCATACTTCAGCTTGCCAGGTTTTGTCATCATGGCCATTGAGCGCTTCTAACGCTCCATCCAATACTGTGAGCATTTCTACATAATTGTTGAGTAAGTAGAGATCCCATGCAAGGAGAATCCTTGCTTTTCCTTCCAGCCATCCGATACGAGTATTGTTGGCAACAGTGACGGCCAATTCATGAGTGGTCCTAGCAAGTTGATACTCATGAGTGATACGCCAGATATTCCCTAGACCGATTAAGGACTCAATCTGAATTTCGATTTCATCAACCAACGCAGATTGTTCTAGTGCGTTAATCCAATATTGCTGGGCAGAATAGTATTTGGCTTGCCCCCAAAAATGAAGAGCATGAAGGTGGAGGATTTCCGGGAGAAAGTCGTCGGTATCCAATGTGTTAAGTTTGCCATGGGCATCTTTGATGTACTTCAGACCACGTCGATAATCCATCAAACTCCAAGCACAGCGAGACATGATAATCAGACACTGTACAGCCCCTTCTGGGTACAAAATCTGATTAGCGCGCGTCGCGCACTGTTCAGCGATAGCTAAAACCTTCTCAGGCTCACTTTCAATTCGTGCTTTGAGCTGTTCAATCTCTGTGTCTAGCAGATGCTGGCTTTTATCCAATGAATTAATCCCTTAACAGCCATGTATAATATTGTTCGGTATTATTATAAAAATAGTGACTGATGTAACTCTAGTAAAAGCATTATTACGCCTGAGCTTTAATGGCGTACCTCACAATAATTTTAATTATGAAAGCAGTTCCCGCAGAGTCAAAGGTGATTGCGTTAAACCAAGACTTTGTGCGGCTGTCATACCATCCTTATCTTGATAGCATAAATTGTGCCATGCTCGGAATATATCCAACATCGGAAGTAATCCACCAGGACGAAGCTTGCGACGAGGTTCGTTAACAAAGCTTTCAAACAGAGTTTGAAATCGTTGTTGATAGAACTCAGTTTGGCGAATACTTGCTTTGCTAAGCCATTCTGTAGGCTCGTTATTCTCGCCAGCAAGATAACAAATGCCTTTGGATGAGTTAGCAAAAGTAGCAATTGCCCAGCGATCTCGCCACCAACCCATATGAACAATGTCGATTTTTCCGACTAGACTGTGTTCGTTCCAGTTTTGATCTTCTTCAACATACATAAGGTCGACATTTTGACGCTGTATACGTGGTAGACAGACACTGAGAGCTGCAGAGCGTAGAACAGGATCTTGAGGCAAATAAATGGAGACTTGACGATCACTATTACACAGATCCAACACATGTAGAAAATGGGCATAGGAGGTATAAGGCGGCCTGATTAGTGCGCCTTTAGAAGGGTAATTGAATGTCGTCAGGTTGCCCATTGGATCTTCAACATTGCCTCGTGCCAAAATCGTTTGGTATTGCTGATCGATACGTTCTCTTAAAACAGGAGATGGATCTGGAACAGGAATGCTAGCCTCAGAGGAATGATCACGAGATACGAATCGA